>JAJZFH010000005.1 GCA_021805445.1 Pseudomonadota bacterium
GGCGTTAAACATGGGTTAGAAAAATAGTACCGCGCCCCACACCACCACGCCGTGAATCATGCTGATCAGGACAGCGGCGCTGCCGATGTCCTTGGCCCGTTTGGCCAGGCGATGATCGTCCAGAGAAATGCGATCCACGGTGGCCTCCACCGCCGAGTTGAGCAGTTCCACCAGCAGCACCAGGAGGACGCTGCCGATGAGCAGGGCGTGACCTACCCCCGAGGTACGTACCCACAGGGACAGGGGAATCAGCACGCCTGCCAGAGCAACCTCCTGACGAAAAGAACTTTCATGTCGATAGGCGTCGGCAAATCCCGTCAAGGAATACCCCAGAGCATTCCAGATCCGCCGAAGTCCCCGCTTCCCTTTATAGGGGCTTTCATGCCCCATCATTACGCCAACCATTCGACGGATATCGGCGCGGGAACAGGGGTCACCGGTTGCAGGTGAGCGACGAACTGACGGGTGGCAGACGCCCAGGAAAACCGCTCTGCATGGGCACGGGCATCGTCCCGGGATAGATTCAGCGCAGCGAGGCAGGCTGCGTGCAAGTCATCGCTCAGCGCACCCGCCGGGGAATCTCCAATCACATCCAGCGGTCCCGTCACCGGGTAAGCGGCCACCGGGCAGCCGCAGGCCAGTGCCTCCAGCAATACCAACCCAAAAGTATCCGTCTTGCTGGGGAACACGAACACATCAGCAGAGGCGTACACCTGTGCCAATTCCTTTGCGTTCAATACCCCCAGATAATTGACCGCCGGATAGCGTTGACGCAGTCGGGCCAAGGCCGGCCCTTCACCCGCTACCCATTTTGAACCAGGCAAATCCAGGGACAGAAAGGCTTCCACGTTCTTTTCCACGGCCACCCGTCCCACATACAGGAAGATCGGCGGTGCCGAACTCAGCCGATGGGCCCGTTCAGCGCGAAAAACATCCAGATCCACGCCCCGACTCCAGAGCACCACCCGTTCAAAACCATGGTGTTGCAAATCTCTCTGCACCACCTGGGTGGGCACCATCACGGCACGGGATGGACCATGAAACCAGCGCAGGAAAGCATAGGTCCAGGATAGGGGGATACCCAAACGGGCCTGAACATATTCTGGAAAACGGGTGTGGTACGCGGTGGTGAAGGGTAGACCCTGGCGCAAGGCGTGGCTCCGTGCCGCCATCCCGAGGGGGCCTTCGGTCGCGATGTGCAGGGCATCCGGCGCATATTCGCGCAAACGCCGGGAGACTTGGCGCCCGGGCAGGAGTGACAGGCGAATATCAGGATAGGTGGGGCAGGGCAATGTGGGAAAATCCCGAGGAGTGATCATGGCGACTTCATGTTCCAGGGCTTCCAATTCCCTACGCGTGTTTTTCAGGGTTCGGACCACGCCATTGACCTGGGGTTCCCAGGCATCTGTCACGATCATGATGCGCATCTGTTCATTCCTCCTGTTCTGCCAGATGGATGGGGCCGAGGTTGAGAGGAAAGGCCACTTTTTGGCGCCATTCTACGATACTCAACCTTCCTTCATGGGTTTCCACCAGAGCCGTCAGACTTTCCACCCAATCCCCGTCATTGCAGTACAGGGACCCACTCACTTCACGAATCTCGGCTTTGTGGATATGCCCGCAGACTACGCCCTGACAACCGCGCCGCCGGGCTTCTTCCACCATCACCTGTTCAAAGGCATGGATGTAATTGACTGCATTCTTGACTTGGTGTTTGAGGTATTGGGATACAGACCAGTAAGGTAGTCCGAGACGGGCACGGACCGCATTGAACCACCGGTTGAATTTGAGGATGAGGGTGTAGAGATTATCCCCGAGGTGGGACAGCCAGCGTGCATGAGTGGTTACTCCATCGAACAGGTCACCATGTACCACCCAGAGTTTGCGTCCATCCACCAAGGTATGGATGGCTTCGTCCTGAACCACGATGTCGCCAAAGGCCAGACCGCAGAACTGACGCATCAATTCATCATGGTTCCCCGCCACATAAACCACCCGGGTGCCCTTGCGCGCCTTGCGCAGAAGCTTCTGGACGACATCGTTGTGGGTCTGTGGCCAGTACCAGGACTTTCGCAACTGCCAGCCATCCAGGATGTCGCCTACCAGATAGATGGTGTCTGCTTCGTTACAGCGCAGAAAGTCGAGCAGATAATCGGCCTGGCAGCCCGGTGTCCCCAAATGGATGTCCGATAACCACAGGGTACGGTAGTGGGACACCGGGCTCATGCTGCTGGAACACCAGACTGGATCTTCATGCAGTCATTGAAACAAGGCGTTGTGACAGGGGTATGACTCTTTGATGAAACTTCTATGACCGTTTGGAACGGGTCCAAGGTCTGCATCCCAGGCCCGGACAATACGTTCCGTCCACTGCGGTTCAGGAAAGTTCTGCTCTGGTTTATGGTAAGTTGTACACTTACGCTGCGTAAACTAGGGTGGGAATGCCGAAATGTCGTTGAAACTGTTGTTGTGGCTGTTGGTGCTGGCCTGGGTGTATCACCGCTGGTTTGGGCGGAAGCGGCAAGTCCCCCCCCCTTTTTTTGGCGCAGGCGCGCGGCAACCCCATGCAGAGCCTCCCAAAGAAGCGCAGGCTACTGAAGATATGGTGCGTTGTGCGCACTGTGGGCTGTTTCTGCCCCGTCCGGAGGCTCTTGCCGGGGGGGGCGATTGGTACTGTAGTGAAGCCCATCGCCAGGCTGGTTCGGGCGTCCGATGACCCTGCGGAGTGAACTCTCTCCTCCGCCTTTCTCCGTGGATGCGGAAGGTTGGGTGAGACGCGCCCGTCATTTCCCTTCTCCCAATTACGGTAGCCGTTCCCGCGCAGGCTCTCCCCCGACTCTGGTGGTGATCCACTCGATCAGTTTGCCGCCGGGACAGTTCGGGGGCCGGGCCGTGGAGGATCTGTTCACCAACCGGTTGGACCCCTCCGCCCACCCGTCTTTTGAATCTCTGCGCGACTTGCGTGTCTCGGCCCATTTTTTGATCCGGCGCGAAGGCACGCTGACCCAGTTCGTGTCCACCGATGCATGCGCCTGGCATGCCGGAGTGTCTCAGTGGGACGGACGGCAGGGGTGCAATGACTTTTCTCTCGGCGTCGAACTGGAGGGGACCGATCACACGCCTTTCACGGAGGCGCAGTATGGCACGCTGGGGGCGTTGTTCGAGGGGCTCTGCGCACGTTATCCCATTCAGGCGATCACGGGGCACAGTGATGTGGCACCGGGCCGTAAAACCGATCCCGGCCCCCATTTCGACTGGGTACGTTGGGAAGAGTCGGGGTATCCTGTGCAACTTCTGCGCCCCAAGAAGGCGCGCTCAGGATAGAATGGGGGTTTTCTGAAAAGGGGCCCCAGCGCGCCCCATCTGTGGAGAGACTCGTTATGGCGTTGATGATCGGGATACCGCGCGAGATCCATGCGGGAGAGCGGCGTGTGGCCGCTACCCCGGAGACGGCCACCCAGTTGATGAAATTGGGCTATGTCGTGGCTCTGGAAACCGGGGCAGGGGCTGCAGCCCAATGGGGCGATGAGGCGTACTCGGCGGTAGGTGTGACGATTCTGCCCTCGGCTCGGGCGGTATGGGAACAGGCGGATATCGTACTCAAGGTACGCCCGCCCGAGGTGGATCCTGCCACGGGTGAACTGGAATCCCATCCTTTGCGGGCCGGGTCCACTCTGATTGGTTTTCTTTGGCCAGCCCAGAACCCGGCCTTGCTGGAGGCTTTCAGGGTCCAGGGGATCACGGCGCTGTCCATGGACGCCGTGCCGCGCATCTCCCGCGCACAGAAACTGGATGCCTTGAGTTCCATGGCCAACATTGCGGGATACCGTGCCATTATCGAAGCGGCCCAGCATTTCGGCCGGTTTTTTACTGGCCAGATCACGGCGGCCGGCAAAGTGCCCCCCGCCAAAGTGATGGTGATCGGCGCCGGGGTGGCGGGGTTGGCGGCCATTGGAACGGCGCGTAGTCTGGGCGCCATCGTGCGTGCCTTCGATACCCGTCCCGAGGTCAAACAGCAGATCGAAAGCATGGGGGCGGAGTTCCTGGAACTGGATTTCAAGGAAGAAGGAAGTGGAACGGGGGGCTACGCCAAGCAAATGAGCCCCGAGTTCATCGCTGCCGAGATGGCGCTCTTCGCGGCTCAGGCCAGGGAGGTGGACATCATCGTCACCACTGCCCTGATTCCGGGCAAACCCGCCCCCCGACTGATCACCGCCGAGATGGTGGCGAGCATGAAACCCGGCAGTGTCATCGTGGACCTGGCAGCGGAACAGGGGGGGAACTGCGAAGGGACGGTACCTGGTCAGGTGTCCGTGGTCCACGGCGTGTCCCTCATCGGTTACACCGATTTACCCAGTCGTCTGGCGGCCCAGTCGAGTCAACTGTACGGGACCAACCTGCGCCACCTGCTCACCGACATGACGCCCGGCAAGGAGGGGCAACTGGTGGTCAACATGGAGGATGAGGTCATTCGTACCGCCACCGTGGTCCATCAGGGCGCGCTGACCTGGCCTGCGCCGCCGCTCAAGATTCAGGCCGTTACACCCGCCAAACCGGCGACGACCACAGTGCCGGCACCCAAGCATGGGGAATCTTCCGGCCCCGCTCACCTCTCCACCCTGGTGAAGGTGTTCGGCGGAGTGGGGGTACTCTTCCTGCTGGTGGGCATGTATGCGCCCGCCGCCTTTCTGCCTCACTTCACGGTCTTCGTCCTGGCCTGTTTCGTGGGCTATCAGGTGGTGTGGAATGTGACCCCGGCCTTGCATACGCCCCTCATGAGTGTGACCAACGCCATCAGTGGCATCATCGTGCTGGGTGCCCTGTTGCAGATGGCCAATCCCGAGTCCAGCGTGGTCGGGCTGGCGGTGTTTTCCGTGTTGATCGCTACCATCAATATCGCTGGCGGGTTCCGAGTGACCCAGCGCATGTTGAACATGTTCCGCAAAGATTGAGGATTGTTTCATGGGTAATGGAGTATTGACGGTTTCCTATATCGCTGCGGCGATTCTGTTTATCCTGAGTCTGGGCGGATTGTCCCGGCAGGAGACGGCGCGACGCGGCAATTTTTATGGGGCGGCGGGCATGGCCCTGGCCATCGGGGCCACTCTGTTGAGCGGGAAGATGGGCAATCTGGGCTGGCTGATTCCCGCCATTCTGGTAGGGGCCGCGGTGGGCTGGCGGCTGGCGGTACGGGTGGAGATGACCCAAATGCCCGAGTTGGTGGCCATCCTTCACAGTTTCGTGGGCTTGGCAGCGACTCTGGTGGGCTATGCCAGTACGCTGGATGCGCATACGGTATTCGAAGGTGCCGAACTGAGCGTCCACCGCACCGAGATTTTTGTGGGAGTGTTCATCGGTGCGCTGACCTTTACCGGGTCTCTGGTGGCTTTTGGTAAATTGCGTGGGTCCATTTCCGGCAAGCCCCTGGCTCTGCCAGGACGACACCTGCTCAACCTGTTGGTGATTCTGAGTTCGGTCTATCTGGGCATTGGATTCGTGGGGGCAGAATCGGTCATGGCCCCCCTGTTGCCCTTGCTACTGATGACGATACTGGCGCTGTTCATCGGTTTTCATCTGGTCATGGCCATTGGAGGCGCGGACATGCCGGTGGTGGTGTCCATGCTCAACAGTTATTCGGGTTGGGCGGCGGCGGCCACCGGTTTCATGCTCTCCAATGATTTGCTCATCGTTACCGGTGCCTTGGTGGGCAGCAGCGGGGCCATTCTGTCCTACATCATGTGCCGGGCCATGAACCGCAGTTTTCTCAGTGTCATCCTGGGCGGGTTTGGTACGGGCGGCACGACTTCTTCTGCGTCGGCAGAAGGTCCGCAGGGTGAAGTGGTGGCTGTGTCGGCGGAAGAAACCGCCCACCTGCTGGCCGATGCCCAGGGCGTGATCATCGTTCCTGGCTATGGGATGGCCGTGGCACAGGCCCAGGGGGCCATCAGCGAAATCACCCGTCGCCTGCGCGCCCGGGGGGTGACGGTACGCTTTGCCATTCATCCCGTGGCCGGACGTCTGCCCGGACACATGAACGTGTTGCTGGCGGAGGCCAAGGTACCCTACGACATCGTCATGGAAATGGACGAAATCAATGGGGACTTCCCGACCACGGATGTGGTGCTGGTGGTGGGGGCCAACGACATCGTCAATCCCAGCGCTCAGGAAGATCCCGGTAGCCCCATCGCCGGCATGCCCGTGCTGGAGGTCTGGAAGGCCAAGACGGTGGTGGTCTTCAAACGCAGCATGGCGACAGGCTATTCCGGTGTGGAAAACCCTCTTTTCCACAAGGAAAATGCACGCATGCTCTTTGGCGATGCCAAGAAGAGTGTCGATGCCATCCTGGCCCATTTGCCCAGTTGAGGCGCGTGTCATAAAACCTTCACGGAGCAGGGAATTGGACTCCGTTATAATTTCGTGCTTTTGTGCGAACGGAACCAGTGATGCAAAAAACGGGAAAAGGAAAGGGAGTTGGGTTCCTCGGCCGTTGGGCTGGAGCATTGCTCGGCGGGGTTTATTCCCTCAGTGCCTACGCGGTATTGCAGGATGAAATCCAGGTCTATGACGATACCATCAACGATCCGGGCCAATGGGGGTTGCAGATGCACCTCAACAGCACCCCCTCCGGTCCCCAGTATATCCCCCCCAACGATGGGATGGTGGATACCCACGGGTATCGAAGTACGGCAGAAATCAGTTATGGCCTGACTCCCACCCTGGAGGCGGGGTTGTACCTGCCGGTGGTTCACGGGTATTACGATGGGACCCAGTTTGCCGGGCCGCGCGTTCGCATGAAATGGATCCCGCAGAAAGCTCCGGACACGGGGGGAGTCTTTTACGGGCTGAATGTGGAAATCTCCGACATCAAGCCGATCTACGAACCCACGCAGCAAATGATGGAGTTACGCTCCATCATCGGCTACCGGGATGCGGACTGGTTGTATGACATCAATCCTACTTTGGATTACAATCTGCGCCCCGGCTACCGCCAGGGAGGGCCGGTATTCAGTCCGCAGATCAAGGTGGGGCGAAATCTCGTGCCGGGATTCATGGCGGGCTTCGAGTACTATTCGGTGCTGAGCACGCTCTCTACCATGTTTCCCTACTCGCAGCAAAACAATGTGCTGTTTGCCGCCATCGATATCAATATGAAACCCTGGGTCATCAATTTCGGGGTGGGGCGTGGTCTGACCCAGGCGGCAGATGGTTGGACCCTCAAGGCCATCATCGACATCCCCATCGATTGACGGGC
>JAJZFH010000058.1 GCA_021805445.1 Pseudomonadota bacterium
ATGGTGCTGATGAGAGGAATCGAACCTCTGACCTACTGATTACGAATCAGTTGCTCTACCAACTGAGCTACATCAGCACTTAAACGCGGTATTATACCGGATTCTGGGTATGTCATGAATCTTCTTAAATCTCTCGCCCAAACCAGCAGCATGACGTTGCTCTCACGCATCCTTGGATTTCTGCGCGATGTGGTGGTGGCGCACGCTTTTGGCGCAGCGGGTGAAACGGATGCTTTTGTGGTGGCTTTCCGGCTCCCCAATCTGTTGCGTCGCCTGTTTGCCGAGGGGGCCTTCTCGCAAGCTTTCGTTCCCTTGTTGGCGGCCCAACGCGCCAAACACGGGGACAGGGCGGCACGGCGTTTGGTGGACCATGTGGCCAGCGTATTGATGGTGGCATTGTTGGTGACGACGCTGCTGGGTATTCTTTTTGCCCCGCAGATCGTATGGGTGACGGCCCCTGGGTTTCACCAGAATTTAGCCGAATTTGCCCTGACCACCCGATTGCTGCGCATCACCTTCCCCTATATATTTTTCATTGCCCTGGTTGCTTTGTCCGCCGGGGTCCTCAATACCTGGAACCGTTTCTGGGTCCCGGCCATCACTCCGGTATGGCTGAATATCGGATTTCTGATTTTTGTGCTGGCTTTTTCCCGGTTTTTTACGCCCCCCATCGCGGCCTTGGCTTGGGGCGCCTTTGCGGGGGGGGTGCTGCAACTTCTCTTTCAGTGGCCCTTCCTGCGCCAGTTGCAGATGGTGCCACGATGGCGCTGGGATATCTCTGATCCGGGAGTGCGACGGGTATTGAAATTGATGGGGCCGGCAGTGATCGGGGTGTCGGTGGGACAGATCAGTTTGTTGTTGAGTACCCTGTTTTCGTCCTACTTGCCGACCGGCAGCATTTCCTGGCTGTTTTATGCCGATCGTCTGATGGAGTTTCCCACGGGATTGCTGGGGGCGGCCTTGGGTACGATCCTGTTGCCCAGTTTGGCGCGTAGCCATGCGACAGATGATCAGGTCGGTTATTCGGCTTTGCTGGACTGGGGGTTGCGGCTGACCTTGATGTTGACGTTGCCAGCCGCATTGGCGCTGGCTTTGATCGGGGTGCCCTTGATTTCCACCTTGTTCATGCGGGGGGCCTTTGGTCCTCAAGACGTTCTGCAGGTCGATCTGGCGCTGCTGGCCTATAGTTTTGGGTTGATGGGCCTGATCAGCATCAAGATTCTGGCGCCAGGGTTTTATGCCCGTCAGGATATCAAGACCCCGGTCAAGATCGCCCTGTTGATCCTGGTGCTCACCCAGGGGATGAACGCTCTGTTCATCGGTCCCCTGCATCATGCCGGTCTGGCCCTGGCGACCAGTCTGGGGGCCTGTGGCAATGCCGGTTTGCTGTATTGGGGGCTGCGTCGACGTGACGTGTATCGGCCTGGGCCGGGTTGGTCCGGGTTTTTGCTGAAACTGGGGATGGCGCTGGGAGTGATGGGCGTGGTGCTCTGGATCGGTCAGGGAACGAGGTCTTTCTGGTTGACGGCTTCTTTTGGTGCCCGGCTGGGGCATTTGGCTCCATTGCTGGTGGGGGCTGCAGGCAGTTACTTTGCAACCCTGTGGGGTTTGGGATTTCGGTTACGCGATTTTTCCCGGCATGCTGTGCCACAAGCCGAAAGCCAAACCGAGCAGTAACAGGGAGAGTCCTGCACGGGTGATCCTTTCAGGTAAATGATGGTTGAGCCGGGTGCCTACCCACAGCCCTGGGAGTGATCCTGCCAGGAGAGCAACCAACAAGGTCCCGTCTACATGTCCCAAACGCAGATGTCCCAATCCTGCCAGTAAGGTCAGCGGCACCGCATGGGCCAACTCCGTGCCGACAATGGTGGAAAAACCGAAACCGGGGTAGAGAACCAGCAGCAGTGCCGTCCCCAGAGCACCACCGCCCACCGAAGAAAGCGTGACGAGAACGCCGATAAAAAATCCCAGTATCGGAGTCCAGACCTGTGCGTGCGGGGTGCCTGCCGATTTGGGCGGGGTGCGCCGTTTCCAGAGGGCCAGGGTGGTGAGGGTCAGAGCCACGACCAATCCCTGGCGTAACGTTTGATCCAGCAGGGGACTGGCAGGAATCCGCTGCAAAATCCAGAGGGTGAGTCCGCTTCCCGGCAGACTGCCCACCAGCAGCCAACCCGCCGTGCGCCAGGATACATTTCCGTGGCGCTGGTGACAGGCAACGGCCCCGGCCTTGGTCAGTGCTGCGTAGAGCAGGTCGGTTCCAATGGCCGTTGCGGGGGGGATGCCAAAGCCCATGACCAGAAGGGGGGTCATGAGAGATCCCCCTCCGATTCCGGTCATTCCGATCAGTAGTCCCCCCGCAGCGCCGGACAGGATGAAATTGACGAGCATGCCAGGGGGTTCCCCGAAAGAGTGATGAAGAGTTTGGAACTAGAGCATACCCGAGGTGTTATAGAAAACTAAGTAATAAGTTATTGTATGTACCTAACCAATGATTATAATGAGTTCTGGGCCTGTGACGGGAGGAGGTCTCATGAAATTACAGCAGTTGCGCTATCTGGTGGAAGTGGTTGAGGCTGGATTGAACGTATCCCATGCAGCCGACAACCTGTTCACTTCACAACCCGGCGTGAGTAAGCAGATTCGTTTGCTCGAAGATGAATTGGGCGTAGAGATTTTCGTGCGCAATGGCAAGCGGGTGGTGAGTGTCACTCCGGCGGGGCAAGAAATTCTGACCCTGGCCCGCCGGGTCTTGCTGGAAGCGCGCAACCTCAAGACGGCAGGACAGGAGTTCAGCCGTCAAAGGGAGGGCCAATTGACCATTGCCACCACCCATACCCAGGCGCGGTATGTGCTTCCTCCCGTGATCATGCGGTTTGCACAGCGTTATCCCGAGGTCAAGTTGGTGCTTCATCAAGGGAATCCCCTGCATGTGGCGCAGGAGGTCGTGGCGGGACGGGCGGATCTGGCCATTGCCACGGAAGGATTGGACCTGTTTCCCGATTTGCGCATTCTGCCTTGTTACCAGTGGAACCGCATCCTGGTGGCCAAGCCCGATCATCCCTTGCTGGCGTTGGAACATTTGACCTTGGAGGCATTGGTCCAGTATCCCATGATCACGTATGACCATGCCTTTACGGGACGCGCTCGGATCAATCAGGCCTTCGAGCGCCACGGGTTATCGCCTAACGTGGTGCTGACGGCTCTGGACGCCGACGTGATCAAGACTTATGTGCGCGTGGGGATGGGGGTGGGAGTCATCGCGGCCATGGCCTATGATCAGAATCTGGATCAGGATTTGAGGGCACGGGATATGGCGCATCTGTTTGACCCCAGTCTGACCCGCATCGCCCTGCGGGCGGGGACCTATCTGCGGGGTTTCGTGTATGACTTCATCCAACTTTTTGCGCCCGCGCTGGATCGTGCCCGAGTCGAGGAAGCTCTGACCACACCGGCCCCGAACTCCGAAGACGAGAGTTCCTGAGGCGGGAAGGCTCTCATGATAGAATCGTACCTTTTGAATTGACCCATGAAACGCATCTCCATCGATCATTTGCCGGTAGGGACCGTGGGTACGGCCTTGACTCTGGGCAATTTCGACGGCGTTCATCGAGGTCATCAGGCCATGTTCGAATGTCTGGTGAAGGAAGCCGGCGTGCGCGGGTTGGTTCCCATGGTATTGACCTTCGAACCTTATCCCCGGGAGTTTTTTGAGAGGGCTTCCGCTCCTCCGCGCCTGACTTCCCTGACGCGCAAGTATCTGTGGATGACGCAGATGGGGGTGGACCAGGTGCGGGTTTTGCGCTTCAATGGGGCGTTGGCTGCCCTGTCCGCAGCCGATTTCGTACAACGCGTATTGGTGCAGGGATTTTCGGCACGCTGGGTGTTGGTGGGGGACGATTTTCGCTTTGGAGCCCATCGCCAGGGAGATTTCTCTCTATTGCGGGAGATGGGCCGGACCTTGGGTTTTGAATGTGCGGCATTGCAGAGCGTGCAGATTGCGGGCGAACGGATTTCGAGCAGCGCCATTCGCGCCTGTTTGAGCGCGGGGGACCTCACGCGGGCAGCGACCCTGCTGGGGCGTTCCTTCTCTTTGGTGGGGCGAGTGGGGTATGGTCATCAGTTGGGTCGCACCCTGGGGTTTCCGACCTTGAATCTGGCGTTGCGGCATCGGCCTCCCTTGTCAGGGGTGTTTGTGGTGGAAGTGTGTGGTCCCGCCCCCCACCCTTTGCCCGGGGTCGCCAGTTTGGGGCATCGGCCCACGGTGAACCCCCTCGATGCCCCGTTGCTGGAGGTCCACCTGTTGGATTTCGAGCGGACGATCTACGGGCAACGGGTGGAAGTACGCTTTTTGCATAAATTGCGCGATGAACGGCATTTTGCGAACACGGATCAACTGGTGGCACAGATGCGTGCGGACGCTGCAGCGGCGCGTGCCTACTTTGCTCAGTCACTCATTCAGGATGCGTCATGACCGATTACAAGGACACACTCAATTTGCCGGAAACCCCGTTTCCCATGCGTGCGGATCTGGCGCGACGGGAACCGCGCTGGCTGGAAACCTGGCAGCAACAGAAACGCTACCGGCAATTGCGGGACCATTGCCAGGGGAGACCCCGATTCATTCTTCATGACGGTCCTCCCTATGCCAACGGTAACCTTCATATTGGTCATGCCGTCAACAAGATCCTCAAGGACATCATCGTCAAGAGTCGCACGTTGTCCGGTTTTGATGCCCCTTACGTGCCAGGCTGGGACTGTCACGGTCTACCCATCGAACTGCAAGTGGAAAAGGAGCATGGACGCCACCTTCCCTCTGCCCGTTTCCGCGAACTTTGCCGGGCCTATGCTACAACTCAGGTGAACCAGCAGAAAGCCGATTTCATTCGTCTGGGGGTGATGGCAGATTGGGATCATCCCTATCTCACCATGAATCCAGAAACGGAAGCCGGCATTCTTCGAACCTTGGTCAGGATCTGGGAGGCCGGGTACCTGAAACCGGGTCTCAAACCCGTCAACTGGTGCCCGGAATGTGGTTCGGCCCTGGCGGAAGCCGAAGTGGAATACGAGGAACGGACTTCACCGGCCATCGATGTGGCTTTTCTGGTGCAGGATGAAGCGGGGTTGGCCCGCTGTTTTGGCTTGAACGTCTTGCCGGCCCCCGCTTTTGCGGTGATCTGGACGACCACCCCCTGGACCCTGCCCGCCAACCAGGCGGTGGCGGTGCATCCGGAACTGGCTTACGAACTGGTGCAGACAACGCGCGGACTGCTGCTCCTGCAGGAAAGTCTGCGGGCCGGCGCACTTCTGCGCTATGGGCTGGAAGCGCAGCATGTGTGGGGGCCTGTCAAGGGAGCCATTCTTGAACATCTTCCCCTGCAGCACCCCCTGGCGGAACGCACCGTTCCCCTGGTCTGTGGCGAACACGTGACCGTGGAGGCGGGGACCGGATTGGTTCATACGGCACCGTCCCATGGCGTGGAGGATCATCAGGTGGGTCTGCGCTATGGATTGAGTGTCGATCAGTTGATGGATGACCGCGCCGTCTTTCTGCCCGAGGTGCCCTTGGTGGGCGGGCTCAAGGTCTGGGCGGCCAATGCGGTGCTGGTGGAGGCCCTGGCGGAACGGGAACGGCTGCTTGCCCATGTGCCCCTGCAACACAGTTATCCCCATTGTTGGCGTCACAAGACTCCCATCATCTTTCGGGCCACGCCGCAGTGGTTCATCGTCATGGATACGCCAGGCACGGAGAAACCTGCACTGCGCCCCCTCAGCCAGAAGGCGGTGGCGGAAACCCGTTTCTATCCCGCCTGGGGGGGGGCCCGTTTGTCGGCCATGATCGATAATCGGCCGGATTGGTGCGTGTCGCGCCAACGTGCCTGGGGGGTACCCATCCCCTTTTTCGTCCATCGTCAAACGGGCGCCTTGCACCCGGAGACCTCGTCACTGGCGGAAAAAGTGGCTCTGGCCGTGGAGAAGGAGGGAATCGAAGCCTGGTTCAGCACGCCGCCGGAAATCTGGTTGGGGGCAGCAGCCGAAGAGTATCGTCCTCTGACGGATACTCTGGATGTCTGGTTCGATTCCGGTTCCACCCATGCGACTGTCCTGGGGCAACGCCCTGAACTGGGTTTTCCGGCAGATCTGTACCTTGAAGGCTCGGACCAGCATCGCGGCTGGTTTCAGTCGTCGCTCCTGACCAGCGTAGCCCTTCACGGGCATGCGCCCTACCAGGCTTTGTTGACCCATGGCTTCGTGGTGGATGGGCAGGGACGCAAGATGAGCAAGTCCCTGGGTAACGTGGTGGTGCCTCAGGCCGTGATGAAAGAGTTGGGCGCGGATAGCCTGCGTCTCTGGGTGGCCAGTACGGATTATTCGGGAGAATTATGCTTGTCGAAGGAGATCCTCGACCGGGTAGTGGAGGCCTATCGTCGTCTACGGAATACCCTGCGCTTCCTGCTTGCCAATCTGGTGGATTTTGATCCTCAGCGGGATGCCCTGGCGACGGAGTCCTGGCTCACCCTCGATCGCTATGCGCTGGCCTTGACTCGCGAAGTGGATGAAATGGTTCGGAAGGGGTATGAACAGAACGAGTTTCATCAGGTCACCCAACGTTTGCTGACCTTCTGTTCCGAGGATCTGGGTGCGTTTTATCTGGATATTCTGAAGGATCGGCTCTATACCGCAGGAAAGGATTCTCGCCCCCGGCGCGCGGCGCAGAATGCCCTCTGGCACATCACCCAGGCGTTGACGCGCTGGCTGGCTCCCGTTCTGACCTTTACGGCAGAAGAGGTCTGGGCGACCTTGCAGGGTAAGACACCGGAAACGGCCGCTTCCATATTTCTGGAACAATGGCATGTACTGCCAGGGTTGACGGGGGAGACGAAATTGCGTTCGCGGTGGGATCAGTTGCGCGCGTTGCGCGAACAGGTCAGAAAACATCTGGAACCCTTGCGTGCCGCAGGTACCTTGGGTTCCTCCCTTCAGGCAGAGGTGACGTTGTACGCCCAGGGGGCATCTTTGCAGGCATTGCAGGCAATGGGCGACGATCTTCGTTTCCTGTTCATCACATCGCAGGCCAGGGTGGTCTTTGACCCGATGTCGGATTGGCCTGACGGTACTCTCTCCCTGGAGGTGCCCGGGCCGGAGGGGACCTGGCGAGTGGGGCTGCAGATTGCCCTGACGCAGGGCACCAAATGCCCTCGTTGCTGGCATTATCGCCCGGTGTCGGGAACTGTGCCGGAACATCCGCACCTTTGCGACCGCTGTACCCGCAACTTGTTCGGGACAGGGGAGGAACGCCAGCATGCGTAGTCTGGGATTGGGCTGGCTGCTCGCCCTGGGGGTGGTGGCGGTGGATCAGGTCAGCAAGGCCTGGGTGCGCGGACATCTCGTGCCGGGGCAGGTGGTGCGGGTGACCGACTGGTTCGACTGGGTGCTGGCCTTCAACCAGGGCGCAGCGTTCAGTTTCCTGGCCTCTTCAGGGGGGTGGCAGAAAGGGGTGTTCAGTGCCATCGCCGTGTTTGCCATCGTCGTACTCAGTATCCTGATCCGGCGCCATGCCACGGAGCGCTGGTTTTGCACCGGACTGGCGCTGATCATGGGGGGGGCTCTGGGCAATCTGATGGACCGTCTGGTGGCGGGAGCGGTGACGGATTTCGTGCAATGGCATGTGGGGCAACATTATTGGCCGGCTTTCAACGGAGCGGATTCGGCCATTACGGTAGGCGTGGTCATGCTGTTGCTGGAAGGGAAAGGCAAGAAGAGCCCTTCTGCCAGAGCGAAAGAGGATTCAGGGAGGCCTCCCGCATGAGTGGGCAACAGTTTTTTGTGATTCTGGCCAATCCCCGTGGTTTCTGTGCGGGGGTGGATCGGGCCATCGAGATCGTGGAACGGGCCCTCGAACGTTTCGGACCGCCGATCTATGTGCGGCATGAGGTGGTGCATAACCGTTTCGTGGTGGAAAATCTGCGTCGTCAAGGGGCGGTTTTCGTGGACGAATTGGCCCAGGTGCCCACGGGGTCCACGGTCGTGTTCAGTGCCCATGGGGTCTCCATGGCCGTGCGGGCCGAAGCGGAGGCGCGCGGCCTGCATGTGTTCGATGCCACCTGCCCTCTGGTCACCAAGGTCCACACCGAAGTGGCCCGTTTGCACGCGGCCGGTCAGGAAATCGTCATGATCGGCCATCGCGGACACCCCGAGGTGGAAGGAACGCTGGGGCAGGCTCCCGACCACATCTATCTGGTGGAAACCCCAAAGGATGTGGAAAATTTGAAGGTCAGTCACCCGGAGCGACTGGCCTATGTCACACAGACCACCCTGTCGGTGGACGACGCCCAGCGCGTGATCGACGCCCTGCGCCTTCGTTATCCGGCCATTCAGGGTCCACGCAAGGACGATATCTGCTACGCCACACAGAACCGTCAGGATGCCGTCAAGGTTTTGACGCGGAGCGCAGATCTGGTCATCGTGGTGGGTTCTCCCACCAGTTCCAATTCGAATCGCTTGCGCGAAGTGGCGCTCCATCGCGGGCTCGAGGCCTATATGGTAGACCGCGCCGATGATTTGGACCCGGCCTGGCTGGTGGGGAAACACCGCGTGGGAGTCACTGCCGGGGCCTCTGCCCCTGCCGTTTTGGTTCAGGAAGTGGTCGCCCGCCTGAAACAACTGGGGGCGCAAGAGGTTCAGGAACTGGAGGGAACACCGGAACGCGTGGTTTTTCCCCTGCCCAAGGCCTTGGCATGATTCAAGCCGGTTTTCCTTCCGGTGGATTCCGGATGCAACGAAAGGGGATGGTCAGCGATCCCTAATTGAAGGAAGCAACGGGGCGCATGCGAATGACGATGTCCAGTCCTTCCTGGCGCATGCCGGGCGGGAGAGGTGGAAGCCCGACGATCTGCAGGTCAGGCGCTTCGATGTCATACAGTTCCCCTTTTTCGACGTCAAAGAGATGGGGATGAGAGTCCATGAACGTATCGTAGAAAATCCGTTCCGGATCGACGACGACTCGCCGGACCAAGCCTTTTTCTTCAAACAGGTTGAGCGTATTGTAGATGGTGGCCTTGGAAACTTCGGCATGGGCCAGATTGACCTGGCTGAGCAACTGATCGGCTGACACATGCTGGCGTCGGGAAAACAATGCCTGGGCGATGACCAGGCGCTGGTGCGTGGGGATGATGTCGAAAGTCCGCAAGCGATCCACCAACTCAGCGCGATCGGGTACCATGCTCACTCCCTTCTCCTTGCCCTATGATTAGATCCAGTCTCGACTATACCCTATCCCCTGGTCAATTTCAATTTGGGAGAAAGCGGACATCACGACTCGGGACTAATATTTTCTTTCTGCGGGATTGATAATCCTTGACCAACAGGTTAGAATCCGAGGTTTCCGTTAATGTTAATGATGCGTGACGGTATTTCCGTCCGCCAGAGGTGATTCGAAATGGCCAATTCCGCTCAAGCCGAAAAACGCGCCCGTCAGGCCCAAGCACAGCGCGCGCACAACATGTCCTTGCGTTCCACTTTGCGTACCGCCATCAAAAAGGTGCGCAAGGCCGTTCTGGAAGGAGACAAGGCCGCCGCACAGACGGTGTTTCAAGCGGCCACTTCCACCATTGACCGAATCTCCGACAAGAAAATAATTCACAAGAATTCTGCGGCGCGTACCAAAAGTCGGTTGTCTGCCGCGGTCAAGGGAATGAGTGCCTGATTGCCCTTCGGTTTCCGGTTGGAGGGGTGAATCCCTGCGGCGGCGGTAGGCATATCGTCGCCGTTTTTGTTTTATCGCTTTCTTGAATGGGGAGAGTGCATGGACCATTTGCTCAATACCTATGCTCGGTTGCCTGTGGCTTTCACCCATGGTCGGGGAGTTTGGCTGTGGGATGAGGAGGGGCGCGTTTATCTGGATGCCTTGGCTGGCATTGCTGTCAATGGGCTGGGCCATGCGCATCCTCGTCTGGTGCGCGCGATTGCCGACCAGGCGGGTCAGTTGATCCATACCTCGAATATTTATCGCGTGTTGCGCCAGGAACAGTTGGCGGAACGGTTGTGCCGCATTGCCGGAATGGACGGGGCCTTTTTTTGTAATTCGGGGGCAGAGGCCAACGAAGCGGCCATCAAACTGGCCCGCTTGTACGGCCACCAGCGGGGTGTCGAGATGCCTGCCCTCATTGTCATGGAAAAAGCCTGGCATGGGCGTACCATTGCCACTCTTTCGGCGACCGGCAGCCGTAAGGCCCAGGCGGGGTTTGAACCGCTGGTGTCCGGTTTCGTGCGCGTTCCCTACAACGACCTGGATGCCGTGGCGACGGTGGCCGAGCGTAATCCCAATGTGGTGGCAGTTCTGCTGGAGCCCATTCAGGGGGAGGGCGGCATCCATGTGGCGGATCGCGCCTACCAACGAGGGTTGAAGCGGCTGTGCGAAGAGCGCCAGTGGCTCTATATGGTGGATGAAGTCCAGACGGGCATCGGTCGGACCGGCGATTGGTTTGCCACCCAACAGGCCGGGGTTTCTCCCGATGTCCTGATTCTGGCCAAGGGTCTGGGTTCCGGCGTCCCCATTGGCGCGTGTCTGGCGCGCGGGAGAGCGGCCGAGGTGTTCAAGCCCGGAAATCACGGCACGACCTTTGGCGGCGGACCATTGGTGTGCGCGGCTGCCCTGGCCACTCTGGAGATCATGGAATCCGAAGGATTGCTGGCCAATGCACGGGAACGCGGGGAACAATTGCGTTCCGGACTTGAAACGGGGTTGGCTTCGGTAGCGGGAGTCGTGGCGTTTCGCGGGCAGGGATTGATGGTGGGCATCGAACTGGATCGTCCCTGTGGGGCCCTGGTCAAATTGGCTCTGGAGAAGGGGTTGTTGATCAATGTCACCTCGGATAACGTCATTCGGTTGCTTCCGCCGCTGATCATCGAAAAAGCGGAAATCGACCGACTGCTGTCAGATTTGATTCCTCTGGTGCGGCAGTTTTTGGAGGGGGCATGAAGCATTTTCTCCAGTTCAAGGATTTCACCCAAGAGGAATTCGACTACCTTTTTCAACGCACCCGGCATCTCAAGGCGCTTTTCAAGTCCTACACCATCTACCATCCGCTCAGGGATCGTATGTTGGCCATGGTGTTCGAGAAGCACAGCACGCGCACACGGGTATCCTTCGAGGCGGGTATTCACCAGTTGGGGGGTTCGGCCATCAACCTGACCACAGGGGAAACCCAGTTGGGACGCGGGGAGCCCATCGAGGATGTGGCACGGGTGGTGTCGCGGATGGTGGACATCGTCATGATCCGTACCTTCGATCAGTCCATCCTCGAGCGGTTTGCGGTGCATTCCCGTGTCCCGGTCATCAACGGGCTGACCAATCAATATCATCCCTGCCAGATCATGGCAGATATCTTCACCTTCATGGAGCAACGCGGTTCTCCGGCGGGCAAGACCGTGGCCTGGGTGGGGGATGGCAACAACATGTGCGCCACTTGGTTACAGGCGGCTGCCCTGTTCGGGTTTCAGTTGCACGTCTCGACTCCCCACGGCTATGCCCTGGATACCCAGGCCGCCACCTCCGAAGAATTGGCGCATCTGAGTGTTTTCGAAGATCCCATGGATGCGGTGCGGGGTGCGCATCTGGTGACCACGGATGTTTGGACCAGCATGGGCTATGAGGCCGAAAGCGAGGTGCGGCGTGAAGTCTTTGCGGATTTCCGGGTGGATGAGGAAATGATGGGGCTGTCCCATCCCGAGGCCTTGTTCATGCATTGCCTGCCCGCCCATCGGGGAGAAGAAGTGTCTGCCGGGGTATTGGAGGGGGCGCAAAGTGTGGTGTGGGATGAGGCGGAAAATCGTCTGCACGTGCAGAAGGCATTGATGGAATATTTGCTTCTGGGTCGTCTGGAGACAGCGTGATTCGCGGCAATGATCGACAAGGAAAGAGCGGTGATGAGTGATATCAGGAAAGTTGTATTGGCCTATTCCGGGGGGCTCGACACCTCGGTCATTCTCAAATGGCTGCAGGATACTTACCAATGTGAAGTGGTGACCTTTACGGCAGACATCGGGCAAGGTGAAGAGTTGGAGCCGGCGCGGCGCAAGGCCATGCAGTTCGGTATCCGGCAGATCTTCATCGAGGACCTGCGCGAGGAGTTCGTGCGCGACTTCGTCTACCCCATGTTTCGCGCCAACACGATTTATGAGGGCGAGTACTTGCTGGGGACCAGTATCGCCCGTCCTTTGATCGCCAAGCGCCAGATCGAGATCGCCCGACAGGTGGGCGCCGATGCGGTTTCTCACGGAGCAACGGGGAAGGGCAACGATCAGGTGCGTTTCGAACTGGGCTATTATGCGCTCGAACCCAACATCAAGGTGATTGCCCCTTGGCGCGAATGGGATCTGACTTCGCGCGAAAAATTGCTGGCTTACGCCGAATCCCACGGGATTCCCGTGGAGATGAAACATAAGAACGGCGGCAGTCCCTACAGCATGGATGCCAACCTGCTGCACATCTCCTATGAAGGCAAAGGCCTTGAAGATCCGGCGCGCGAGCCCGAGGCGGACATGTGGCGCTGGACCGTGGCTCCTGAAGCGGCGCCGGATCAACCCCAGTATCTGGAACTGACCTTCGAAAAAGGCGATGCCGTCACCTTGAACGGGGTGTCCATGACGCCTGCGGCTTTATTGGCCGAACTCAACCGCGTGGGGGGACAGCATGGGATTGGTCGCCTGGATCTGGTGGAAAACCGCTTTGTCGGAATGAAATCACGCGGGTGCTATGAGACGCCCGGCGGAACGATTTTGCTCAAGGCGCACCGGGCCATCGAATCGCTGACCCTGGACCGTGAAGTGGCGCACCTCAAGGACGATCTGATGCCCCGCTATGCGGCCCTGATTTATAACGGTTACTGGTGGAGTCCGGAGCGGCAGGCCCTGCAAACCCTGATCGATCATACGCAGCAGACCGTCAACGGGTGGGTTCGCCTCAAGTTGTACAAGGGGACGGTGATGGTGGTTGGGCGCGAGTCCCGGACAGATTCTCTCTTCGATCCGACCATTGCCACCTTCGAGGACGATGGAGGAGCATACCAGCAGGCGGATGCGGCGGGGTTCATTCGCCTCAACGCGCTGCGCATGCGCATTGCCGCCCGTTTGCAGCGCCAGGGGTAGATAGAGATGCCTTCTTTCGATATCGTTTCCGAAGTGGACAAGCAGGAAGTACGCAATGCCGTGGAACAGGTCAACCGGGAAGTGGGGACGCGCTTCGACTTCAAGGGGTCTGATGCCCGGGTGGAACAAAGCGAGTATGTGCTGACGATCTACGCCGACGATGCCTTCAAGTTGGAACAGGTCAAGGAAATTTTGCGCCTCAAATTGGTCAAGCGGGGCATCGATATCCGCACCCTGGATTTTGGCAAGGAAGAAACCATTGGCGGCGGCAAGGTCAAGCAGGTCGTGACGATCAAGGTGGGGGTGGAAACCGAATTGGGCAAGAAGATCGTCAAATTGCTCAAGGACAGTAAACTCAAGGTGCAGGGGAGTTTGCAGGGGGACACGGTGCGGGTCAGCGGGGCCAAGCGCGATATCTTGCAGGAAGCCATCGCGCTACTGCGCGCCAGTGAACTGGAGATTCCTCTCCAGTTCAACAACTTCCGCGACTGAAGGCACCGAGGTCTACATTCTGGAGCCAATGTCGCAGGTGACAGGGGCTGCCTTCCAGAAGCAGGACATCGAAGCGACAGTGTGCCGGAAGACCGTGGCATGCCAGGTAGTGTTGCGCGGTCAGCCACCAGCACCGCTGTTTGCGGGCATCGATGCTTTCGATCAGAAGGGAACTGGTCCGGTTCCGCCAGCGTACTTCTATGAAAATCAGGGTAGTGCCGTCCCGCGCAATCGCATCGATTTCACCGAATCGGCATTGGTAATTGCGGGCGATGAGGGTCAGTCCCTGATGGTGCAGAAACTGGGTGGCCCATTCTTCTGCTGTACTGCCTTTCTGGTTCATGGAGAGTTCCTTGACACATTTTTCCTCGCCCGCTTCTGCACTCCCCGAATCAGAGGGCACGCTTTATGTGGTCGCGACCCCCATCGGCAATTTGGGGGATATGACCCTGCGCGCCATCGAAGTATTGCGCAAAGTGGACCTGATTGCGGCTGAAGATACCCGTACCTCCCGTCCCCTGCTGGATCATTTCGGCATTATGGCTCCCCTGGTATCCCTGCATCAGCACAATGAACGCAAAAAAGCGCAACTTCTGATCCACAAATTGCAGGAAGGGCGGTCTGTGGCCCTGATTTCCGATGCGGGAACCCCCGCCATCAGTGATCCCGGCGCACGGGTAGTGGATGAGGTCCTGAAGGCCGGCGGGAAGGTTGTGCCGATTCCCGGAGTCAGTGCGGTGACGACGCTGCTGTCGGTAGCAGGGATGACCTGCCCCCAGTTTTATTTCCATGGATTTTTGCCGGCCAAAAAGGGGGAACGCCAACGTCAAATCCAATCCCTGGCGGATTTGACTGCCGTGGTGGTCTTTTATGAGGCACCACACCGTATTCTGGCCACGTTGACGGTGTTGGCCCAGGAATGGGGCGGCGCCCGCCGCGTGACCCTGGGGCGCGAATTGACCAAGCGCTTCGAGACCCTGCACCGTTCTACACTCGAAGAAGCCGTGCATTGGGTACAGGCCGATCCCAACCAGCAGCGTGGGGAATTTGTGCTGGCCATCGAACCAGCGCCCGAGGTCGCTCAGGCCGGCACGGTGCTGGAGCCTTCCCAGGAACGCTGGTTGGCTGTTTTATTGGCGCATTTGCCGGTCAAGGAAGCCGTGCATGTGATGGGAGAGGCGACGGGTTTGCCGCGCAATCCGCTCTATGCTGAAGCGCTACGTCTCAAAGGGTCCTGAGCGGGGGCTCACCTGCATGGCGGAGATATGGTTTACAATGGGCGGATGGATCTGATCGCTCGTATGACCCGGCACTTTCAGGAAAGTGCCCAACTGAAGGTGGCGCTGGCGCAAGTGTTGGCCGCCCCTATTGCCATGGCGGCGGAGCGCATGGTGCAGTGCCTGTTGACAGAGGGCAAGATTCTGGTCTGTGGGAATGGCGGGTCGGCAGCGGATGCGCAGCATTTTTCAGCCGAGTTGCTGAACCGTTTCGAGGTGGAGCGTCCCCCTTTGGCGGCGATTGCCCTGACCACGGATGCTTCGACTCTGACCTCCATTGCCAATGACTACCAGTTCGACAAGGTGTTTTCCAAGCAAGTACAGGCTCTGGGGCAGGCGCGGGATATTTTGCTGGCCATTTCCACCAGCGGGCAGTCTCCCAACATTCTCGAGGCCGTGCGCGCAGCGCATGAGCGTGACATGGTGGTGGTGGCGCTGACGGGCAAGGGGGGAGGGAAACTGGCCGAGTTGCTGACGGGGAATGATGTCCACCTTTCAGTGGAGGCTCAGAACACGGCACGGATTCAAGAAGTTCATATTCTGGTGTTGCATTGTTTATGCGACGCCATCGATTGTATCCTGGTAGGAGCGGACGAATGAAAAAAAACTGGCCTCTGTGGATGGTGCTGGGCATATTGCCTCTGACTCAAGGATGTGTGCCTTTGGTGGCGACGGGGGCAGTGGGAACCGGACTGGTGGCGCAGGATCGGCGTACCACGGGCACCCAACTGGATGATGAAGACATTCAGGTACACATGTCGGAAGCCATTTCAAGAAAATATGGCAGCGATGTCAATGTCAACGCTTCCAGTTTCAATCGCAACCTGCTGTTGACCGGGCAGGTGCCGGATGAAGCGACGCGGAATGATGTGGACGCTATGGCGCATAAATTGGCGAATGTGCGGCAGGTCATCGACGACATCCGGATTGGACCGCCCAGTTCCCTGGCACAGCGGGCAGAGGATGCCTATCTGACCACCAAGGTCAATACCCGCTTCATTACCGACAATGGCAGTAAATTCTCGCCCCTGCAGGTGAGTGTGACCAGTAGTGGTGAAGTGGTTTATCTGATGGGTCTGGTGACTCAGAGCGAGGGAGACGCCGCTGCCAAGTTGGCCAGTACCACCAGCGGGGTCAAGAAAGTCGTCAAGGTTTTTGAATATCCGACCACGGCCACTCCGGCCAATGAAGCCACTCGAGCGGTCAAGGTCGAGAGCGGACCCCCCTCTCCCGTTCAGGCACCCGCCCCTGTGGAGGAGGGGTTGCCCGCCACGACTCAACCGGTATCCCCCTGAGGAGAGCCGTTGGTGCAGGACGCTCCCTCCTTCGAACGAAAGATCGTCGCTCCTGAATGCTGGCAGGAGCGTCTGGGGAGCATCCCCCGCCCCTTGGTGTTCACCAATGGGGTATTCGACATCCTGCATCGCGGACATGTGACGTATCTGGCGCGGGCGCGGGCGCAGGGCGCTGCTTTGGTGGTGGCGCTGAACAGCGACGCTTCGGTGCGCCGTCTGGGCAAAGGGGCGGATCGCCCCATCAATGCGTTGGTCGATCGACTGGCGCTGGTGGCTGCCCTGGAATGTGTGAGCCTGGTGACCTGGTTCGAAGAAGATACCCCGCTGGACCGTATTCTGGAGTGTCAGCCTGAGGTCTTGGTGAAGGGGGGGGACTGGCCTGAGGCAGCAATCGTGGGGGCGCAGTCCGTGATTGCACGAGGGGGACGGGTGCTCTCCATTCCCTTCGAACATGAGCGTTCCACCACGGCACTCTTGCGTCAGATTCGCGCCTGATCTCCTTCCATGAGCAGGGCCAAGCCTTCCAGCACCAATTCCGGGTAGACGTAAAGGGGGCCTTCCAGATGGGGACTGAGTTCGGCATGATGGCCTCCCCCCAAAAAAACGGGAACCCGGTCCCCCCCTTGGCCCAGGGCATCCCTGGCCAGTTCGAGCGCGCCCAGGGTGGCCGCCAATGCCCCGCTCTGGATGGCATCCCGGGTGGAACGGGCTTGCAAGGTATAGGTTCCTTTCTCTATGGCCGGGAGGTATGCCGTGCCCTGGTGGAGACTGCGGCGCATGAGGCTCAGCCCGGGCAGGATCATCCCCCCTAAAAAATTTCCCTTTTCATCCAGACTGTCCAGCGTGGTGGCTGTTCCTGCCATCACCACCAAAGAGGCCCGGTGCTGGAGATGCCAGGCCCCCTGCAGGGCCATCCAGCGATCCGGGCCCAGTTGGGCAGGGTGGTCATACCCATTGCGGAGTCCTCCTTCGGAAGGAGGACTGGAATGCCAGCAGGGCGCCAGACCCAGAAGACCCTGGCAGGCGCTTTCCACCCGTACCCGCAGATCCGGGTGGGCGACCGAAACCCCGTGCGCTGCACGGATGGGGGGCAAGGCGCGCCACTCGACCTCGAGTTGGTCCAGGAGGGTCAGCGGCAGGCGACCTTGCAGAATCCAGGTGCCCACTTGACGCAGACCCCATTTCAGTTGGCTGTTGCCCAGATCGAGGGACAACCACATATCAGGGAACCCCAAAACGCAGGGACAGTTCGCCCCCGTGGTATATATGCGATTCACCTTCCAGATCACGCAGGATCAGGCCACCGAGGGGGCTGAGACCGACACATTCCCCCTGACTGCGGGTTTGGTTGGGATGAAGCAGGGTGACGGGCTGGTTGCGGTGCACACAATGCGTCATCCAGGTTTTTGCAAAGGGCGCAAAGCCTGACTGGGCAAAGGATTCCAGCAGGGGAATCAATGTGTTCAAGAGACGCCCGAGTACCGGGGCGCGAGCGGGGGCCAGGCCTTCTTCATCCCTCAGGTCGTTCAAGGGAAGGGCGAAAGTATCCTGAACGGCAGGAGGAAGGGCGACATTGAGACCGATCCCGATGACCGCCCCCACTTGTCCACGGGAAAGACGGGTGGTTTCCACCAGTACGCCCGCCACTTTGCGTCCCTCACGCCACAGGTCATTGGGCCATTTCACCCCCACGCAGGTCATTCCCAGGGAATGAAGCGCCTCCACCATGCCCAGCGAGACCACCAGGGGCAATCCACTCAATTCCTGAAGGGAGCGGTCGAAAACCGACCATAGAGAAAAAGTCAGGGAACCTTCGGCATCAGAAACCCAGGGGCGGCCTTGCCGCCCCCGTCCGGCACTTTGTTGGCGAGCGACCAGACAAAAGTGTTGGGGGAGCCCTCGGGGACCCCATTCGAGCAGACACCGGTTGGTGGAGTCGATGGACTGCACTTGCCAAAGCACGGGCATGGAGGGCAGGGTCACGCACTCTTGCTGCAAGGCGGTCTCGTCGAGGAAAGGCTCCAGAGGCACGGCATTCGGAAAGAGGGCGGGCAGAAGTGAGGGAGGAGGCACAGTCATGCGCTCGAGTCTGGACAGGAAGCAGGGCGCTTGTCAATGGGTTGATCTCGAGGGGTTACCCAGTTATCATCGTGGAATGAGCGAACCCACTGTCATTCCCACGAATTTCATTCGTAACCTGATCACTGAGGATCTGTCCGCCGGGCGTACCGGCGGGCGGTTGGCGACCCGTTTCCCGCCCGAACCCAATGGTTACCTGCATATTGGTCATGCCAAATCCATTTGCCTCAACTTCGGGTTGGCGCGGGATTTTGGCGGAGTCTGCCACCTGCGTTTCGACGATACCAATCCGGCCAGGGAAGAGGTGGAATACGTCGAGTCCATCATGGACATGGTGCGCTGGCTAGGGTTCGAGTGGGGTGAGCACCTTTACTATGCGTCGGATTATTTTGATCAGTGTTATCGCTACGCCGAAGGGCTGATCGAGGCAGGAAAGGCCTATGTGGACGAGTTGTCGGCAGAAGAGATTCGTGCTTACCGGGGTTCGCTGACGGAAGCGGGGCGCCCCAGTCCGTGGCGGGAACGGCCGACTGCGGAAAGTCTGGATCTGTTCCGGCGCATGCGTGCCGGAGAGTTTCCCGATGGGCGCTATCTGTTGCGCGCGCGTATCGACATGGCCTCCCCCAATCTCAATCTGCGGGACCCGGCCCTCTACCGGATCCGCCACGTGCCTCATTGGCGTACGGGTTCGACCTGGTGTATCTATCCCATGTACGACTATGCCCATGCCATTTCCGATGCCGAGGAGCGGATCACCCATTCTCTCTGTACCCTCGAGTTCGAGGATCACCGCCCGCTCTACGACTGGGTGGTGGCCAATACACCCGGCCCCGGACAGCCCCATCAGTACGAGTTCTCTCGCCTCAATTTGAGTCATACTCTGACGAGCAAACGTAAATTGCTCGAATTGGTCGAGGAAGGTCGGGTCAGTGGCTGGGATGATCCCCGTATGCCCACTTTGGTGGGGTTGCGCCGACGCGGTTACACGCCGGCAGCCATCCGCCTGTTTTGCGAGCGTATCGGCATTTCCAAGGCGGACAGCGTCATCGACTACAGCGTGCTGGAGGATTGTCTGCGCAGCGATCTCAACGAGCATGCGCCGCGTCGGGTGGCCGTCTTGCGTCCCCTGCGTCTGGTACTGGACAACTTTCCTGCAGCATCGGTCGAGTTTTGCTCTGCCCCCAACCATCCCCAACACCCCGAGTGGGGCGAACGGTCCCTCCCTCTGACCCGTGAATTGCTGATCGAACGGGAAGATTTCATGGTTGAACCGGTCAAGGGGTTTTTCCGTCTGTCTCCAGGCAAATCGGTGCGTTTGCGTTATGCCTATGTCATCACCTGTACAGGGTTTGAAACCGATCCGGTGACGGGAGAAGTGACCGTGGTCCATGCGACCTACGATGTGGAAACGCGCAGTGGCACGGCGGGTGCCGATCGGGTCAAGGTCAAGGGCAACATCCACTGGCTCTCCCAAACCCATTCCGGGGAAGCGACCGTCCGGTTATACGAGCGCCTGTTCATGGCGCCCAATCCGGCGGCGGCACAGGATTATCGACCCCTGCTCAACCCGAACTCCATGGAGGAATTGCATGCACGGGTGGAAACTGTCCTGGTGGAGGAAGACAACCCCCAGGTTTTTCAGTTCGAGCGCATGGGGTACTTCGTGCAGGATATCCGGGACTCCTGCTCCGAACGACGCATCTTCAATCGTGCAGTGACCCTGCGGGATGCGTGGGTGCGTTCTTGATCCTTTCGACCAGGGCGTAGGCCGAATGGTTATGGATGGACTCGAAGTTTTCTGATTCCACCACATAAGCATCGATGCGGGGGTCGTCATCCAACTTGCGGGCGATGTCGCGCACCATGTCCTCCACAAATTTCGGGTTGTCGTAAGCCCGTTCCGTGACCCATTTTTCATCGGCCCGTTTGAGTAATCCAAACAGTTCGCAGGACGCAGATTCTTCCGCAATGCGGATGATTTCCTCGATCCAGACGAAGGTCTGGGTGCGCGCCGTGATGGTGACGTGGGAACGCTGGTTATGAGCCCCGTAGGCAGAGATTTCCTTGGAACAGGGGCAAAGGCTGGTGACGGGAATCAGTACCTTCATGGCGAAGGAGGATTTTCCTGCCGTCAACTTGCCGATGAACGTGACTTCGTAGTCGATCAGGGATTTCACGCCGGACACTGGGGCTGCCTTGCTGACAAAGTAGGGAAAACTCATTTCGATCAAACCGGCGGGTGCTTCCAGGCGTTGGACCATGTCTTGAAGAATCTGGCCGAAGGATTCCACCGAAATTTCCCGCTCTTCGCGGTTGAGAATCTCCACGAAGCGAGACATGTGAGTCCCCTTGAAATGCTTGGGCAGGTGGACGTACATGTTGAACGTGGCGATGGTGTGTTGTACGTCTCCCAGCGCACGGTCCGACACTTTCACCGGATGGCGGATGCCCTTGATGCCCACGCGGTCGATAGCGATTTCGCGGGTATCCGGGGTGGACTGGATGTCAGGGATGAGGTCGGGATCAAAAGCATTCATGGGAACTCCGAAGGTCAGAGGATGAAAAAGAACAACGCCAGAGGGTGGGAGTGGAAAAGTTTTCGGGAGTTCCCGGCTTGTCTAACCAAGGGCGCGGTTCGGCTGGGTCAGTGACTGCAGGCGCGCCTGTATTTGACGCTCCAGTCCAGGCGCATCCAGGCCGCAGTCTTGCCATAACTGGCTGACTTCACCCTGGTCGATGAAGTGATCGGGAAGTCCCAGGTGGAGAAGCGGCATGGAGATCTGATGGCGGGACAGGCATTCTCCCACGGCACTTCCTGCCCCGCCCATCAGGGCGTTTTCTTCCACGGTGACGACCAGATCATGGGTCAGGGCCATTTCCAGGATCAGGGCTTCGTCCAGTGGCTTGATGAACCGCATGTTGACCACGGTGGCCTGTAAGCGTTGTCCGGCTTCCAGAGCGGGTGCGAGCATGCTGCCAAAGGCGAGTAGAACGACGCTTCTCCCTCGTTGCCGCACTTCGGCTTTACCGATGGGCAGGGTCGAGAGCGAGGGGTCGACGGGGATTCCCGGTCCACGTCCGCGCGGATAACGCACGGCACTGGGACCCTCCAGTGCGAAGGCAGTACTCAACATCTGACGACATTCGTTTTCATCACTGGGTGCCATGATCGTCAGGTTGGGCAGGGGGCGCAGGTAGGTCAGGTCAAACTGTCCCGCATGGGTTGCGCCATCAGCGCCAACCAGGCCAGCCCGGTCAATGGCCAGAACCACGGGCAGGTTCTGCAGGGCAATGTCGTGAATCAGTTGGTCGTAGGCCCGTTGCAGGAAAGTGGAATAAATGGCGACTACCGGTTTCATCCCTTCACAAGCCAACCCGGCCGCAAAAGTCAGGGCATGTTGCTCGGCGATCCCGACGTCGAAATAACGCTCGGGATACTGCCGGGCAAAATGGGTGAGGCCGGAGCCTTCGCACATGGCAGGCGTGATCCCGATCAGGCGGACATCGGCGGCTGCCATGTCGCACAGCCATTGGCCAAAGATATCCGTGTAGGTGGGAGCCGGGCTGATTTTGGGTTGAATGCCCCGAGCAGGATCGAAGGATGTGACTCCGTGATACAGAATCGGGTCTTCCTCAGCGGGAGGATAGCCTTTACCTTTGCGTGTCACTACATGGAGAAATTGGGGGCCTTCCAATTTGCGTACATTGGTCAGAGTGGCGACCAGAATATCCAGATCATGGCCATCGATGGGGCCGATATAGTTGAAGCCGAATTCTTCGAACAAAGTGGCTGGCGGGGTCATCATCCCCTTCATGTGTTCTTCCCAGCGTTTTGCAAACTCCAGAATGGGTGGAGCAACCCCCAGGACTTTTTCGCTGCCCCGACGCACTGAATTGTACAGGCGCCCGGACAGGATACGGGCCAAATGGTGTTGCAGGGCACCCACCGGGGGGGAAATGGACATGTCGTTGTCATTGAGGACGACGATCAGGTTGGCTCCCGTATTCTTGGCGTTGTTCATGGCCTCGAAGGCCATGCCGCCAGTCAGGGCGCCATCGCCGATGACGGCGATGGCGCGTTCACTTTTGCCGGCACGGTGGAAAGCCGTCGCCATGCCCAGCGCTGCGCTGAGGGACGTGCTGGAGTGGGCCGTACCAAAGGCATCGTATTCGCTTTCGCTGCGTTTGGGAAACCCTGACAGACCGCCTTTCATGCGCAGGTGTGCCATGCCGGCGCGACGTCCGGTCAGGATCTTGTGGGCATAGGTTTGATGTCCCACATCCCAGACCAGACGATCGCGGGGGGTATCGAACACATAATGCAAGGCCAGGGACAGTTCCACGGTGCCCAGATTACTCGATAGATGGCCCCCGGTGCGGGCCACGCTGTGCAGGATGAATTGGCGCAGTTCCGTGGCCAGATAAGGGAGCGCACGACGCTCGAGACGGCGCAGGTCGGCGGGTGAATGAATCTGGTCGAGAGTGGGCGGGGTGAAATTGGGCATGCGTTCAATGATGACGTGCGCTCACGAAGCGCGTCAAGTCTTCCAGGCGCTGGGTGGCCAGAGGCAAACGGGCAAGGGTGCGCAGCGCTTCCTGTTCCAGTTCTTCTGCCCGTTCCCGGGCAGGGCCCAGTCCCAGGAGGGTGACGTAGGTGGCTTTTTGGTGTTCGTCGTCCTTGCCTGCCGTTTTTCCGAGGGTGACGGTATCCATGGTGGCATCCAGAATGTCGTCGACGACCTGGAAGAGCAATCCCACCCGATTGGCGAAATGGGTCAGAGGTTGCAGATCGGCGGCCTCCAGAGGGGCGGATCCACAATGTGCGCCCATCAGGATGGCGGCGCGGATCAGGGCCCCTGTCTTTTTGAGGTGCATGATCTCCAGTTCGGGCAGAGGAAGGGGGGTGGTCGTGCTCTCCAGGTCGATGGCTTGCCCCCCTGCCATTCCGCGCGAACCACTGGCGACGGCCAGTAAATGAATCAGGGGGATGATTTGGCCGGGCTGTCGTTGGGTCTCCGACTCTTCTGCCAGCCATTGAAAAGCCAGGGATTGCAGCGCATCTCCTGCCAGCAAGGCGGTGGCTTCGCCGAACTGGATATGACATGTGGGTTTGCCCCGGCGCAGGACATCGTTGTCCATGCAGGGCAGATCGTCGTGAATCAGGGAGTAGGTGTGAATCAATTCCAGGCTGCCTGCCACGCAGAGCAGGCGCGCGCGTGGCGCGTCGACCAATTCTCCGGCGGCCAGCGCCAGAAGGGCACGGATGCGCTTTCCCCCACCCAGGGTGGCGTGACGCATGGCCTCGTGCAAACGGGTTGGGGCGACATTGGGAGCGGGTAACTGCCGATCCAGGAAATATTCCATGGCGGTCCGCTGTTCCCTCATCCAATCGGCAAAATCAGGGGATACGGTCATGAGGTACGATAATCCTGCAATTTTTCTCCCTCCAGTATCTGAATGCGTTGTTCCGCTTCTGCAAGACGGGTCTGACAGTAATTCAATAAAAAAGTGCCCCGCTGGTAAGTGGTCAGGGCTTCTTCCAGAGTCAGTGGATCGTTTTCCAGACGGGCCAATTGACCTTCCAGTTCCTTCAGGGCGCTTTCATAACTTTCCGGCGCGGTGGGTTCGGTCATGGCAGTGATCTCGAAGAAGAGGGGATTCATCCCCCCGAACGTCTTATTCTAACTGATCAGTGTCCCTCTTGTGGGGTTTCAGGGTATAATCTCCCTTTTGTCCGTTAGGCCGCCAAGGCGATCCTGACATCATACAACCTGCATTCTTTGCGCTTTACTTGAGAGGGTGTGGACATGAGCAGTTTGGGATCCATGTCACAATTCTCCAGTGCCTTGCCTCATTTACCATTGCGCTGGTACACCGACCCCGCCTTTGAACAGGTGGAGCGGGAAGGTTTGTTCCTGAAATCCCCCCAGTATGTGGGGCATGAACTCATGGTCCCCGGAGCCGGTGATTATTTTTCCTTGCCGTGGCGCGATCATGGACAGGTTCTGGTCAATGATGGTCACTCGGTGGCATTGTTGTCCAATGTGTGCCGCCATCGCCAGGCCATCATGCTGCAGGGGCGCGGACATGCTCAGAACATCGTATGTCCGCTTCATCGCTGGACCTATGATCTGAGCGGTCGCTTGGCGGGTGCACCCCATTTTGCCGACCAGCCTTGCCTGGATCTGGAACGTTCCGAACTGCTGCGCTGGAATGGACTGCTCTTTGAAGGAGGCGAATCGGTCCTGCGGGAGTTGGCACAGTGCCGGGCGGCGCGTGATCTGGATTTTTCCGGATATCAACTGGATTCGATCAAGACCTTTCATCATCACTTCAACTGGAAAACCTTCATCGAGGTCTATCTCGAGGATTACCATGTCGTGCCCTTTCATCCGGGACTGTCCGGTTTTGTGAATTGTGACGACCTGCGCTGGGAATTCGGGGCGGGTTACAGTGTGCAGACCGTGGGGTTGAAGGATCACCTGAAAAAAGCCGGGTCGCCTATTTATCAGCAGTGGCACGAGGTGGTCCGGCGCTACAGTGGGGAGCGTGAGCCCCTCAACGGGGCGATCTGGATGGTCATTTATCCCAATATCATGGTGGAATGGTATCCCCATGTGCTGGTGGTCAGTACGGTGTGGCCTGCGGGCCCCCACTCGTGTACCAATGTGGTGGAGTTTTACTATCCGGAAGAAATCGTTCTGTTCGAGCGCGAATTCGTGGAAGCCCAACAACAGGCGTATTTCGAAACCGCTCGGGAAGATGACGAAATTTGTGAGCGCATGGACCGGGGTCGCCGTGCCTTGGCCGTACGCGGGCGTGAGGAAGGAGGGCCTTATCAGTCTCCCATGGAAGATGGCATGTTGCATTTCCACGAGTTTTTGCATCGTTCAATTGGGATGATGCCTCTTGTGTCTTCGGGTCTGGTTGGCTTATAATCAAAAACTTTTCGGTACGAGGGGTGTTCCCGCGTGCCACTCTGACAGGAACAGGTAAACATGGTTGTGATCCGTTTGTCCCGTGGCGGTGCGCGTAATCGTCCTTTTTATAATGTGGTCGTGGCTGATTCCCGTAATCGGCGCGATGGTCGTTTTATCGAGCGGTTGGGATTTTATAACCCACTGAGCGTTGCAGGAGCCGCCGATGCCCTGCGTCTCGATCTGGCACGTGTGGCCTTTTGGCAGGAGCGTGGGGCCCAGGTTTCTGACGCGGTGGCAAAGTTGGTCAAACGTGTCGGAGCACAAACTGTCGCTGCCTGACTGGGTGGTGATGGGGCGCATCGGCACCCCTTTTGGGGTCAAAGGATGGGTGCGCGTCCATACCTACAGTGAGTCGCTGGACAGTTTGTCCCACTATGCCGAGTGGAAGTTGGGAAAAGAGGGTCAATATCAGCGGTACGTGCTGGTAGATTGGCAGATACAGGGAGGGGGGTTGGTTGCCTCCCTGGAGGGAGTGACGGACCGTACCCAGGCAGAACTTTTGCGGGGTCTCGAGGTGGTCGTCCCGCGCAGTGAATTGCCTGCCTTGGGGCCGGACGAGTTTTATTGGTCCGATCTGGTGGGGATGTCCGTGTGTAATGATGCAGGTGAAGCGTTGGGAACGGTTCGGGAATTGCTCGAAACGGGCGCACACCCGGTATTGGTGGTGTGTGCAGGAGAGACGGAACGGCTCATTCCCTTCGTTGCTCCCATGTTGCGGGAGGTGCGTCTGGCCGAGGGCGTGATACGGGTGGACTGGGGACTGGATTACTGATGGCCTATGTCTTTGACGTGGTCACGCTGTTTCCGGAAATGTTTTCTGCGTTGACCCAGCATGGGGTGACCCGTCGTGCGCTGGAGCAGGGAATCTGGTCGTTCACCCCGTGGAATCCCCGCACCTTTACCACGGACAACTATCATACGGTGGATGATCGTCCCTACGGCGGGGGACCGGGGATGGTGATGTTGCCCGATCCCCTGCTGAAGGCTTTGAATGCCGCGCGTACCCGGCAACAGGGATTGGGTGTCGGACGACCCCATGTGGTGTATCTGTCGCCGCAGGGAAAGCCCCTCGATCATGGGCGCGTGATGGAATTGACCCGGCGGGAGGGATTGATCCTGCTGGCGGGGCGATATGAAGGGATCGACCAGCGCGTCATCGACTGCGCGGTGGATGAAGAAATTTCCCTGGGGGATTATGTGTTGTCGGGGGGGGAATTGCCCGCCATGACTTTGATGGATGCGGTGATCCGGCAGTTACCCGGGACTCTGGGTAACCAGGGGTCCGTGGGGGTGGAATCTTTCGTGCAGGGGTTGCTGGAAGCGCCGCACTATACCCGCCCGGAACTCTATGAAGGAAGGGCAGTACCTCCAGTGTTGATGTCGGGCAATCATGCCCATATCCAACGCTGGCGCAGGATGCAGTCTCTTGGGTGCACCTGGAAAAAACGCCCGGATATGTTGGCTCGCCAACCGCTTTCCGGGGATGATGAAAAACTCTTGAAAGAGTATCAAATGGCCTTCGAGGCCAAAGGAATCAACCCATGAATATCATCGAACAACTCGAACAGGAAGAAATGGCTCGCTTGAGCAAAACCATCCCGGATTTTGCACCGGGCGACACCGTGGTGGTCAGCGTTGCCGTGGTGGAAGGCGAACGTAAACGGGTCCAGGCCTTTGAAGGCGTGGTCATTGCCAAGCGCAATCGTGGCCTGAACTCGGCTTTCACCGTGCGCAAGGTTTCTTCAGGCGAAGGGGTGGAAAGGACTTTTCAGACGTGGTCTCCCTCGATTACGGGTATTGAAGTGAAGCGTCGTGGCGATGTGCGACGCGCCAAACTGTATTACTTGCGTGATCGTTCCGGCAAGTCGGCCCGCATTCGCGAAAAATTGCCCAGCCGTGTCAATACGGCGGCTAAACCTCGATAAGGTTTCCTCCTCGTCGAGGAGGAAAAGGTGTCTGCAGTGGGAGAAGACTGGACGCTGGCTCTGGAAAGATTTTGCGACAGTCTTTGGCTGGAAGAGGGTCTGGCCCGCAACACTCTGGACGGTTATCGGCGGGATCTGATTCTCCTGGCAGGTTGGTTGGCGTCCCAGTACGGGGCGGTTTCCCCCTATGAGGTGTCAGAACTCCAGTTGCAAGGGTGGCTGGCCCACCTTTTCCAGGGACGGAAATTTTCCAGTACCAGTGTTGCCCGAGCCCTGTCCAGCGTACGACGCTTCTTCCAGTTTGCCGTACGCACGGAAGGGATGCCCGGAGACCCTTCGCTCCGCCTGGAATCTCCGCGCATTCAACGAGGACTTCCGCTCAGTCTCTCCGAAGGGGAGGTGGAAAGTTTATTGCAGACTCCTCTGGTGGCGACACCCCTGGGCCTGCGTGATCGCGCCATGCTTGAAGTACTCTACGCCAGTGGTCTGCGAGTCAGTGAGTTGGTGGACTTGCCCTTGGCCCATCTGGGGTTGATCGAAGGAATCGTGCGGGTACAGGGAAAGGGAGGCAAGGAACGTTTGGTTCCTCTGGGAGAAGAGGCCAGGGAGTGGCTCGAGCGCTATCTCAGGGATGCTCGCCCCACTTTGTTGGCAGGGCAACCGCACCGGGCCCTGTTTGTGACCCACCGACGGGACTCCATGACGCGCCAGGCTTTCTGGTACCGCATCAAACAGTATGCGCGTCGTGCGGGAATCACTACGCCACTCTCTCCTCATACCCTTCGTCATGCTTTTGCGACACATCTGGTGAATCATGGCGCAGATTTGCGGGTCGTCCAACTTCTGCTCGGCCATGCCGATATTTCCACCACCCAAATCTATACGCATGTGGCCCGAGAACGTTTGCGCCAGTTACACGCCCGTCATCATCCCCGAGGATAATCCATGACCTCTGCCCGACTTATCCTGTTTCTTGTGACATCAGGTGCCTATCTGATGGGTTCCCTATCCTTTGCCGTGGTGGTCAGCCGTTTCATGAAACTTCCTGATCCACGTTCCTTCGGATCCAAAAATCCCGGTGCCACCAACATGCTGCGGGGGGGCAGTCGTCTGGGGGCAGCCATCGTACTCCTGGGCGACGCACTCAAGGGGTGGCTGGCGGTATGGCTGGCGATGCGTATCCTGGTCCCGTTGGGGGTAGAGGATGTGTCCGTGGCGTTGGCGGCGATTGCCGTTTTTCTGGGGCATGGATACCCCATCTTTTTCAGGTTCAAGGGGGGCAAGGGCGTCGCCACTGCTCTGGGTATTTTACTGGCCTTGAATCCTCTCATGGGATTATGTGCCCTGATCGTCTGGCTGTCCGTCATGGCGGTGACCCGCATTTCTTCCTTGTCGGCACTGTGCACTTCCCTGGCTACGCCCCTCTTTGGCCTGTTTTTTTTACAGACCTGGCTTCTGCGCGGTACCGTACTTCTTCTGGCAGTGATTTTGCTGCTGCATCACCACGCCAATATTCGCAAACTGTTGGCAGGGCAGGAAACCATTTTTCGTCAGCGATGAAGAGAGGCTGGGCGTCAAAGAGAATGAACCTCGAAGTGCTGTACCATGGTTCTCAGTTCGCTCGAGGTTGCCACCAGTTCC
>JAJZFH010000011.1 GCA_021805445.1 Pseudomonadota bacterium
GTTTGTTGATAAGATGACCTATTGCGATTGCATGTGCCGACATTGCCAAGTGGGTAACGGCGGCGACACGGGAGAGAGTTGATGAGTGCAAGACAAAGAGAGACGCGAAGGTCTTATACCTGGCCGGACGAGAACGGGCATTTCGGCCCCTACGGCGGGATGTTCGTGCCGGAGACGTTGATGGGGCCGCTCGAAGAGTTGATCGAGGCCTACAACGAGGCGCGAAATGACCCGGCGTTTCGTGCCGAACTGGTCGAGGAACTCAAGGACTTCGTGGGCCGGCCGAGCCCGCTCTATTACGCGAGACGGCTGTCGGATCAGTTGGGTGGGGCGAAGATATTGTTCAAGCGGGAGGACCTCAATCACACCGGTGCCCACAAGATCAACAACGCCATCGGCCAGGCGCTGTTGGCCCGGCGGATGAACAAGCGGCGGATCATCGCCGAGACTGGCGCCGGGCAGCATGGGGTGGCGACCGCGACGGTGGCGGCGCGCTATGGGATGGAGTGCGTCGTCTACATGGGGGAGGAGGACATACGTCGGCAATCCCCAAATGTGTTTCGGATGAAGCTGCTCGGAGCGAAGGTCCACCCGGTTACCTGCGGCTCGAAGAAACTGAAGGACGCGATGAACGAGGCGGTGCGGGACTGGGTCACCAACATCGACGCCACCTTCTACCTCATCGGTTCGGTCGCGGGGTTTCATCCCTATCCCCTGATGGTGAGGGATTTTCAGAAGGTCATTGGAGTGGAAGCGAGACAGCAATGCCTGTTGCAGGTCGGGGCGCTGCCGGACGTTTGTGTGGCCTGCGTCGGTGGTGGAAGCAACGCGATCGGACTGTTCTACGACTTCATCGGCGAGTCGGGTGTGAGACTGGTCGGTGTGGAAGCGGCCGGTGCCGGTCTTGCGACGGGCAAACACGCGGCGCCCCTGGCCAAGGGGGCACCCGGGGTGTTGCACGGAAGTCGTTCCTACCTCATGCAAGACCCGGACGGCCAGGTCATGTCGACCCATTCGGTTGCGGCCGGGCTCGATTATCCCGGCGTCGGGCCGGAGCATTCGTGGCTCAAGGACAAGGGCATGGCCGAGTATGTGGCGGTGACCGATGCACAGGCCATGGACGCGCTGGTTCGCCTGACGCGTACCGAGGGCATTCTGCCAGCGCTCGAATCGGCCCATGCGGTCGCCCACGCCATGCGGATCGCACCGGAGATGCGGAGCGACCAGTCGGTCCTGGTCTGTCTTTCCGGGCGGGGCGATAAGGATATCTATTCGATCTCGGACTACCTAGGCACGGAGGGCATGACCGTATGAGCCGGCTCGAAACAGTGTTTGCGCAGTTGCGCGCGGATGGGCGCAGTGCGCTTGTCACCTTCTTCACCGCCGGTGACCCGACACCGGAGGTCACGGTGCCGATGCTGCACGCGTTGGCTGGGGCGGGTGCCGACGTCATCGAGGTCGGGGTGCCGTTTTCCGACCCCATGGCGGACGGGCCGGTGATCCAGAAGGCAAACGAGCGGTCGCTGGCGGGCGGCATGTCCCTGCACAAGACGATCGCCGCAGTGGAACTGTTTCGACGTTCGAACTGTACAACACCCGTGGTGCTCATGGGCTATTTGAACCCGATCGAGACGTTTGGCTACTTCAACTTCTCCCGTGCCGTGGCGCAGGCCGGTGTCGATGGCGTCATCACGGTCGACCTGTCGCTGGAGGAGTCGGACAGCCTCTCGTCCCTGCTGCGAGAGGTCGGTGTCGACCCGGTATTTCTCATCGCTCCCACCTCAAACGACCAGCGGATCGCCCAGATAGCGAGACGGGCCAGCGGGTTTATCTACTACGTCTCCATGCGGGGAATCACCGGGGGCCATGCCCTCGACCCGACTACCATTGGGGCGCGCATCGCCCGGATCTCGGAGTGCACCGCATTGCCCATCGGTGTGGGGTTCGGCATACAGGATGTGGATACGGCCCGATCAGTTGCCAAGGTCGCTGACGCGGTCGTCATAGGCAGCGCGATCATGAAGGAAATCGCCGCATCGACCTCAGTTGAGGAGGCTGTTGACAACGCCACGAGAGTCGTGCGTGCCCTGGCCGACGCGGTACGCGGTGCCCGAAGGGAGACGGCCTGTGTCGGCGAAGAGGCGTGATGCCCTCAACCTTGCGAGAGGATCGGCACACCTCCGCCTGATGCCTACGGTGCCGAAATGAGAGAGCCGACAGTGGTGGGAGACACGCAAATGGACCCGGTGCATGGATCGCCGTTCAAGGACCGCTACGAGAACTACATCAACGGCCAATGGGTCGCGCCGGCGGATGGTGAGTACTTCGAAAATGTCAGCCCGATCTACGGCCGTCCCTGCTGTCTGGTCGCACGCTCGACCGGCAAGGATATCGAGTCGGCCTTGGACGCCGCCCATGCGGCCAAAGAGAGTTGGGGGCGTACCGCACTTGCCAAACGTGCGCGCATCCTGAACCTCATCGCCGATCGCATGGAGACGAACAGCCACCTGCTCGCGAGCGTGGAGACGTGGGAGAACGGCAAGCCGTTGAGGGAGACGCTGCTCGCCGATCTCCCGTTGGCCATCGACCACTTCCGCTATTTCTCCGGGTGTCTGCGTGCCGACGAGGGTTCCCTGTCGGAAATCGATCACGACACCATCGCGTACCACTTCAAAGAGCCGCTCGGTGTAGTCGGACTGATCATCCCGTGGAATTACCCGTTGTTGATAGCGGCATGGAAAGTCGCGCCCGCCCTGGCGGCGGGAAACTGCATCGTACTCAAACCGGCGGAGCAGACCCCCGCCTCCATCCTGGTGTTGATGGAGATGATCGGGGAGCTTCTGCCGGCGGGCGTACTGAACGTGGTCAACGGATTTGGCCCGGAGGTGGGGAAACATCTCGCCTCCTCCCCCCGTGTCGCGAAGATCGCCTTTACCGGGGCGACCGAGACTGGCCGGCGCATCCTGCAGTACGCGGGACCGAACCTAGTGCCCGTGACCCTAGAACTGGGCGGCAAGTCGCCCAACATCTTCTTTGCGGACGTGTGCGACGAGGATGACGGGTTCCTCGACAAGGCGATCGAGGGCTTTTCGCTGTATGCGTTCAACCAGGGCGAGGTGTGCGCCTGTCCCTCCCGCGCCTTGATTCACGAATCCATCTGCGAACGGTTCATGGAGCGCGCCATCGAGCGCACGGCGGCGATGGTGCAGGGCAACCCGCTGGACCAGCGGACCATGATCGGCGCCCAGACCTCGAAGGAGCAGATGGAGAAGGTGCTGGCCTACATCGACCTGGGCCGAAAGGAGGGGGCGGAGTGTCTCGTGGGTGGGGAACGCAACAGGCTTGGGGGCGACCTGTCCGACGGGTACTACATCAAGCCCACCATCTTCCGGGGCGACAACAAGATGCGGATATTCCAGGAGGAGATCTTTGGGCCGGTGGTCTCTGTTACGACGTTCCGGGACGAGGATGAGGCGATCGCGATCGCCAACGACACCCTATACGGCCTTGGCGCCGGTGTTTGGTCTCGGAACATGAACACGGCGTATCGGGCGGCCAGGGACATTCGTGCGGGGCGAGTCTGGACGAATTGCTATCACTCGTATCCGGCACACGCGGCCTTCGGTGGCGTCAAGCAGTCTGGATTTGGCCGGGAGACCTTCCGGAAAACGCTGGAGAGTTATCAGCAAACGAAGTGCGTGCTAGTCAATTACAGTGAACGGTCGAGAGGCATATTTTGAGGGTGGCGTGTTTCGGTTCGTCACGAAGTGGCGGGATGAACCGTTTTTCGTACTGGTTTCAGTCCCTGTCCGCCAAGGCCCCCTTCAGTTTGACAAATTCCTCAGAATTCATGCCGCCTCTATCCACTTGATTCGTCACTCCGTGAAGTATACCACCAATCGAAGATGACATAGCCTTTCGTAAACAGTTTAGCGGCCATGATGAGAAGCAAAGCGGAGAGCTGAGATGAACAATATTCATAGCCGCACGACGCCAGTCGATGCACTGGTAATTTTCGGTGTGACTGGCGATCTCGCCCATAAAATGATTTTTCCTGCGCCCTATGCGATGGTCAAGCGCGGTGTACTCAACGTGCCGGTGGTAGGTGTTTGTTGCCGGCGCAAAGTTGAGCCTGGCGCAATTACGTAAACGTGCGAAAGATAGCGTCAAGCAGGTGAGCAAGGTTGATGACCGGGATGCTCTTGATCACCTGCTTTCCCTGCTCCAGTATGTGGGTGGCGATTATAACGATCCGGGGACATTTGAAGCCATGAAACAGACACTGGGTGATGCCCTGCACCCTGCACACTACCTCGCCATTCCACTTATGAGTCCACATATATGAACTGGCTCTATCTGGCAATCGCCATAATATCAGAGGTTGTTGCAACATCCGCACTCAAAGCCGCAGAGGGTTTTACCCGATGGGTGCCGTCGTTGCTTGTCGTTGTCGGGTATGCGTCTGCGTTCTACTTTCTTTCCCTCACGCTGCGCACTATTCCCCTCGGGATTGCATATGCTGTTTGGTCTGGTGCCGGGGTTGCTCTGGTTTTACTGGTTGGTTGGGCTATCTATCACCAGTCGCTCGACCTTGCCGCTCTTATCGGCATCGTGCTGATTGTCGCCGGTGTGATTGTGATCAATCTCTCCTCTAAGGCTATAGCACATTAAGGCCATACCCAATATTATCGAGGGGGGATACCGAAGCAATCTGCTCAGGCTGCTCAGGCTGCTCAGGCTGCTCAGGCTGCTCAGAGGAAATCCAGCATCTTACCAAGCACTATCCCCCGGTGTCAGGGTAGTTGTCGCCTCTCTGAAATGGAGTCAGGCATAACCGGGGGCGGAAAGTTGGTCGATATGAAGCATTATTCAGCAGAACGTAAGGCCGCCGCAGTCCAGAAGATGCTGCCGCCACTGAACTTGTCCGTAGCGGAGTTGGCCCAGCAGGAAGGTATTTCTGACGGGACGCTCTATCATTGGCGCAAGCAGGCCATGGCGAGGGGCGAAATGAGTGCGGTGAACAAGAAGGGGGCGGAAGGTTGGTCTGCCGAGTCCAAGTTGGCCGCGGTGGTGGAAACGGCACTGCTGTCAGAGGTGGAGTTGAGCGAATATTGCCGGGAGAAAGGGCTGTATCCAGACCAGGTAAAAGCGTGGAAACAGGCTTGTATCGTTGGACAGCAGACCGCCACCCAACAGAAACAGACAGCGGGTGCACAAGCCCGCGCGGACCAGAAACGGATTCGTGAGCTGGAGCGGGAACTGCATCGCAAAGACAGGGCCTTGGCCGAAGCGGCTGCGCTGTTGATCTTGCGAAAAAAATTGAACGCCCTCTGGGGGGACGACGCCGGGGAAGATTAACCCCGGTCCCGGAGCGGCAACAGTATGTCGCGTGGATACAAGAAGCGGCTGACGGTGGAGCCCGCCGGTCGCGGGCCTGCGCAGAAGCAGGCTTATCATTACGCACCGTCCAGCGATGGACAGAGGAGTCGGGAGTGGTAAAGACAGATACCCGCACAACGGTCGAACGACCGGCACCCAGCAACAAGCTGAGTGAAGCAGAGGTGCAGGCGGTGTTGGACGCCTGTCATCGTCCGGATACCGCACACCTGCCACCGACCCAGATTGTGCCACGGTTGGCGGATGAGGGGGTCTATCTGGCATCGGAGTCCACTTTCTACCGGACCCTCAAGGCCAAGGGCATGGGGGCACGGCGTGGTCGTGCGCACCCGCCCCGTAAGGTGAAGCTACCCACCACCCATACGGCCACAGCAGCCAACACCGTCTGGTCGTGGGACATCACCTATTTGCCGTCGCCGGTGCGTGGGCAGTACTACTATCTCTACCTCTTTGAGGACCTCTACAGCCGCAAGGCGGTGGCCTGGGAGGTCCATACGGAGGAGAGTGGCGACCATGCCGCTGCGCTCATCCAGAGGGGTTTTACGGTGGAGCAATGCTGGCGACAGCCACTGGTCTTGCACTCCGACAATGGCGCCCCGATGAAATCCTCCACGCTACTGGCCAAGCTCTATGATCTGGGGATCACCCCGTCCCGTGGCCGACCACGGGTCAGTAATGACAACCCGTATTCAGAGTCGCTGTTCCGAACGCTGAAATACTGTCCGCAGTGGCCGGAGAGCGGCTTTGCTGACCTCGACGCCGCACGAGTCTGGGTGCGTGACTTTATCGCCTGGTACAACCATGAGCATCGTCACAGCCGCATTCGCTTCGTCACCCCGGCCCAGCGTCACCGGGGCGAGGATCACGCGCTGCTGGCGAAACGTCATGGACTTTATGAGGCGGCCAAGGCGAGAAATCCTGCGCGCTGGTCAGGCAGCACACGCAATTGGACACCCGTCGGTGCGGTAGATCTGAACCCGCAGCGGCAGGATAAAAAGGCCGCTTAAAAAAAGGGAGACGCGACAACTACCTTGACAGACGCCGCTATCTGATTCTATCTGTATCGACGGCTTGGAGGCACTTACGATGGGTGATCACTGTTGTTACTGGTAAAAAATTGTTTTCATTTCCTGTAGGTTGCCAGGATCAGGCGCACGTCTGGACGGTATGTCTTAATCACTGTCGGGAGTCGATGGATATACTCCTCCCATTCTTGTCCGACGACGAACTGGGGCGAGCCGACGATTTTGTCGCCGAAAGCGCTCGAATCCAGTACGTTACCGCCCGAGCGATTCTCCGTATACTACTCTCTCGTTATTTAGGCGTCGATCCTAGTCTGATCTTTTTTCAATATAACTCATTCGGAAAACCTT
>JAJZFH010000056.1 GCA_021805445.1 Pseudomonadota bacterium
GCTTGAGCAAATCATACATGCTCACCCCTTCACCGCAGAACAGGCTGATGCCGATACTGGCTGAACTGTGACACTCAATCCCCTGAAGATTGAAAGGCTGGCTGATGGATGTCAGGATTTTCTCTCCAATATCCTGGGCTGTCGCCATGGCTTGTTGCGGATCCTGGCTCAGATTCTCGAGCATGACAACGAACTCGTCGCCGCCCAGGCGGGCGACCATATCGCTATCGCGAACGCAGTCTTGGAGAATGCGCTGGGCGACATTAATCAGTAGCAGGTCGCCGATGTCGTGTCCACGGGTATCATTGAGCGTTTTGAAGTTATCCAGATCAAGGAATAACAGCGCTCCATTACGCTGGCTGCGGGCGCTGGCCACCATGGCCTGCTGCAAACGGTCCCGCAACAGGCCCCGGTTAGGTAAATTAGTAAGCGGGTCATGAAAGGCAAGAAGGTGTATTCTTTCCTCCACTTCCTTGCGAACCGAAATGTCGGAAAACACCCCAACATAGTGTGTGACCTGACATTTCGCATCAAGCACTGCGGTGATGGTCAACCATTCTGGGTAAACCTCGCCATTCTTACGCCGGTTCCAGAGTTCTCCCTGCCAGAATTTATCGCGAATGAGGGCTTCCCATAGACTGCGATAAAAAGTCGCGTCTTGTCGCCCGGATTTGAGTATGGCAGGTGTTCGCCCAATCGACTCCTCGGCGCTGTAGCCAGTCAGTTTTGTGAAAGTTTGGTTGACCCGGAGGATGCGGTTGTCCCGGTCGGTAATCACAATACCCTCCTGTATCTCGAAGACCGTGGCAGCAATGCGCAGATCCTGCTCGGCGCGCTTGCGCTCGCTTTCCCGGTCGAAATTGTCCAGTGCAAAGGAGATATCCCTGGCCATTTCATCCAGAAGGTTGACCATTTCTGTATCAAATGCGTCAGGATGTACATGGTAAACAGAGAGCACGGCAAAGGGTTTTCCGGCACGCAGGATCGGAAAAACCCCGCTCGATCTAAAGCCGTAGTGCAAAGTCCGCTCATGCCATGACGCCGCAATATCGTCATTCTGGAAATAGTTGTCAACTACGTTACGGCTCTCGCGGAAGGCGATACCCGTTTTCCCACGCCCCTCAGGGACATCTTCCCTTGAAGAAATCACCAGTCCGTTCAGGTAGTCTGAATTTCCATAACTCACCACCGGTTCGATCAAGCCATTGGCTTCATTCACCTGGCCAATCCAGGCTAGTTTCAAGCCGCCGAAATCCACCGCCATTCTGCACACCAGAGGGAACAAAGCGGACTCGTCGTCCATTCGAACGATGGCCTGATTAACTTCGCTGAGCGCCTTATAGAGTTTCGTCAGGCGTTCGTTATGTGCTTCTAGCGCTTTGTGCTGAGTAATGTCGCGTCCAATGACCACCAGCCCCTTGCGTTGGCCATTGTTATCAAATGTTGGCATCTTGCGCGTCTCGACGGTCACCATATGACCCGCTTCATCTGCTGCAAAGACTTCTTCTCCCACCAGCAACTGTCCGGCCTGCCAAGCACGATCATCGCCCGCCACACATCCTTCGTGTGCTTCGCGGAACTCTGGTTGCAACTCAGCCAGTTCCATCTCGGTCTTTCCCTGCCAGGGAAGATTGTGCACTTGGAACATCTGCTTGGCAGCCTCGTTGATGAATAACCAGCGTCCGTCGCCATCCTTCAAGAAAATCGCATCGGGGATGGTATTGACCAATACCGTTGCTTGCTCGTGGTGACGCAATACACCAGACAATTCCTCAAGTTCGACTTGCTGTCTGCGCAGGGGCTTATAGACCAGGATGTAAAGGATAGGGGAGACAAGCGCGGTCAGTATAACGGGATCGATGAATTCCCATACCATGGGTCCCACGCTTTTCAAGATAGGTTTGGAAAGACCTATCAATAGCATGATCAACAACTCGATCACCAAAACAACCAGCCCCACCAAGGCCATAATTCCCACAGGTGTTAAATTCAACCGCCAATTTCTTAGCATGTTGAGTTATGATCGTCGTCTGAATGCGCGTATCCCTCGACCTTTCCGTGACAAACGATGGGCGATACGGTGGCCCGTACCCAGTAATGGTCGCCATTTTTGGCCCGGTTCTTGACGATCCCGCGCCAGACATGGCCGGATTTGACCGTGGCCCACAGATCGGCAAAAGCCCAGGCGGGCATGTCGGGGTGGCGCACCCTGTTGTGGCTCTTGCCCAGCAGTTCTTCCCGCCCGAATCCCGACACCTCGATGAATGAGGCATTGGCGTCGGTCATGACGCCCTTGAGATCGGTGCGGGAGACGAATACCGCCGATTCCGGGTAGTCGATCTCTCGTTGGGTTACAGGGCCGTTGTTCTTCATGAGATGCTGTTCCTCCGGATGTCTTATGCCTGGTTGTTATTGATCTGCCGGCTGTTGGGGACCCCCGGTGTCAGGGAAGATGTCGGGTACTACGATATCTCCCCCTGACACCAGCCGGAATTGGCCGATAAGCGAAAAACGGCACCCAGCACCATCATCGAAAAATGTGGGAGCAGTTGAACAACAGAGAGTAACTGTGGAGAACGCCCGGAAATCCTTCCCGGAGCGAAAAAGGAATCTGCCCGCCTTACGAATCGGCCTCGTAGCCCGACACAGAGCCTTACAGGACCGGATAACCGGATTGTCTGCCCCCCCCCCCCCGAGAAGAGCCGGGAAGAAGCCTGAGCAACGAGGCGATTCCTGTTAGGGATTTTATCGAGCGAGCAATACGCATAAATTATTCCGCGTTCCATAACAACCGTGTCAGGATTGTATACGATATCGGTCACAATACGGAAAAGTTTAGACATCATGTATTGACCTACCGTAACGTACTTCGAACATCTCGAACCTCCTATATGCCATCACGTTTCTCCGAGAAAATCCTCAAGATAACGCGATCAAGAAGTTCAAGACCGCAATACAACCCCCTGCTACTGGTTCCTTCTGGCCGCCACCCGATTGGTACTATGCGCCCGCCGATTCACACCTCACAAAGCGTGCAATTCAAACCCTCATTTACGTTGATTCCGCTCAGGCGGGAGGCTCGTATCAAAATCGATGCAATCGTTGAGTACGCATATCACCGCGCCGCCAGCTTTGAAGGGGATTTCGTGGCCATTGCCGAGCTAAATAGCTCGGCTTGACCAATAGCTAAAGTCTCAAACAGCTACAGGCGCCTTGATTGGCGGATGGGGATCGTAGCCAACAAGTTCAAAATCCTCGAACTCGTAATGGTAAATTGAGTCTGGTTTTCGCTTGATAACGAGCTTGGGCAGGCTTCTCGGCTCCCTGGCCAATTGAGTTCGAACTTGCTCAAAATGGTTCGAGTAGATATGGGCATCACCTATGGATATGACAAGGTCGCCAAGTTCAAGATCGCATTGTTGCGCCAGCACATGCACCCACAATGCCGCTTGAGCCACATTGAACGGGTTCCCCAAAAAAAGATCGTTGGAGCGAATGGTCAGCATTAATGAAAGCTTGTTATCAGCCACATAGAATTGATAGAGCAAGTGGCACGGGGGCAACGCCATCTTTCCCTTCCTAACGTTTTCTTGGGGACTATCAGCCTCATCAGGAAGGTACTCCACATTCCAAGCATGAAACAAGATGCGACGGCTGTTCGGGTTCTTTTTTAGGGTTTCTACAGCGTAGTCAATTTGATTGATGGAGCCGCCATCTTTTGTAGGCCAAGCAGTCCACATCTTCCCATAGACGGGCCCAAGCTCCCCATCCTCTGTCGCCCATTCATTCCAGATGGTTGCTTTCAAATCTTTGATATTGGTGCTACCTGACACGAACCATTTCCACTCATGGAAGATGGAGGGAAAGTGAACTTTTTTCGTGGTCAGTAACGGAAATCCCTCAGATAAATCAAAGCGCATCATGCGTCCGAATACCGATACGGTTCCGGTACCCGTTCTATCCCTTTTATGGGTCCCGTTTTCCATGACGTCTTTAATCAGGTCAAGATACTGTTTCATGTTGTCTCCGTTATTCGTTGTAATGTTGTTGCGGCGGGCTTATCCGCGCAACATCTGTTGTTCTGAGATTAAGCAATTCCTGGTACTTTTCAAGGTAGATCGAGACGGGAAGGCCGGCCCTAAGTTCCATATGGAGGATATCTACATTGCTATCAAATGATTCATACGCCTCTTGCAACTGAACGGTGCTTACCACCACACCAAGGTTCGCCACCTCATCAAACGCCAAGTCAATATAGGTATCAAGCGAATCCACATTGCCGTGCCCGGTATATTGTTGCACCTGTTGCTTCAGAGTATTTGCGTCCAGAAGAACCCTCCTGAAGTCATCCTTATTGTCGAATTCATACTGGTTGATTAGCCGAACAAATAGTTTGGTAATAAAGCGGTTTCGGAACATGTGAGCACAAGCCTGACTGGTGATGCCTGCTGTACGCCTTAAAAGACCCACTTCATTTGACATGTACTTACTTGAAAGCGGCTTGCCCGTTACTTCGCTTATAAACATGCTACCGTGATCCTTCGCGGTTCCTATCGTCCTTTTGATTACCATATGGCGATTTACTCTGGCATAAACTTTCAAGACTGCCAGATCTTGATGCAGAACGGGTACAAAACGATGCTCCCGTCTTTTTTTCTTGAGCGTAGTCAGCTGTAGCTTCGGGTCATTTTGTTCAATGGCCTCCTCAATATCCTTTATCTGAATTCTTGCAACCTCTTCGATACGTGCCCCAGTCATTTCAAGGAGGCGAAGCATAACTGTTCTTCTACGGTCAATAAACCGCTTGCTTTGTTGATCCAGACTGGTCGAACTGAGCAATGGAATTGCATCATACAATCCCGCAATAGACTGCTTGGAGATTGCCGATCGTCTATTTCTTGGGCTTGGGGTGTCAAAGGATTCGTGATACCACCCGAACTTTTCAATCCTGCCTGATTTCGAATTCTTCGTACGGATCTGATATTTCTTCTGTTGGGCGTTCACAGTGTCAATTACAAAACGGTCATCTCCATTCAGCCTGCCAATGAAATCCAAGAAGTCGATACACTTCCGCCCAATAGCATTGAGAGTATTGGAATCCCGTATTCTTGCCATAGGGTTCAGTGGATCTTTCTCACTTCTTAATTTAGCAATTAAGGCGGTAAATCGATCATCATTCATCTGAATGAAGTCAATGCTGTTGTCAAAGCAGTATCGAATGAGATGACTTATATCCTTGGCGAATTGGCGTAAGGTTCCTCCGTTGTTGTTTCTGCTTAAATTTCGTTTATAAAGGTACATCATGTAGGCATTCGCAGCCAAACATGGCACACCGTTTGGCCAGCAAATAAATGGCAAATTGTTCGCTTCACGAAGCTTTACTTCACCACGCACAGCATCAAAATAATGGACCAGTTCCATCTCGGGAATGATCTTGAAGAGTTGATGGATGACCACGTTAATAGCCTCCTAAACCTTTCGGTTCAGGTGAATGACATTCGAGTGGTCAGGGTCAAGCACATGCGTTATATGCCTGACTGACATCAGTGCAAGAAGTTTTCTAATCGCCTCTTGTGATCGACGATCCCGTGCAGCCCCATCTTCAATGTTTGCAACTGATTTGATATCTGAGATCACTTCATACAATGCTTGATCCAGAAGATAGTTTGATTGCTTAAGCAGAAGAATGTCTTTTTCAAGCTCATCCACGCGCTTTACAAGTCCTGTACGAGTCCGCTTATTGGAAGCCTTTTCTCGATGCTCATGCTCTTCAATACGTTCGAGCGCACCTTTTCTTAAGTCATCCAATGCCTTGAACCCGCCATCAATAACCTCGGCACACAATCTTTTGAGAGTATTGATTGAGGTGGAACTGATACCCAACTCAGTATTTGTGAATTTTGACAAATCACCTTGAGACTTGAGCGCATCTCGCAGCAATTTGTCATTGGAGAATAATTCTGGCTTCTCACACACCTCCTTCAGGAGGTTGCGGAGGGCAATAATAGATTTGATGCTCCGTTCAATTCTTTTATCAGCCATAATGCTTGTCTCGGGTTATAACCAAAATCCGATAGGATTGACCATTGTCATCGTCGATGAATTCTGGCTCTAAATCCACCTCTCCTGAAAGGATCAACTCATCGATGTACTCCTCCAGGTCGCCAGTGCTTAGAACGGTAAAATCGACTGTGCCATACCTGTCAGAAATCAACTCTCTCAGTTCTGTATGCTCATTCAGGGTTTCAGCCAGGAATTGCGATTTCGCATGGCGAAGAACCTCGCCGGGTGTGTTCTCCGTAATATAGTGATACAAATGCTGAAGGTCAGTATGCCCCATGAACCAACGCAGAGTATCCATCCCACCAAATCCACTACCCCAGAAAAAACTCAATGCGAAGAATCGTCTTAACTGATGCGTTCTAATGTAGAAACGTTTCCCATCACGTAACGGGGTTTCAAAGTAGTCGCAAAAAAGGTCGAAATTTTGTGCGTAGCCATGGTGATACCCGTGAACAGGAAGCATCTTGGTGGGATTCTGCATTGAGACCAGATCGAAGAGATGTCCCGTTTTATTGGTGAAGCCAATCTCAATGTACAGCCTATGAATTTCAATTAGCTTCTCAATCATCTCGACCGCTATTTCATCGATAGGCCGGGCGACCTGGACTCTACGCCCCTCCAGGAGCCTCGTACTTTTTGCCTTTCTGAATACCAGATATCGCTTGCTTTCATCGAGGCAACTGTCTGTCTTCAAGTTAACAATCTCAGTCTGCCTCCGCGCCATAAGCGCACTGACTACAATTTGCACAGACCCGTAATAAATTCTTAAAAGTTCACCTAAACCTTTATTGCTGCGCAGCGCATCGAAATAATTCTTTTCTTTGCTTATAGTCCATTTTTCAACCCCAATCCTTTGCATCTGAGGATGAAGCAGAGCTGAAAATTCTTTCGGAGAAATGAGCTTCGCTACAGAAGTACGCGCCCCCTCATTTGCATTCGCCAATTTTTCTTGGATTTTGAGGAGTAGGTTCTTTAAACTAAAAGCCAGACCTTCGGCATATTGAAGATGAAATTCAATGGCATTCTTCACAGAATTGAGAACAACTTGGCTCGGAAGAGTTGCGAAGCGATTGGAGGCAACATTGTCCGGGGAATACGTAAGTTGGGCATATATTATCTCGACAGGAGGAAGCAGTAGATCTTCGTCGCACAAAGCTTCATCCTTCAATAGTGTTAGGGCTTTCAGAGCCGTTTTGTAGTTCTGGATCCCGGTAAAGCTTATCGTCTCATCATCCTCGCCCGTGACTGGTACTCTCGGGTATTCACTGGATGTAACTCCGTCGAGCTCACTGAGATTAAGTATGGTCGGACATGGTTTGGCTGACGCTGCGCCCCTGAGAGTGATTGATCCATATATCAGTTCGGATAGTCTGATCGTATTTACAACATACTTATGTTCACCGTTACTCGTTTCACGATAAAGGTTGTTTTCCCACAGCCAATACCTGACCCGAGGTATAAGTTCAGCTGGAATCGAAAGGTTGTCTTGCTCCAACTGATTATCTGAAGTTGAAGCGAAATCGATTCCATCGCATTTTGGAGACTTCACCAATTTCTCAAAGTCTGAGCCGGTCACCTGACCCAATAGAAACTCAGACAATCTTTCCGTCCAACCATAAACATGTTCGGCAATTCTTTTGTCCTTGGCTTGTTGATCGGAAAATTGCTTGAGATGGTCCTCTGTGATTGCTTGCAGACCACAGCTGGATATGGCCAGATACTTGTCATTAAGAAGAAAGTAGTCTATTAGATTTGCCACCTTGATAATACTATTCCTGGCAGTAACATCGGCATAAGCAAATCCCCGGCCTCTTGTGTTATCGGGGTGTACGCTTGCATTAATCCAGTATTTGAAGGTATTCAGCAACCTTCTATTTTCTTTATCCGTCAGAACTGTCTCATTCGATAACTTCACATTGAAATCAATGCTAAATCCACTGACATTGGGTGCTTTCATTTCAAAATGCCAAACATTTTCATCAAAGTCACTGGCAAGCCACTTTGACTCACGATATAACCCACTCCTTGGCCCCAATACGCTATCAAGGAAAGCTAAATTATCACGAGTCATTTATATGACCTCCGCTATGGCCTGCGATATATTTGCCTGATGCACCATGTTTTTCATCAGATTTGGATTGACTTTACCTCGGGCTATATTAAGGGCATGAGACAGCTCAGGGTCATACGTATTTTTCTCGATTTCCATCTCCAGTAGGGAGGAGAATTTCGACCAGTAATGTGCCTTTTCACAGACAAGTTTTGGATCCAACAATTGAACTGCGGACTTGATTGATAGGAGGGCTGCCAGAATATTTTCATCCACAGAAATGTAAACCTCCTTGGCAGTCCTACTTTTCCTTTGCACCGTATTATCCGGATCGCCAGGTAAACTAAATACATGCCGTGTTAGGAATTTATCCAACTCTTCCATGGAATCAAAATTGCTCGCGCGCAATAGCATTGGGCTATCTTTCATGGACTCGCAGATAATTCCCTTTTGGAAGATCCTGATCCATCTCGACTGAAAGAATGCCAGTATCGGTTCAGGCAAATAATGAGAAAGTAGTTCAGGCTTGTATTTCGCATGTCCCAAAGCCTCCGACATGGCTTTAGCACTTCCTGTTTCGAGGTAAACCTGAAGTCCCACTGTAGCCCTGAATCTCGTCGGACTGAGATTCTTCACAAGTTGGAATGCATCTTGATCGCCAGAATCACTCATCATGTCCTCAAACTGGTTGACCCTGGCATTGAATGCGGCAGTTTGATGAGGGCTAAGGGCATTGGAAACAGGAGCAGGATAAGAAAACCCCTCTCTGCAACTCAAGAACATATACCTGTAATTGTCATCCCCTTTGGCTTTAAGATAATTTCGGAGAGGCTGGGTAAGCTGTATCACTTGCTCAACAAGGGTGGCAGACTTTTCGTTAAGGAGAACCCTTTGCAGCGCCTTTTTCCCGCCTTTGCGTCTTTTATACCCAACCAAGTAGGTACACTTGTCCGTTTTTTCCAGGCCAACAAATTTCCCATGCTTGTCGTATAATCTAAGGTTAAAAAGGAAGCTTTCAGTAATAAGGGGATGCTCTTTAATCAGTAGATATACAAATGGATCCAATGAATAAGAAGTTGGGAGACCCAATCGGCAGGAAATTTCACTGATGGTTGCAAGTTTCAATTGAGTTTTCCGGTATTTGGATTTGATCTGAACTGAATCGAGATCAAAGTCCATAAAATCGAATTGGTTGCCGTTGGCCATAAATCTGTTAACGATGTTCTTAGCCTGATTATCAGCCCAGCGAAGCACGCTATCCACTGCGTTTGAAATCTTTTGGAAAAGTAGTTTTATAACTTCGTCATCTGTCAGACTAAGAGGCACCTCAACAATCAGCTTGTCTTTAACGAGAATCCCATCTTCGTTGGTGGCAATTTTCGTTTCAGCCCCCACCTTCCGACTTGGCTCTATGTAAGGGAATTTTCGGTACGGCCTTGCAAAGACCCCCGAGTCAAGGAGTGTTGATTCCAGGAATGGGAGTGCGTCATTCCAACGCTTTATGGTTGTCTCAAGGCAGTTTCCCGAATCAACCTTACTTTCAAAGAAATCTCGACAAAAACCTTCTATTAGTTTAGTAGTGATGTTAGGACTGTCCAGTTCTGCCTGCTTTAAGCCAGGGTGAAATCGTTCAAGGTAATGAACCAGGTCATTGAAAACCGGTACGAAATTACCTTTACTCTTGGCTTCATAGCGCTCAGAAAACCTACATGCTGCTGCATGTAATGTTTTTGCCTTGTCCGGCCCCATGGTGTTCCAAATCCAAGCAAGCTTGAGGAAGCCTGCCTGCCCCCCATTCTTATCCTGTGCGTGCCATCCTTGGTAATACTCACGCTGAAGAAGATCAACCTTCATTTGTTGCCATAACTGCGAAGAAAGCTCCAGATTTATCTCAAAGGCTAAGTTCGGGATCTCTAAAGCCATTGATTTAAGAGCGGCTAAAAAAGTTCTCCTATAAGTATCTTTTGTTACTTCAGAGGCGTTTATGAAGGTAGATGAGATTAAGGCACCAATGAACCCATGGAGGACAGGAATCGTGGATTTTTTAGAGAGGGAGGGATAAGAGATGGACTGACCAGTAAGGCCAAGATAGCAATCCAACAAGTTGATTAAAGGATTGCGTGGATCTGATTTGGGATTACCTACTGTAATGCACCGATAGAGGAGGCTTATGGACTGTGCGTCTATATGCTTCCGCGGAAAATATCTGAGTTCCCCAGAGGAACTGACAATTGTCAGTTTCTTTTTTGTGGTCATATAGCCCCATAACATTATGGTTTTATTGACAAGTATAGCCTATGGATAAAATTTAGGTTATGGGAAAAACGCCATAAAGAGGACCCAGGTCATCGATTCCCTGGCGGAAAGGATTGTTGAGCCAGGCAGCGTTATCATTGGCATTCTGGTCCCATACCCGGCATCCCAGAGCGCGAAAGTTTTCTGCATTGCGGTAGCCTCGCAAAAACCCCACCAATTCTCCCATGGCGGAGCGGAAGGCCAGTTTACGAGTGGTCAGAGCAGGGAATCCCTGGGTCAGGTCAAAACGCAACATGGCCCCCGGCAGACTCAGAGTGCGGATACCCGTACGGTTGGACTGCCAGGTCCCTTGGGCCAGGACGGTGCGAATGAGGTCGAGATAGGGCTGCACGAGGGAACCTCTTGTCATGGATACGCTCATGATACCATTGGCGATCATCCGAATCCTGTGGTTGCCTGCCATGCACTTGCCTCACGTCCCACCGCCCGCCAGTCTCTCCGTACTTCCTGAATTGAATGGATTGACCGACATTCCTCATTTTACGGTGGCGGCATGGACCCCGACGGAGTGGGTGGGACAGGGGGTGTTTCATGTTTTGGTCGTGCTGCCTGCTGCGCCTGAGGACGGGGGTATCGGTCCGGGCCAGGAGACTTTGAATGCACTGTGCCAACGGCGGGCCCAGTCAGAAGTTTGCGCGCGTCATAAAAACAAGAAGAAAGGATTCGATCCTCACGTGGCTATGCTGCCGGATGGCGTTCTGGTCTCCTGGGTATGGTTGGCAGGGGCATCCCGGAACTTTGAGCGGCATACCCGATTGCGCCATGCCCTCCACCCATTACTCGATGAGAAACCTACCCATCTGGCGGTTTGGTTCAGTGGACAGGAATCCTCTTCCGAGCGGGAAGAGATCCTCTATACCCTGACGCTCAATGGTCGATCTTTGCCGAGTGCTCAACGCGCTGCCTGGAGTGGGGTGAAGGCGTGGTTTTTGCTCGGCTCAATGCCCTCCTTCGAGCCTTCCATGCGTCCGATTTCTTTGGCGCTTGCCAATACCCTGACACGGGCCTTGACGGTTCTGCCTCCGAATCGGTTGACCCCGGCAAACTATCGCGAATTCGTCCGGCAACGGGCGGTGGAAGAGCATTGGGACTGGGAAGAATATGGGGTGGAACGTTTGCAGGCCTTAGGGGCAGGAGCATTTTTGGCAGTGGCACAGGGTAGCGCAGAAGCCGATGCGGCGATCGTTCATTTGACCTGGTCTCATCCGCAAGCAATCCGTCGGGTGGCTCTGGTGGGAAAGGGCATCTGTTTCGATACGGGCGGCCTCAATCTCAAACCGGCACGCTACATGCAGGGCATGCATGGGGATATGAATGGTTCCGCTGTGGTCCTGGGCCTCATTCAGGCCATTGCCCGCCTCCAGTTGCCGCTGGTCGTGGATGCCTGGTTGGCGATTGCCCAGAATTCGGTGGGTCCTCGGGCCTATCGCCAGAACGAAGTCGTGACGACCTTGGAAGGAACCACCCTTGAAGTGGTTCATACTGACGCGGAAGGACGGATGGTTTTGGCCGATACCCTGACGCTGGCGGCGCGACAGAAACCCGACTTGATCGTGGACTTTGCCACGTTGACCGGAAGCATGCATACCGCATTGGGAAGCCGGTATAGCGGGTTATTCACCACATCGGAGGTGCTTTCCCGCTTGGCGGAAGAGGCGGGGAAGACCAGTGGTGAACGCGTATGGGGGTTTCCTCAGGACGAGGACTATGATGAGGCTTTGGAAAGTTCGGTGGCTGACATCAAACAGTGTACTTTGGAGGGTGAAGCCGACCATATTCTTGCTGCCCGCTTTTTGTCGCGCTTTACGGCGCAGGTGCCTTGGGTTCATGTGGATCTCTCCGCTTCGGTCCATCCTGAGGGGCTGGGTGCAGTGGCGACGGAAGTGACGGGGTTCGGAGTGCGCTGGGGGGTTGAATTTCTGGACAAGTGGATAAAAAATCCTTTATAATCTCCGTGATTGAGTAGGATGGTGTCTCTGCAGTGGGCCTCGGGCCCTTTTTTTATTTGTGTGATTTCAAGGAATAGGTTACCGAACGAATATGGACCTCGTGGGACTGGTGGATAAAACTGTGACAGGGCTGGGCTATGAGTTTGTGGAACTCGAACGCGCGGGTCGAGGTTTGTTGCGTGTTTTCATCGATCATTCCAAGGGGATTGGTGTTGAAGATTGTGCTACGGTCAGTCATCAGTTGACCCGTCTGTTCGGTGTGGAAGAGGTGCCCTATGAACGGCTCGAGGTATCCTCACCCGGTTTGGACAGACCATTGAATAAGACCGCTGATTTCGAACGGTTTTTAGGACACGAGGTCAAGATTAAATTGCGCATTCCTCATGCAGGTCAGAGAAATTTTTCAGGGCGTCTTGAAGCAGTGACTGAACAGACCCTTACTTTGGCAACCTCGGCGGGATTGTTGGACATGGCGCGCGAGGATATCGAACGCGCCCGTCTCGTACCGGAATTGTGACTGGAGAGAACAGAATGAGCAAGGAAGTACTGTTGTTGGTCGATGCGTTGGCGCGGGAGAAAAACGTTTCGCCCGAGATCGTGTTCGTGGCACTGGAACAGGCTCTGGCCTCGGCTACCCGTAAGAAACATGGGGAGGAAGATATCGATGTGCGGGTCAGCATCGATCGTCATACCGGCGATTTCCAATCCTATCGGCGCTGGCGTGTCGTGGAGGATCAGGAATGGCTGTCCGAATTCCAGGAATTGCCTCTGTCTCAGGTACGGGCAAGCAATCCGGAAGCACAAGCCGGTGAGATCATCGAGACCCCTTTGGAACCCATCGAGTTTGGTCGAATTGGAGCCCAAGCTGCCAAGCAAGTGATTTTTCAGAAAATTCGGGATGCGGAACGGGAACAGATTCTGGCCGATTTCCTGCAACGGCAGGACAATCTGGTCAGTGGCCTGGTCAAGCGTCAGGAACGTGGGAATTACATCGTGGAATCCGGTCGGGTCGAAGCCCTGTTGCCGCGTGATCAGTTGATTCAACGAGAAAATTTGCGTATCGGGGATCGAGTGCGCGCCTATTTGCTTCGGGTCGAGCGTGGAGGGCGGGGTCCTCAGGTGATACTGTCGCGCGTGGTTCCGGAATTCCTGGTCAAATTGTTTGAACTGGAAGTGCCGGAAATCGAGGAGGGTTTGTTGGAGATCAAGGCCGCAGCCCGTGATCCTGGTATCCGTGCCAAGATTGCCGTGCATTCTCGGGATCGACGTATCGACCCTATCGGAACCTGTGTGGGGATGCGGGGGTCACGGGTGCAAGCCGTGATTTCGGAATTGGGCGGGGAACGAGTCGACATCATTTTGTGGTCGGAAGACCCGGCCCAGTTTGTGATCAATGCGCTGGCTCCTGCGGAGGTCAATTCTATCCGTGTGGATGAAGAGTCCCATAGCATGGACGTGGTGGTGGACGAAGATCATCTGGCGCAGGCGATTGGTCGGAATGGACAGAATGTTCGATTGGCTTCGGAATTGACGGGTTGGTCTCTCAACATCATGACCGAAGATCAGGCCCAGGAAAAAGACGAAGTGGAAACCCTGCGCTTGCGCAATTTGTTTGTGGCTCGCCTGGATGTGGATGAAGAGGTGGCGGATATTCTGATTCAAGAGGGGTTTTCCAGTTTGGAGGAAGTCGCTTATGTACCCAAACTGGAGATGCTGGCGATTGCAGCATTCGACGAAGGTACGGTGAATGAGTTGCGGAGTCGGGCGCGCAATGCTTTACTGACAGAAGCGATTGCCACAGAAGAAAAGGTTGAACATGCAGTGGAAGACTTGAGACATATGGCGGGAATGGATCCCGAAACTGCAGTTCTACTGGCTTCAAAGGGAATTCATACGGTGCAGGATCTGGCAGATCTGGCGGTGGATGAACTGGAAGAATTGACGGGACTGACGCAAGAACGCGCCAGTGCCTTGATCATGGCGGCGCGAGCTCCGCTGTTTGAGTAATCAGGAGACATCAACCATGACGCACTCCACCGTGACGGATCTGGCTATAGAACTAAAAATGACGCCCTCGGCGTTGCTCGATCAATTACAAGCGGCGGGTATTCAAAAAACGGCGCAGGACACGCTGACCGAACGAGACAAGGCGGTTTTACTGGAACATCTGCGCGAGCAGCATGGCCGTGCAGAGTCAAATACGCGGATTACTCTGACTCGGCGTCAGACCAGCGAAATTCGAAAGGCTGACAACACGACGGGTAGGGCACGCACCATACAGGTGGAAGTACGGAAAAAACGCGTTTTGATCAAACGGGAAGTGACGGAAAATCAGCCGGAGGTTCTGGAAGTTTTGGAAAGTATTCCTTCTGTCGTGGGGAACGAGGAGGAGGCATCCGATGTCAGGATAGAAGCCCCGTTGCTCGAAGAATCGCAGGACACCGGGTTGCCTGACACTCAGGACATGGATGTTCCATTGCCACTGGTCCCGGAGATCGAGGAAGACAATAAGGAAGAAGAGAGTCAGGACAGGGACACGGTGATGTCGGGTCCTGATCTGGCAGTCCCTCCGGAAGAAGAAGTCGTTTCCGCCCCGATTCCCGCTGAAGCTCCCGTGTCGCAACGGACGCTCCGTATTTCGCCCATCGATGAGGAACAGCGTGCCATCCGAGAAATGGAAGCGCGTCGTCAGGCCGAATTGCGTTTCAGGCAAGCCGCTGATGCACTGGATAAAATGGAACGGGCAAGGATGCGCAAAGAGGTCGAGGAAAAGGCAGAGGCTGCCCGAGTTTCGGCTTTGGAGGCCAGTACCAAGACGGCAGCACCCGTAGTGGTAGAGACTCGTCCTGAAAAGACGGGAACCCTTCATCGTCCTGCAGTGGCGGTGGCTGCGACTACGGATGCGGGAGGTGTGCGTAAACCTGCAAAGAAAACAGAAAAACAGCCTGCCACTGCCTGGACCGATGATGGCGCCAAACGTCGAGCGCTCAAGACGCGCGGAGAAACCGGGGGTACGGGGTGGCGTGAACCGCATGGTCGTCATGGCAAGGGACATAAGGCGGATTCCTCCCAATCCCATGCTTTTTCAGCCCCCACAGAGCCCATCATCCATGAAGTACTGGTGCCGGAAACCATCAGCGTCGCTGTGCTGGCACAAAAAATGGCCGTCAAGGCCGCCGAGGTGATCAAGACACTGATGAAAATGGGCATGATGGTCACTATCAATCAGGTGCTGGATCAGGAAACGGCCATGATCGTGGTACAGGAATTGGGCCACATGGCCAAACCTGCCAAGTTGGATGATCCGGAAGCCCTGCTTGCGGAAACCGGTACCATTCAGGAAGATGCGATTCTTGAACCGCGTGCCCCGGTCGTCACCGTCATGGGGCATGTGGACCATGGCAAGACCTCACTCCTCGACTACATTCGTCGGACGCGCGTGGCCAGTGGTGAAGCGGGCGGGATTACCCAGCATATCGGGGCATACCATGTAGAAACACAGCGTGGCATGGTGACTTTTCTGGATACGCCGGGTCATGAAGCGTTTACGGCGATGAGGGCTCGTGGCGCCAAGGTCACGGACATCGTGATCTTGGTGGTGGCGGCAGATGATGGAGTTATGCCCCAAACCATCGAGGCCATTCACCATACCAAGGCAGCACAAGTACCTGTGGTTGTGGCGGTCAACAAGATGGACAAGCCCGAGGCAAATTTTGATCGAATCAAGAATGAACTGGTCACCCAGGGGGTTCTTCCTGAAGAGTATGGCGGTGATGCACAGTTTGTCGCCGTTTCCGCCAAATCCGGCATGGGAATCGATGAATTGCTCGAATCCGTACTGCTTCAGGCCGAAGTGCTGGAACTGAAGGCTCCGCGCAATACACCCGCCAAAGGGATCGTCATCGAAGCGCGTCTCGACAAGGGGCGCGGTCCCGTGGCGACGATTCTGGTGCAGTCCGGTCGGTTACGGCGTGGGGATATGGTTCTGGCTGGAGCGGCTTATGGGCGGGTACGGGCCATGTTGAACGAAGCAGGGCAGCCGGTGGACAGCGCTGGGCCTTCGATTCCCGTGGAAATTCAGGGATTGACCGAAGTTCCCGTGGCCGGTGAAGATGTCATGGTCCTGAATGACGAACGTAAAGCGCGGGAAATAGCCCTGTTCCGTCAGGGTAAGTTCCGCGATGTGAAACTGGCCCGTCAACAGGCCGCGAAGTTGGAAAACATGTTTGAGCAGATGGGGGAAGGCGAAATCAAGACCTTATCGCTCATCATCAAATCTGACGTGCAGGGCTCCTATGAAGCACTTTCCCAATCATTGCTCAAGTTGTCCAACGAAGAAGTTCGGGTCAATATCGTCCATGCGGCAGTGGGGGGGATTACCGAGTCGGACGTCAATCTGGCCTTGGCTTCAAAGGCCGTGATCATTGGTTTCAACACGCGTGCGGATACGATGGCACGCAAACTGATCGCTTCTGCGGGAGTGGATGTGCGATATTACGACATCATCTATACCGTGGTGGATGAAGTCAAAGCCGCGCTCTCCGGTATGTTGGCGCCTGACCGTAAGGAAAATATCCTTGGATTGGTGGATATTCGCGAAGTGTTCCGTATCTCGCGGGTGGGGGCCGTGGCAGGATGTTACGTTCTGGAAGGCGTCGTCAAGCGGGGCGCCCAGGTCCGATTGCTACGGGATCAAGTGGTGATCCATACGGGCGAACTGGACTCTCTCAAACGCTTCAAGGATGATGTCCGTGAGGTCAAGACGGGGTTTGAATGCGGTTTGTCCCTGCGTAACTATAATGATCTGCAGGTGGGAGACAAGTTGGAAGTCTTTGAAATCGTAGAAGTCGTGCGGAGTCTGTGAGACTGACATGAAACATTTTCCGCGCCAGATACGGGTGGCCGATCAGATCCAGAAAGAATTGGCTGATTTGCTTCGGCGTGAATTCAAGGACCCGCGCGTGGGAATGATCACCTTCACGGCGGTGGAGGTGGCGAGGGATTATGCCCATGCCAAGGTTTATGTCAGTTCGCTCCAGGGGGATGAGGTATTGACCCGATCTCTGGAGGCGTTGCGTGATGGAGCCGGGTTTCTGCGTCATCATCTGGGGCGACGCCTGACGTTGCATACTCTGCCGCAGTTGCATTTTTTGGCAGACACTTCGGCAGATCGGGCCTTTGTTCTGACCAACCTGATCGATGCCGCGCGGGCGGCCGATGAAGCCTTCCAAAAATCCTGAACGCCCGGAGCGGCGTGCGCTCACCGGAGTCATCCTGTTCGACAAGCCGTTTGGATTGTCGAGCAATCATGCCTTGCAGCGCGTGCGCCGTCTTTTTCAGGCGCTCAAGGCAGGACACACCGGCACTCTGGACCCCCATGCCACGGGATTGCTCCCTCTGTGTTTGGGAGAAGCCACCAAGTATTCAGGATGGATCCTCGATGCACCGAAGACTTATCACGCTACCCTGACTCTGGGACAAACCAGCAGTACAGGGGATGGAGAAGGCGTATTGTGCCCCGGGCGCCCATTTCTGGGGAATGAAACGACCTTGATGGCTGCGCTTGATGGGTTCCTGGGCCCTCAAACCCAGTTACCCCCCATGCATTCGGCTCTCAAGGTTCAGGGGCAGACGTTGTACCAGTTGGCGCGCGCTGGTCAGGAAGTGGAACGCACCCCTCGTGCCATTCAGGTTCATGAGATACGTCTCCTCTCCTGGCGAGAGGATCGGGCGGTCATCGAGACCAGGGTCAGCAAAGGTACCTACATCCGGGTACTGGTCCAGGATATCGGTGCTGCCCTGGGGTGTGGCGCCTACCTGAGTGGTTTACGACGAACGGCCACCGGCCCTTTTTCCCTGAGCGAGGCGGTGACTCTGGAAGGTCTGGAAGGGATGTCTCAAGCACAGCGCGATGCCTGTCTTCAACCCGTGGACTGCCTGCTGGCCGGACTGCCGCGCCTCGATCTGCCCCCCGCCCAGGGGCGTGCCCTGAGTCAGGGGCAGATCGTTACGGGGAATCTCCTCTGGCAGGAATCGCTCTACCGGGTTTATACCCAGAACCATTTTTTGGGATTGGCTCAACCGGATGCCACGCAGGGCAACCTGATGCCGCTGCGCATGATGGGTGACGCCTCTTCCACGCTTTTTCAGGAATCCGGTGCCCCATGAGACCCCATCATCCCCCATCCGCTTCATCTTCTGCGCCCCATGCGTTTGCAGCAGGGGACTGGCGGGCCATTCGCGGGTTGATGCCCTATTTGCTGGCATTCAAGGGAAGGGTTTTCTTTGCGTTGTCCTGTCTGGTGTTGGCCAAGGTGGCCAATGTGGGCGTACCCCTGCTGCTCAAAGAGATCATCGATCGTCTTGCGCCAGGGAAAGGGGCGCTGGTGGTGCCGGTGGCTTTGGTCCTGTCCTATGGGGCTTTGCGCTTTTCGACGACCCTGTTCAACGAGTTACGGGATGGGGTCTTTGCCAAAGTGACCCAACGTGCCATTCGCTCCATTGCCTTGTCCGTGTTCCAGCATTTGCATGCCCTGAACCTGCGCTTTCATCTGGAACGTCATACCGGGGGGTTGTCACGCGACATTGAACGGGGTACGCGCGGCATTGAAAGTTTATTGCGTTTCACCCTCTTCAGCATTTTTCCCACTCTGGTGGAAATGGCCATGGTGGCGGGTATTCTGGCCTGGAAATATGATTTCTGGTTCGCTTTGATCACCCTGGTGACATTGGGGATTTATATTGTGCTGACGGTGGCGATCACCGAGTGGCGCACCCATTTCCGGCGGCGCATGAATGAACTGGATTCCAAGGCCAATGCTCGCGCCATCGACAGTCTGATCAACTATGAAACGGTCAAATATTTTGGGAATGAGGCCTGGGAAGCGCAACGCTACGATCAGAACTTGGCTCATTGGGAAGAAGCGGCAGTCAAAAGCCAAACCTCTCTGGCCTTGCTCAATGGAATCCAAAGTCTGATCATCGGGGCAGGTGCAGTGGCCCTGATGCTGCGGGCAACGGCAGGGGTGTCTGCTGGACGCCTGACCGTGGGGGATCTGGTGTTGATCAATGCTCTTTTATTGCAACTGTACATGCCTCTGAACTTTCTGGGGGTGGTCTATCGCGAAATCAAGCAGTCCTTGGCGGACATGGACCGCCTGTTTCGATTATTGACGGTGGAAACGGAGATTCGTGACTGTCCTGATGCTCGACCTTTACAGGTTGGCGCTGGGGTCGTTCGTTTTGAAGCGGTGGATTTTGCCTATGACGAACGACGTGCCATTCTGCATCAGGTGGATTTCGAGATTCCAGCGGGACATAAAGTGGCGGTGGTTGGGTCGAGCGGGGCAGGAAAGTCCACACTGTCTCGCCTTTTGTTCCGTTTCTATGACGTGCAACAGGGGCGCATACTGATCGATGGTCAGGACATCCGCCAGATTACCCAACAATCCCTGCGTGCTGCGATCGGTATCGTGCCCCAGGATACCGTGTTGTTCAATGATACGATCTATGCCAACATCGCTTACGGACAGCCCGGTGCTGCACGTGAGGAGGTTCTGCGCTGTGCTCAGGCCGCCCATATCCATGCGTTTATCGAAAGTTTGCCTGAAGGGTATGAAACCCAGGTGGGGGAACGGGGCCTCAAACTGTCCGGCGGTGAAAAGCAGCGTGTCGCGATTGCCCGCACCCTGCTCAAGGCACCGCGCATTCTGGTATTCGATGAGGCCACCTCTGCCCTCGATTCCCACTTCGAGCGGGAAATCCAGGAAGAGTTGTCCTCCATGGCGCGTCACCATACCACCCTGGTCATTGCGCATCGTTTGTCCACCATCATCGATGCCGATCAGATCATGGTCATGGAAGCGGGGCGTATCCTGGAACGGGGGACACATCTCGAGTTATTGGCCAGGAATGGGCGATATGCGGAACTATGGGCCCTGCAGCAGTCGGAGGAGGGCAGAGCAGAAAAACCAACGGGCAGGCGTATCGGGCTCACCAGCCCGGTGGCCCAGGTTTAGAGGGCGACGCCCGATTTCGGAACGGGTTTGGCCGACAACAGTCCTAAAGCGGTCTGGTCCTGCACTTCCAGCCAACGTCGCACCCGATTGGCATCAGAAAAGCGGGCATGATGACCACGGGAATCAAGCAGGACGATGATGGTAGGACGCTGATGGATGGTGGCTTGCATGACCAAGCATTGTCCCGCTTCATTGATGAAACCGGTTTTGGATAGGCCGATTTGCCAGCCTTCCTGAGCGACCAGGGGATTGGTATTGCGCAAGGTGACCAAGCGTCCTCCCCGCCCGATCGGAACCTGGATCTCGGAGCGGGTGGTGATCTCGTGAATCAGGGGGACCTTGACGGCAGTTTCCACCAGCACGGCCAGATCCTGGGCCGTGGCGACATTGGCGCCATTGAGTCCGCTGGAATCTTCAAAATGAGTGTCTTTCATGCCCAACTTCTGGGCTTGCAGGTTCATTTGCTGAACAAAGGCTGCGGTACCCCCAGGAAAATTCCGGGCGAGCGCGGCGGCGGCGCGGTTTTCAGAGGCAACCAAAGCCATGCGCAAGAAATCAAGACGGGTCGCCTGAGTGCCCACGCGCAGGTGGGAATGACTGTAACGCAGCGTGTCCACGTCTTCCTGACTCACGGTCAAGGTTTCCTCCAGATTCTGATGATTCTGAATGACCACCAGTGCCGTCATCAACTTGGTGATGGAAGCGATGGGGTGGGCAGGTTCGGGATTTTTGGCATAAACGACTTTCTGGGTCTGTTCATCCACGACCAAAGCCGTGACTGACAGAAGGACCATGTGCCGGGGGTCTGGATCGACCTGGGCTGCGTGATGGTGGTGATGCAGATGGTGCACCCGCGCTTCGGCCAACGGAACATGGGTGACAAGGAGGGCCATGAACCCCGTGAGGACCCAGAAGCGCAAAGCAGAAGAGGATAAAAACATGGGTGTATTCCGGGGTGGATGAAACGGTTCAACGATACAAAAAAAATCCCTGAGATGCAAGGGGTTTACCCCGATTTACCGTGATTTTCCCAGAATTTTTCAAGACGGGGTACGGAAACGGGGTATGGCGTCTTGAGCGATTGTGCAAAGAGAGCGCAATGCAACTCTTCCAGCAGCCAGCGAAACTCCTCCAGTGCTGGACTGGGCCCTCGCCGCCGGAGGGTATCTGCCCAGCGACGTTCCAGGCGCATCAGGTCGGTGTTCTTGCGGATATCTCCAGCAAGGTCGCGGGGCAACTTCTCCAAACGGATTTCCATGGCGTGCAAGTAGCGAGGAAAATGGGCCAGTTTGGCGGGAGGAGTGGTGCGCAGCGCGGTAAAATTCATCAGGCGTTGACGGCGATGCTCCAGTTCCTTCAAAGGACCTGCCAGGTCCGGTTGGCGTGACAGTTGGGCCAGACGTTGAACCACATTCCGGTGTCGTGTGAAAATGTCGTGGAATAAGGCCACCTGGATTTTCAGGGATTGATCCAGGCTACTCTTGAGGGATTGGAGACGATGCTGGAACTCGGTACGCGTGTGCGGCGGAATACCTTCATCCGGCAACCATTGGCGTAGTATCTGTTGAAGTAACAGGTCGAAGAGGGTGTCTGCCGTGACCGGATCCCCATTTTGGGCCAGACGGGCAAACTCAGTAAGGAGGGGAAGGAGGTCGGGTCGGGTATTCGACCCTTTGAGCCGTAGCGGGGCCAGACTCAAATGGGCCAATCGGCGGATTCCCGCTCGGGTACTGGAGAGGGCTTCTTCCTGATCGTCGAAGGCCACCAGATCCACGGTCTGGCCTCGATCCACCAACCCAGGATAGACCGTAAGGACGATGCCCGCGCGCGCCAGTGTCCGGGGGCCGGAAAGTTCCTCGAAATCCCAACGGGTCAGTCCCTTTCGTACCCAGTCCGGTTCTTTTTCGGGACTCAGAGTGCGAAGGAGCGGGTTGTTCCATTGAGCCCGCAGTAGGTCGAGGTCACGGCCACTGGCGATTTCCCGACCCGCTTCATCGGCCAGGAGCAGTCGCATTTTCAGGTGTTCTGGGGGGGTGGCCCAATCCTCCGGGGATACCGTCTGTCCGCTGCGTTGGTGGACAAAATGACTCAATTGGGGAAGAAGTGCGCCTCGAGTGGGACCATGACGCTCCAGAAAAGCCGTGACAGTGGGAGGCAGGGGCACCAGGGTACGACGCAGGGTACCGGGCAGTTTTTTTAATAGAAAGGTAATTTTTTCGCGGATCAGGCCGGGGACCAGCCAATCCAGTGGAGCATTGTCCAACAGGGACAGCACGGGCAAGGGCAGGGTCAGGGTGACTCCATCGAGAGGATGCCCAGGCTCAAAACGGTAGGTCAGAGGCCAGTCCTGCCCTCCCCAGGAAAAGTGGTCGGGAAACTGAACTTCGGTAATGTCCCCGGCGGCATGGCGCATCAGAAATTCACGGGTCATGAGCAGCGGGTCCGGGTGGCCCGGAGTCCGTTCGCGCAACCAATGATTCAGGCGCTGGGCGCTCCATACCTCGAGAGGCAAGCAATCCTCATAAAAGGCGCAGAGGTCTTCTTCGGGAATCAGAACGCCCTGGCGCCGCCCCTTATGTTCCAACGCCAGTACTTCAGCCATGGTAGCCAGGTTATGGACCAGAAAAGGAGGCGGTTTCTTCAATTCTCCCGCGACGAGGCCATGCTGGATAAAGACTCGCCGCGCCTCGTGGGGTGCGATGGGACCATACCGCACAGGGCGGCGGGCCACCAGGGTCAGGCCATAGAGCGTCACTTTTTCATAGGCATTGACCTGTTCGCCTTGGGGGTCCCAGTAGGGATCACCATAACTGCGTTGAACCAGTGGTCCGGCGGCGACTTCGATCCATTCCGGTTGGATGGGGGCCACCAGACGGGCCTGGATGCCTTCGGTTTCTGCCAGTTCGGCCGCCATGATCCAGCGCGGGCGTTCCTTACCCCGCCCTCCAGAGGGGATCCGGAAACGAATACCGCGCGGGCCGAGATAATTCTGCGCTTCCCGATCCCATTGGCCGATCTGGCCCAGTAATCCGCAGAGTAAGGCGCGGTGGATACTTTCTGGCGGGGCGGGATTTTCGTTCGGCAGCCACTGCCGTTCAGCCATCAGCCCCACCAGTTGACCGTGTAACTCGCGCCATTCACGCACCCGTGCAGGAGAGAGGTAATTGCGCAGGCAGAAGTGCGCCAGTTGGCGTCCCGATTTGCGGTGTCGAAAGGCTTCCTGTACCTTGTCCCAGATCTGGAGAAGGGCCAGGAATTCTGAACCGGTTTGGAGGAACTGGGCATGGTGGGCATCGGCTCGGCTGCGATCATCAGAGGGGCGCATGCGCGGATCTTGCACACTCAGGGCTGCCACCAGGACCAGGATTTCCCGTAGGCAACCCAGGTCACGAGCAGCGAGAACCATGCGACCCAAACGCGGGTCGAGGGGGAGAGGAGCCAGTTCACGGCCCAACTGGGTGAGTAGGCGGGCTTCGTCCATGGCCCCCAGTTCATGCAGGAGTCGATAACCTTCTTCGATGGCGCGTGGGGTAGGACTGTCAAGCAGAGGAAGGGTATCCAGACTGCCCAATCCCAGGTGGGCCAGACGCAGGATGACGCTGGCAAGGGAGGTACGAAGAATTTCGGGTGTGGTGAAGGGTGGGCGTGCGGCAAAGTCCACCTCGCCATACAGTCGAATGCAGATTCCGGCCGCCACCCGCCCACAACGCCCGGCACGCTGGCGGGCCGCAGCCTGAGAGATCTTTTCCACGCGCAACTGGGTGACCTTGGTGCGCAGACTGTAGCGATTGACGCGGGCCAATCCCGTATCGATGACAAAGTGGATACCCGGCACGGTCAGGGAAGTTTCGGCCACATTGGTGGCCAACACGATGCGTCTCCCCGTGCCCGCTTGAAAAACCCGATCCTGTTCGGCTTGAGATTGACGGGCGTAGAGCGGTAAGATCTCGGTGTGGGGGGGGTGGTGCTTGCGCAGAGCCTCGGCAGTTTTCCGGATATCCCGTTCTCCCGGCAGGAAGATCAGAATGTCACCCCGAGCATGCAGATCTCCCAACTCGTCCACGGCATTCAGCAATGCCTGGAGATCCCGGTCTTCGTCATCGTCGGTTTCTTCCTCGGAGGGTGCCTCGATGGAGCGCCAGCGGATTTCCACCGGCCAGGTTCGCCCTGATACTTCGATGACCGGGGCTTGGCCAAAGTGAGTCGACAGTCGTTCTGCTTCGAGGGTGGCGGAGGTCAGAACCACTTTGAGGTCGGGGCGACGGGGGAGCAGACATTTCAGATAGCCCATCAGAAAGTCCATGTTGAGACTACGCTCATGTACTTCATCGAGGATCAGGGTGTCATAGCGACGCAATTCGGGATCATGGGCGATTTCGGCCAACAGGATTCCTTCGGTCATGACCTTGATGAAGGAGCGGTCCGATACCTGATCGTGGAAACGAACCTGATAACCCACGGCTTCACCCAGGCGGGTTCCCAGTTCCTGGGCGAGACGTTGCGCCACGCTGCGCGCCGCCACACGGCGTGGCTGCGTACATCCGATCAGTCCCTCCACACCTCGTTCAAGAAGCAGGCAGAGTTGTGGGAGTTGAGTGGTTTTTCCAGACCCGGTTTCTCCACAGACAATGGTGACGGGATGGCGAGACACGGCGGACAGTATTTCTTCCCGTGCCGCCAGCACCGGCAAGTCACTGGTCAACACAGGGCGCGGCAAGGTCTCCCGACGCCGGGCTTGAACGGCGGGAGAAAAGGGTTTGTGCCTCATCGAGCCGAGTGGGTCAGGAGGAGGAATCGTTCATTCCGGTCTCCAGGACGTTCTGCACTCCAGCGTAGGTGCCAACCTGGGGGTACCAAAAAGGCATTCTGTCCATTGGATTGCACCAGCCAGAGGGAACAGTGAACGTGAGGATCCAGTTCCCGCCGTTCGGTATGAAGGTCGAGAGTATCGTCCAGCAATCCGCGCTGGGGTTCCCCCAGGCCTGTGCTCATGACGCAGCCATGGGCGCGAGGCAGTGCTCTTCCCAGCGAAAGCATGACTCCCTCATAACTGCGTGAGGCTTCCACGTAGGGCAACCAGAGGGACATGACCAGCATCCAGGAAACCGTCATACCCACCGACCAGTTGATCAGGGCGCGCCGGGGAGACGGATGGGAATGAAAAATGGTGAAGGCCCAGAGCAGCGTCAAAAACAGGGAGAAAGCGAAAGGCAGTGCCTGGAAATGCGTATGAAAGTCAGGTAGTTGGGCATCGAGGTAATGTACGATGCCGACGGGCCAACCCGTCATCTGGGCAATCCAGCCCAACCACAGCAAGGTGGTCAGAAGCCCGAAAGTCAGCATGCCGAACCAGTCCAGTGCGCTGGTGGCACCCCGTCGTAATCCGTCCAGTCCGCCTGTCGCCAGCAAGGTAAAGGGAAGGAGGAGGGGTAGGGCATTGCCTTCACGGGGAGAAGTGCATAGACCCAGAACGATGAGCCAGAGCCCCAGCATCAGTAACAGAAAACGGGTCTGAGGTTTTTCCCAGGTCCGTTTCCCCCCGGTCCATAGTACCCCCAGGGCCAAGGGAGCCGCTGGCCAGGCAAACCAACTGGAAACGGCCAGATAGTAAAGGGGGGAAGCATCGGTGACCAACCATGTCTCTGGATGCAGGAAAGGGCCGAACAACAGGGGTTTCCAGAGAACATAGGTGGCGGGATGGTCGAGTGCCAGAAGGATGGGCCAGATGACCAGGAAGGGGATGGCCCCCATGGCCCAGAAGAGTGTGAACCGTCCCGTCTGGGGCGGACGAAATTCATGGATCAGAGCGGGGGCCAGGATCAACAGGGGCAAGAGTAAGGGGAACGCCAATGTGCCCTGGGACAGAAACGCCATGCCGAATCCGATTCCTCCCATCAATCCTCCCCGGACGGTTTGAGTCCGTCCCATGGGAAGGGCGGCCACGACCCATGAGACGCCCATCAACCAGGACAAATCCGTACTCATCTCATGAGCACGGATGACCAACCCCACGCTTCCGATGAAGACCAGGATGGCTAAACGAAGGGTTCTGGGACCGTAGAGATGACGGGCGGCCAGGGCAATTCCCGCAAAGGTCCCCACCATGAACAGTCCGCTGGCCAGACGTGCCGCATCGTGAGGAGGGACGAGGTGGAAGGAGAGGCGCACCAGAATTGCGCCCAGCCAATAGTACAGGGGAGGGTGGGCGAGGTAGGGTTCACCGGCCAGGGTGGGGGATAACCAGGATCCCCCATTCAGCATGCCGTGGATGATTCCTTGGCTGACCGCCTCGTCGTACTTCCATGGGGTATGCCCCGTCAGGCCAGGCAGAAGCCAGGCGAGACAGATGAGGAGAAAAAGTACGATCTTGAGGGGTGTGGCAGTCCCGTCGAAATTAAGGGTTCTATCGATCAACGATCCGGAAGCCACAGTGATCCCTTTGCAGTTCCACCCCCCATCCTCAGTGACGAGTCGTGGGGGGATGGATTACTTGCGGGCGTATTTTTGACGGAATTTCTCGACCCGTCCGGCGGTATCCACGATTTTCTGTTTACCGGTATAGAAGGGATGACAGGCTGAGCAGACTTCCACGGAAAGGGCTGGCTTGCCCATCGTGGAGCGGGTGACGAAAGAGTTACCGCAACTGCAGGTTACGGTGAGGTCATTGTAGGTGGGGTGAATATCAGCTTTCATGAGCGTTCCTGTACGTGAGCCGGGGTATACGGCACCAAACCCAAAATTATGCGCCAAAATAAGATTTCATGCAAGTCACTGACGCGTGGTCAACCGCGCCGCATGGAGTCGAAGAAGTCGGCATTGTTCTTGGTGGCTTTGATCTTGTCGAGCAGGAATTCGATGGCTTCCATTTCGTCCATGGGATAAAGCAGTTTGCGCAGTACCCAGATCTTTTGCAAGACGTCCTGCTTGATGAGCAATTCTTCCCGTCGGGTTCCCGAACGGTTCACATTGAGCGCCGGGTAGATGCGTTTTTCTGCCATGCGCCGGTCAAGATGGATTTCCATGTTTCCCGTGCCCTTGAACTCTTCATAGATCACATCGTCCATGCGGGATCCGGTATCGACCAAGGCGGTGGCGATGATGGTCAGCGATCCCCCTTCTTCGATATTGCGTGCCGCGCCAAAGAAACGTTTGGGTCGTTGCAGGGCGTTGGCATCCACTCCTCCCGTCAGTACCTTGCCCGAGGAAGGAACCACCGTATTATAAGCACGAGCCAGACGAGTGATGGAATCGAGCAGGATGATGACATCGCGCTTATGCTCCACCAGGCGCTTGGCTTTTTCAATCACCATTTCGGCGACCTGGACGTGGCGGGTGGCGGGCTCGTCGAAAGTGGATGAAACCACTTCACCCCGTACCGAGCGTTGCATTTCCGTGACCTCCTCGGGACGCTCATCGATCAGCAACACGATCAAGGTGGCGTCGGGATTGTTGGCCGAGATGGAATGAGCGATATGCTGGAGCATCACCGTTTTCCCACTCTTGGGACTGGCTACCAGCAAGCCGCGTTGTCCCTTGCCGATCGGGGCGACGATGTCGATGACACGCCCCGTAATGTTTTCCTCGGCACGGATATCCCGTTCCAGAATCATGGGCTGAGTGGGGAAGAGGGGCGTCAAGTTCTCGAAGAGGATCTTGTTCTTGGCATTTTCCGGGAGTTCACCGTTGACCGAGTCGACCTTGACCAAGGCAAAGTAACGTTCCCCTTCCTTGGGGATTCGGATCTCGCCTTGAATACTGTCCCCTGTATGCAGGTTGAAGCGGCGAATCTGGGAGGGACTGATATAGATATCATCCGGACTGGACAGGTAGGAGGTTTCTGGCGAACGAAGAAAGCCGAAGCCATCTTGCAGGACTTCCAGCGTCCCTTCTCCATAAATGCTTTCGCCTCGTTTGGCTTGGTTCTTGAGCAGGGCAAAAATCAACTCCTGCTTGCGCATACGATTGGCGCCTTCAATTTCGAATTTGGTGGCCATGTCCACCAACTCGGTGACATGGTGGGTTTTAAGATCGGAAAGATGCATGGATCGGGTATCAGAAAGGGAAATGATTCAGTGGATGTGCACTGGGAGCCGCGCAGGAGCGAGGTACAGAGCGAGTTTGGTGAGTGTGGTGGGGCCATTCATGCGCCACCCGAGTGGTCTCAGGGGCGCAGAATAACGCGTTCAGAGGTGGCTGTCAATGAATGCATTCAATTGTGATTTGGAAAGTGCACCGACTTTGGTGCCTTCCACGCTCCCGTTCTTGAACAGCAGCAGGGTCGGAATACCTCGTACACTGTACTTTCGCGCTGTTTCTGGATTGTCGTCCACATTCAACTTGGCAATCTTGATTCGTTCGCCATATTCTTTTGCGGATTCTTCCAGTATGGGGCCAATCAATTTGCAGGGACCACACCATTCGGCCCAGAAGTCGAGTAATACGGGAATGGGAGATTGTAGAACATCCTGTTCGAAGGAACGGTCAGTGACATGATGCACATTACTCATGGAAAACCTCAACCAGATTTGGGATGAAAATTATTACGACGTCAGGAACGGACAAAAAATCAATTTGCAGAGAGGGACTCGAGGGATATCCTAAACCAAAATTCAGCGAAACGCAAAGCCAACCTTACCGGTTTCTGGGCAGATCAGTTAAAATCATGGTCTTTCGTCGGCGGATCATGATAACCAAGGAGACTCTATGACTTATGTGGTGACCGAATCCTGTATACGCTGCAAATATACGGACTGTGTCGATGTCTGCCCGGTGGATTGTTTTCGGGAGGGACCAAATTTTCTCGTGATCGATCCAGACGAGTGCATCGACTGTACTCTTTGCGTGGCCGAATGTCCCGCCGAAGCCATCTTTGCCGAGGATGACGTTCCCGAAAATCAGCGCGCTTTCATCGCCATCAATGCGGAACTGGCCAAGCACTGGAAACCCATCATCGAGCGCAAGGAAGCCCCTGCCGATGCTGACGAGTGGAAAGGGGTGATGCCCAAGGCGCATCTGCTCGACCGAGGGTGACAGTCCTCTCGCACGACCCCGTCTGAAAAGCCACCGTCGATCATTGGTCGGGCTTGCGTGCGATCATGCCGATGAGCGCCGACCGGCCATGGTGTCCCGAGCCTTCACTGAGGGTATCTTCGTACGCTTTCAGATATTCGATGGTGTAATCTCCCCACGCCTGACGCAAGAATTCTTCCGTATAGAGATTTTCCACGACCGAGGGTCCCCCGGTTTTGTACTCCAGTTGCTTCGGCGTATACCCCTGCAACAGGATCCTCCCCCCAGGTTTCAGTAGCGTGCGAATTTGTTCAAACTGGCGCTGACGCAAGACAGGGGGAGCAAACTGGATGAAAATTCCCACCACCCAATCAAACAGGGCAGGGGTCTGGGGGGTGCGCCACTCATCCGCGAGCATGTCACCACAACAAAAATCCACGGTCACCCCGCGCATTTTTGCCAGTTGGCGTGCCTTTTCCACTGCGACGGCAGAAATTTCCACGGCACTGACCTGTAATTCCTGGCTGGCCAACCAAACGCTGTTACGACCCTCCCCATCGGCTACGGACAGGACTCTTTCGCCCGGGATGAAACGCTCCTTCTGTTTGGCCAGAAAGTGGTTGGGTTCGGTACCGAACAGAAAATTTTGTCCCACACCTTCGTAGCGAGAACTCCACATCCTGTTTTGTTCTGCGACAAAGTCATCGTTCTTCATGGTCGGGGCCTCATTCAAAAAAGCAGTTTTCTTCGGTCCATCGCCGAACCTTGAGGATTCTACATGAAATATTTACATGCCATGGTTCGGGTTTCCCCCTGGAATCGTCTCTTCGATGCAGATGTTTCGGCTGGTAACGTGAGAGTCTCATTGCACATGGTTGACGATCATCGCGATCATCTGGTGGAACTAACGTAAGTAACATGTTTAAATAAAACATCATATAACCGGATGAACATCTTAGGGTAATCAAGCCCGTGGTGCACGACAGGGGAGTGGTAAAAATGCTGGAAATTGTTGCAATCATCTTGCTTGTCCTCTGGTTACCGGGTATAGTTTTTCCTTATATGCCATGGACTGGTTCATACACATTCTTCTGGCCGTGGTGATATTGGTACGCATCGTTCAAGGCCATCGCCCATCGTGTGGTTTCTATTGCTTTTTCTACAGCACACTGCGGGTCGGGACTGCGAATTTTTGACCATAAAACACTTGGGAATTCACCATGAACATGATAGAGTTGGAATCAGAGAAAAGCATGAAAAAACTATCCGATGAAGTCACCAAAGAGCAGTTGATTGCCGATTTCATGGTGGTGCTGGCGGATGCTGAGGCGCTGCTGAAGGCTTCTGCCAATCATGGCGGCGAAAAATTGGCCGAAGTTCGCGCCAAGGCCGAAGAATCACTCAAAGCGGTGAAAGCCAAGATGGCCGGGACACAGACCCTCCTGCTTGCCAAAACCAAAACGGCCAGCGATGCGACGGATGCTTATGTTCACGACAATCCTTGGAGCGCCATCGGAATCTCTGCCGGTGTGGGCCTGTTGATCGGCTTACTCATCGGTCGTCGCTAAACAGGGCGCGTTATGTCTGAGAAGATATCCGGTGCACGCGCCGGGCTGTTCTCTTCACTGAGGGTTCTTGCGACAACGCTGGTTGCAGTCGCACATACGCGCTTGGATTTATTGTCCACAGAACTGGAGGAGGAGCGAGAGTATTTTCTGGCACAACTGGTTTTGATCCTGATGGCACTGTTTCTCCTCGGAATTGGGGTGGTTCTGGCAACGATCCTGCTCGTGATGGCTTTCTGGGATACGCATCGTCTCCTTGTATTGGGCCTTTTTTCCGGATTTTTTCTGGGGGCTGGCATGATGGCGTGGGGAGTTGCCTGGCGCAAAGCGAGAGTAAAGCCAAAGCCATTTTCAGCAAGTTTGTCGGAGTTGTTCAAAGACCGACAGCAGATCGAGACTCGTTGATGAGTGATAAACTGGCTGGACTGGCAAAACGTCGCGAACGTCTGGTTGCTCAGGCTACTGTGCAGCGCGAAATGTTGGCGCAAAGCATCAAGCCGTGGCTCGTACCCCTGACGCTGGCCGATCGGGGGCTGGCCGTTCTGAATTTCGTCAAGAAACATCCTGGGTGGATGATCGTCGGCGTTCTGCTTTCAGTCTATCGGTCCAATCCTCTTGGGAAATATCTGAGACAGGGGCTGGTAACGTGGTTGGCCATCTGCAAGCTGCTGTGATTTAACCGGGCGATGAACGCCAGATACGGTCGCCACCTGGATGTCCCTGGTAATGTCACTTGCTTAATTGGCCATGAATTTCGCGGTTACCCAAACGCCCATACTATCCCGGCAAGAGCCAAAAAGACTACCTCATTCAGCCGACACTCATGATCTGATTGAAAACCTGACGCATCAGATTTAACTCGATCATGGGCATCTTGCGCATTTCACTGATCGGCTTGAACGAACCGCCGAACGACTCTATCGATTGATGAGGTGCATCCAGAGTCGTGAAACGGACAAGATGTACGCGTATGGAGGTGCCGTCACTGACCATCCATGCCTGAAAATGTTCATCAAGGTTCAACTGCGCGGAGTTGAGCGAAAATTGCGCGGCCAGTGCATCCAGCACCGCTTCGGGATCATGGTGTCCTGCAATGTCGCCAGGTATTGGCATGGGGGATGAGGATTCCGGCAGGGGAGTTGGCGCAAGGATGCTGGAACCGAAGCGGGCAAATACCAAGGCTGCGCTATAGTTGTCAAAGTGACACAGAATCACTCGATTGTGATCAAAGATGAGATTGTTCATAACGTCCATATCCTGGATTAAATTAGGCACCCCTAACCGATCGTGATGATCAAAGGTTCCAGACCGGCAACCGTGGCTTCGATCACGTCGCCCTTGATTACCGGGCTGATACCCGCAGGGGTTCCGGTAAAAATCAGATCGCCCGGGAACAGTTCGATCTGATTTGACAACCAGTTGACCATCTGGGGAATCTTCAGAATCATGTCGCCGATATCGCCGCTCTGACGAATTTCTCCGTTCACCCTCAGTTCGATCTTTCCACTCGAGAGGGTGCCTGAATAGAACTCCGGCGTGATCGCACTACAAGGTGCCGAATGGTCGAATGCTTTGGCCATATCCCAGGGATGACCTTTTTCGCGGGCAACTCGTTGAAGATCCCGTTTGGTCATATCCAGACCCACAGCATAGCCGAATATATAATCATAATTCACCCTGTCGGCGGGAATGTTTTTGCCGCCTTTGTGTAAAGCTACCACCAGTTCCACCTCAGGCTGCAAATCGGCCGTGTTGGACGGATAGGGGAAAATGGAATTATTATGCAAGACGGCACCCGCGGGTTTCATGAAAAAGAAAGGCTCATGGGCGCTCACAATACCTCCCATTTCCTGTACATGTGCAGCGTAATTCTGGCCCATGCAGAAAATACGGCGCACTGGAAACGGATTGCTCGACATGGCATCCAGAGTGACGATGGGGGTTGGCGGAAAGGCGTAGTTCATTGTTCTTCCCTCGTAAAACTCGGTTATGGCACACACGCCAGCAGCGATCTTCAATTCTGTCGCAAAACGGACAAACATGACCTGCACGGCACATATCGAGCAAGAATGGTGCCAAGCAGAAATCCCTTAACCATCAAATAACCTGGTTACGCTCAGGGCTTTTGGAGAAATCATGAAATACATAAAAACAGGGTTGGTTCTGCTGCTGATGTTCATCCTTGGTCTGGGGCTGTTCATCGGATCAGGCAGGTACAATCCTGGGGCTGACAGTCCTCACTGGAAAATCACCTATGCTATCCTTCGAAGTATGCGCGAACGCTCTGTCGAACACCATGCATCTGAAGTGGCACTCCCCGCCAATCTCGATGACGCACAGTTGATCCTGAAAGGGGCCGGTCAATATGCCGCAATGTGTACCCATTGTCATCTGGCTCCCGGGATGAAGAATTCCGAGATACGCCCGGGGTTGTATCCTGAGCCGCCCAACCTGAGCAAAGTCACAGTGGACCCGCGCGAGGCGTTCTGGGTCATCAAACACGGCCTCAAAATGACTGCAATGCCGGCCTGGGGAATAGGGCACGACGATGCGACAATCTGGAGCATGGTTGCCTTCCTGCAGAAACTCCCGGGGATGACCTCCGCTCAGTACCATGCGATGGTTGCCAAGGCGCCGCCTGACGATGACATGGACTCGATGGATCATGCTACCCCTTGAAAACAGAAAGTGCACGGACGAGGCCGCGATTATAATGGTGGCGGTCAGCGTGTTGAAAATTGTTGAAACAGTACCAGAATTTGCCAAATAATCAGAGGACTCAGCATGGGATTTTTTTCACACTTCATGGCCGCGGTCAGTGACCACAAGACTGGCACAGAACTGCCTGCCGGTGCACGATTGATCGATGTACGTACCCATTCGGAGTTCATTTCCGGACACATCGAAGGGGCCATCAATCTTCCACTGGATCGGTTCAATCATGATATTCATCAGGTTATTCCGGATAAAAGTACGCCCGTGATCCTGTATTGCCGCTCGGGTGCACGCTCGGGCCACGCCTTGTCCGTCATGCATCAACTGGGTTACACCCAGGTATTCAATGGAGGCAGTGTGGGAAGTTTGGCTTTACGTGTGAAGAAAGAGATAAAACGAGGAGTTTGATATCTCGGAACGATCTCAGCGGCATACCTCTGCTTTTTCGGATACTGACCATGCTTGTTGACATCGCATCGACTACGGACACTCATTCCAGCCACGACAAATACGGTAATTGATCGCTCAATCGATACTCAGGCGGGTGCATGTTGAAGAAAAAAGGGTATGTTTGCACGCTCCTGATGGCATTTTTACTCTTTCTGGCGGTGGATATTGCAGGGTGGGGTGGGGAGACAGAAGGGGGCAGGGTGGGGGTTCCCATTCTGTTGTACCATCGCTTTGGTCCCGTGGTTACGGACTCGATGACGGTCGAAACTTCAGTCATTGCTTCCCAACTCGAATATCTTCGGGTGCAGGGTTACACCGTGATTCCTCTGCGCCGTCTGGTTGCATCGCTTGCAGGGAAAGCGCCGTCACCGCCCGATCACTCCGTCGTGATCACTGTTGATGATGGTCATGAATCCGTATTTACTGACCTGTATCCGCTGGTCCGCCGCTACCATATTCCCATTACCTTATTCATCTATCCTTCGGCCATCTCCAACGCCAGTTATGCCTTGACATGGAAACAATTACAGGAAATGAAGGACAGTGGCCTCGTGGACATCCAATCCCATACTTATTGGCATCCTAACTTCAAGAAAGAAAAAAAACGCCTGACTGCGCAGGAGTATGAGGATTTTGTCCATCGTCAATTGCTCAAATCCAGGGAAGTATTGCAACAGAAACTGGGAGGAACAGTGGACATGCTGGCTTGGCCCTATGGGATTTATGACGATGAACTGGTCAACGACGCCAGACGGGTGGGTTATATCGCAGGATTTTCCATGGCAAGACACCCGGTTACCCGCGCCGATTCAATGATGACCTTGCCCCGTTATCTGATGATCAATCAGGTCCAGGGCATCGCGTTCGAAAAGTTGCTCGCAGAATCTTCCCGTTTTCGGAAGAAAAGAGAAAATCAGCCGTGAAGAATTTCAAACACTCCTTTCCCCTTCTGCTCCTCCTATGGAGTGCGCTGAGCCCGGTATCCACCTTTGCAGCCCCTTATGTGGGCACGGTACTTGATGCTGATACCCGGAAACCCATCGAAAATGCCTTCGTTACGCTTGGTTTCACCGTTGCGCGAACCGATCCGGACGGAAAATTTACCATCGATGGCAATGGCGAGAAACTGTGCATTCGGGCCTATGGGCATGTCCGACGCGAGGTCCCCTTGAACGCCCTCGATCATGGGATTACCCTGAACCCTTTCATTCCCAAGGCTATTTACCTCTCGTTCTACGGGATCGGAGACAAAGCGTTGCGCGAATCTGCACTCGGAGTGATCCAGCGTACGGAAGTGAACGCGCTGGTGATCGATCTCAAAGGAGACAGGGGGGGAGTCTCCTTCAAAAGCACCACTCCTTTGGCGACACAAATCGGCGCACGAAAAATCACGACCATCGAGGATATCCAAGCACTGGTGAGTGAACTGCACGCCAAGGGCATTTATGCCATCGGGAGAATCGTGGTGTTCAAGGATGATCCGCTGGCTACTGCACGACCCGATCTGGCACTCAGAACTGCAGATGGGGCCGTCTGGAAAGACCGGGAGGGGTTGTCATGGCCTGACCCATTCAACAAAATGGTATGGCGCTATAACATCGATCTGGCGGAGGAGGCGGCGCGCGCCGGATTTGATGAAATTCAATTTGACTATGTTCGCTTCCCGGATTCCATGGAGCCGATTTATCCAGCACCAAACACGGAAAAAAACCGGGTCGAGACCATTTCCGGTTTTCTTGCCGAGGCGAGAAAAAGACTCGTTCCCTACAATGTTTTTCTTGCGGCGGATATTTTCGGGTATGTGGCATGGAATACCGACGATACCCATATTGGCCAGAAGTTGCAAAACCTTGCTGAAGTTCTGGACTATCTGTCGTTCATGCTCTACCCCTCCGGATTCAAGTTCGGGATTCCGGGCTACCCCGATCCCGTCCAGCATCCCCGCGAAATCGTCTTGCTTTCCCTGGAGCGGGCACAACAACGCAGCAATTTGCCAGCCATTCGCTTTCGGCCCTGGCTGCAGGCATTCCGGGACTATGCTTTTGACCGAAGGTTGTTCCAGACGCCCCAAATACGGGCGCAGATCGAAGCCGCCGACCATTTTGGCAGTGATGGATGGATGCTGTGGAACCCGCACAACCTCTATGGCGATGGCCTTCAGGACAAGCCAATCCATGGACTCAACGTATTCACTCCATAGGATGAAACTTCTTGCCGCCCTCGTCTGGCTATTGCTCTTCCTCTCGTGGAGAACGGAGGCCTTTGCCCAGAATCCCGGCCAACTCGAAATGGCCGATCTGGATCCCATTGGCGCATTGACTCAACGCGAAATCCAACTCGGACGAATCCCCGGCGCCGTCATCTTGGTGGGCAACCCCACGAAAATTTTATACCGGAAAGCGTTCGGCCTGAGCGCCTGGAAGCCAGAACCCCGACCGATGACGGTGGATACCCGTTTCGATCTCGCCTCCCTGACCAAGGTCGTTGCCACCACCACAGCCATCCTGCAGTTGGCGGACCAACAAAAACTCCGTCTGGATGATCCCGTCGCAAGATATTGGCCGGAATTTGGCAAGAACCACAAGGAATCCATCACCATCCGCCAGTTGTTGACTCATTATTCGGGTTTGCGGGCCGATCTGGATTTGACCACGGGATGGTCTGGTTATCCCGCAGCCATCGGTTTGATCCTGGCGGAAAATCCCTTTGTGCAGCCGGGTAGCCAATATCTTTACAGCGACATCAACTTCGAGATCCTGGGAGAACTGGTCCAACGGATCTCCGGCATGCCTCTGGATATTTATTGCGCCAAATATATATTTCAGCCCCTGGGAATGAAAAATACCGACTTCAAACCTTCTCGGTCATCAGCCTCCCCTATTGCCCCCACCGAATACATGGAAGGCAAACTCCGTTGGGGGGAAGTGCATGACCCCACGGCGTACCGCATGGAGGGGGTCTCGGGGCATGCGGGGCTGTTTTCTACGGCAGATGACCTGGCCATTTTTGCCCGGATGCTCCTCAAGGGGGGAAGTACGAAAGGAGTCCGAATTCTGAACCGCAGCACCGTGGAGCAAATGACCCGCCCCCAGTCGCCGCCCGGCATGACCGAGTTGCGCGGACTGGGGTGGGCATTGGCCGCCCCCTTTGCCACCAACCGTGAACAGTTGCTTCCACTGGGGGCTTATGGGCACCTGGGATATACCGGCACGCTCCTGTGGATAGATCCGGTCACCCATACGTTTGTCATCATCCTGAGCAACCGCGTATACCCTCATGGAAAAGGCAATGCCAATCCCTTGCGCAAAGGGATACTGGCCATCGTCTCCGATGCATTGGGACCACAGACCAATGAGAAGATACTTGCCGCCCGCCCAGCCATTGCCGCTTACCTGCAACGAACCGCTGCATACCCTGTGATTCACCCCGCCACGCAGGTCGCCACCGGACTGGATATTCTGGAAGCCCAAAATTTTGCTCCTCTGAAGGGCTTGCGCATTGGCATCATTACCAATCAAACGGGCGTGGATGCCGACGGAAATCGTGGGGTGGATCTGTTATACCGCGCGCGCGGTGTCAGCCTTACCAAAATATTCAGTCCCGAACACGGTCTCCAGGGCAACCGGGATGAAAAAATTTCCTCGGGAAAGGATCCCTTCACGGGACTGACGGTCTACAGTTTGTACGGAGAAACCCGGAGACCCACCGACGAGATGCTCCAGGACACCGATGCCCTGGTATTCGACATTCAGGATGTAGGGGCCCGTTTCTACACCTACGCCACCACCCTGGCCTATGCCATGGAAGCCGCTGCGCGCAGGGGCATCGATTTTTATGTTTTGGACCGGCCGGATCCCATCGGCGCAGACGTCGTGCAAGGCCCCATGCTGGAGGCGACCATGACCTCCTTCACCACCTACTTTCCGCTTCCGGTACGACATGGCATGACCATCGGCGAATTGGCCGAACTTTTTAACCGGGAAGGTAAAATCGGCGTCAAACTACACGTCATCAAAATGCGCGGTTACCGACGCCAGGACTGGTACGACGAAACCGGTATCCCGTGGATCCCTCCTTCCCCCAATCTTCGCACCCTTACCGAAGCAACCCTCTATCCGGGCGTTGCGCTGGTGGAAGGTGCCAATGTCAGCGTTGGACGCGGCACCGATACACCCTTCGAACTGCTGGGTGCGCCGTGGATCAACGGCCGGAAACTGGCAGATGACCTGAATCGGCGCGAGATTGCAGGCGTGTTTTTTATCCCCGCAGATTTCACGCCCGACACCCATCGCTATCCTCATCAATTCTGCCATGGTGTTCGCATTCTGCTGCTGGATCGGCACGAACTCAACTCACCGTTACTGGGAATGGAATTGGCCAGTGCCCTTCACCAACTCTACCCGAAACAGTTTCACACGCAGGAAATCCTGGGCATGGTGGGGTCACCTTCGTGGGTACAGGCTATTATCGATGGGCAAGACCCAAAATCCATCGCCTCGCAATGGTCGAGTGGCCTTAAGGATTTTTCCGCATCGAGAAAACGATTCCTGCTTTATTAGAAAGTGATTCCCTCTCCAGCCAGATTGCGCGCCACGAAATCCCAATCAACCAGGGCCCAGAAAGTTTCGATATAACGGGGGCGTTCGTTGCGATAGTCGATGTAGTAGGCATGCTCCCAGACATCGCAGGTCAGGAGTGGAATCTGGTTCCATTGCAAAGGATTCTCTGCATCGTTGCTATTGCGAATAGCCAGTTTTCCATCTTCTGTCTTGACCAGCCAAGTCCATCCTGCGCCAAACTTTGTGGCGGCAGCCGTCTTGAACTGTGCCGCAAATTGATCGAACGAGCCAAAATTCTTGTCGATGGCGGCGGCAAGTTCCCCGGTGGGCTTGTCACTTCCCCGAGGATTGAGCCCATACCAATAAAAGTTATGATTCCACACCTGAGCCGCGTTGTTGAATGTCGGCCCCGTGGTTTTTTTGACCAGATCGGACAGTGATAATCCTTCGAGTTCAGTCCCCTTGATCAGTTCATTGAGTTTGTTGACATAGGTTCGATGATGCTTCCCATAATGATATTCCAGAGTCTCCTTGGAAATATGGGGAGCGAGCGCATCCATGGCAAAGGGCAGGGTCATGAGTTCGTGTGTCACTTGAATTCTCCAGAGTTCGGTTCGGAATACCGTCAGCATACAACAATTTTAGAATGAGTATAGAACATTGAGATATTCCTTGCGGATTTATATTCCCGGTGCTCCTGCGATCACTTGAGTGAGGGCCTCGACCACCCGTTCAAGGTTATGTTCATTGAGAGCGGCAATACATATTCTCCCTGTGTCCACGGCATAAATAGAGAAGTCCTGACGCAGGCGGCGGACTTGCGCCAGGTTCAGTCCCGAGAAGGAAAACATCCCCTGTTGTTCGGCAACGAATCCGAAATCCTGATCCGGAAGCGCCTCCCTGAGGTATGAAACCAACGTCAGGCGCATGGATTGGATGCGATTGCGCATGCCAGCCAACTCATCTTCCCAGAGTTGATGCAGGTCGGAATCTTCCAATACCGTTGCCACGATGGATGCCCCGTGGGTAGGGGGGTTGGAATAGTTGGTGCGGATGACTCGTTTCAACTGCGACCGGACCCGCTGGGCTTCCTCCCGATCGGCGCACACCAGGGTCAGGGCGCCCACCCGTTCCCCATAAAGAGAGAAGGATTTGGAAAAGGAATTGGCAACCAGGATTGGGATGTCGAGCTCGGAAAAACATCGGACACTGGCCGCATCCATCTCGGTACCTCGGGAAAACCCCTGATAGGCCAGATCGAGAAAGGGGGTCAGTCCGCGTTCGACCACCACGGTACGAATGGCTTGCCATTGCGCCGTGCTCAAATCCACGCCGCTGGGATTATGGCAACAGGCGTGAAGAACGACGATGGTGCCGCGTGGCGCTTTTTCCAAGGAATGAAGCAGTCCGGAAAAATTCACGCCGTGGGTTTCCGGGTCGTAATAGGGATAAGATTTGACAGTAAATCCCGCAGCCTCGAAAAGTGCGCGATGATTCTCCCAACTGGGGTCAGAGATCCAGACTTCGGCGGCGGGATGAAACCAGCGCAGAAAATCGGCACCTAACTTGAGGCCTCCCGTCCCACCCAGGGACTGCACGGTAACCAGGCGACCTTCCTGGAGGGCAGGAGCGTTCTCTCCGAAAACGAGGGTCTGGACCTGCCGGATATAACGTCCCAAACCCTCGATGGGTAAATAGCCACGGGCGGATTTGAGGGTGTTGAGCCGGTCTTCCGCCAGCGCGACGGAGCGCAAGAGTGGCAACTTTCCTTGTTCGTCCGTATAGACGCCCACCCCCAGATTGACCTTGTGCGGATTGGAATCCGCCTGAAAGGCTTCAGTTACGCCCAAAATGGGGTCTTTCGGAGCCAACGGGAGATGAGCAAGAAAAGAGGGAGCGATCATGATACCAAGAGAAGAAATTAAAGCGTCCATTGTAGAGGTTTTTTACCAACCGAGGGTACAATGCGACACTCAGGGTTCTCTGGTATCCATGCCCTTGCCCTTCAGGAACTGCCAGTGCTCGTCACTTTTGAAAACAGCCCCTTTCGTCTGATTCAGCCCTTCGCTCCCGCTGGCGATCAACCCAAGGCCATCGCTCAACTGACCGAGGGGGTGAATGTCGGTTTGCACTATCAAACCCTGCTGGGGGTGACCGGATCAGGCAAGACCTATACCATGGCTCAGGTCATCGCCCGCCTGGGACGACCCGCCCTGGTTCTGGCCCATAACAAAACCCTCGCCGCCCAACTCTATGCGGAATTTCGCGAGTTTTTTCCTGAAAATGCGGTGGAATACTTCGTTTCCTATTATGATTATTATCAGCCGGAAGCCTATGTTCCGGCACGCGATCTCTACATCGAAAAAGATTCCAGCATCAATGAGGCCATTGAACAAATGCGCCTGTCTGCGACCAAGTCACTGCTGGAGCGATCCGATTGCATCATCGTGGCCTCCGTATCTTCCATTTATGGGATCGGTGATCTGGCCGATTACCATAAGATGGTTTTACACCTGAAGGAAGGGGAGAAAATTGATCAACGTGCCATTGTGGGGCGTCTCGCCGTCATGCAGTACACGCGCAACGAAGTGGAATTCAAGCGTGGGGGGTTTCGGGTACGGGGGGATGTCATCGATGTATATCCTGCAGAACACAGCGAATCGGCCTTGCGCATCACGCTCTTCGACGACGAGTTGGAACGGCTGACTCTTTTCGACCCGCTCACAGGGCGTCTGCAGAAACGCCTGGGGCGTTTTACCGTGTTTCCTTCCAGCCACTATGTGACCCCCCGTGACACCGTGGTGCGGGCCATTGAAACCATCAAAATCGAATTACAGGAACGAATGGAATTTTATGTCCGGCAACAACGCCCGGTGGAATTACAACGTATCGAGCAGCGTACCCGTTTCGATCTGGAGTTGTTGCACACCCTCGGCTTCTGCAAAGGCATTGAAAACTACTCACGGCATCTGTCAAGACGTCCGGAAGGTTCACCTCCTCCCACCTTGATTGAATATCTCCCTTCCAACGCATTGCTCTTCATCGATGAATCTCATGCCACCCTGCCGCAGGTCGGGGGAATGTATAAAGGAGATCGGGCGCGCAAGGAAAACCTGGTCAATTATGGCTTTCGTCTGCCCTCTGCCCTTGATAATCGGCCCTTGCGGTTTGACGAATTCGAGGGTCTCATGCCCCAGACCATCTTTGTGTCGGCCACGCCAGGACCCTATGAGCAAAAACATGCAGGGCAAGTGGTCGAGCAAATCATCCGTCCTACCGGCCTGGTAGACCCGCCCGTGGAGATCCGTCCTGCCCTGTCCCAAGTGGATGACTTGCTGGGAGAGATTCGTATCTCTGCAGCGCGCCAGGAGCGCGTCCTGGTCACCACCCTGACCAAACGCATGGCGGAAACCCTGACCGAATTCCTGCATGAGCAGGGCATCCGTGTCCGCTACCTGCATTCGGACATCGATACAGTGGAACGGGTAGAGATCATCCGCGATCTGCGTCAGAAAAAATTTGATGTACTGGTGGGGATCAACCTGTTGCGTGAAGGACTGGATATTCCGGAAGTGGCTCTGGTGGCCATTCTGGATGCCGACAAGGAAGGTTTTTTGCGCTCGGAACGTTCCCTGATTCAGACCATCGGACGGGCTGCTCGGCATCTCGAAGGGCGCGCCATTCTCTATGCCGATCGGACCACGGATTCCATGCAACGGGCCCTGGATGAAATGGCGCGCCGGCGTACCTTGCAGGAAGCACATAATCAGGCGCAGGGCATTATCCCGCGCGGCGTGGTCAAACCCATCGTGGACATTCTCGAAGGCATCTATGCAGAGGTTGAGGTCGCGCCTCCCCTGAAGGTGGCAGAACCGGAAAAAGGCAGCGAAGCCCTGACGGAAAAACAACGTCAAGCCTTGCTCCAGCGTCTGGAAAGAGAGATGCACGGCGCTGCCAATCAACTGGAATTCGAAAAGGCGGCGGCTCTGCGCGACCAGATCAAGAAACTACAGATGCTATGGCTGGCTTTGGGTTAGGCCAGGATTTTTCCGGGATTGAGCAGCCCCTGGGGGTCCAGAAGCATTTTGAGTTTTTTCATCAGATCGAGAGCCACGGGGTCTTTGTAATGAATCAACTCTTGTACTTTCAACTGACCGATTCCATGTTCTGCGCTGATACTCCCGTTTAGGGCAGTGACCACATCATGCACGATCCGGTTGATGGCGGGCGTTTGGGGAATCAGGGTACGATTACGTTCGGGATCTGAAAAAGACAGGTTGTAATGCAGGTTGCCATCCCCCACATGACCAAAACACACCACCCGAATGCCCGGAAAAGCCGCTTCAAGATTTTTTCCTGCGTGTTCGATGAATTCAGGGATTCGACTGACGGGGACACTGATGTCGTGTTTGATGCTGATCCCTTCCCGTTTCTGCGCTTCGGAGATCTGTTCCCGCAAGGCCCAAAGGGTCTGGGCTTCGGTCAAACTCTGCGCCAGCACGGCATTGTCCAGCAGACGCTCTTCCAACGCCAGGACCAAGGCCTTTTCCAGCAATCCATGGAGGGGAGCCTGAGCATCGAATTCTTCCAGTTCGATCAGAACCGACCAGGCGGGGAGAGGATCGAGGGGGGCCTGGAACTGGGGAAGGTGGTGCAAGACCAGAGACAAGGCAGAATGGGAAACCAGTTCGAAAGCCGAGATCCGGTCTCCACATTGGGTGCGCAGAAAACGTAAAAGGCGTACGGCCAGCATGGGTGAGGGCACGGATAGCCAGGCTGTCACCCGCTGGCGAGGAAGAGGATAGAGGCGCAGGACGGCGCGCGTAATGACCCCCAACGTGCCTTCCGCCCCGATAAAACATTGTTTGAGGTCGTATCCGGTATTGTCCTTGCGCAGTCCCTTCAACCCATTCCAGCAGCGTCCGTCCGCCAGGACCACTTCCAGACCAAGAACCTGGGCACGCATATTTCCGTAACGCAGAACCGCCGTTCCCCCAGCATTGGTGGAAATCACCCCTCCGATCTGAGCGCTCCCTTCGGAGGCCAGACTGAGAGGAAAGAGAAAGCCCGCCGCCTCTGCATGTTTTTGGACTTGGGCGAGGACCGCACCGGCTTCACAGACCAAAGTCGCGTTTTCCGCATCCAGTTCGAGAATTCGGTTCATGCGGGACAAACTGAGAATGATTTCCGGACAGCCCAGGCGGGGCGTGGCCGCACCGCACTGGCTGGTATTCCCTCCCTGTGGGACGAGGGGGACCCCTGCTTTGGCACAGGCTTTGATCACTTCGATGACCTGCGCTGTAGAGTTCGGTTGAACCACCCAGGGGGCGGTTCCCTGATAGCGTCCGCGCCAATCCGTATTATGGGCGGTGACCGCCAGAGGATCGGTCAGGAGCCCCGATTCTCCCAACAGCGTACGCAAGTCCGCATAAAGAGCCGAATAATCCAAACTCAGTCTTCCTTCCGAGGTAAGGGAGAGGCTGTGGGCAAGGTCCGGACTTCCTCCTCCCACACGGCAGCGGAGGCATCGCTGGGTGCACGCCAATCTCCGCGCGGAGAGAGCGATCCACCCGATCCGACCTTGGGACCGTTGGCCAGACAGGAGCGTTTGAATTGGCTATCTCGAAAGAAGCGGGTGACAAAGATTCCCAACCAGTGACGGATTTCGGCAAAGGAATAGGGGTCGGATCCCTGTCCCCAAGTACACCAAGCCATGTAAGCCAGTCGGTGGGGGGGGAAACCGAAACGCAACATGTGGTACAGGAAAAAATCCTGCAGTTCGTAAGGTCCCACGGTATTCTCGCTGCGCTGTATCTGTCCCGCCTGGGCCGGGATCAGTTCGGGCGAGATATCCAGAGCCAATACTTCTTCCAGCAGGGGACCCAGAGCCGGCGTCAGCAGCGAGCGCTCCCGAGCCCAGCGCAATAAATGCTGGATCAAGGTTTTGGGAACACTGGCATTGACGTGGTAATGTGCCATGTGGTCACCTACCCCATAGGTAGACCAACCCAACGCCAATTCGCTCAAGTCACTGGTCCCTACCACCAATCCTCCATGGTGATTGGCCAAACGAAAAAGGTGGCTGGTCCGTTCGCCTGCCTGGACATTTTCGAAAGTGATGTCGTAACTCTCTTCTCCCTGCGCATAAGGATGATCGAGATCTTTCAACATCTGCAGGCAACTGGGTCGAATATCGATTTCTTCTGCCGTGACCCCCAACACATTCATGAGACGGTGGGCCAACGCCAAGGAGGTCGAGCCGGTGGCAAAGCCCGGCAGGGTATAAGCACGCAGACACTGACGCGACAGCCCCAGTTGATCCAGCACGGCACAGCACACCAACAAGGCGTGGGTCGAGTCCAGTCCGCCGGAAATTCCCAATATCAAGGTTTTCAAACCGGTGGCTCGCAAGCGGGTGGCCAAGCCTTGAACCTGGATATGGAAGACTTCGGCACAGCGTTCATCCCGTTGATCAGAGGCACCGGGAACATAAGGGAAACGGGTTAGGACGGGGCGCACCGTAGGGCAGGGGCGGGAGCCTTTCAACGGCGCCAGGCGCACGGTGTCGAAAGTTTCGAGTTCATTCTGATGATGGGAGCAGGCTTGGGCAAAGGTATTCTGGCGCATGCGTTCCTGATGCAGTCGCAGTAGGTCCAGATCGGCAAAGATCAACTGATCCGTGGGGGTATAGCGGGTACTTTCGGCCAAAATGTTCCCGTAATCCACGATCAAACCATGACCATCCCAAGCCAGATCCGTGGTGGATTCACCACACCCCGCCGCACTGTACAGGTAAGCACTCAAACAGCGGGCAGATTGGTTGGCCACCAACTGACGCCGGTAGTCGGCCTTGCCTACCGTGGCATTGGAGGCCGAAGCGTTGAGCAAGACCGTAGCGCCGGCCAGTGCTGCCAGACTGGAGGGGGGAATGGGGACCCACAGGTCCTCACAAATTTCTACCGCCAATGTCGCCAGGGGTTGTTCTTCCCACTGAAAGAGCAAACGCGGGCCAAAGGGAATCGGCGGATGGGATTCCCATTTCACCCATTCAGTACGTAACGAGAGCGCGGGCGTGAACTGACGGGCCTCATAAAACTCTCGATAATTCGGCAAATAGGATTTGGGAACGATACCGTGAATCTTCCCGCCTCCGATCAATGCCGCACAATTGAACAGGTGACTGCGGTGGCGCAAGGGAAATCCCACCAGCGCGAAGACCGGTAGTTCCCCGCTGGCCTGGCGTACCTGTTCCAGTGCCTGGAGCGCAGACTTGAGCAGGGCTTCCTGATGAAACAGGTCATCACAGGAGTATCCGGTCAGACCCAGTTCCGGGAATACCACGATCCGTGCCCCACGCTCCACAGCCTGAGACATGAGTGCCACAGTCTGACGGGCATTGTCCAGAGGGCGTGCCAGAGCCACGGTGGGGATGGCCACGGCGACCCGCAGATAGTTCTGAGCATGAAGGTCAAAAAAAGAAGAAGTCGTACTCATTTCCTCAGTGTACCCCATCCTGTTGAGTTTGTTGCACTGGGGGTTCGCCCCCATCCCACCCTCCCCCGAGGGCTGCTATGAGTTGGGCAGCCGCCACGAAGGCTCGGCCGCGCAAGGTGACTTCGTTGACCTGTCCGGTCAGTAAGGAAGTTTGAGCGATGATGACATTGAGATAATCCACGGTTCCCGAGCGGTATTGCTGGTCCGTCAGAACGACCGTGCGCGCAGCAGCCTTGACCGCGCGTTGTTGCACCGTGATTTCCCGCGTCAGGATTTCTTCTGTCGCCAGATTATCCTCGACATTCTGGAAAGCGTTCAGGACGATCTGGCGATAATTGGCCACGGCCTGATCAAAGCCTGCGCGGGCCTGGTCCAGGTTGGCCAGGCGCAAACCGGCATCATACAAGGGTTGAAAGAGTTGGGGGCCGATAGACCAGTTTTGATTGGGCAGGGCGAAGAGATTACTGTAAGCGCTGTTCTGATACCCATAGTTTCCCGTCAAGGTCAGATTGGGATAAAAAGCCGCCTGAGCCACTCCGATATTGGCGGAGGCAGAGGCAGCCTGACGTTCGGCCACGGCAATGTCCGGACGCCGCTCCAGCAAAACTGACGGTATGGTCAAGGGAGGCTTGGGATAGCCGTCACCGAGGGGGAGCGGAGGAAGTCTGAACTCCGAAGGCACTTTTCCCATCAGCACGGCAATGGCGTGTTCCATCTGACTGCGTTGGACCTCCACGTCGATGAGTTGAGCCTTGGCCGTTTCCAACTGGTTTTCGGCGAGAAGGATATCCGTATCCGCAGCCACCCCGGATTTTTTACGGTTGACGGTCAGATCCAGAGATTTTTGGTAGGCCTTGACCGTCTCCGTCAAGAGGGCCGATTCGGCATCATCGGTGCGTAGTTGATAGTAGTCCACCGCCAGTTCACTTTGCAAACTCAGTAGCGTGGCGGCCACCTGATTGGCATCGGCCTGCGCCGAGGCCTGGTTGGCTTCGATGCTTCGCCGCACCGACCCCCACAAATCCGGCACCCAGTTGGCTTGCAGGGCGGCCATGTCGTTGTTGTAGATCAGGCCATTGGCCAGGACCACGCCATTGGCCGAAGCCCGGTTACGGGATTCGGCCGCGAACAGATTGAGTGTGGGAAACAATCCGGCCTGGGTACTGCGCACCAAAGCCTGAGATTGACGCCAAGCCGCTTCTTGCTGAGCCACTGTCTGGTTGGCCTGAGCCACTTGAACTTCCAATTGCTCCAGCGTGGGGTCCTGAAACAGGGTCCACCAACGGGCGGGAATGGGAGTCCCGTGCGCGGAAGCGACTTTCCAACCCTCAGGCACCCGAAAACTGTTGGCCGTAGGTGAAGTGGGTTTGACGTAGTCGGGTCCCACTTCACACCCTGACAGAGTCAGAACCAGAAGGGAAGTCAAAGAAGACAGAGGCCAGGACCATCGATATGAATTCTTCATACATCACCCGTGGCAGAGTGGATCGGGACGATGCGTTTCCAGGCGAAACGCTTCCCCCAGCGCTGACGAAAATGATCCAGATACAGGTAGACCACGGGGGTGGTATACAGGGTCAATAATTGACTCAATGCCAGTCCACCCAGAATGGCAATGCCCAAGGGTCGGCGTAATTCTCCGCCACTTCCCCAGTCGAAGGCAAGAGGTAGAGAGCCGAACATGGCGGCCAGGGTGGTCATCAAAATGGGGCGAAAACGTTTGACACACGCTTTCAGGATGGCCTCTTCCGGAGACAGGCCTTCGCTCCGTTCGGCCTGCAGGGCAAAGTCGATCATCAGGATGGCATTTTTCTTGACGATTCCAATCAGCAGGATGATCCCGATCAGGGTCATCAGATTGAACTCCTGCCCCGTGACCAGCAAAGCCACGACCACTCCGACCCCTGCAGAGGGGAGGGTGGAAAGAATGGTCAAAGGGTGAATCAGACTTTCGTAGAGAATCCCCAACACGATATAGACCACCACCAATGCACCTGCGATCAGAAGAGGTTCACTGGCCAGTGAGTCCTTGAAGACCTTGGCGGTACCTTCAAAAGTGCCTTGAATGGAAGGCGGAACGCCCAGTTGTTTGAAAGTATGATGAATGGCATCCGTGGCCTGTCCCAGGGAGACCCCCGGGGGAAGATTGAAGGTGATGGTCGTGGCGGGAAACTGTCCCTGATGATTGACAGTCAGGGAAACATTGCCCGGTCGAATCTTGACTACTGCAGCCAACGGCACCATGTCGCCGTGAGTTCCATAAATATAGGTTTGTTCGAGCATGGAAGGGGATTGCCAATAAGGCGGGGCTGCTTCCATCACCACGCGGTACTGGTTGAGTGGGTTGAAGATGGTTGAAATGATGCGCTGCCCATACAGGTCGTTGAGGACCTGATCCAGTGCCCGTGGATCCACTCCCAGACGAGAAGCGGTATCCCGATCGATTTCGAGCCAGGATTCCAGCCCCAATTCTTGCTGATCACTATTGACATCGGCCAATTCGGGTAATTTGGCCAATGCAGTGCGGATGCGTCGTGACCATGTCCGCAATTCCTCCAGATGATTACCCTGAAGGGTGTACTGATACTGGGCATTGGTCACGCGTCCACCAAAGCGCAGGTCCTGGATGGGTTGAAAGTAGAGGCTGGCTCCGGCCACTGCTTTCAACCGGGTGCGCAGACGGGCAATGACTTCATCCGAGGTGGCATGACGTTCTCCTTCCGGCCTCAGAACCACGAAAATGTTGCCGGCATTACGCGCTTCGCCTCCAGTAAAACCGATGACGTCCTGGGCATCCGGATCACTTTTGCAGATCCGGATGAAGCGGGTCATTTTGTCGCGCATGGACTGAAAGGAAATGTTCTGATCTGCCTGAACCCGACCGATCAGACGCCCCGTGTCCTGTTGGGGCATGAACCCCTTGGGGACGACGGAAAAGAGATAAAAGTTCAGACCAATGGTCAGAAACAACAAAAAAAGAACCAGACGCTTATGGTGAAGTGCGGTATCCAGAGTACGTTGATACCTTTTTTCCAGGCGTTGAAACAACTCGGCACCCCACTTTAATCGACGCTGCCAAGCGGAGGAAGGAGGCCGATCCTGCGGGTCCACGCGCCGTAACCAGCGTCCGCACAGCATGGGCGTGGTGGTGAGCGATACCACCAGGGAAACCAGCACGGCCGTGGACAGGACAACGGCGAATTCACGAAACATGCGCCCCACCAGGCCGCCCATCAGGAGCAGGGGGATGAATACGGCCACCAGGGAAACACTCATGGAGACCACGGTAAAGGCCACTTCCTGCGCACCGATCAGGGCGGCTTGCAGAGGAGGAAGCCCGCGTTCGATATGGCGGGTGATATTCTCAAGCATGACGATGGCGTCATCCACCACGAAACCCGTGGCGACCGTCAGGGCCATGAGAGAAAGATTGTCGAGGCTGTAGTGTCCCAGATAGAGGATACCAAAGGTCCCTACCAGGGAAACCGGAATGGCGATACTGGGTATGAGCGCCGCACGCACCTCCCCCAGAAAAAGGAATACCACCAGAATCACCAGTGCTGTGGCAATCACCAGAGAACGTTCTACGTCATGTAACGAGGCGCGAATGGATGGGGTTCGATCCATGATCACCTTGAGGTCGATGGAAGTTGGGATGGAGGCTTGCAGGCGCGGCAGGATGGCACGAATACGATCCACCGTTTCGATGATGTTGGCACTGGGTTGACGACTGACGATGAGCAGAATGGCCCGTTGCCCGTTGGCCAGCCCCAGAGTGCGCAGATCCTGGACGCTGTCCTCCACTTCGGCAATATCCTGTAAACGGATGGGGTTTCCATGGCGGTAGGCCAGGACGAGAGGGCGGTAGTCTTTGGCCGTCTTCGCCTGATCGTTGTCATCGACTTGCCAACGATTCTCTGAATTTTCCAATAACCCTTTGGGAATATTTACATTATTGTTTGAGATCGAGGTTCTGATATTCTCCACGGAGAGGCCATAACTTTGCAGGGATGGCGCATTCAGTTCGACTCGTACCGCCGGCAAGGAGCCGCCACCCACCAGGACCTGACCGACTCCTTCGACTTGAGACAAACGTTGGGCGACGATGGTGGAGGCCGCGTCATAGATTTCTCCGGGGGCCTTGGTAGGCGATGTCATGGTCATGACCAGGATCGGGGCATCCGCCGGATTGATCTTGCGATAAACCGGATTGAAGGGGAGGGCAGGAGGTAACAGGCTGCGCGCCGCATCCAGGGCCGCCATGACATCGCGCGCCGCCCCATTGATGTCCCGGTCGAGGTCGAAGAGCAAGCTGAGGGAGGCCATGCCGGTGGCACTCGAGGAAGTCATTTCCGTCAATCCGGCAATTCTTCCTACCGTTCGTTCCAGGGGGGTGACCATGATGGCTGCCATGGTTTCCGGACTGGCCCCAGGCAACGCCACCTGAACGTTGATGGCCGGGAAATCGATTTGCGGCAAGGGGGCAATGGGCATGAGGGTAAAGCCCACCCATCCCGCCAAGGTGATGGCTGCCGTCAACAAGGTCGTCGCAATGGGACGGGCGATGAATAACCCGGTCAGGTTCATGCCTGCCGCCCCGTCAGCGTGCGCAAACGTCCCACCAGCCGTTCCATGGTCAGGTAGATCACCGGAGTGGTAAAGAGGGTCAGTAACTGACTGACCAAAAGTCCCCCCACCAGCGTCAGGCCCAGCGGTTGTCGCAACTCGGCTCCGATCCCGGTGCCGAAGAGGAAGGGGAAAGCCGCGAAGAATGCCGACAAGGTGGTCATCAAGATGGGACGGAAACGCAACAGACAGGCTTCCCGGATGGCCTGTTCCGGGGATAGCCCCTGGTGCCGTTGGGCTTCCAGGGCAAAGTCGATCATCATGATGGCATTTTTCTTGACGATACCGATCAGCAGCACGATGCCGATCACCCCCAGAATGTCGAGGTCATGGCCCGTCAAAAACAGGGCCAACAAAGCGCCCACGGCAGCTGAAGGAAGGGTGGACAGAATGGTGATGGGATGTATGTAACTTTCATAGAGGACCCCCAATACGATGTACATGGTCACCACGGCCGCCAGCAGGAGCAGGAGCGTGGATGAGAGCGACTTCTGGTAGGCACGGGCCGCGCCCTGGAATTGGAGTTCCACACTTTGAGGCAAGCCCAATTCGTTGACCGCTTGGTCGATGGCTTCCACTGCCTGCCCCAGGGATTGGTGGGGACCCAGGTTGAAGGAGAGGGTGGCCGCAGGAAATTGTCCCAGATGATGGATCGACAAAGGACCGGTGGTTTCCCGGATATGTGCCAACTGGTCCAGGGGAACCTGTGCACCATTGGCGCCGGGAACATAAAACAGGTGTAACTGATCGGGTGTCTGACTGAATTGTGGCCCGCTTTCAAGGATCACGCGGTACTGGTTTGATTGAGTGAAAATGGTCGACACGATTCGTTGGGAAAATGCATCATAGAGCAGGTCATCCAGTGCCGCAACGGAGACTCCCAGGCGCAAGGCGTTGTCCCGATCGATGTCCAGAAAGACCCGTTTTCCTTGATCCTGCTGGTCGCTGGCGGCATCACGCAACGATGGAATGTGATGCATTTTTTCAAGGAGAAGGGGAACCCAATGCTGGATCTCGGCCATCTTGGGGCTTTCCAGCGTCAATTGATATTGGGTTCGACTCAGGGTATCTTCCAGTGTCATGTCCTGAACTGGCTGGAAATAGACTTCCAGAGAACTGTGGCTCCGGGCCATGGTTTCGTGCAGACGGCGCATGATCGCCCGGATGGACTTTTCATCCCCGCGCCGGGCAAAGGGTTTGAGGTTGATCATCAGACGGCCCGAATTGATCGTGGTGTTCGATCCATCCACTCCAATGAAGGAGGATAGACTTTCCACAGCGGGATCCTTCAGAATCTTTTGCGCCAATGAAAACTGTTCCCGACGCATGGCACCAAAGGAAATGGTTTGAGGACCCTGAGTAATGGCTTGCAGGATACCCGTATCCTGAATTGGAAAAAATCCTTTGGGAAGATAAATGTAGAGCACGGCGGTGAGAATCAGGGTGAGCAGGGCCGTGAGCAATACCCCTCCCTGATGATGCAGGGCGATGTCCAGCCAGCGCGCATAGAACTGGATCAGGCGGTCAAGAATTTGTTTCCAATGAAGACGCCAGCCCGTTTCTGGCGCTTCCTTGCCTCCGAGTACATGGGCACAGAGCATGGGCGTGAGCGTCAGGGAGACAAACGCCGAAATCAGGATGGTGACGGCCAGTGTGATGGCAAACTCACGGAACAGGCGCCCGATGACATCCGACATGAACAGCAGAGGGATGAGTACGGCGATCAGAGAAAAGGTCAGAGAGAGGATGGTAAAACCGATTTGACGAGATCCGGTAAAGGCGGCCGTGCGGGCATCTTCGCCCATCTCGCGATGGCGGGCGATATTTTCAATCATGACGATGGCATCGTCCACGACAAACCCGGTGGCGATGGTCAGGGCCATCAGCGTGAGGTTGTTGATACTGAAATTGGCCAGATACATGACACCCAGAGTGCCGATCAGAGAAACCGGTACGGCAAAAGCAGGGATCAGAGTGGCCGGCAGACTGCGTAGAAACAGAAAAATCACCATGACCACCAGGGCAATGGCCAACATCAATTCAAACTGAATCTCATGGACAGAAGCGCGAATGGTGGTGGTACGGTCGGACAATAATTCCACTTTGACGCTTTCAGGCAAGGAATCCCGTAACTTGGGGAGAAGTGCCTTGATCCGGTCGGACACCTGGATGACATTTGCGCCGGGTTGGCGCTGAATATTGACGATGATGGCCGGTGTATCGTTCCTCCAGGCGGCCAGATGGACATCTTCGGCGTCGTCCACGACTTCGGCCACATCTCCGATCCGGACCGGAGCGCCATTCAGATAGGTGATGACGATTTGACGATAGGACGCAGCATCATGCAATTGGTCATTGGCATCCACCGTCACCGAATGGTTTGGACCATCGAAGCTCCCCTTGGGGATGTCGACATTATTGTTGATGATCGCAGTGCGCAAATCTTCGAATCCGAGACGGCGCAATGCCAAGGCAGTGGGGTTGCCTCGAATCCTCACGGCGGGGCGCAATCCCCCCCCCATGCTGACCATGCCAACCCCCGACACTTGAGAGAGTTTGCCTACCAGACGCGTCTCGACCCAATCCTGAAGATGCGGCAAGGTCATATGCGCAGAGGTCACCGCCAGGGTCAAAATGGGTGCATCGGCAGGATTGACCTTGTTATATAGTGGCGGCATGGGCAGATCTGTAGGCAAAAAGGTACCGGCAGCATTGATCGCCTCCTGAACCTGTTGTTCCGCCACATCGATGGACTGGGACAATGAAAACTGAAGGGTGATGACGGAAGCGCCGCCTGAACTGGTGGAAGCCATCTGGGTCAATCCGGCCATTTGTCCGAACTGCCGTTCCAGGGGGGCAGTCACGGTTCCGGCCATCACTTCGGGTCCTGCCCCGGGATAGAGCGTCGTGACCTCGATGGTGGGGTAATCCACTTCTGGTAGGGCAGACAGGGGTAGTTGACGCCAGGCAATCAACCCCAACAGCAGGATCGCCACCATCACGAGAGAAGTGGCGATCGGGCGATCGATGAAAGGGCTGGAAAAATTCACTGGGAAACAGCAGGGGTGGAGGATGAACGTTGGGCAAGGGTGACCGTCATCCCTGAGCGCAAGTTATCGACCCCTTCGGTCACGACCCGTTCTCCCGGCCGAACCCCACCCAGTATGGCAATTTCGTCTCCATTGGCCGGACCGGGTTTGACCTTGCGAATGGACACCTTCATGTTTTTGTCCACCACGAACACGAAGGGCCCTTGATCCCCCTGTTGTACCCCTGCTACCGGAATGACGGTGGCATGAGGCAGGACCGCCACGCGTACCCGGGCATTGACGAACTCGTTGGGAAAGAGTTCATCATGGCGATTGACGAACTGGGCACGCAATTTGACCATTCCCGTGGTGATGTCGACCTGATTGTCCAAGGTTTGCAATTCACCCGTGGCCAGTAAATGCTGGTTGGAACGATCCCAGGCCTCCACCTTGAGGGGAGCCAGAGGACTGTTCATACCCTGCTGAATGTCGCCCAGATAATCTTGAGGAAGGGGGAAGATCACGGTAATCGGGTCCAGTTGAGTCAACACCACCAGACCGATGTTGCCGGCGGCCAGGATCATGTTGCCCTGATCCACCAGACGGATGCCGAGACGACCATTCACAGGTGCGGTGATATGGCAATAAATCAACAGGAGTTTGGCGTTGTCCACCTGAGATTGATCCGAGGTGACCGTTCCCTCGTATTGACTCACCAGCGCTTGCTGTGTGACCAATTGCTGATCCGGGATGGCGCCCGTTTTGATCAGTTCCTGATATCGTTTGAGATCGATCCTGGCATTGTCCAACAAAGCCTGATCGTGCACCAGTTGACCTTGGGCCTGAGCCAGTTGGACTTGATAAGGGCGGGGATCGATTTCAACGATGGGATCCCCTCGATGAACCCGGTCTCCCTCCTTGAAATAGACCTTCATCAACTCGCCATCCACACGGCTTTTCAGAGTGACGGTATACACGGGCGTGACCGTGCCCAGTCCGGTCAGCCAGACCGGAAAGTCGGCCTGATGGGCCGTGGCCAGTGAAACGGGCGTGGGTGCAGGTCCTCTGAGGGTTTTCGGGTCATGAGTGTCCTGGCGAAAGTGGCGGAACAGACCTGACACCAGGAAAAAAACGACCAGGCCGATCAGCCAGAACCATTTCTTTCCTTTGGCGAATTTAGGTGGCAAAGAAGGGGGGGCAGCAACAGTGGCCATCGTGGTCGGAATCTCAAGTGTAACGTAGTGAAGCGTGACGAAAAGAAGGATGCGGCATCACTCGATGACGAGAAGGGAGATCAAGACCATGAGGGTCGAAAATCCTGTTCCAGCGGAGGAGCGGGCCATTGAAAAGGCACGGGACCATCGGCCTCGGCATGAATGAACTGGTAGGCATAAGCATCTTGAGTATTCTGACTGAGTGAAGAAGGCGTACCCTGACTGACAACGACACCCTCAGAAAGTAAAAACATGTCATCCACCACCTTCAGAGACTCGCTGACATCATAAGTGACCACGATCGATGTGATTCCGGTGCTGTCATTTAGTTCCCGAATCAGGCGGGCCACGGCATTGATGGAAATGGGGTCCAAGCCCGCAAAGGGTTCGTCGTAGACGGCCAGTGTGGGGTCCAGAGCAACGGCACGGGCCAGACAAACCCGCCGGACCATTCCCCCCGAGAGTTCGGACGGCATGAGATCACGGGCACCGCGCAATCCCACGGCTTGTAGTTTCATGAGGACCAGATCGCGAATCTGGCGGGCTGCAAGCCGAGTATGTTCACGCAAGGGGAATGCCACGTTTTCAAAGACGGACAGATCGCTGAATAATCCCCCCATCTGGAACATCATGCCCAACTCGCGGCGCATGGCATAGAGTTCCCGATCAGACATCTCGTGCACCACCCGGCCACGATAGCGTACTGCCCCCCGTTGTGGACGCAGTTGTCCGCCCACGAGGCGCAGAAGCGTGGACTTGCCTGAACCGCTGATACCCAGAACGGCAGAAATTTTCCCCTCTTGAAGAGAGAGGTTGATTCCTTTCAGGAGCGGCCGTGCACCATAACTGAAGTGCAGGTCTTCGATTTCAATCAAGGGACGGGGCATGAGCGCATCACTCCAAAAAACTCCATCATGCTACCCTCCGTCCTGTCTTATCGCAACATCCTCGGAGGATACTTGGCACCAGATTGAATTTCATCATAGAATTGCAGGGATGGATTACAGGATCATGACACGCTGGCCTCCTTCAGGACTTCTCACTTGACTTCTACTTCCTCTGTCGTCCCTCTTCCGGATCCCCCGATTCTGGAGGTTTCGGATCCCGCGCGCGGTTTGTTGCGGCTGGTTTCCCTGTCCTTCCTTTCTCTGACCAGAAACCAGATTCATACCCTCTGGGAAGTATTTTGCCAGCGCAGCGACTTTCCAGCCTCTGATGCAACCCCTTTAATCGAACATCTTCTCGAAAAAAACGAACTGATCCTGTCTCAGGGTCGCTTATCCTGTTGTCCTGCCCTGAGCGAAGTCATTCTCCGTGCGCCAGAAGATGAGGCCCGGATTCAAATAGCGCTGGATACGGTGCGTCAGGTCTTCAAGATTGCCGATTATCGCTTTGGTTATTTTGTGCGTCAATTCAACGAAGGCGTGCGAGATTTGCGCCTTGCGTTGTACGCCCGCCGTTTTGAGGATTTTTCCAAGTTGGCGCAGACGCTGCAAAGTTATTTTGCTTCCGAATGGCGTTTGCGCAACCCTTATCTGACCCTGTTTGACGACCCTTTTTCGGCCCGGCAATTCGACTCCCTGCCGCACGAAATTGCCCTCACCATCGCCGCCACCATTCTGGCACTGCGAACCAGTCGTCTGGAACCCTGCAAGGGGCCCCTTTCCTGGTTACGGGAACAAGCGCGTCTCGCTCCTGAAGAGCAACGGCAATGGTTTGCCAGTGTTCTGTGCGAACCCATGATTCTGCGCGGACACCTGGAAGAATCGCTGGCCTTGGTGCGGGGACGTCCCTTTCCCCTGGCGCGTTGTGTGGAAGCGTTGGTTCTGGTCTTGCAGGGACAAACGGAACGAGCCCTTCCAGGGTTCGAGGACGTACTGAAGGATTGCCGAAAACCCCAGGATCTGCGCAAAAGCGGCATGAGTGGGCTGGGAGGAATCGCCTACGTCGTCTCTCTGATTGCCAGTAATGATCCAAAAGCATTGGAACGGGCCTCCCAGCACATTGCCCTGGTAATCCGCAATGGAGCAGGAATGAGTTCCATCTATGCTTGTCTGGGACAGGTGGCCCATGCGGCCCAGTCCGTCCAGTCAAGCACTGCAGAGGGCAGAACGGAAATAGGTGACAAGGAGTCACTGGCACAATTGTTTCGAGCCCTGGCCTGTTGGTGGGTGGATGGCGATGGTGAACGTATCGACCCCGTGCGCTTGATCGAATTGGCGCGACGTGCGGAATCCCACGGATATCGCTGGATTGCGGCAGAGGCCTGGGAACTATTGGAGCGCATGCAAGCCGGAAGTCCTGTGCACCATGCCACCCATCTGCATCAGGAAATGGGATCCCTCACCCTGGTTCCTGCCATTCGCCGTCAACCCCTGTGGGAACGGGCACTGGGTGCGCTGGAGAGACTGGGAGAGGAGTTGGGTGAAACGCTGACGCCAGTCCGGCAACAGCGTTTTTACTGGGCCCTCAGTCGCCATTCCGACGGGGATACCTTTCTCCTCGAGGCACGTGAACAGAAGCGTCAGGTTCATGGGGCATGGGGTGCCAGCAAGGCGATTACCTTTCAGCGTCTGATCAATGTGACGCAAGAACTGGAAGGCGTCACGGACCAGGACAAAACCGTGATTGCCTATCTGAGAAATACCCTGGTAAACCAGAAGCCCCACGACAAACGTTTCGTTGCCCCTCAGGCCTTGCGTCTGCTGATAGGGCATCCGCTGGTGTTTTGGGGGCATGACGCCCGGCGCCCCATTGAACTCGTGGCAGGACGTTTCGTTTTGACCAGTGGACGTGACCGCCATCATTGGTACCTGCAACTGGAACCGCAGATCCCGGAGGGAGAAGATTTGTGGATCGAGCAGGAGTCTTCCCACCGTTTACGCCTTTATGGACTGACCGAGGAGGAAATCCGTCTGCGCGACATTCTGGGAGAGTTGGGGCAGCAGATTCCCCTCCCTCAGGAGGAGCGAGTCGTCTCTTTGCTCAAGACCCTGAGTGGCCGTTTTCTGGTGCAAGGCGATCCTCCTGCGCCCGCCAATCTACTTCTGGTGGATGCTTCAGTCTCCTTCTACGCTTTGCTCTCTCCTCATCCCCAAGGGATTCATCTGGCCCTGGTGGTCTACCCTCTGGGAGAATCTCGGGAATCCTTCATTCCTGGAGCGGGGCATGCTGTTTGTCTCGACGGAGAAAGCGACACCACGCCGAAAGGCGTGAAGCGCGTGCTGGACGGAGAGCGTTGTCGTGCACAAGAGATCTTTGACGCCTGTCTTCCCTGGCTGGTTCCTGCCGATCTTCCCTTTACCGGAATCAGTCGCCACCCTGCAGCAGCTTGTGAAATCCTGACTCTGCTCAAGACCATGGGTGAATCTACCGTGCATCTGCGCTGGCCGGCGGGAGAAAGTTTACGGATCCGTGGAGAAGTGCACCTCCCTCAAATGGCGCTTCAGATCCATTCCCAGGGAGACTGGCTCAAGATTTCCGGGGGAGTGCGTGTCGATGCCCATACCGTACTGGAACTCAAAACCCTCATGGAAGCGGCAAAACATTCGGACTGTCGTTTCGTGGCTTTGTCGGATGGTCAATTCATTGCCCTGAGTGAAGGCTTGCTGGATCGAATCCGGGGACTGGCCAGTCTGGCCCAGGAAGAAGAAGCCGGAGAACTTCAGATTCATGCCCTTGCTGCACCGCATCTGTCTGAACTGATCGAGCAGGAAAGTTCCGCAATCACCGATCAGCGTTGGATCGAATTATTGATGCGGCATGAATCCCTGAGCCAATGGGAACCCCAGATTCCTTCCGTGCTTCAGGCAGAATTGCGCGATTATCAACGGACAGGGTTTGCCTGGATGGTGCGTCATGCCGAAGCCGGAGCAGGGGCCTGTCTGGCGGATGACATGGGCCTGGGCAAAACACTTCAAACGCTGGCCTTGCTCCTTTACCGAGCCCCCCTGGGGGCGGCTCTGGTGGTTGCGCCCACGTCGGTCTGCGGGAACTGGGTACAGGAGGCCCAACGTTTTTCTCCCACCCTGGACCTGCACTGGCTCTGCGTGGGCGGGAAAAACCAACTGGCGGATTTGGGCCCGAATTCCCTGGTCATTCTGAGTTACACCCTGTTTCAGCAAGAAACAGAGATGATCGGCAACCATCATTGGGCCACTTGCGTGCTGGATGAAGCCCAGGCCATCAAGAATCCGGGCACCAAGCGCTCGCAGGCGGCCATGAAGATTCGTGCAGATTTTCGTTTGTTGACCACGGGAACCCCCATTGAAAATCACCTCGGAGAATTATGGAATCTTTTCCGTTTCATCAATCCCGGCCTGTTGGGGTCTCTGGACACGTTTACGGAAAAGTTTTCCCACCCCATCGAGCGTCATGGGGATGTCGAAGCCCGGGAGCAATTGCGCCGCCTGATTCAACCGTTCATCCTGAGGCGTACCAAGTCTCAGGTGTTGACTGAATTGCCGCAACGTACGGAAGTCACGCTGCAACTGGAGGCCACCTCGGAGGAACAGGCCATGTATGAGGCGGTTCGTCTCGAAGCGCTGGAGAACACCACCTTGCCTGGCGACGAACAACCAAATAGAATCAAGGTATTGGCTGGCATCATGAAGTTGCGGCGGGCCTGTTGCCATGGTGCGCTGATTCTCCCTGATCGACCCTGGATCTCCACCAAGATTACCGCACTCATGGAAATCCTGGAAGAATTGAAGGAGAGCGGGCATCGGGCCCTGGTCTTCAGTCAGTTCGTGGATTATCTGTCCCTGATTCGGCAATCGCTGGAAGAACATCACATCACCTATCAGTATCTGGATGGATCCACCCCATCCGCCGAACGGGCCAAACGTGTCAGATCCTTTCAGGAAGGCACGGACGATATCTTCCTCATCAGTCTCAAGGCCGGTGGGGTAGGGCTCAACCTTACCGCAGCGGATTATGTCATTCATATGGATCCCTGGTGGAATCCTGCGGTAGAGGATCAAGCCTCGGACCGTGCCCATCGCATGGGGCAGACTCGACCCGTGACGGTTTATCGGTTGATCATCAAGGATTCCATCGAGGAAAAGATCGTCGCCCTGCATGAACGCAAGCGCAACCTGGCAGACAGCTTGCTGGAGGGCGCTGGAGAAACCAGCACCCTCAGCACCGAGGAATTGATCGGTCTCCTGCAGAATCAGCCGTGCAGGGGTTTATAGCGTAAGCGACGGGGTCGCGCGCCTTCTTCTCCCAGACGTTTTTTCTTGTCTGCTTCGTATTCCTGGTAGTTGCCCGTAAAGAAGGTCACTTGCGAATCTCCCTCGAAGGCCAGGATATGGGTGGCAATCCGGTCCAGAAACCAACGGTCGTGGGAGATGACCAACACGGCCCCGGCAAATTCCAGCAAGGCATCTTCGAGCGCGCGCAGGGTCTCTACATCGAGATCGTTGGAAGGTTCATCCAGAAGTAGAACATTCCCCCCACGAATCAGGGTCTTGGCCAGATGCAGGCGACCGCGTTCCCCTCCTGACAGATTCCCCACGATCTTTTGCTGGTCCGCCCCCTTGAAATTGAAGCGCCCGATATAAGCACGGGACGGAGTTTCGTACTTGCCCACGGTGAGCATATCCGAGCCGCCGGAAATGAATTCCCAAACGGTTTTATCGCTGTCCAGCGTTTCGCGTGACTGATCCACATAGGAAAGATTTACGGTAGAACCTATTTTGATCGTACCGGAATCCGGAGTTTCCTGACCGACGATCATGCGAAAAAGTGTGGATTTACCGGCTCCGTTGGGACCAATGATGCCGACGATGGCACCGGGCGGAATGGCCAGACTGACATTATCCAGAAGCAGACGGTCTCCAAAGGATTTGGTGACCCCGTCGAGTTCTATGACGGAATCTCCCAAACGTTCGCCCACAGGAATAAAGATTTCCTGGGTTTCATTGCGCTTCTGGTACTCCTGAGAGTTGAGTTCCTCGAAGCGTGCCAAGCGGGCCTTGGATTTCGCCTGACGACCCTTGGGGTTCTGGCGAACCCATTCCAGTTCCTTGTGAATCGCTTTCTGGCGCGCAGATTCCTGAGATTCTTCCTGTTTCAGACGATCCTCTTTCTGACCAAGCCATGAACTGTAGTTACCCTTCCAGGGAATCCCGTGCCCCCGGTCCAGTTCCAAAATCCATTCGGCAGCATTGTCCAGAAAATACCGATCATGGGTCACTGCCACCACAGTACCTGGAAAACGCTGCAAAAACTGTTCCAACCAATCGACACTTTCTGCATCCAGGTGGTTCGTGGGTTCATCCAGCAGCAGCATGTCAGGTTTGGAGATCAGTAACTGACACAGGGCCACACGGCGTTTTTCACCGCCGGACAGATTGCCGATCAGCGCGTCCCAGGGAGGAAGACGCAGGGCATCGGCCGCAATGTCCATTTGTAACTCGGCACTATGCCCATCAGCCGCACTGAGAATGGCTTCAAGGCGAGCCTGTTCGGTCGCCAGATGATCAAAATCCGCGTCGGGCTCGGCATAGGCCGCATAGACAGCCTCCAGAGCCGCACGCGCTTCGATGATCGAACCCAGGCCCTGTTCCACCGCCTGACGGACGGTCAGTTCGGGATCCAGTTGGGGTTCCTGGGGGAGATAACCAATTTTCAGCCCGGGCTGAGGGGTGGCTTCACCTTCAATATCTCGGTCAATGCCGGCCATGATTCTGAGAATCGTGGATTTTCCCGAGCCATTCAGTCCAAGCACCCCGATTTTTGCCCCCGGGAAAAAACTCAGAGAGATATCCTTGAGGATCTGCCGCTTGGGTGGGACAATCTTCCCCACTCGGTTCATGCTGTAGACATACTGAGCCATAGGATTGAGGTATACCTTTCCGAAAAGAGTGACAGATTACCATAGACGGGATGTACGGAACCATTTCTCATGGTTAAACTCTATGCTGGCGAGTTATAATGACGGATGTCCGATTTCAGACAAATTCGTAAGAGAGATCACCCAACATGACGCACAAAAATTATTTGACGCTCACCCTTTGTTCGTTGGCCTTGGCACTGTTATCCGGTTGCTCCACTCCCGGTTTGGGGGGCAGCGACTACACCACCACGGAAGTACGCGGGGAACAATCGGTTCGTCTGGGGACGGTGGAAAGCCTGCGCAAGGTTCGCATCCAGAGCAATGAACCCGGCATTTTGGGTGCCTTGGGCGGCGGGGTGGCGGGAGCCGCGCTGGGAAGCACCATCGGAGGGGGCAATGGCAATGCGGCAGCCACCGTTTTGGGCGCGCTGGCTGCTGGAGCGGCTGGAGATGCCGCCCAAAATGCCTTGTCCACTCAGAATGGAGTGGAAATTACGATTCGACTGGACAGCGGTTACGTGATTGCCGTCACCCAAGGGGCCGATGAAGTGTTTCACGTGGGTGATCGCGTTCAAGTGCTGGGAGGAGGGGGTGCCACTCGGGTGACCAAACTGGATCCCAATTCCAGTCTCGGGCCCACCGGAAGAAGTTCATCGACTCCCAGTGGCATGGCACCGGGCAATGGACAACAGATCCATTATTATTGCCCGGACAGCAACGCCTACTATCCCGCAGTCCCCAATTGCAAATCCCCCTGGATGAAAGTGGTGCGCTGATCATCGGTGATTTTTTGGGAGGTGGATATTCTCCCACAGGCCTCATCTCCGGATGGGGCTTTACCCTCCGCCTGTATTTAACATAATATACATTATACGCAATCTATATCCTGCGGGTTACGCAACACCATGCGTCATTGGTACAATGATCCTTGTGTGCGAGAATCCCACAAAATAAGGAGCCGGTATGATTTTTGTAACTGGAGGTGCAGGTTTTATTGGTGCTAATTTCGTTTTGGACTGGTTGAATCTCCGGGATGAACCCGTACTGACTCTCGACAAACTAACCTACGCCGGAAATCGGGATAACCTGACAAGCCTCAGTCAGGATCCACGCCATACGCTGGTAGTGGGCGATATTGGAGATGCGGCTCTGGTCCGCGCCCTGTTGAAATTGCACCGGCCCCGCGCGATCATCAATTTTGCCGCCGAAAGTCATGTAGACCGCTCCATTTATGGTCCGGCAGATTTCATTCAAACCAATATCGTCGGTACCTTTCATCTGCTGGAATCGGTACGTGCGTACTGGAATGAATTGGGGGGTGAGGAACGCAAAAAATTCCATTTCCTGCACGTATCCACCGATGAAGTCTATGGTTCCCTGGCTCCACAGGACCCTGCCTTTTCCGAATCCACCCCCTATGCGCCGAATAGCCCCTACTCCGCTTCCAAAGCCGCTTCCGACCACCTGGTGCGCGCATGGCACCATACCTATGGATTGCCGGTCCTGACCACCAACTGTTCCAATAACTATGGGCCCTACCAGTTTCCGGAAAAATTGATACCCCTCATGTTGTATCAAGCCCTGGCTGAAAAACCTCTGCCGGTCTATGGGGATGGCCAGAACGTAAGGGACTGGCTCCATGTCAGTGATCACGCCAGCGGAATTCGCCGAGTGCTCGAGGCCGGACGGGTGGGAGAAACCTACAATATCGGCGGAAATAGCGAATTAGCCAATCTTGCGGTGGTCCAGGCCCTCTGTGATGCGCTGGACCGGCATCGCCCCACGTCCCAGGGTTCCCGACGTCGTCTCATTCAATTCGTTGCTGACCGTCCGGGACATGATCGGCGCTACGCCATCGATGCCAGCAAAATTCGCAGGGAGTTGGATTGGCAGCCCGCCCATACCTTCGATTCCGGTTTGGAACAGACCGTGCGCTGGTATCTGAGTCATCAGGAGTGGAATGAACGTGTACTGTCTGGCGCTTATCGTTCCTGGCTGGAACAAAATTATGCGGAACGGAGGCAGGAAGCATGAGAAAAGGCATCATTCTGGCCGGAGGTTCCGGGACCCGCCTCTATCCCGCCACTCAAGTCATTTCCAAACAACTGTTGCCCGTGTACGACAAGCCCATGATTTACTATCCACTGGGTACCCTGATGCTGGCAGAGATCCGCGACATCCTGATCATTTCCACCCCCCAGGATACCCCACGATTCCAGCAGTTACTGGGAGATGGCAGCCATTGGGGGATGAATCTCGAATATGCCGTTCAACCGGATCCTGGTGGATTGGCACAGGCTTTCCTGATCGGACGAAACTTTATCGGGCATCAGCCCAGTGCCCTGGTACTGGGGGATAACCTCTTCTACGGTCATGATTTCTCCATAAAACTCAGACAAGCAGGCAGCCATCCCGAGGGTGCCACGGTCTTTGTTTATCCAGTCAGTGATCCCGAACGTTATGGGGTGGCAGAATTTGATGAAACCGGTCGCGTCATCGGGCTGGAAGAAAAACCCGTTCAACCTCGTTCTCGTTACGCCGTCACCGGTCTCTATTTCTATGATGCACAGGTTTGTGACCTGGCAAGTACCCTCTCCCCCTCGACGCGAGGCGAATTGGAAATCACGGATCTCAATCGCCTTTACCTTGAACAGAAACGATTGCGCGTGGAAGTGCTGGGACGGGGGTTTGCCTGGCTGGATACCGGGACCCACGATTCCCTGCTGGAGGCTGCCCAATATATCCAGACCGTGGAAAAACGGCAGGGACTCAAGGTGTCTTGTCCCGAAGAAATTGCCTATCGCCAAGGGTGGATCGATGCAGCCCAATTGGAAAGACTGGCCCTCCCTTTGAGCAAAAATGGCTACGGTACCTATTTGCGTCAGATCCTGAACGAACGGGTTTTTTGATCATTCATGACGAATGACCAGACTGTACCCCGTTCCTCGAATTGAACGGATCAGCGTATCGGCGGGATTATGCTGGCGCAGTTTGCAGCGAATGTTTGAAATGGTGACATCCACCGATCGGTCCTCGGCATGCCAGGATCGCCCGCAGACCACATGGGCCAACGTATTGCGTCCCACCACTCGGTTGGCGTTTTCCAGCAGACATAGCAACATATCGTACTCACGATTGGTGAAATGGATTTTTTCTCCCGAAGCGATCCATGTGACTTCCCGCTTTTGACGATCAAGACCAAAGCCGGAAAAATTTATTCCTTTATTCAGATGGAAGGAAGAGATATTCAGACGCTCCAGTAAGCGCCGAACTCGTGCCAGAAGTTCCCGCAGATCCACAGGCTTGACCAGATAATCATCAGCGCCCATTTCAATTCCCAGAATCCGATCCAGAGAAGAGGAATTGTCGCTCAGCACGATAATTCCAAGATCCGGATAATGTTCGCGCATAAAGCGAATGTATTCATAACCATGACCGTTTCCATGATCCTGATTGAGGATTGCTAATTTAATGGGATACGTTCGCAATAGTGATTTCGCATCATCCACCTGGACGGCGCGCAGGGTTTTAAAAGACGCATGGATCAGACAGGATTCGAGTGCCTTGAAGTGTCGGTAATCAGAATCAAGGATCATGATGTATGAATTCATGCTGGTCTCGTTTATTATATTATAAGTATGGGATAAAATACCTCGTTCTCATGCTCATGGCAATTCTAATGGATAAGTTTTTGCATGACAACTCTCTTTCCATGATCCATCCGCCAGATCGTCAGGAGATTCTGCTATGCTTGTCCTCCACCTCACAATCGATCGATGGACCATGATGGAAGACGTAAAATCCTTTGAAGCAATTGTCGTGGGAAGTGGCCTGGCTGGGGGTGTCACTGCCCTCGAGTTGGCAGAAAGCGGCCTCCGGGTTGCACTCATCACCAAACGTTCCCTGGAAGATGGTGCCAGCCCTCGCGCCCAGGGAGGCATTGCAGCGGCTTTGTCGAGTTTGGACAGCATCGATACCCACGTGCAGGATACCTTGATTGCCGGTGCCGGACTGTGCGATACCGAAGCCACTCATTTCATTCTCGAGCGGGGTGAAATGGCCATTCAATGGCTGATTCAGCGCGGGGTTCGCTTTACGCAGGAAAATGGTACGCTGCACCTCACCCGGGAAGGCGGGCACAGCCAACGGCGGATAGCCCATGTAGCCGATGCTACCGGTGCCGCCATTCAGAACACGCTGCATCCTCAACTGCGTGCGCATCCGCGTATCCACCTATTCGAACAACATATGCTGGTTGATCTGATCACCAGTGAACGGCTTGCCCTGCCGGGACCACGGCGTTGTGTGGGTCTGTATGCGCTGGAGGAAAGCAGTGGCGAGGTGCTCGCCTTCACCGCCCCCCACACCTTGTTGGCCACTGGTGGCGCGGGCAAGGTCTATCTTTACACCACCAATCCGGATACGGCAACGGGAGACGGCGTCGCTGTGGGATGGCGGGCTGGGTGTACCGTTGCCAATATGGAATTCATCCAGTTTCATCCCACCTGTCTGTATCACCCTCATGCCAAGTCCTTCCTCATTTCCGAGGCCGTACGTGGGGAAGGCGGCATCCTGCGCCTACCTGACGGGCATCGTTTCATGCCCGAACATGATGCCCGGGCAGAGTTGGCCCCACGCGACATCGTGGCACGCACCATCGACTACGAAATGAAGCGCCATGGGTTGGATTGCGTGTATCTGGACATTACCCATCTATCCCCCGAGTTCATTCGCAGCCATTTTCCCACCATCCATGAAAAATGCCTGTCTCTGGGTATCGACGTGACCACCCAACCCATCCCGGTGGTTCCGGCAGCGCATTATACCTGCGGCGGATTACGCACCGATCTGCAAGGACGTACCGATCTGGCCGGGCTTTATGCCGTTGGTGAAACAGCCTACACGGGCCTGCATGGCGCCAACCGCCTGGCCAGCAATTCACTGCTGGAATGCGTGGTGATGGCCCGCGAAGCCAGCGCAGCCATTCTATCCCAGCCCCCCCCCGTACCTTCGCCCTTCATTCCGTCCTGGGACAGCAGTCAGGTCACCGACCCTGATGAGGAAGTGGTCATTTCCCATAATTGGGAGGAACTGCGCCGTTTCATGTGGGATTACGTCGGAATCGTACGTACAGACAAACGGTTGGAGCGGGCGGCTCATCGTCTGAAACTGTTGCATGAAGAAATTCTGGAGTTCTATACCAATTTTCATGTCAGTCGAGACTTGCTCGAATTACGCAACCTTGTAACGGTTTCCCAACTCATCGTCGACTCTGCGCGCCTGCGTAAGGAAAGTCGAGGGCTCCACTACAGCCGGGATTATCCGCTGAGTTCGGCGTCCTCTCGCCCCACCCTGCTCACTCCCTCCTGAATATCGTTCAAGCAGCCCCCAAATGAGGCACCAGCCCTGCCGTCCGCGGCGCGCCGGCTCGCGTAAAATCCAGCATCCGCTCGATGGGCAAACGGGCGCGTTCGATGAGGTCTGGGTCGATGGTGATTTCGGGCGTGCCCATAGCCAGGATGGTGTGCAGATTTTCCAATCCATTCATGGCCATCCAGGGGCAATGGGCACAACTTTTGCAGGTGGCTCCCGCACCGGCGGTTGGCGCTTCGATAAAAGTTTTATCTGGGTAGGTCTGACGTAATTTATGGAACATGCCGTTGTCCGTTGCCACGATGAATGTCTCTACCATAGGGGTGCCTGCGGCTTCCAGGATGCCGCGCGTGGAACCGACATAGTCCGCCAAGGCCAAAACTGCCCGGGGTGATTCGGGGTGGACCAGTACCTTGGCCAGAGGCATTTTATTTTTCAAGTCGGCCAGTTCGCTGGCCTTGAACTCGTCGTGGACGATGCAGGAGCCCTGCCAGGAAAGCAGATCAGCACCCGTTTCCTGAGCCACATAGTCACCCAGATGACGATCCGGCGCCCACAAAATTTTTTGTCCCTGTTCGTGCAGGTGGCGAACCACGGAGACCGCACAGCCTGAGGTCACCACCCAATCGGCACGCGCCTTGACTGCGGCACTGGTATTGGAATAGACCACCACGGTGCGGTCGGAATGGGCATCGCAAAACGCGTGGAAGGCATCGCCGGGACAGCCCAGATCAAGAGAGCATTCCGCTTCACGCTCGGGCATCAACACGGTTTTTTCGGGAGACAGGATCTTGGCCGTTTCTCCCATGAAACGTACCCCGGCCACCACCAGGGTCGTTGCTGAGTGTTGCTTGCCAAACCGGGCCATCTCGAGAGAATCGGCCACCAGGCCACCGGTCCTTTCGGCCAGATCCTGTAGATCGGGATGAACATAGTAATGAGCCACCAATACGGCATTCCGCTGTGCCAGAAGCCCTTCCAGTTCCGCCAGCAAAACCCGCCGCCGTTCCTGGGAGGGTTCATCTGAGACACGAACCCAAGCCGTGGCAAGCCCCTGCGGGTTTTCATAATCTATTTGAATATTACAAGTTGACATCCTTGAACCTCATGGAAAAATCAATGGATTTGATGTCCTTGGTCAAACTTCCGATGGAAATTCGATCCACCCCCAATTCCGCAATCTGGCGCACCGATTCCAGGTTCACTCCTCCGGATACCTCGACTCGCGCCCGCCCGGCAACCTGCATCACTGCCTGCCGTTGCATCTCGAGGGACATGTTATCCAGCATGACCATGTTCGCTCCGGCAATGAGCGCTTCCTCCAGTTGCTCCAGCGTTTCCACCTCTACCTGAATGAACTTGTAGGTCCCCTCGATGCTCTGGGCCAAGGTGATCGCCTGGGTGATGGAGCCCGTGGCGGCAATATGATTTTCCTTGATCAGAATGGCATCGTAAAGTCCCATGCGGTGATTGGTGCCCCCTCCAATCCGCACGGCGTACTTTTCTGCCAGACGTAGCCCAGGAATGGTTTTTCGGGTATCGACGATCACCGCCCGAGTGCCTGCCACGGCACGCACGAACTGACGGGTTTGAGTAGCAACGCCCGACAGGGTTTGCAGAAAATTCAGGGCAGCCCGTTCACCGGTCAGCAATGCCCGTGCCGGACCTTTCAGTGTAGCCACCTCCTGACCGGGCAATACTTCCGCGCCTTCGGCGGCCTGCCAATCCACCTGCAACCGGGAGTCCAATTGCCGAAAGACTTCATTCACCCAGGGTTGTCCGCACAGAACTGCACTTTCGCGAACCAGGATCAGTGCTTCGGAAACCACGGGTTCCGGAATCAGGAATGCAGTCAGATCCCCTGCGCCCACGTCTTCAGCCAGGGTTCTTTGTACCTGTTTTTCGAGGTGCAAGCGTTGCGCCGTACCCTCCTGCTGCGTTTGATGAGGTTCCATCCATGCTCTTTCTTCCACCTAGCCTCCCGGATCAAGTGTACCGTGAAAAACTTCCATTGTCCCAAGGACTGCAGGGGCTTGCAATATGAATTCAAAGAATTGGAGTAAAATGCGACTTTTGTTGACTTGGGAAAGCCTGTCTGCTTGCCATTGCCTATGTACCAAACCATGCTTAAGGCCAAACTGCACCGTGTCACGGTGACCCAATCAGAACTGGGTTATGAGGGGTCCTGCGCCATCGACGAAACTTTGCTGGAAACGGCAGACATTCATGAATATCAGCAGATCGATATCTACAACATAAACAATGGGGAGCGCTTCACGACCTATGCCATTCGGGGTGCGCGCGACACCGGCATGATTTCCGTCAATGGCGCTGCTGCCCGCAAGGCTCAAGTGGGGGACCTGTTGATCATCGCCACCTATGCCAGTTACGCTCCGGAGGAATTAAAAAACTTCGCGCCACGCCTGGTCTATGTGGACGAACACAACCAAGTCAAGCGCCTGGAACACGAGATTCCTCCACAAGGCGCCTGAATCCAGAGTGCTTATTTCCGGAGTGCTGCAGTCAATTCGGGGACCAGTACGTTCAGATCCCCCACCAATCCATAATCTGCCACTGCAAAGATGGGAGCATCCGGATCCTTGTTGATGGCCACGATGACCCGGGAAGTCTGCATGCCCGCCAGATGCTGGATGGCTCCTGAAATACCGATCGCAATATACAGGTCCGGGGCGACCACCTTGCCTGTCTGACCCACCTGGACATCATTGGAGGCATACCCCAGATCCACGGCAGCTCGGGAAGCCCCGAGTGCAGCGTTCAACTCGTCCGCCAAAGGCCCCAGCAAAGCCTCATAATGTTCGGCGCTCCCCAGCCCGCGTCCACCGGACACCACGACTCGGGCATTCTCCAGGGAAGGACGACCTTCCTGCACATGCGCCTGCACGGCAATCCTGGTTGACTGCAACAGTGCTGCGGGACAAGGCAAGTTTTCTACCGGCACAGGATCCCTCCCCTCTCCTTCCGTCCCTGGAAAAGCCGTGGTGCGCACTGTCATCAATTTAAGGGGTTCGGGGCAGCATACCGTTGCCCAGATACTCCCGGCGTAAATCGGTCGAATAAAGGTATCTGAGGATTCTACGCCCACGATATCGCTGACCATGGCTACATCTTCCAGCGCAGCCAAGCGCGGCATCCAGTTTTTGCCGATGGTCGTCGCGGCCGTCAGGATGTGCGTATATTGACGCGCCAGGGGCCGCACCAAGGCGCAGAGCATCTCCGCCAGTCCGTCTGCAAGGGTCGGTCCCGAGCCATTCAGAACCTGACGAATACCCGGCAAATGCTGAGCCTCTACCACAGCAGAAGTCGTATCGCCACCCCAGACCAGCACATCGATGTCCCCTTTCAGGAATTTGGCCGCCGTGAGCAGGGAACGAAGGGAGGATTTCAAGTGACCGTCAGGGCCCAACTCAGCGACCAGTAAAATTCGGTTTTCCATCGTTCAAATCACCTTGGCTTCATTTTTGAGACGCGCCAGCAACGTGGCGATGGAGTCCACCTTGACGCCGGCCGGACGTTGTGGCGGTTCCTGAACACGCAGGGTTTTCAGGCGGGGCTCGACCGTTACCCCCAATTCTTCGGGAGTCAGGGTTTCGATCGGTTTTTTGCGGGCCTTCATGATATTGGGCAACGTGGCGTAACGCGGTTCATTCAGACGCAAATCTGTCGTAATCACGGCAGGCAGGATCAGGCGCAGGGTTTCGGTTCCCCCGTCGGTTTCTCGCACCACGTCCACCCTTCCCTCCCCTACCTGTATTTCAGCGGCATTGGTGGCCTGCCCCCAATTCAACAGGGCAGCCAACATTTGTCCAGTCTGGTTTGCATCATCATCGATGGCCTGTTTACCACAGATCACCAAGGTCGGTATTTCACGCAGGACCACTGCATGCAGTAATTTGGCCACGGACAAAGGTTGTAATTCCTCAGTCGAGGACACCCAGAGCGCTCGGTCGGCCCCCAGAGCAAGAGCCGTACGCAACCCTTCCTGAACCATCGCATCGCCACAGGAAAGGGCGACCACTTCTGTGGCCTGCCCCACTTCCTTCAGGCGAATCGCTGCTTCCAGGGCAATCTCGTCGAAGGGATTGAGGGACATCTTGAGCCCGGCCAACTCCACACCACTGCCGTCTGCCTTGGCTCTGGCCTTGATGGTGTAGTCTAGAACGCGCTTCACAGGGACCAGTATTTTCATAGGGCTTCCTTGTATCGGACAGGGCGGGATTCTATCATATTCGTTCGAATAGTCCGGCAATTCCCTGCCCCATGCCCACACAGAGGGTCACCATGCCGTAACGCCCGTTCGTGCGACGCAAACCATGAATCAACGTAGCCGTGCGAATGGCGCCACTCGCTCCCAGGGGATGACCCAGCGCGATCGCACCTCCGAGGGGATTGAGTCGAACCGGGTCAAAGGCCAGATTTTTCTGGACTGCCAAGACCTGTGCCGCAAAGGCTTCGTTGAGTTCAATCCAGTCCAGCTGAGCAAGACTGACCCCATGCCGTGACAAGAGAGGTGGAACGGCCTTGACCGGACCAATCCCCATGATCTCCGGCGGCACGCCTTTGACAGAAAAACCCATGACCCTTGCCAAAGGAGTCAATCCATGACGGTGTACCGCATCCTCGCTGGCCAGAATGAGGGCGGCGGCTCCGTCAGAGATCTGACTGCTATTGCCGGCCGTGACACTCCCTTTGACGTGGAAGGCAGGCTTGAGCCGGGACAGGACCTCCAGGCTGGTATCGGCACGAGGTCCCTCGTCGTAGTGCCATTCTTTCTCCTGTGGAGTCGTCAGCCCTGTGCTCAGATCCAAAGAGTGCTGAAGTACCGTGACAGGGGTGATTTCTGCCTCAAAAAACCCCTGGCGCCGTGCTTCCAGCGCGCGTCGGTGCGATTCCAGAGCCACCATATCCTGCTCCAGACGACTGATATTCCACTGATGGGCCAGATTTTCTGCAGTCGCCCCCATCCCCCAAGCCAGTGGCGTGTGAAAAGGCGTTTCAAAAATCAGGGGGCTGGGCGCAGGATGCCGGCCCATCATGGGAATGCGACTCATGGATTCCACACCGCCGGCAACCATGAGGTCTGCGCTGCCTGACTGAATGCGTTCGGCTGCCATCTGGATGGCTGACAATCCGGAGGCACAGAACCGATTGACCGTCATCGCTCCTGCAGAGAGAGGTAATCCCGCCAGAAGAGCCGCGCTGCGCGCAATGTTGAGCCCCTGTTCTCCTTCCGGCATGGCACACCCGATCACCACATCTTCAATCGCTTCCGGATCCAGCAGGGGGACCTGAGCCAATGCACCCCGCAAGGCCGTAATGAGCAGGGTATCTGCCCGTACCTGGGCAAACTGCCCGCGCCCCTTCCCCACAGGAGTACGGGTGGCCGCCACGATATACGCTGTTTTCATGTCACTCTCCTGACTAATTACGCACAGCCTTGCCGGTTTCCAGGAAAGACTGAATGCGTTCCCGACTTTTCTGGGTGGCCAGCAAGGGACCGAAATGCGCCCGTTCCAGGCCAAGCAGGTAATCCACATTGACCAAGGTTCCTGCAGACAATTCTCCGCCGCAGGCGACTGTGGCCAAAATGCGCCCGATCTCGAAATCATGCGCTGAAATTTGTCCTCCCTGTAGCGCATTGACCAACCCCGCAAGCATTTGGGCTCGCCCTTCCACCCCACCCACTGGAAAGGAACGGGGCAAAGCAGGCGCATGACCGGACTCGGCCAACGCCAGTGCTTGTGTCAGAGCCACATGGAGCAATTCTTCACGGTGCGGAACGAGAACATCGCCATTGTCGAGCCAGCCCCAGGAACGGGCTTCCTGGGCACTTTGACTGACTGTGCAGCGCAGGATACGCGTCAGATCCTCCTGTAGGTAGTCAGCCACCTGCAAGGGCGATTGGGCGGCCAAGGCGCGCAGTCCGGCGCGCCGGGCGACTTCCGTCAGACCCCCGGCACCGGGAAAGATCCCGACATTGACTTCTACCATGCCCAGGTTGGTTTCTGTAAAAGCGACCCGGCGGGTACAGTGCAGCGTGACTTCACACCCACCGCCCAGTGCATAACCTTGCAAGGCTGCCACGGTGGGCACTGCACTGTAACGCAAACGTTGAACCACGCGCTGAAACCGTTCCTGAGCCAGCGCCAACCCCGTCAAACCCTGACGAGTATAAGTTTCGATGAACCCCTTGAGATCTCCGCCCGCTGAAAAGTGCGGGCCTGGGCTCCACAGGACCAGGGCACGGTAATGGCTTTCGGCTTCGGTCAGCGCTTGGTCCAGTGCTTCCAGGGCAACTTCGCTCAGGAGATTCATCTTGGTATGCAAGGTCAGGATCAATACCTCTTCATCCAGTGTCCAGAGACGTGCGGCCTCGGATTCGGCCACCGTCCGCCCTGCGCTGGCTGCAGTGGCCCCCCCCTCGCCCAGTAAGCGCAAGGGAAAGTGCTGGCGTTTCAGCCAGGGTTGGGAGGGACGGGGACTGAGGGTTGAACGAGCCGCCGACCAGGAGCCCTGCGGCGTATGAACGACCTGGCGTTGTGGATCCATGGCCCAATCGGGCAAAGGGAGGTCGATCAGGGTTTTTCCTGCCTGCCGATCTTCCTCGATCCACGCCGCCACCTCTGACCAACCCGACACTTGCCACTGTTCAAAGGGGCCGAGGGCCCAACCAAACCCCAGACGCAGAGCCATATCCACCTCACGGGCCGAGGGCGCCATGTCCGCCAGGTGAAAGGCGCAGTAGTGAAAGAGGTCGCGGTGAATGGCCCACAAAAACTGGGCCTGGGGATGGGTGCTGGCACGCAGACAGGACAGTCTCTGGGATGGCGAAACTTCCAGACAAGCCTTCACCCCTGCCTCTGCCTTGGCTCCGCTGGGCACATAGGAACGGGTCATGGGGTCCAGACGAAGAATCGTCTTGCCTTCCTTGCGGTAAAAACCAGCGCCGGTCTTGGCCCCCAGAGCCCCTGCTGAAATCAGCCCCTCGAGGAGAGGGAAAGGGGCAAACAGGGCACGAAAAGGATCGTCCGGTGCCTGGGTATAGGTCGTACTGATGACATGAGACAGAATGTCCAGCCCGACCACATCGGCCGTGCGATAAGTGGCAGAGCGTGGCCGCCCCAAAAGGGGGCCTGTCAAGTCATCCACCAGATCGCAGGACAAGCCGAAATTCTGCGCCTGATGAAAGATAAACACTGTTGCAGCAACCCCAATGCGATTGGCTACAAAATTCGGCGTATCCAGCGCATGGATGACGGTCTTGCCCAGACGGGTGGTAATGAAGGATTCCAGCATGGTGAGACGATCCCGACTCGTCCGAGTCGTGGGAATCAATTCCACCAATCCCATGTAACGCGGAGGATTGAAAAAATGCATGCCACAGAAGCGCGTCTGAAGATCTTCAGGCAAAGCGGTACTGAGCTCTTCCAGAGACAGACCGGAGGTATTGGATACCAACCAACCCTGGGGAGCCAAGTGGGGTAAAATGCGCGTGTAGAGTGCCTGCTTCCAGGCCAACTGTTCGCCGATAGCCTCGATCACCAGATCACAGGTGGAGAGTCGGTCCAAATGTTCGTCATAATTGGCCGCTTCGATCAAGTCCGCGCGTTCAAGTTCGACCAAGGGGGGCGGGCTCATTTTTTTCAATCCATGAATGGCCTGTAAAACCCGTCCATTCGTGGGCCCTTTGTCGGGCGGCAGATCATAGAGTAGAACAGGAATATCCAGGTTGACAAAGTGCGCTGCCAGTTGCGCTCCCATGACTCCGGCCCCCAATACGGCCACGCGCTGAATCTGAGCCATCTCTCCTCCCATGCGAAGCTAATGGTTTCATTCTAACCGAATCTTTCTTTCAGACTGTATCCCTTGAGTTTAAAATTCGAAAACATGGACATCATCCTCGACTTTGCCGAATGTTCGGGACTGCGCATCCGGCGCGTATTTCGGGAACCCCGTCAATGTCTGGTCGCCCATTCGTTGGCGGAGGTGCGTCCCATATTGCGTCAGGTTTCCCAAGCCTGCCAGGCAGGCGCCCACGCCGCCGGCTTTGTGGCTTATGAAGCCGCAGCCGCTTTCGATGCGGCCGCCCTTACCCATCCTTCCCTGGAAAATTTTCCCCTGGTCTGCTTTGGAATATACGATGCCCCTCTCCCAGGGTGGGAAGAAGAAAAAAACACCCCCATCCCGGAAGCATCCACCAGAGGCCCCTGGCGGCTCAGCCTGACGCAGGCGGCTTATAGCCGGGCGGTGGATACCTTGCGTCAGGCCATTGCGCGCGGAGAAGCCTATCAGATGAACCTGACGCTCCGCCAGGAATGTTCGTTCTCTGGCTCATCCCTGCGGTTATACGAGCAACTGCGCCAAGTTCAGGATGCCGATTTCAGTGCTTGGCTGTCCTGGAACGGAGGGGCACTCCTCTCTCTTTCACCGGAACTGTTCTTTGAAACCCACGGTAATCGTATCCTGACTCGCCCCATGAAAGGCACCGCATCCCCGGAAGATGCCGGGAACTTGGCCCAATGCCCAAAAAATCGGTCTGAAAACATCATGATCGTCGATCTTCTGCGCAATGACCTGGCCCGCATTGCCCTGCCCGGATCGGTTGCCGTCACCGATCTCTGCCGGGTAGAAGCCTACCCCACCGTGCATCAAATGACGTCCACGGTGACCGCCACCTTAAAACCCGATACCGACCTCGAAGCGATTTTCTCTGCCCTTTTTCCCTGTGGATCCATCACCGGAGCCCCCAAATGGCAAGCCATGCGCTGGATCAAACAGTTGGAAGATGGTCCGCGCGGCGCCTATTGCGGGGCCATCGGCTGGATTCGCCCAGGTGGGGATGCGCAATTCAATGTGCCCATCCGTACCCTCTGGCACGACCTACCCCATGACCGCCTTCTCTGTGGCGTGGGCAGTGGCATCACCTGGGAGTCGCAGGCCCCCGCCGAATGGGCTGAAATTGCCACCAAGACCCGTTTTCTGGAGGGATCTGCATCCGTCGACCTGCTCGAAACCCTGCGTCTTGATCAGGGCCTCTGGGAACTTCCCCATTATCACTGCCGCCGTCTGCTCCACTCCGTTCAGGCTCTGGGGTATCCTTCCTTGACGGAGCAGCGTTTCACCGAGGCTCTGGACTATTTTGTCCAACAGTACCCCGCCGGATCTTATCGGGTACGCCTGCGTTACAACCGGCAGGGCAACTTTCATCTCGAAGGTTCTGTCCTGCCTGTTTCCCCTTGGGAAGCCCCTCAACCTGTCTACCTGGCCTCCCATCCCTTTCCTTTCACTCCCCAAATGAGGCATAAGACCACCGAGCGCAGTCTTTATGACGCTACCTTCGCTTCTCTGCCCGCCCCATGCTTCGATGTATTGTTGTGGAACTCACGAGGTGAGTTGACAGAATTCTCGCGCGGAAATCTGGTGCTCGAGAAAAATGGCAAGAAACTCACTCCCCCACTGTCCTGCGGGCTACTGGCCGGCACGCTCCGTCAGTTTCTCTGTGATCGCGGGGAACTCGAAGAACACATCCTGACCCGGGAGGATCTGGCTCACGCCGATCGACTATGGTTCATCAACAGCGTGCGCGGCTGGGTTCAAGTGATCCTCAAGGCACCAAAGGAGTGATCGGCACATCCACATGCACGTCGGAACCGTGCTGGAAATGGAGATTCAAGGACACGGTCTGACCGGCCACCAGAGGACGATCCAGGTCCTCCAACATCAAGTGATGGCCCCCGGGCGCCAAGGTCACCTGACCATGGGCGGGAATCACCAGATGATATTCGTGTTCCATGTGTACCATGTTGTCCTCATTTTCCGTGGTCTGATGCAGCATGACATGGTCAGATACCGGACTGTCCGCACCTTCCAGAGCATCTTCATGGTCGCCCGGATTGACCAGGGTCAGATACACCACCCCCTCCTCTTGCCCGGGCGCCGTGGCGCGGGCCATCGGGTGCAGGACCTGAATGGTGGGGGGGTATACCGCCTGCACGCCCGCTTGCGAGACGGGGGCAGACGATCGACCGATCAGAGGTTCAATGCCCGCCACCAGAACAGATTCAGGCAGTCCCCGATCGTCATCGGCAGCCCATGCATTCTGGCGCACGATGCCTTTCCGATCCACCAGAACGGATAGAGGCATACGCCAGATCCGTCCAAATTCATCCACCTCGGCATGACTCTTCAGAACCCACGGGAAGTGGTAATGTTTCATCATGGCGCGAGCCATGGGCAGGTCCTCGTCACTGTCCATATCGATGGCTACGATATCCAGACCCCGGGCATGGTATTTCTGATACAGATTTTCCAGACGAGGCATCTCCTCCCGACAAGGGACACACCAGGAGGCCCAGAAGTGCAACAGAGTGACATGACCCTGCTCGCTTTGTGCCGTCATCTTTCCCCCGCCCTCCAGGTTCAAGGTATAGGCCGGTATGGGGGAGCCCATCTCGAGGGCCTGCACCATAGGCGCAGAACCCAGCAGCGAAGCAACGATGATCCAAAACATAGAGCGCTGCATGCAACTTCTCCTTTTGTCAGAAATGTACGATACCCAAAAATCCGAAGAACAGGGAAGACTCTTCGGGTGTGACAGACCTAGAACAAGTAGGTAATGCCTGCGTTCACCATCCAGTGAGGCACCAGTTGATCCCCGTTGGCATAGCGGTACAAAGGCAGGTATATCGATGTATTGGCCTGCCAGTGGCGAGACAGGTCGATCAGCGCACCGGGGGCCAGAAAAACATTGGCATAACCGCTGTTCAGGTTGCCATACAGGGCATCACCTCCCCCTTGATCCCGAGCCCGCCACAGGGCGTTCACCTGTACCATGGGAATGACATGGGTGCTCGCTTCGATGGCATTCCAGGTGACCCCCGCGACTGTATTGAGACTATCCCCCGGTTTGTATCCCTGATAATGATCCAGGGCATGACGCCAGGTGCCTTGAGAAAACCACCCCCAGTTGGCGCTGAAATTTCCCATGCTGTAGTAACCCAGCAATAAATCGGTGGTACCGGTTCCCGGCGCTGTATCCCGATCGATCAAAGGGGCAGGATTGACGGGGCCGGTGGGCAATTTCAGACCGAAGGTCAACCCACTGGATTTGTCCTTGGAGAATCCAGTATACATCCCCATCACGCGTAAATCAGACAGACTGCTGATGTTGGTCGAGCGGGGGGTGGGCGAAGGATCTATCTGCCCCGGTATCCCGCTCGTATCCGTGGTAAAAGTACGCATCCAGTAGGGAAGCATGGCTTCGACCCCCCAATTGTCGTTGAACATATGCTGGCCATAGAGGGTGTAAAAGTTGGTCCCGATCTGCTTGTCGGGGTTGAGTGCACCAGCCTGCCCACTGGCCCCACTGTGGTTCCAGTTCTGGTTCATGAAGGAATATTGAAGACTCACCTGATCATTCATGCCGCTCACGGGCAACCCGGGCAGGCCCACATCGAAGACCCCACAACCACAGGCACAGGCCCATCCTTGGGTGGCGACTCCAAAACCCCATACCAATCCGGCCAGGTTTTTCCAGAGCACCGGCTTTAGATTATACATTGTAAAGTTCTCCTGAAAAGGTAACTCTGACCAACGCGCGAACTGCTCAGAAAATGAGCGAGCGCGTCAGAAAGAAAATTACTTTCCGGGCATGCCCCTGATTCTGGGGAATATCATCCCGGAAAAAACGATTCAGGCGTAAACGGGAGGCGCGTTGGGGTAAGGGAGAAAGAAGTCGCGGAAAGCGATGAAGTGATGAATTTCGCGAGATGCCAGAGGCTGCCCGCGAAACAAGGTGAGCCCCAATCCCGGATTGGACAGATCCACGGGCAGAGCCAGGGCCAGCGAACTGCAAAGGGAACAATGGCTATGTCCGGAATCAGAAGGAGAGGAGGGAAAGCGGGAGGAGTGCTGGCGATCCGGGGCAGACACCGTCTTGACCCACTGTTGACCTGAAACCGTACAGATTTGAAGTGCGGGGCCCGTTTCACTGCCACGGTCAAGGAGCGGATCCAGTGCCCCAACCACCAGAAACATCTGAAACAACAGCGGCCATAAAAGCCAGCCAGTCAGCCGTTGAATCCGTCGAGCGGGCAAAAGTGTCATGATCTCAAGCCAACCGGCTCAGGGTTTGACCAAACCGGTAGAATACAGAACCCCCAGATTCTTCTGTGCTTCGGTGTTTCCTTGTTCGGAGGCCTTGTGAAACCAATCAGCCGCCTTGGCGTAGTCCTGGGGTACCCCTTGACCATTGTCATAGAGCATTCCCAGGTTGTTCTGGGCGCGGGCATAACCCTGCATGGCTGCCTTGCGGTACCATTCGGCAGCCATGATGTAATCCTTGGGAACCCCTCGCCCATTCTCATAAAGTGCGCCCAAGTTATTCTGAGCCTTGGAATTTCCTTGTTCCGCCGAGCGTCGGTACCAGTCGGCGGCTTCTGCCTGGTCCTGAGGGACACCCCGCCCTGACTCGTAAAAAACGCCCATGTTGTTCTGTGCCATGGCATTGCCCTGATTTGCGGCCTTACGAAAGTAATCGACAGCAATGGCGTAATCTCGAGTCACCCCCGAACCATTGGCATACAGTAATCCCAACTGAAACTGGGCCTCTGCCACATTCTGGTCGGCAGCTTTTTTCAACCACTCTGCCGCTTTGGCATAATCACGAGGTACGCCTTGCCCGGAGACATACATCATCCCTAATCTGTACTGGGCCCAGGCAACGTTTTGATTGGCCGCCCTGGTGTACCAGTCCGCCGCTTGAGCGTGATCTCCGGTCATGTCCAGATAGGCTCCCAGATAGGTCTGGGCCTTGGGGTCGTTGTTGCGCGCTGAATCAAGCAACTTCTGCACGGCCACGGCATCACCGCTCTTGGCGTTGGAAGCCAGGGAGACCGCTTCCAACTCCGTCATGAGCGGTGCAGATGCGGGGCCCGTGGCGTATAAAGTCGTTGAAACCCCGAGCATCATCAGAAAAAGCAATCTGGAACCGAGAAATTTATTCATGTACACCTTCTCAATCGAGAGCAAGAAACGCCAGGCGGTGAGCATCACCGAATCAAACATCGAAAAGCAACGCATGAGTCCGCGCGCTTGTCGGAATATACCAAAATATCATAAACCCGTACTCACTTTCGTGATTGAAAATCAAATTATTTTATCGAACGTCGTGACACCTCTCCGCCATCCGGAAAGTTTTCCTCAGAAGGGTGAACCGCTGGTATCCAGTTCCACCGTTGGCGTCGCGGATAATCCTGGGGACAAGTGTTGCAACTGATCCAAAGGCTCGTCAAACACGATTTTGACGGGCAAGCGCTGTACCACTTTGACATAATTGCCGGTCGCATTCTCCGGAGGCAACAGACTGAAGCGGGAGCCCGTGCCGTCCTGAAAACTATCGATATGCCCATGCCACTCCCGATCAGGAAAGGCATCCACACGAATTTTCACCTTTTGTCCACGGTGCATGCGGTGTAACTGGGTTTCCTTGAAATTTGCGACCACCCAAGGAGCGCCGGTCACCAGGGACAGAACCACCGTGCCCGGCTGAACCAGTTGCCCCAGCAACAGTGTTTTATGGGTCACCTTTCCGGCAGAAGGGGCCTCCAGTCGTGTATAGGTCAGATTGAGTCGCGCCTGAGCCAGTGCGGCCTCGGCTTCAGCCACCGAGGCTTGACCTCCGGCTTCCTGATCCCGTTTGAGCGCTACCTGACGGGGCCCCGAACCGGCTTCATCGAGGCGAGCCCGAGCCTCTCCGACCCGTGCGGCGGAGATCTCCACCGCACGCTGTGCCGATTCTCTCCGCGCTTGCGCGGCTCGATCTGCCGTCAGAGCCTGATCGAGCCGCTGGTGGGAAATTTCCTGTTTTTCATAGAGCGCCTGGTAGCGCTGCACATCGTTGTGGGTGAGTTGAGCCTCTGCCTCGCTGCCGCCACTTTCCGCCACCGCCTGTTTCTGGGCAGCCAACGCTGAGGCCAAGGCACTCCGGGCTTCCCGCACCGCCGCAGAGGTGGTGGTGGTCACCACGGAAAGATCTTGGGAGGTGGCCCCATACTGAGCTTGGGCTGCAGCCAACACGGCTTCTGCTTGCTGCACATGCAAGGCATAATCCCGGGGATCGATGAGCGCCATGAGTTGGCCTGCCTTGATCCACTGATTGTCTGTCACCTCGACCTGGGCGATATAGCCGCTGATATGAGGGCTGATCTCCACGATGTCGGCCTCGATGAAGGCATCGTCCGTGCTTTCCTGATTCCTCTGGGAAAACCACAAACCAAAAGCGCACAACAGCACCACTCCTCCCCCCAGCATCAGCCAGCGCCGCCAGGATACCGTGACCGACTGGGCGGTGGGGGGCGAAGAGACGGGAACGTCGTCCTGAATCATGGAAGAGACTCCGGTTGAGTGGGGGTTTCGTAGGTGATTTGACCCAGTGCCAGATCATAATTTACCTGTGCCATGCCCAAGCCTCCCAGGGCGCCGATCTGATCGCTCCGGGCCTGCGCCAAACCAGCCTGGGCATCCACCATTTCGAGATTATCGGCGACGCCGCTGACAAAGCGATCCTGTGCCTGCTGCATCAAACGTTGGGCAAGATCCAGTCGCAATTGCGCCGCCTTTACCTGGGCACGACTGGTGTTCAAGGAGTCTTCGGCCAAACGGACGTCCTCTTCCACTTGATGACGCCCGTCTTTCAAGGACAGTTCGGCCTGACGCCGACGGCTTTCGGCCTGATCCTGACGTGCGACCAATGCCCCTCCCTGATACAGGGGTACGCTCATCTGGATGCCATAACTGTAGGTACGATAGTCATACTGGGTGGGGAGTACCCCACTGGGACCAATCGCGCCGATCAATCCGATGGTGGGGTAAGAAGCCGCCACGGCGGCTTCTTTTTCCGTTACCCGTTGTTCCAGGGTTTTTTCCAGTGCCTGCAATTCCGGTCGTTGCTGCAGAGCACGGTCCACCGCATCACCTCCGTCGGGACTTGAGGCGGGAACGATCCCCAAGGTATCCGTCAATTCAATGGGGAGGTCAAGCGGCAAACCGAGGGCGCGATGCAGGCGTGTCATGGCATCTTTGGCAGCACCCAGCGCCTGTTGCAGTTGGTAGGCGACCTGCGCTTCTGACGCAGCAGCCCGAACCTCATCCACGCCTGTGGCCAGTCCACTCTTCAACTGATCGCGCGTCAATTGCAGGAGATGTTGAGACAACGTTTCATTGGCCTGTGCCGCCTCAACCGACTCCACGGTCTGTTGTACGGCCAGATAAGCCAATCCGGCAGCACCGGCGATCTGTTGCGCCCGTGCCGTGGCTTCAAGACGCGCGACTTCAACCCCGGTTTGAGCCGAAGACGCCTCGTGTACATGGACCAGATCCAGAATTTGCTGGGTAAACTGTACGCGCGCATCGAACGTATTGAAAGGGCCGATGAGCGTGGGAAACCCTGGCAACGCCAAACCCATGGCACGCAAGTTCTGGGTTTGACGCATCTGGTAGGAATTGAAACCCACCGCCGGACGCAAGGCAGCCCGCGCTTCTTCGGCACGGGCCGTGGCCTCCTGGGCCTGTTCGAGAGCCAGTTGCACCTGAACGTGGTGCGTCACGGCCATCCCCATGGCCTGGCGCAAGGTCAGATGCAAACTCGAGTCCGGAGTATCCTGAGCCAGAGCGGCGGAACTGCCGAGCAGTAATAAGGCGGCGCTTGCCCACGCGGTTCGGGGTGGTCTATCCCCCATAGCAATGCTCCTCTCCAGGAAACTTGCCCGCTTTGACTTCCTGAACATAAAGTTCTACGGCTTCTGCAATGGAACCCGTTTCCCGGATGAAGGGACGGACGAAACGGGGAGGAATATACGCCCCAAGCCCCAACATGTCGTAAATTACCAGCACTTGCCCCGAGCAGTGGGGGCTGGCCCCGATACCGATGGTCGGAACATGGACTTGGACACAGATCTGATCAGCCAGAGGGCGCGGCACGGCTTCTATCAGAATCATGCTGGCACCGGCTCGTTCCAGTTCCTGCGCATCGGTCAGAATCTGCTGGGCCATGGCAACGTTACGGCCTTGAACCTTGAACCCCCCCAGTTGATGCACGGACTGGGGAGTCAATCCGATGTGGGCACAGACGGGAATGCCCCGAGTCACCAGAAAGGAGACCGTTGGAGCCATGCTGGCCCCCCCCTCGATCTTGACCATCTGGGCCCCTGCACGCATCAATTCGGCCGCATTTCGAAAGGTGTCCTCGGGACTGATTTGGGCCGTGGCAAAGGGCATGTCGGCCAGCAAGAAGGCCTTGGGCGCCCCTCGCGCGACACAACGGGTATGGTAGGCAATGTCAGCGATGCTGACCGGCAAGGGAGAATCATGACCCTGCACCACCATCCCCAGAGAATCTCCAATCAATAGGGCATCCACCCCGGCCTGTTCCAGAACCCGTGCAAAACTCGAGTCATAACAGGTCAGCATGGCAATTTTTTCACCGCGTTCCTGCATGAGTTGCAGGTCCACGATTGAAGTGCGCATAGCACTCTCTCCTAGGGAACGAGGGTAAAACGATAATCGACCGTGACTTCATCGGCCACCGTGTCTGTCGCACTCCAGGTTCCATCCCCCACGCCGAACTCATTCCGTTTCAAGGTGAATCGTCCCTGCGCACTGCGCCCACCGTGATCATAGGACATCTTGAGGGGGATTCGCAAGGGTTTGCGTACCCCTTTCAGTTGAAACAGGCCCCACACGACGTACTGATTCGGTCCCACGATCCGGATATCCGAGGAGTCAAAATGGGCTTGAGGAAATGATTTGATATTGAACCAATGCTTGCCCTTGATCTCGTCTTCCGCCTCTTCCGATGCCAAATCGATACTGCCCAGATCGATGGTGATGTGGGCATAACTGTGCGGCAGATCCTGGGGGTCGAAATGCAGGTCAGCAGAAAATTGCCGGAAATTTCCCTGTACCAATGCCCCCATCTGGGTCCCCGTGAAGGCGATCTGTCCAGAACCGACCGTCTCGGCTCTGGACTGCGACATAAAAACAAATGAAAAACTCATCAGAACAACGAGATAAAATATACTTTTCATGATAATCCTGAGGATTTTTCAAGGACGCATACGGGCCATCAATTGATCCCGGTCGACGAACTGATGTTTGAAGGCCGCCGCCACATGCCCCAAAACCAGGGCCAATAAAGTCCAGTTCAGGGCTTGATGAAGCGTCTCGAACAGGTGGGAGAGCGCCTTGTCTTTGGGAACCAGATTGGGTATGGGAAGAAGATTGAAATAAACCACGGACACGCCCGCTGCCGAACTATGCAGCCAACCCGTCAAAGGAATGAGCACCATCAGGACATAGAGGGCTCGATGGGCGATTTCCGTGAGTTTTTGGAGCCGCCGGTTCATTGTCTCCGGCAAAGCAGGGGGACGGTGTGTCGAGCGCCAGGCCAGCCGCATCCACACCAGAAAAAACAGAGTCACACCCAACCATTTGTGCCAAGTGTATATTTTTAACTTCCATGGGGAAAGTTCCAGACCGGACATATACTGTCCGACCCCAAAGGCGGTAGCCAATCCTGCGGCCATGATCCAGTGCAGACCGATCGCGACGGGAGTGAATTTTGCGGGAGAATGAGAACTCATGGGTAACTCCTGATCATCAACCAACGGGTTTAATTGTACGTATACGAACTAAATAATGCAATTCCTTTTAGTTGACCCGGAACAAGCGACAGTAATTTTCTGTCGTACGTTCCCCCACTTCCTCGATGGAAATACCGCGCAGTCGCGCGATTTCTCCTGCCACATGAGGCACATAAGCTGGTTGATTGGCCTTCCCGCGCATGGGCTCCGGCGCCAGATAGGGAGAATCGGTTTCAATCAACAGACGGTCCAGAGGGATCTTACGGGCAATTTCTTTGAGGGCCTTGGCATTGCGAAACGTAACGATGCCAGAAAAGGACAGGTAAAAACCTCGCTCCAGAGCCGCATCGGCCACCGCCTGAGTTTCAGTAAAACAGTGCAATACTCCGCCCACGTCCTCTGCCCCCTCCTCGTCCAGCAAGCGCAAGGTGTCCTCAGCCGCAGAACGGGTATGAATCACGAGGGGTTTCCGGACTTGGCGAGCCGCGCGAATATGGATTCGGAAACGTTCTCGTTGCCATTCCAGATCCCCTCCCAAACGATAATAATCCAGGCCGGTTTCGCCGATGGCCACCACCTTGGCATGCGCTGCCTCAGCCACCAGACGCGCCACGCTGGGTTCCTCGATATTCTGGTAATCCGGATGAACTCCCACCGTGGCATGCCATCCCTGATCTGTTTCCGCCACGGCAAGCACATCCGGAACAGTTTCCAGCCGCACCGAAATACAGAGCGCACGGGTAACCCCAGCCTGTACCATGGCAGCATGCACGCTCGACAACTGAGTCCGTAACTCAGGAAAATCCAGATGGCAGTGAGAATCGGCAAACATGGAACAACCTCGCTTTCAGGAAGATAGATGAAGCGGCGCCAGCAAGGATTCGGTCAGCAGACGCGCATTCAGGGGGTGGACCATCCAGCGGCGGGCTTCACGCAGGCGTGTTTCCCAGGCCAGCAGATCGTAAAGATCGAGACGAGGTGCCATATGGTTCAATGCCTCCTGGAAGTCCTGATGATAATGGCCATGGCCCAGAAGTTTTTGTCCGATCAGATCCATGACCCAGAACTGGAGCCATTCCAGCCATTGTTCCAGGCCCAGATTCAGGATCCGGTCCGCTTGTTGAGTCAAAGAAAGGCCATTATCCGTCAGGATCTGTAAAAATCCCAGGCGCCCTTCATGGTCACGCCGGAACTGTTCAAGGGCCCGCAAGGGAGCGCCCCCCGAACGACACAAATAGCCCGCAGGCTCCTGGACCCCCTCTCGCTGGAGCCACTGCATGGCCTGCTCTCCTGTGGGTAAAGGGACAGGCCAGAGTCGACAACGGCTGCGAACCGTGACGGGAATTCGGGCCGGATGATCACTGACCAGCAAAAACAAGGTGTTGGGTGGGGGTTCCTCGAGCGTTTTCAGCAAGGCGTTGGCGGCCGCCAGATTGAGCGCTTCGGCGGGTTCGATCAAAATGACCCGCCATCCCTGCCGATGACTTGTGGTCATCAGGAATTCGGCAAGTGCACGCACGGCATCCACGGCGATCCATGCACTCCCCTCCGAATCCCCCCCCTCTTCCTGGCGGGGCGGTGTCAACAACCGGAAATCAGGATGATGTCCGGCTTGAAACCAACCACAGGAAGGACATGTTCCACAGGGTTGTGGGGCGTTTCCTTCACAGAGGACTGCCTGGGCCAGATGGCGTGCCAGATCGCCTTTCCCCAGTCCGGCGGGCCCCGTCAACAAAAGGCCCTGGGGTCGCTCTGCTGCCCATAGCCGCTCGAAAACCTTTTGATTCCAGGGATGAATCATGCGCCACCCGCGAGTGAGGGGAAGGTCCGCCGCAACACGTTCTCGACCTGTTCTGCCAGAATCCGCGGATCTGCCGTCGCATCCATCCTGCACACACGGGGCATGTGGCTGCGCGCTTCATACCCTGCACGCACCCGTTCAAAGAAGGCCCGCTCTTCCCGCTCAAAACGATCCCCTTCCTGGCGCCCGCGCGTCAAACGTTGAGCGGCAATGTCGGGGTCCAGGTCGAACCATAGAGTCAAATCCGGTTGAAAGCCCGCACAAACCCAGGTTTCCAGGGTTTCCAAAATATCTTGGGGCAATCCTCGTCCACCGCCCTGATAGGCAAAACTGGCATCCACGAAACGGTCACTCAGCACCCATTCTCCCCGTGCCAGGGCAGGCTCGATCACCTGGATGACATGATCGTGACGCCCGGCAAAGACGAGCAGGGCCTCGCTCAGGGGAGACATGGGCGTATTCAAGAGCAGGGGCCTCAAGGCTTCAGCCAGTACGGTCCCCCCCGGTTCGCGCGTACGCCTCACCACCACCCCGCGAATTTCCAGCCAGTGTTGAACCGTATCCAGTTGGGTGCTTTTCCCGGCACCATCGATTCCTTCCAGAGTAATGAACTTACCGCTCATGGTTAGTCGTCCGTTTGGTCTGGTACTGTTGCACCGCCTGCTGGTGCGCTTCGAGGGTAGTGGAAAATTGATGGGTTCCATCTCCTCGCGCCACGAAAAACAAATCAGAAACCGCCAGCGGGTGCACGGCCGCCCTGAGCGCTGCCGATCCAGGCAACGCAATGGGAGTCGGGGGGAGACCGCTTCGGGTATACGTATTATAGGCATTGTCCCGATGCAGGTCGCGGCGATGCAGATGACCATCATAGTCCGCCCCCAAACCGTAGATTACGGTGGGATCGGTTTGCAGGCGCATATCCAGACGCAAACGATTCAAAAAAACGGCGGCAATGCGCGCCCGCTCTTCTCGATTGGCCGTTTCTTTCTCGATCAGGGAAGCCAGGATCAGGGCCTGGTAAGGGTCCGTCAAGGCCAGGTGTGGATCGCGTGTCGTCCAAACCTGGGCCAGTCGTTCGATCATGGCCCGATGCGCCCGCTCGAGAATGTTCCAATCACTCTCGCCCGGACTGTAGAAGTAGGTGTCGGGGAAAAACCATCCTTCAGGTGCCTGCCCTGCCGCGCCCAGATGTGCCATCACGGCACTATCGGGCAATCCGGCACTGTCTTGACGCAAATTGGGTTGCTGTTCCAGCAAGGCGCGCAACTGGGAAAAAGTGGTTCCCTCGATGATCTGCACCTGCCAGGCATCCCCCTCCCCTCGAGCCATCTGGCGCAGTATCTGCCAACCACTCAGAGGTTGGGTCCATTCATAACTGCCGGCTTTCAGGTGACTCTGTTCGCCCAGAACTCTCCCTACCCAGGTAAAGGTCCAGGGTTCCATAAGCACGCCCTGCTGAACCAGTTGTTGCGCAACGGCACGCAACCCCAGTCCATTGGACAGTTCAAAGGCATAAGGCGTATGGGGCAGCGGCAGGGGGCGAATGAAGAACAGAGCGAGCCAGACAACCAACCCGCTCAGTCCACTCGCCAGAACCCAGAGCAGACGGCGCATCAGGATGATGGAATCTATTCGAGGTGGCGAAAAATAATGCTCCCATTGGTGCCGCCAAAACCAAAGGAATTGGAGAGAACCACGTTCACGGGCATGGCACGCGCCTCATGAGGAACAAAATCGAGATCGCACTCGGGGCTCGGATCATCCAGATTGATGGTGGGCGGAACCACTTGGTGGTGAATGGCCAATACGGAAAACACGGCTTCTATCCCTCCCGCAGCCCCCAGGAGATGCCCTGTCATGGACTTGGTGGAACTGATGGCCAGTTTATAGGCATGGTCGCCAAAGGTACGTTTGACCGCGACCGTTTCTCCCAGATCCCCCAGAGGGGTAGAGGTTCCATGCGCATTGATGTAATCCACCTGATCCGGGTTGAGTTCGGCATTTTTCAAGGCATTGAGCATGCTCCGGCGCGCGCCATCACCGTCCGCCGGAGGAGCGGTCATGTGATACGCATCCGCGCTCATGCCATAACCGCACAGTTCGGCATAGATCTTTGCGCCTCGGGCTTTGGCATGGGACAACTCTTCCAGAACCAGAACGCCGGCCCCTTCGCCCATGACGAAACCGTCGCGCGCCTGATCCCAGGGACGACTGGCAATTTCCGGTGCATCGTTGCGCGTGCTGAGTGCCCGGGCGGCACAAAACCCACCGATCCCCAATTCGTTGATGGCGGCTTCGGCCCCCCCTGCAACCATCATGTCGGCATCGCCATACTCGATCAGTCGAGCTGCTTCCCCAATGCTGTGATTCCCGGTGGTACAGGCGGTCACCAAGGCCAGATTGGGACCTTTCAGACCGTACATGATCGACAGGTTGCCTGAAATCATGTTGATGATACTGCCGGGGATGAAGAAAGGAGAAATCTTGCGCATCCCTCCTTCCAGATAAGCCCGGCCGGTGTCCGTAATCATGGGCAATCCACCGATCCCGGAACCAATGCAGACCCCCACTCGTTCTGCATCGACCGGATGAGCCGTGACACCAGCGTCACGCAAGGCCTCCATCGCCGCAACCAGACCATAATGGATGAAAATATCCATGCGGCGTACCTCTTTGGGATTGAGATACTGTGCAGGATCGAAATTTTTGACTTCGCCCGCAATTTGGCAAGGCATCGGTGCAGGATCGAAACGGGTGATCCGCCCGATTCCGGAACGCCCGGCACAGAGTTGCGCCCAAGCCTCGGGGACGGAATTCCCGACAGGGGATACGATTCCCAGACCAGTGACGACGACGCGACGACGGGACATGTTCAGACCTCCATATTTCAAGGCAGTGCAGTGTTTGCCCTGATATTCCTGACTCGGGTATTGTCTTTCTCAGGCAGGCAAGTGGGAATTCACATAATCAATGGCTTGTTGCACCGTTGTGATTTTTTCGGCTTGTTCATCAGGAATTTCGCACTCAAATTCTTCTTCCAGAGCCATCACCAATTCAACGGTGTCGAGAGAATCCGCCCCCAGATCTTCCACAAAGGAAGAGGATGTCTGAATATCCTCGAGTTTGACTCCCAGTTGCTCTGAAACAATTTTCTTGACGCGTTCTTCAATAGTAGACATGTAATTAGGATCCTTGGCTGTTGTCTTTCAAAAAAACAGGCGTAGTGTACCAAAACCCGCCGACGAATACCATCCCGAAGGATGGGTCAATCCATGGCCATGCCCCCATTGACGTGCAGGGTGGCACCCGTCACATAGGCCGCCCCCGGCGATGCCAGATAAGCGACGGCATGAGCGACATCCTCGGGTTGACCGAGACGGCCCAATGGAATACTGGTTAACAGAGCCTGCTGCTGGGCAGTGTCCAATCCGCGTGTCATATCGGTGTCGATAAATCCCGGGGCCACACAGTTGACCGTGATGCCGCGACTCCCCAATTCCCTTGCCAGAGACTTGGTCAAACCCACCAACCCCGCCTTGGCAGCGGCATAGTTGGCTTGCCCCCCATTGCCGGTGCTCCCCACTACGGAACCTATGTTGATGATGCGTCCTTGACGGGCCTTCATCATATCCCGCAACACGGCACGAGATAACTGGAAAACCGCCTTCAAATTCGTATCCAGAACCGTATCCCACTCTTCATCGCGCATCCGCACCGCCAACATGTCACGAGTCACTCCCGCATTGTTCACCAGAATGGAGATGGGACCCAAACGTTGTTTGACGACATCCACTGTTTGCAAAATGGCTTCAGGCACGCGCACATCCAGCACGAGTCCCAGGCATTCCGGGTGGATGGCGTGCAAGTCTTTCTCGATCTGTTCAGCGCCGTGGGCAGTAGTCGCGGTAGCCGCCACCTTGGCCCCCTGACGTGCCAGTTCCCGCGCGATCGCCTGGCCGATGCCTCGACTGGCTCCTGTCACCAAAACCACCTGTTCCTTGAGCATTCTCCCTCCCCCTTATATTTTATTTGGTATTATGACAACGCGCCCTGCAGGGCCTCCGCGCTGTTCAGTGCGATGCCTTCCATCTCCGCATCGATACGACGAACCAGAGGGGCCAGCACCTTGCCGGGTCCACATTCTGCCACGCGCGTACATCCATTCCTGGCAAAGGCACGAATCGTATCGACCCAACGCACGGGATGATGCAATTGCCTTGTCAGCGCGGTCCGTATTTCCATCGGCGTGGTGGCCTGAACCACTTCGGCATTGTGCAACACGGGAATGCGGGGCGATGTCAGGGGGACTCCTTCAAGGTAGTGTGCCAGGCGTTCGGCAGCCGGCTTCATGAGACTGCAGTGAGAAGGGACGCTGAGGGAAAGCATGACTGCGCGCTTCGCGCCACGGGCCTTGGCCTCATCGATGGCACGTGCCACCGCCGTCCGATGTCCGGCAATGACCACCTGGCCTGGGGAATTGAAATTAACGGCTTCCACCACCTCACCCTGGGCTGCCTCCTGACAGGCGGCCAGCACTGCGCCATCCTCCAGGCCGAGGAGTGCCGCCATGGCACCGATGCCTGCGGGCACCGCTTCCTGCATCACCTCAGCACGAAAACGGACCAGACGCAACGCTTCTTCAAAAGAGATGCTTTCTGCCACCACGAGAGCGGTGTATTCTCCCAGACTATGTCCCGCCAACCAGTTCGGCTCGGCACCGCCATGTCCGCGCCATGCGCGGTAAACCCCTACCCCGGCCGCCAACATGACGGGTTGGGTATTGATCGTAGCCATCAGGGACTCTTCCGGGCCATCCGCCACCAAACGCCAAATATCCTGATCGAGCACGGCAGAGGCCGTGTCGATGGCGCGACGCACCTCTGGCAACCCCTCATAAGGGTGCAACATGCCGATACTTTGTGATCCCTGACCGGGAAAAACCATGGCCCATGTCATTTGACTATTCCTCGTCGTTAGAAACCGGTCAGACCTGCAACAACCCGGCTCCCCAGGTGAAACCGCCACCCACGGCTGCCAGCAAACCCAACTGTCCGGGTTTGAATTGTCCGGAACGCCAGGCATGATCCAGCGCCAAGGGAACGGAGGCCGCCGAGGTATTTCCCTGCTCAGCGACCGTGCGCACCACGCGCTCCGGCGGTATCCCCAGTTTATGAGCCGTGGCTTCGATGATGCGGATATTGGCTTGATGCGGGATGAAGCAATCTACCGCCGCAGGAGTCAGGCCATGCTCGGTCAGAATTTCACGACTGACCTGATCCAGTACCTTGACGGCAAATTTGAAGACGGCGCCGCCATCCATTTGCACAGTGGGCTTACCCAGCACCTGCCCCTCACTCATCGAGCCAGGAGCGGAGAGCAAGCCGGCATAGCGGCCATCGGCATGCAAGCGTGTTCCCAGCAGTCCGGGAGTCGAGGAAGCGCCCAGAACCACTGCGCCGGCTCCATCGCCAAAAAGGACACAGGTGTTGCGATCCTTCCAGTCGAGCAGATGGGTAAAAGTTTCTGCGCCGACCACCAAAGCCTGGCGCACCGAGCCTGAACGAATGAACTGATCCGCCACGGACAGCGCATAGAGAAATCCCGTACATACCGCCTGCACATCAAAAGCCGGGGCGCCGGTATTTGCGCCCAACTTGGCTTGAAGCAAACAGGCCGTACTGGGAAAGGCCATGTCCGGCGTGGTGGTCGCCACTATGATGAGATCCAGTTGCTCTGGTCTCGACCCGGCCGCCCCAAGCGCACGGTGCGCGGCTTCCAGCGCCAGATCACTGGTGGTTTGTCCGGGCGCCCGAATATGGCGCTGACGAATTCCCGTTCGGCTGCGAATCCATTCATCGTTGGTCTCTACCCGTTGCGCGAGATCGTCGTTGGTGACGATCTGTTCTGGCAAATAACCGCCGGTTCCCAATAACTTGGAATAAATCATGACGCCAGATTCTCCCGTTCCCGTACAGCTTCCCGGATGCGCCCCAGCACGTTGCTGCGCACCTCCGTCACGGCATATTGCAAAGCATGACGGAAGGCATAGTCATCGGCCCCTCCATGACTTTTGACCACCAACCCCCTGAGACCCAACAAACTGGCTCCATTGTACTGGCGATGATCCACCTTGCGCTTGAATCGATTCAGGACAGGCAGAGCCACCGCACCCGCCATGCGCGTCCAGAAAGAGCGATTAAACTCGGTACGGATCATCTGCCCCAACATCCAGGCCAGACCTTCCGAGGTTTTCAGGACGACATTGCCCACGAATCCATCACAAACCACGACATCTACCGTCCCTTTGTAAATATCATCCCCTTCCACGTTACCATGAAAGCGAATAGGGGCCGAGCGCAACAATTCGGACGCGCGCTTGATGATTTCATTCCCCTTGATGGCCTCGTGCCCGATATTGAGCAACCCGACGCTGGGCTGGGGACAATCCGGACTGGTGGCCAGAATGGACCCCATGATCCCGAATTGAAGAAGATGTTCAGGGGCACAATCCACGTTGGCCCCCAGATCCAGCACGTAGACTGGCCCGCGTATGGAGGGCATGGTGGTGGCAATGGCTGGACGTTCGATGCCCGGCATCATTTTCAGGACGAAACGTGCCGTTGCCATGAGAGCCCCAGTGTTCCCCGCGCTGACACAACAATCCGCAGCACCGGACTTCACCAGATTGATCGAGACCCGCAAGGAAGAATCCTTCTTGTTCTTGAGGGACAAGGAAGGAGATTCATCCATGCTGACCAATTGGCTGGCTTCATGGATGGCGACGCGCCCGCGTACCGATCCATACACGGGTGAGGCAAGGAGAAGGGATTCAATGGGCGCACGCAAGCCGACCAGAGTTACGGCGACTTCAGGGTCCTGCGCCAGAAAATCGAGGACGGCCGGAATGACCACAGTGGGGCCGTGATCTCCCCCCATGGCATCGACCGCTATCGTCAGCAAACGAGTCACAGACACGCGGCAATATTGAAATGAAAATCAGTCGTTTTTAGACTGAATCACTTTACGACCACGGTAAAAGCCATTCGGGCTGATATGGTGGCGCAAATGGGTTTCTCCCGTCGTCGGTTCCGTTGCCAATGGCTTGGCCGTCAAAAAATCATGGGCACGATGCATGCCGCGCTTGGAAGGGGATTTTTTATTTTGTTGAACAGCCATGGTTCTGACTCCTAAATGATCAATTAATGTAACGTCAAGCGTCCTTCAATCGCGTGATGGACCTTTCAATGCACCCAACACGGCAAACGGCCTTGTCTTGCCCGCCAAGGCTTCCTCGGCATTTCCGGCCCCGACACAGGTCTCTCCTGCGTGTGCTGGCGCCAACGGCAAAGCCAGCAATACTTCCTCTGCAACCCATTCGGCAATATCCAACGACACCGGAATGACCAGAGTTTCCTCTTCAGGATCCTCGTGTTCAAGATCGGGCAGAACTGCCTCGCTGCCCACGAAGTGTATTCGCGAATGGGTCTCCAAATCAAATGAGAGCCCGGAAAGGCATCGTCGACAGACCAACCAAAGCCGTCCGTCGACCTGAACGTCAAGAAGGCGCCGCCCTCTTTCATCCATCCATCCGCGCATTACAAACCGAATCTTTCCCTCGGGAGAAAACAGGTACTCCTGCAAGGCGGGGATCTGATCCGGGCGGCACTCCCCCTCGACCCGCTCTGCAAGGGCCGTAAAGCGATAAGGGTCGAGTACGGGCGCATCAAACATAAGCCCTCCATTCTACTGTGCAGCCCAGCTTTCTGTCAAAGATTTGTCCGCTTCCGTCAAATCGCTGCGGCAACTTTGCTATACTCTCCCCCTCGCAATTCTCCCCGTATTGAATCTCGCCCCCATGACTCCCCTGATTCTGGCTTCCAGTTCACCCTACCGCCGAGAATTGCTCGCCCGCCTCCAGATTCCTTTCATTTGGGAAGCTCCGGATATCGACGAAACCCCGGTCAAAGGAGAGCATCCAGAAGAGACTTGCCTGCGTCTGTCCTTGGAAAAAGCCCGCGCCATCGGCCGCCTCCATCACCAGGGTCTGGTTATCGGTAGCGACCAGGTGGCAGAACGGGAGGGACAGGCTATCAGCAAACCCGTCAACCATGAAGCCGCCGTGGAACAGTTGACCTGGGCCAGCGGTCGCGCCTTGAAATTCCATACAGGGCTTTGCGTCCTGGATGCCGCTACCGGCCACCATGAATCCATCCGGGTGACCGTTACGGCTCATTACCGGGTGCTGAGCGGAGCGCAGATCGAACGCTACCTGCGCAATGACCAACCCTACGATTGTGCCGGCAGCGGACGCATTGAAACCTTGGGCATCACGTTGGTCGAAAAGGTGATCAGCGAGGATCCCACCGCCTTGATCGGGCTTCCACTCATTGCGCTGACCACTCTGTTGGCGCATTTTGGAATCGTCCTTCCTTGATGACTCCCCACGGCACGCTGTACCTGCTTCCCGTCCCTTTGAGCGAGGCACCAGAAGCGCTCCTGACGCTGTCTCCCCGATTGCTGGATCGTTTCAGACAACTTTCCTTCTTTGTGGTGGAAACCCCCAAGACGGCCCGTCGTCTGCTCAAACAGATCGACCATCCACTTCCCATCGCCCAGTTGACCCTGTCCCCCCTGACCCGGGAGACCCCAACGACCCAACTGGAGTCCCTGCTGGCACCGCTACGTCAAGGACAAGGTCTGGGACTTCTGTCAGATGCGGGCTGCCCTGCCATCGCCGATCCCGGGGCGCGTCTGGTCAATGCCGCCCATGCCGCAGGGTTTCGGGTCGTGCCTGAAACGGGTCCCTCCTCGCTGCTGCTGGGTCTCATGGCCAGCGGGTTGGAGGGCCAGCGCTTCACCTTTCACGGCTATCTCCCCGCACCCGAGATAGCCCGTAACGCGCGTCTGGTTGAGTTGGAAAAGCGTTCGTGGGCCGTTCAGGAAACCCAGGCGTTCATAGAAACCCCTTACCGCAACGAAGCCCTCTTCGCCAGCCTGTGCCGCACCCTGCATGCCACGACCCAACTCTGCGTCGCCAGGGATCTGACGGGACCCCGGGAATGGATCCGGACCGCTCCCGTGTCCGAATGGCAGCGCCATCCTCACCCCGACCTGCACCACTTCCCCACCTTGTTTCTATTTCTGGCGCGCGCTCCCGGGCGTGGCGAGTGACTCCTCTCCCGGTTTCGCCAAACGGGTCAGGATCTGGACCAGAGGGGGCGGCAAGGGAGCCTCGAAGACCAGCGGACGCTGGTCCAGGGGATGAACGAAGGATAAGCGGGCTGCGTGTAAAAACATGCGCTTGAGACCCAAACGGGCCAGTCGGTGATTCCAGTCATAATTGCCATATTTGTCATCCCCGGCAATGGGAAACCCCAAATGCGTCAGATGTACCCGAATCTGGTGGGTCCGTCCCGAGAGCAGACGCGCTTCCAGAAGAGTGGCTTCAGGCCAGGTCTGGAGCCGGGTGAACAGGGTTTCCGACGGCTTGCCTTCCGCTTGGACAGCGACCCGTCGTTCGCCACTGGCCGTCATGTATTTATGCAAAGGAAAATTGACGCGTTGCCGGGCTTGGGGAAATTGGCCTTGCACCAAGGCAAGGTAGGATTTTTCCATGCGGTTGTGGCGCAACAGTTCATGTAGCGCCACCAAAACGGCACGCTTCTTGGCCACCAGCAATAACCCCGATGTATCTCGATCGAGGCGGTGCACCAACTCCAGGAAACGGGCCTCGGGCCGCTCCTGGCGCAATTGTTCGATGACGCCCAACCGGATGCCGCTCCCCCCATGGACAGCCACCCCGGCAGGCTTGTTCAGAACCAACAGCCCCTCGTCTTCATGCAGGATCTCCGAATGCAGGGAAACCGGCAAGGGAAGCACCGCCCCCCCCTTCTCAGGCGTCGCCCGACGTACTGGAGGAATCCGCAGACGATCCTGACTTTGAAGCCGATAGGAAGGATCGGCACGCTTGCTGTTGACCCGAACCTCGCCGTTGCGCAACAGACGATAGACATGGCTTTTGGGGACCCCTTTGAGGTATCCCTGCAGAAAATTATCGAGGCGCTGACCGGCATGATCTTCATCGACTTCCAGCCATTCCACGAATGCTTTGCTTAATGTCATTATTTGTTTTAGAATAAGTGTTTGTGGAATCCATGCCCAGTTTGGCGTAGGAACGGCGGAGAACTTATCCCCATCCGGCAAGATATCTGCAACAAATGAATGATACGGATACTGACCATCGAGATTTCGCTCATTATCTCATCGAACCGATGATCAGTCTTCGACTCTGGTTAATCTCGCTCACCAAAAAGTAGCGATAGTTGTTGATTTGCGCGCTGACCGCTCCGTATTTGATTGATCCGGCGTTTATAGATACACACGTCGTTGAAGGTAATTCCCATCGTGACCCACAAGAGGTTGTTCACCATTAAAACGGATTTCCAGACTCTTTGAAGGATCATTCGCGGACTTCCCCTTAATCCGGGAGATTCGCTGGAGGGTGTTTACCGCCCGGCAGCCCCAGCGCGCTGGAGCCTGAGCATGAAAAGAATGTTGTTTAACGCCACACATACGGAAGAACTCCGGGTGGCTATCGTCGACGGTCAAAAACTGATCGACCTTGATATCGAATATTCCGGTAAGGAACAGAAAAAAAGCAATATTTACAAAGCAGTCGTCAGTCGTGTCGAGCCTTCGCTCGAAGCCGTCTTCGTGGACTACGGTGCAGAACGCCACGGTTTTCTGCCCTTCAAGGAAATTGCCCGTACCGCCTTGAACGACGACGAGGGGGATTTTTCCCGCCAACGCATCGCCAGTTTACTCAAGGAAGGCCAGGAACTCATTGTCCAGGTCGACAAGGATGAGCGAGGAAACAAGGGTGCGGCCCTGACCTCTTTCATCAGTTTGGCAGGCAGATATCTGGTATTGATGCCCAACAATCCGCGTGGCGGCGGTGTCTCACGACGGGTGGAGGGAGAAGAGCGCGCCGAATTGCGGGATGTCCTCGCCCAACTCGAGGTCCCTGCCGGCATGTCCCTGATTGCCCGCACCGCCGGCATCGGTCGCTCGGCTGAAGAGTTACAGTGGGACCTCAACTATCTCCTGCAACTATGGGCCGCCATTGAAGTTGCCGCCACAGGCCAGAAAGGCGCCTTCCTGATTTACCAGGAAGGAAGTCTGGTCATCCGGGCCATTCGCGACCTGTTCCAGCCCGATATTGGTGAAATCCTCATCGATACCGAACTCATTCACGAGCAGGCGCGTCAGTTCATGAGTCACGTCATGCCCGGGAACGTCAACAAGGTCAAGTTGTACCATGATGACGTGCCACTTTTCTCGCGCTTCCAGATCGAACACCAGATTGAAACGGCTTACCGCCGTGAAGTCAATCTACCCTCCGGCGGGGCCATCGTCATCGACCATACCGAGGCCCTGGTCTCTGTAGACGTCAACTCGGCTCGCGCCACACGGGGTTCGGATATCGAACATACGGCCCTCAATACCAATCTGGAAGCGGCCGACGAAATTGCTCGCCAATTACGTTTGCGCGACTTGGGGGGGCTCATCGTCATCGATTTCATCGATATGGAAAACCCGCGCAACCAGCGCGAGGTGGAAAACCGCCTGCGGGATGCCCTGCGCTACGACCGAGCGCGCGTTCAAACCGGCAAGATTTCCCGCTTTGGTTTGCTCGAACTATCCCGCCAACGGCTGCAGCCTTCCCTTGGAGAAACCAGCCATACGCCCTGCCCGCGCTGTCATGGAACCGGGGTGATCCGCGATACGGAATCCTCTGCCCTGCATATTCTGCGCATCCTGCAGGAAGAAGCCATGAAGGACAATACGGCCATCGTGCGCGCTCAAGTACCGGTAGACGTCGCCACGTTCCTGCTCAATGAAAAGCGTCCGGACATCTATGGCATCGAGGCCCGCCTCAAGGTCCATGTCATGCTGATCCCCAATATTCACATGGAAACGCCCCACTACTCCGTGGTACGCATTCGCCATGATGAAGCCAATCAAATGGACTTCACGGAAGCCAGTTACCAGTTGGTGGAGGTTCCTGCCGAGAATCAGGAACCCCGGGTTCATGCGATCACCACCCCCAAACCTGACCGGCCCGTTGCTGCGGTCCGCGGCATCACCCCCCAGCAACCCGCGCCCATGCCCGTAGTCAGCGCCCCGGCACCTGCTGTCCCACCCGCGCATACCTATCGCGAACAGGAGCGCAAAGGTTTGTTCGGAACCATCATGGGTTGGCTGAAAGGTAACTCTGAACCTGCTGGAACACATTCCAAAACCGTTTCGACCGTTCTTCCTGCCGAAGTCAGGACGGCGCCCCCTGTTCCTGCTCGTTCCGAACGCGAAGATCGTCGCCCCCCGCGTCAACGACGGGAACGACGGGAACGTGGCCAGCAGAACCGTCCTCCAGCCCATGAGGCCACCACCCAGAGTGAGGTGGCAGTTCTGGACACCCCGGCAGAAACCAGGTCTGCTCCCAAGCCCCCTCGCACACAAAGACGAATCCGCCCCACGGATGACTCCGCCTCCCCTCCCAGCGTCATAACGGCAGAAATGCCCGTCGTAGAAGGAGAGGAAGTCAGCACCGTACCGACAGAAAAAGAAGGTCGGCGCCGGGGACGACGGGGAGGACGACGTGAAAAGTCTCGCCGTTTCAATGGGGCCATTGCGCCATCTTTTCCCCACTCTGAGCCAGATGCACAGAAGGAAGGGGATGAAGACGGGAGTGAAGTGCTTCATGCGCCTGTTTCCTCCTTGCCCGGCACAGAAGAAGTTCATCAGGGCGATGCCGCCCCTGCCGTGACCCTCGCGTCCCCGGTCGAGTTGGAAATCCTATTACCCGAAGCAAAAGAGGATCCCTCCTCCCCCGGCGTAGGGCTCTCGATCATGCCCCCCCTGATGTCTTCTCCAGACATGGTGGATGAACAGGTTCCTGCAGCAGTTTCCCACGCAGAACCCGTTCAGCCGCCATTGCCTACGGAAACGATCCTCCATGAACCTCCTGCTGCAGTGGTCTCGGCTCCTGCAACCTCCCTTCGGGAGGAAACGCTGACGGTTCCTCCCGAATCCGGTCTGGTGTTGGTACAGACTCGCCTGGTTGCCCAGGAATCCGAGGAACTTCCCGCCCCGGTACGGCGGCGACGCACAGCACGCACGCGCTCCGCTCCTGTCCAGAGTGAACCTTTGATGCAGGTGGAAACGCAAAATTCGGGGACGACTCCTGACATCACCGAATAAACCTGACCATCCCTCGCTCGGATGAAGTTCCGAACGGGGGATGGGCGGGTGCATTATTGGGAAAGTTCGCCAGTCTTCTCGATCCCTGCGTAGTACTCGCGCCAGATTTTCCAGTCCGCACGGACCTGTTGGGCACAGATGAGCGCCCACCGCAGCATGGAAGAATGCCAGTCTGTCCGTTGTCCAAAGCCGATCAGTTCGTCCGGACCGGTCGCCCCTTGTCGCCCGCTGCCGCGCAGATGGGCCCAGGCCGTCACTTGACCACAGGTTTCCATGAGGTATTGCCAATCCTGGAGGGAGGTTTTTGGGAGCAAACAGACCCGGTCCTCGCTTGGCTGCAGTCCACGCAACAAATAGGGCTTGCCACTCATTTGAACCGCCCGTAGAAACGCCATGGAACAGGCTTGCAGGCGAAACTGGACGTTCACGACCCGCTCTGCCTCGCTTCCCCAGGCGGGTTGAGGGACATCACTGCTCAATGACAGAGCAGAGGGAAGCGCTTCTTTGAGGTCAAGCAGATAATTTCCATCCGGCGATCCTTTTCCCTCCACCAGCACGATGTAACGATCGACCCCCAGACTGCCTGTCCCGGCAATCCGCCGGGCTACGTCATGCACCGTAAACCAGGTCGGGTCATCAGACTCGCGCGCCAGATTCTCCATGAAATCGGTTACCTGGAGTCGTTGTTTCTCGGTCACCGGCAAGGCTTTCCCGATCGTCAGATTCAGGTGCCGGCGATGTCCTTTGAGGATCGTTCGGGAATCGAGATAATCCACCCGCTTACGCCCCTTCAACCCCTCCAGCAATGATCGCACCGGTCCGTTGGCCGTCTCCTTTTCCACCCAGCGCGCTTTTCCTGCGGCCAGAGCCGCACCATAGGCCCGTACGTAAATGCCACAGAGGGTATCGCCCAAGGCGCTGTCCCCCGTCACTTCCCAACAACCCAGATGGACACTGGTCAAAAATCGCACAAGATCCCAGGTACACGGTGCAAGGGCAGCTTCATCGAAATCATTGATATCAAAATAGACCAGTCGGTTATCCCCCTTGTAACTGCCAAAATTTTCCAGGTGCAAGTCCCCGCAAGACCAGGTCAACGGAGCCGAGTCCTTCAAGGCATGGGCGGGCAAAATGGCATAGAACCAGTGGCAGGTCCCACGCAGAAAAACAAATGGGTTTTCCGCCATCTTTTGATATTTCAGGTTCAAACGTTCGGGATCGCGTCCCGCATTGAAGGTATTGATGGCCGTAATGCAATCCATGACTTTCACTTGGTCGGAAGAAGGGGATGGAGTATCATGCACCACTGCTCCAGCCTTTGCCAAGATATCTTCCTCCCTATGATCCAATCTCCGTCCCCATCCTGGGTCAGCACACAGTTTTTACGGGTCGTTCTGCGCTGGTTTCGGGCTCTGCAAGGTCGGTGTCTCCTGAATCCTCGTCCGCCATCGCCCCAATCAATGGTGGTGAGGATCATGAAGCGCATCACTCGTGTCCTTTTTTTGGCTCAGGGACTTTTTGGTGCATTCATCTGCCAGGTTGCCCTCGCCAATCCTGGCAATGTCTTGCAGGGGCAAGTCGAAGATAGTTTGGGAAACCCTATTGCCCAAGTTCAAATCCAGGTTCAGGATGATTCGGGCAAACTACAGGCTACGCTGCACAGTGATGCCCAGGGTCAATTTCATCTCTCGCTTCCCTCTGGAACCTACAGTTTGCAAGCCCACCAGGATCCCTATCAGGATGCCATCGGCATCGTCACGATGAACGGCGCAGATCAGACGACCCGACTGACCCTCGGGAGTACTCAGGCTCTGACCGTTCAGGTCAGTAGCGCGCAAAAGAGAAGTTCCCGTACCCAGGTCTCTACCCAGGATGCCAGCAGTATCACGCGCTTCGATGCCCAAACCATCCAGGACTTGCCGCAGGGAGAGAACACCCCCCTCAATCAGGTGCTCCTGCAAGCCCCAGGCGTCGTCAATGATTCCTTTGGCCAACTGCATATCCGGGGTGATCATGCCAACATCCAGTACCGTATCGACGGCATCCTGCTGCCCGAGGGCATGAACGGTTTCGGACAATTTTTCGATACCCGTTTCGCCCAACAGATCGATCTCATGACCGGTGCTTTACCTGCCCTTTATGGGGATCATACGGCGGGGGTCGTCTCCATCACCACAAAACAGCAGTACGATGGAACAGGACAATTCGACTTGTATGGCGGGAGTTTCAACACACTCAACCCCAGTGTGGAATATGGTAATTCCATCGGCAATCTGTCCTACTTCTTCACTGGCTCGTACCTGAGTAATAGCCTGGGCATCCAACGTCCCAATCCTGGTTCGCCGATCCATGACAATACCCAGCAGTTTCGTGGTTTTGGCTATCTATCGTACTTGCTCGACCCTACCACCAAAGTCAGTCTCATGCTGGGCGGATATGAGGGTTACTTCCAGATTCCCGCCAACCCGGGTCAAGTCCCTGACCCCAACCAAATCGGAATTTTGCCTCAGATGGGTTTGAAGGGGTACAACTCTGCCACGGTCTCCGATCAGCAGAACGAATCCAACCAGTTTTCCATCCTGGCTCTCCAGGGTTCCCTCAACGATCAACTGGATTACCAAAGTTCGATTTTCAGTCGCACCACGAGCCTCCAGTACCTTTCCGACATTCCCGGAAACCTCGCCTTCAACGGAGTCGCCCCGGACATCCTGCGCAGTAGTCTCAGCAATGGGGTGCAAAGCGATGCCACCTGGCGTCTCACGCCCACGCATACCATGCGTTTCGGTTTCTATGGCCAAACGGAGAACATCGTCAGCAACAATACCTCCACCCTGTTTCCGGTCAATGGAAACGGTATGGTAGCGGGACCTGCCTATGCCATCACGGACAACCACACCTACAATGGCAACACCTTGTGGGCCTTATACACTCAGGATGAATGGAAGGCGAGCGAACGCCTGACGGTCAATTATGGGTTGCGTTTCGACCAGATCAACGCTTTCGTCAATGAAAATCAATGGAGCCCTCGCGTCGGCATGGTCTATGCCTTGACCCCGCAAACGACCTGGCACATGGGATACTCACGCTATTTCACCCCGCCTCCCAACGAACTGGTCAGTACCAGCACACTGGCACTGTTCCAAAATACCACCTTGGCAACCAGTGGCCAGAACAGCCCAGTCAAATCGCAGCGCACCGATTACTACGATGTCGGTCTTTTGCATCAACTCAACACCCAAACCAATGTAGGCGTGGACACTTATTACAGCCGAAGCACCAATCTGCTCGACGAAGGCCAGTTTGGCCCTGCCCTGATCATGACCCCCTTCAATTACAACGAGGGCCTCATCTATGGGATCGAATTCACGGCCAACTACAAGAACGAGAATTTTTCTTCCTATGCCAACCTGGCACGCACCATCAGTCAGGCCCGCGGCATCAGTTCCAGTCAGTACCTGTTTTCTCCGGCCGTATTGAGTTATGCTGCCAACAATTGGGTTTATGTGGACCATCAACAGGCGCTCACCGCATCCAGTGGCTTGGCTTATAATTGGAACGGTACCCACCTGTCCGCTGATCTCATCTATCAGAGTGGACTGCGTAATGGTTTCGCCAATACGACCAGCCTGCCTGCCTATACGGTGGTCAATCTGGGGGTGCGTCGTACCATCGCTCTTGATTCCACCGGTCCCATGGAATATCGTCTGGTCCTGCTCAATCTGTTCAACCAAACCTACCTGATCCGGGACGGTTCCGGGATTGGCGTAGGTGCCCCTCAATATGGCATGCCCAGAGGAATTTTTCTGGGCATCACCAAACCCTTGTAACGACCTGTGAGGCTATGGATTTCATGCAAGAACTGATCGAAAGTTGGCATGCCCTTCAACTGGGGGGGCCGACACTGTATCCCCTGCTAGGCCTGGCGCTTATGGCGTTGGTCATTCTCATCGACCGCACATGGATATTTTTTCGCTTCATCCGTTTGCCCCGCTCCCTGGACCAACTGGTCAGCACCTACGGGTTCACCTGGGAAAGTCTGGATGAGGAAATTCATCGCTCAGGGGAAAGCAATTACTACAGTCGCTTTTGCCGCAATATCCTGGACCATCGTACACGCCCTCTCTGGTGGATCGAATCGCGCGCCCAGGATCAGGCCCAAATCCTGGAAAAAGGTATGGGAAGAGGGCTTTGGGTCCTGGAAACCATTGTCACGGCCGCGCCCCTACTGGGACTGCTGGGCACCATCACGGGCATGATGCATGCCTTCAATCTGATCGGAGGCAATGGCTTGGTCGATCCCAGTGGCGTGACAGGGGGCGTGGCACAAGCCTTGATTGCCACGGCTGTCGGGATATTCATTGCCCTGATCGCCTTGTTCGGATTCAATTATTTTTCTCGTCAGCAAACCCATGCCCTCGAGGAAATGGAACGACTGGGGACGCATCTTCTGGACAATCTCCGCCTGGGCTATGAATTCCCGGTCCCCGAACGGGAATCCCCATGAAACTCCGTCCTGCTCGCACCTACCGCCGGGGTCGCATCGAAATCATCCCCATGATCGATGTGATGTTCTTCCTGTTGGCCACTTTCATGCTGGCTTCTCTGTCCATGCAAAATCTCCATTCACTGCCGGTCAATTTACCTCAGGGGCATGCGTCCCCCATTCAGGCCAAGCACCCCATCACCTTGACCATTACGGCTCAAAGCCAAATTCTGGTCGACAAAACCCCCGTCACCCTGGACACCTTGGGTAGCGTGCTGAAACAACAAATGGGGAAATCAGACCAAACCGATCTCATCGTGGCCGCCGACAGCCAGGCACCCAATGGCATCACCGTCCAGGCCATGTTGCGCGCCCGTGGGGTTGGCGTACAGCATTTTCTGATCGCCGTGAAACATGCAGACTGAGCCTCCGGCCCTACTGACCCTGAACGATACCTTCTGGCCACGGTTGCCGGTCACCCTTCCCCTTGCCGTTATCCTCTGTCTTCTTGGCCTGCAACTGCTCACCCAGTGGCTGGTTCCCCCAACCAGAAAAATCCCACCTCCGCCTCCCGTCGATGCGCAGATCATCGAACTGCCCGCCGCCCATGAAGCTCATGCCGGCCCCCCCCCAGCGGTCAAATCAATCCCCGTCGTACCTCATACCCTGAGTATGCCCGCACCCAGCCCTCCTCCCCTTCCTCACTCGGAAACTCCCACCCCCCCTGCCCCAGCTCCGTCCGCACCGGTCGCACCGTCCGTCCCGACTACCGCGCCCGCCTCGACCCTCACGCCACCTGGCGTATCTCCTCCACTCCCACCCCCCCCATCCGATGCGCCGCCCGCTGGCCCTCATGGACAAGGGGCCAGCGAAGTGCGGGCAGCCCGTGCATTGGTCCATCCTCTGCCGGTCATTCCTGACGAGTTGCGCGCTTCAGCCCTGAAAGAGGTGGCCTTGGTACGTTTTCATATCAGCAAGGACGGCACCGTCACCGTAGAATTGCTGCATCCCACCCAAACCCCCCGGCTCAATCGCCTGCTTCTGGAAACATTGCAACAATGGCGATTTTTTCCTGCGATCAAGGACGGCCATCCGGTCGATTCGGTTCAGGACCTGAGCCTACAAATATCCGTGCAGTGACTATTTCAGCCCGGTCAACTTTTTTACCCGTCTTTCCTCTTCATCCCCTCTCCCAATATCAATTTCTTTCAGTTATCATGGGGTCATGCGCCTTTATACCTCATTCGTTTTTGAACCATCGACCCAGATCAGCGCACTGCAAAGGCACGTTGACCTGTTTGAGCAAACCCCTGAAGTGGCGGCCCTCCTGGTCCTGGCGTGCGATGCCAACGGCTATACCCCGACCAATCTGAATCCCCTTCTGCACGCCTGCACCAAACCCATTCTGGGGGGGATCTTTCCGCAAGTATTGCATGAAGGCAGAGTTTGGTCTGAAGGCGTGGTGGTGGTCGGTTTATCCCGTTCTCCCGTTTTTGTCACCCTGAAAAATCTTTCCCAACATTCCGGTTTCGAAGAAACTCTCGACCATTCCTTCAACCTGTCTACCTCGCCTACCCCTCACACCCTGCTGGCGTTCGTTGATGGATTCGCCGCGCATATTTCCAGTTTGATCGAAGGGCTGTTCAATACCTTTGGGCTGGAACTCAATTATCTGGGCGGGGGCTGCGGATCGCTGTCCCTCCACCCCAAGCCCTGCATCATTACCCCCACCGGACTGCTCCAGGATAGCGCCTTGTTGGTTTTTCTGGACCACCCCAGCGGCATCGGCGTTGCCCATGGCTGGGACTCCATTTCCAAGCCTTTCAAGGTCACTTCTGCCCAGGGAAATACCATTCATTCCCTGGATTGGCGCCCCGCCTTCGAGGTGTATCAGGAAATTCTGAAAATACATGGGGAGCAACACATCACCCCGGACAACTTTTTTTCCATCGCCAAAGCCTATCCCTTTGGAATTACCCGCCTCGATGCGGAAATGGTGGTCCGCGACCCTCTGACGACCCGGGACCAGCACATCGTCTGTGCCGGTGAAATACCTACGGGCGCTTTTGTGCGCGTGTTGCACGGTAACCGGCACACTCTGCTCCAGGCAGCCCAACGAGCTCAAGCCATGGCTCACAAGGCCTGGTCTGAAAGTCAGTCGCGTCCCCATGAACTTCAATTCGTGGTGGATTGCGTTTCGCGCGCACTTTTTCTCGGACAGGATTTCTGCCAGGAACTGGCGGCCATCCACACCTCCGGTCCGATGCTGGGGGCCCTGACCATCGGTGAAATTGCAAACAGCGGTCAAGACTATCTGGAGTTCTACAACAAAACAGCCGTGGTAGGTTTTTTCTGATGAAGGATATTGAGTCTTGGCGTCTGGTCCAGCAGGAAGTTCTGCAGGAAATTGCCATGTCCATTGGAACCAGTTTGAATCTGGAACAAATGCTCAAGTCCACACTCCCGGTCTTCATGCGTCGTTTGGGCTGTACCTTGGCCTCTGTCGTCACGCGCCGTGGGGAAGAGGATCCCATCCAACTCATGACGCTGCCCCGCAATACCCGTCACGAACTACAGTTGGAATTCCTGTATCGGCTACTGAGCCAGTACGATCAACGGGGCCCTGAGACGCAGTCGATCTTTCACACCGCGTTGGACAAATTCCACTGTTATCTCTGGCCGCTTCCTGAAATCGGTTTTCTGTTACTGGCACGCAGCACTCCCCTGCCTCTCGACCTGGTTCAGGAAATCGGCCCCCTGGCAGGCAAACTGGGGGTGGCCATACAAGCCTGCCAACAACATGCCCAATTGAATACCACCCGCCAGGCCTTGGCAGATAACGAGCGGCGCTGGAAACTGGCACTGGAGGGTGCAGGACATGGAGCCTGGGACTGGGATCCTCTCACCAACACCGTATTCATGTCCTCCTCCTGGAAGTCCCTGTTGGGTTTCAAGGAGGAAGAAATAGGGAATCGTTTCGAAGACTGGTCCAGCCGCATTCATCCCGATGACCTGCCCGCCTCCATGGAACGTCTGGAACATCATCTGGCAGGAAAACTTCCGGTCTATCGCAGTTTGCACCGCATGCGGCATCGTCAGGGGCACTATGTGTGGATGCTCGACCAAGGGATGGTTTTTGGACGCGATATTCAGGGAAATCCTCTGCGGGTCGTTGGCACCATCACCGATATGACGGAGCGCAAGAAACTCGAAGAGGAATTGGTCAAGGCTTATGAGATTGCCGAACGAGCCAACCGTTTGAAAAGCGAATTTCTGGCCAGCATGAGTCATGAAATCCGGACTCCCATGAATGGCATCATGGGCATGACCGACCTGATACTGGATACCCGACTAACCCCCGAACAACGCGAATATCTCAACCTCGTCAAGTTCTCGGCCCGACAATTGCTCACCCTCATCGATGACATTCTGGACCATTCCAAGATCGAAGCCGGAAAACTTACCCTGTCACAAGAGTTTTTTGATCTGCGTCATGTATTGGAAAACACCTTGCGTCCACTTCAAATTCATTCTGAAGACAAGGGGTTGAATTTCTTTCTTGAGGTTGAACATGATTTACCGCTTCTGATCAGCTCAGATCCCGACCGACTCTGCCAGATTCTTGTCAATCTGGTGGGCAATGCCATCAAGTTCACTGCCCATGGCCATGTAAAGGTGCGGGTTGACCCGGAGGTTTCCCTACCGAATGCACTGCATTTCTGTGTCTCCGATAGTGGCATCGGTATTCCAAAAAATCAGCAGGAACAGATCTTTTGTGCTTTCACCCAAGGGGACGGAAGTATCACCCGACAGTTTGGGGGAACCGGATTGGGATTGACCATTTCTTCAAGTTTGATCAAACTGTTGGGCGGTTCTATTTATGTTGAGAGCGAACCTGGAAAAGGCGCAGCATTTCACTTTATTTTGCCCTATCAACCCAAGGACACCACCGTTCCCCTCCTGCTCCCACAACCGCCCTCCCAGGTCTTTCCCTCGCTGAATTGCGCGCGGGTGCTGATTGCCGAGGATAATCCCACCAATCGCCTTCTGGCCCAAAAAATTCTGGAGAAGGAAGGCTGCCAGGTCATTCTGGCAGAAAATGGAGAAGAGGCCCTCCTGCAATGGGAATCCAATCCCATCGACCTGATCCTGATGGATGGAATGATGCCCGTCATGGACGGGATCACGGCAACTCTTCAGATCAGGGCCAAGGAAAAACTCAAGGGATCCGCTCCCATTCCTATCATCGCCCTCACCGCCAATGCCATGGTAGAAGATCGACAACGCTATCTTGATGCGGGCATGAACGACTATCTGTCCAAACCCTTCAAACCGGATGAACTACGCAAGATCCTGGGAAACTGGCTGAAGCATTGACCCCTTTCCACTGTAAAATCGGTTAAAATCCGCAGGAGAGTTGGCCCAGGTGGCGAAATTGGTAGACGCAGCAGGTTTAGGTCCTGCCGCCGCAAGGTGTGGAGGTTCGAGTCCTCTCCTGGGCACCACGGTATTTTCTGATTTTTTCTCACCAAAAGGAAAATATCCTTCGTTTGCTCTGACCATCCCCACAAAAAACGGCGGATGCCGTGTTTCAGGATCATCCGCATCAACGGGTAGTTGTGTCTTGCGTCCATGCACGCGGCGTTGTGTCGCCCATTTTTTGGGAGACGTGAAGTTTTAACATGGTTTTTTAATGCGCCTCGGAAGTCGTTCCCTTACACCCGAAAATCGACACCAAACTCAGGAGACCCACCCCGATGAGTAATAAGGGAGCGGGTTCAGGTACGGGACTGGGTCCTGGAATGGGGGGGTCAACGAAGGTGGTGCCCCCCCCGGAAACGGTCAACTGATAAGGAGCCATAACTGGCGCAAAATTGCTGAGGAAACCGAATGCTGGATTACTGCTCAGGGAAACGGAAGATCCGGAAAAAGAGACCACGGTATCGATGACATTGCTGGAGGCATTGAAAATTGTTTTCCCGTTGGATGCCGTTCCTCCGGTGTAGGACCAGTCCCAACCTGGCTGACCTTTCGTCAGTATGGTTGACGACCAACTACTCCCCGACGGCCCTGTGAACGTACTGGCATCCGATGCATTGAATAATGGAATCTCGAGGTTTGTCAGAGTGCCCGATCCAGCCAATGTAAAATTATACAAAAATACAGGGGACAATGCATCACCATAGTAGTAGTTACTAACTTGATACGTAAGGGAGTCTGCCGTCCCGAAACCAACTGTCCCACCACACATAGGGGCACCGTTGCAAGACACGACGCTGGCACTGGCGCTGGCATTGAAACTGGTCGTCATAAGCACCACCCCGCAAAAAACCGCCGCCGCATGGGCTTTGAAACGCAGTTGACCCAACCATTCCTTGTGCATTTTCGAATCCCCTTTTAATCTGTTGT
>JAJZFH010000060.1 GCA_021805445.1 Pseudomonadota bacterium
GAATACCGTACAGGACTGTGATCTTTTTTGGGCTGAGTGGGGTATTGGTTTGCTGCAGATTCAGGCTAATCTGAACAGAACCTCTGGTGGCACTGTTTGTCGGGCAAGGAATGGAATCTGAGGGAATAACTGTTCGATTACTTAACCCTTTCGTCCAATAGTCCAATTGCGCTCTCTGGGACGGAACCGACTTCCCTGCTCCTTTTTCGTGTTCAATGACCACAGTGTCGCCTAATTTCATATGGTCAAGAAACCACAGCCAGCGCTTGGCTTGGGGGAGCGATGCTGTTTTGACAGTTAGGTAGGTTCCTGGGACCCATATCAGGGGGAATTCTTCGATGAGCGCTTGAATATGTATTTTGGTGGCTGCGCGCTTTCCGATCAAAGGGTCTCCGTGATCATGTAGGTCCATGAGTTTTTCCAGCATTTTTATCGCCAACTTTTTCATGGCTGGCTCCAGTCTCAAGTCAAGCGGCTGCTTCGAATGGTTTGTTGGAATGTTCAAAATCCCTGACGGCAGGCTTGAAAACCGATTAACCCACAGAAACAGTTCACTTTGGTCAATGCCAAATTGTTCTGATATGTCTTGCAGTGCGGTATTGGGCTGCAAGAATTTTTCCAATGCCTGGGCGCGATGCAGTATTCCATCTAATTGGTTTCCGATGGTCTGGATGGCAATCGGTTTGTAAAAGTTCACGGCACTTTTTACGGGCACGGCTTTTTTATGTTTCCCTTCACTGGCTACTTGATCAGCAATTTTTTCCAGAAATTGACCCCACTGGACAGAGGATGCTGCTTTCCAATTGAGACCTCCGGCCAGAGTGTAGAGATTCGATACTGAATACCCACTCAGGGCGCTCAATTGATTGTCGGTCAACCTGGGGACGAGACGATGCACCATGCGCCCGAGTATAAAATCTGCCAGATGAATATAGGAACTTAGGGTGATGTCTAGACCTTGGTGTCCCATCAAGGCACTGACTTGAAGCAATGTCCGACGATTCGTCGGTGCCCTCCCAATCAATTCAGATCTGACGATTCTGGACATCTGAAGACGTTTTCGATCATGCCGTGTAGGCAAAAACCAGTCTGGCAATAACACATCCGTACTCTGTTCCCCATACCAGAGTAATAAGGTAAGCCAGGATGCAAAACTATGTCTCAGATGGTGGAATCGCAATGTTTCATCATCGGCGATATGTTGTAGTGACTTCGTGATGAAATCCAATCGCGGATCTGTGTCGTTGGCATGCCCTTTAACTATAAAATCAGGGAACAATGGGGCTGACGGGTTGGGGTCTTCGGCCTGCCTCGTTTTGTGCCAATGAAGGATTTTTTCCAACTCGATCGGGGTCATGAGCAGCGATAGTGGGAGCATCCGGTGTCCCGCACGAGTTTTCAAACCCCGTAGAGCGTTTTGTGAGACTTCCAGCCAAACATCGGGTGGTTTGTTTTTTTCAAACAACTGTGATTGGCCGGGGGCATATTCAATATCCCTTAGGGTGAGGCCGATGGCCTCGGAGCGCCGTAAACCGCAAAAATAGCCCAAGGAGCCAATCAATTCGAGTTGATTCACAATTTCCCGGGAAAACTTTTGTTTACCTTCTTGTCTGAGCCAGTTTAATGCATTAAAAAAAACATCTAGTCCAATGAAGTTCGCATCAACCTTTCCTCGCCCGCGGCCCGAAACCATAAAGATCCCGCTTTCACTAACTGGTGGGACCTGGTAGGTCTTGACCATATAGTCATGAAGTGAATTCAGAGATCTGGCCACCTTACGCCGAGTCAAGATTGACGGGGTATCCTCCAAGGCATTCTGATAAATTTCCACATAAGCCGAGACCGTATCGATTCTGGTCAGATCCATGCGGCCCAATTGGCCGACCAGCCTCCCACCAATGCAATTGACCATCTGGTATACCGTGCGCCTTTTTTTGGCCCGTCTTCCTCTGCCCTTTTTAAGGAGTACTTCAGCCACCCATTCACCAATCAGTCTGACGCTGGGAAGGCGGTCAGCGCTATCAGTGGCACGCCAAGCTTTGATGCACCCAGACAGATTCACATGCCCAGCATGAATAACCGTAGCAAGTTCCTTCAGCTGAAATGGCCATTCAGTCAACTCATTGCCTTGAGCGTTCTCATTCTCGTCGGATTCATCATCGGGGCCCGGACCTCGAGTGACAGGGTTGTCCAAGCGTGGGGTGAGTTGGGTCACATAACAGGTAGGAGGTTGAAGCACACGTTGCCATGACCAGGCTGGCAGAGAGGTGTTGGGATAGTCATCCAGAGCATAACTTACCAACCAGGGTGGAAAATGATAATGCAGCCGTGTCTTGAGGCCCGTGGCTATTTCCTTGATGCCATCTGGCAGGTGATGATAAAAACCCTGTTCCCGCGCATAAGCGCGTATCAGTTTAAATACCTGGCGGGAGGCAATACGGTCAAGATTAGGCAGTTCAGGCAAGCCGTGGATACGTTGCGTACAAAAGATCATTCTTGAGACTGGATCAGGAAACCAGCGGCGCATTATTTGAGTATTGGCGTTTTGATTTTTGGATGGCAGATGCAATTCCACCCAACGCATCAAGGATTCAGCCCGTTTTAAAGCATCGGGTAACGCCATCAGGAAATCGGTTTTGATCAGACTGCCGTAACACATCGCCGACAGGAGGGCTTTTCCCCACCACGCCGCTGGACTTAATGCTCTTGTATCAATGAGTGATTCTGAAAATGCAGTTAAGAGTGGACGTATACCAGCCATCGCCAATATATTGTTGTGTTGCAATGGTGATGTTGGGGAAGGAGGTAGGGGCGCGGGTACATAGGGAATGGGAATGACAAATTTGCCAAGCATATTCCCCGCCTCAATCACTTCCAGAAAACGGCGTTTGACCTTGAATCGCTGCTCCCGTGGCGCTACATTATCCACTTCCATCAACAAACCTATGATGTCTGACTTGCTCATCGCCATGTTCCGTACCGTACTGGACAGGATCAAAGGGCGCTCTTCAAAAATAGTAGCCAGTACTGATTCCATGTCCGGGGAGCGTGTCCGCACCCAGGAAATCAGCATGGAAACTTCTGAGAACGATGGATCGGTCAGGTTGTCGAATGGCTCAACCAAGTGGGTCCACCCCACCCAAAGATCCGTGAGTGCGGGTAACTGTTTCTTACGTGCCATGATCGACCACTATCGAAATATCGTAAAAGTCGGTACTGGGCATACTAGAAATGGATGTGGTGGAAGCCGATTTGATCCAGAAGAGCCTCCATTTTTGGGGCTATGTAATCCCGGTAATGGATAGGATCAAAGCCGGAATCGGGTAGCCAAGGCGATTCCCCCAGATGCCAGTGACCCAAGAATGCCTTGTCCAGCGTGGCATAACTTCCTTGACAATTGAACATATAAGTTGCAGACAGATGCCTGCCCAAATTGGGGATGTTCCAATATCCGGGAAGCATGACATGTAGAGAAGACAAGAGTTGGCGACCAGAAAATTCTGTAGCAGTCCATTGCTCATCATGTTGGACGAATAGGAATAGGGTCTTCTGCAGGGATAAAGAAAATTTATCCCCTCCAAAAGTTTGACGGTCACGGTATTTGGTCGCTGAGACGGTTAGTTCAGTGGAAAAATCGAACGGTAGCGTTGTCCATAATCTTCGCAAATGACCCAAATAGTTATCAATCAATTTGCACACTCTTGGAGGAACCCAAACCAGACGAGCATGCGCCCCATCGGAGCGATCCTTTTCCTGAAGCGGGAGGAAGCCTGTTTCTTGATCGATCAAGGTCAAATCAAGAATGGGCGTCCGTACATTCCGGAATGCTGTCACAATGCTCAGAATGACGCCCACATAACAGGCCACAAGATTATGATGCTGGTAAGGGTTTGATGCTTGATGAGACTGGAGATGTTTTTGTAGTGTTTCTACCACTTCCTTGATCGAATCGGTTCTTGGCGCCCAGTCGTTTCCTGTCATGGCTGATAATGTGAGGGATGGTTGAGCCAGATCAAACAGTAACCTCTGGGGAACGAACCCGTTTATGAGCATAGATTGCCACAATTCGGTCATGATATTGCAGTAGCGTTGATCCAATCGCTGACGATCCATCGCTACATAATGGGCTTGGACCTGAGATTGTGGCGATTCGCGTCCAAAAAAAGCACAAATTCTCAGCAGTTCGCCTTCCTCATAGCCTTCAAACCATGCTGGAAGACAACTGCCAAGGGCAGCACTATTAGCCCATTGGACAGGAATCCCAGCGTTTATCAGTTCAGGAACAATTGAGACAGTGAAGACTTTTTCATAAAAGGCTGCGGTTCTAGTGAACCATATTTGTTCCACGGGCGAGTGTAGTTTGCTGCCGACAGACCAAATATCTGACAACGTCACTCTCGGGCGAATTTCCACATGTTTCCCATATACCATCGTAGCTAGTGGGTTGCGATTTGGAATCGGGTAAGGACGAAGCCATACTCTGTAGCGTGGTGAGAATGCCAGGTTCCATTGTCCAGGCAGGGTTTTCATTGAATCAACAGCCAGTAATTGCAATACGTCACGAAATTCTTGACCGGTAACGATGGAAACTGCACATAACCGTAATGTTTCCTTAACGCTCTCACTGTCTTTTGATGGTGCTATATCCTCTTTGTAATATAGGGTTTCGAGCGATCCTAACAACCTGGATAGTATATTGATATGGGGGCGATCTAACCGCGTTCTGAAGGCTTGAGCGCGCATCACTTCAGCACGGTAACGGCCCTGAGCCGCAGCATAGATGGTATTCAGCGGAGGAAGTACACCAGGCAAGTCGGGAGCTGAGGGAGGATCGAGAAAATCTTGAGGGTCAAACAGAATACTGGTCGGCTCAGAAAATTCCTCCGGATGTAGGCCTGAGTCAAGCAAAACCTGTTCATCCTCCATTCCTGGGCCCAATAATTCAAGGTAAAAGGGGTTCAGGTTTGTAGTCGGATCAAAAGAAAATCCCGATTGACTCATCCAATACAATACGTGATCCGGATAAAGGCGCGTACTGTCGTATCCGGTTCTGCTTTTACGTGGCCCAGTTTGCACCCCTTGAATCCTGTTTCGAAACACCGATTGGTTGCCAAGACTGAAGGCTTCGCTTAACAAATCGGCAAATGCCCCATATCCTTGGCGCAGTTCAATCACCCCGTTTTCATGGTTGAGTTTGAAATAATCGAAAACCTCTTCAATGTCATGAATGCCAGCAAAGCGATCCAACTCTGCCCCGTGGTGCGGATGATGAATTTTTCTTAGTAGTAGGCCCGCTTCGTTAACTCGGTTTGGCCTGGAAAGTTGGATGTCAGCAACAACAAGTCTTAACTGAGATGCCAAGTAGAGTGCTTGTAACAATTGATAACTTTCGTTTCGGAGAAAATGGGTCGACTCTGTAGGCAGAGTCCCTGAGGAATACCATAAAGCAGCCCATACAGGGGAGCTTTCAATAATTCCGCCAAAAGGTGGGCGTCTGAAGTGTCTTCCTTCTGAATCGGTCCCTTTAGTAACCGTATCCAGAATTTCAATGGAGCGGAATGAGGCATCATTGGGGATCGAGTTAACCGCATCGAGCCAGTTTTCGATCTGGATTAAAGGCACTGCAACATCTGAAATGCAAAGAGATTGGATGATCGGAAGAATGGCGCGCAGGTTTCGAGAAATTTGCCATAACCCGGCTAGGGAGTTCGGGACCTGCAGTAATATGCGAACCGTGGCGTGAAGGGCCTGAAAATTACCGAACGCAGATAGCGCACAAAAAAGGTCCGGATCATTGTTGCAGTCACGAGCCTGGTATGATCTGAATGGTTTGGACATTAGACACCGGCATTCAAAAACTACTCGGATGTAAGGGGCCGTCGCCTTTTTCGGCCACTGGCTAGTTTGTATAACCTTTGCCAACAATCGACTGTATCAAAATTTCGGCCAAGGGTTGCGGCTGACCCGTTATCAATGCAACGTTTGGCTCTGCGACTATAATCATCAGATGCACAGCGAAACATGAGAGGAACGATCAATTCTTCGATAGCCCCAAACAGTTTGGCCTCAGTCGTGGTTGAAATGAGAAGGGAAGTGAGTTTTGTTGCCGGGCGAAGAATTGCTCTGGCGATCCGTACCTGCATTTCACCAGATACCAATTCATACTCGTTTTCTGAAAAAACTTTGACGACAGGGGGATAGGCAATGAGAATTGCCTGAATCCCGGACTCGCCAAAACGCTCAGCGAGATCCTTTATAACAGAATTTTCTTTACTGTCAAATCCGGCAGGAATACGGATGTTCTGCAATTGAACAGGCACACGACGCGCTTTCACAATGCCCCCGGGGGATGCCCGCAAACAATGGTTGTGTTCACACTATCACATGATATTTATCATGTCAATACTACAAAATTTTGTTTAAAAAATTATGTTTTTGTCAGTTGTTGTACGGTGTCATGCGTTCAACTTATTGATCTGTAAGGCTGAACGTTATTTAATATAGGTTAGACAAAACCATGTCAAGGTGGTGCAACCAACTGAGCTACGCGCCTACGGATCGTGTTTCAGGACAGCGATTCTAATCGATTATGGCCCGCGAGTCCAGTCAATAAAGGATTTTTCAGAAAAACCTCGAGCGAGGATA
>JAJZFH010000007.1 GCA_021805445.1 Pseudomonadota bacterium
AAAGCAGAGATTCTATCAGGAACCCATGAACCTGACAAGTCTCAAGCCAATGAACATCGTCGTTACCTCTCGAAAGGCGGATATTTCTGTTCGGCACTGTAACAGTCCCGTCAATTGGAATCGTCCTGAGCGATGGCGTTGACCTGATACTGACTGCCTGAAGGCGTCATCAATACATCGACGTTGTCTCCATTACCAAATCCCTGTGGCAGGGAAACGCCACTACCAAGTACCAGGGAAAGACCGTTCAAATTGAAAACACTACTCCCCGAGACATAATTGTAGACGACTCCGCTGATTTCCAGAGTACCCGAGGAAAGATTGGGGTTCGTGATATTCCAGAAACTGACCCCATAAGCCGATAAGGCCTGTGGGGAGACTGCGGTGGCTTCCAGTTCCACAAGGGCACCATTGACCAGATTGGCGACAGTCCCGTTGCTAAAGGAAGCAACGGCCGACAATGTCACTTGCTGCGGAGAACCGCTGAACGGTGTGAGGGTAAATGTTCCCTGGGAAGGGTTATATTGGCTGACCTTCCCCAGATAGTCCACTACCTCGTCTGCAGGGGGGCTGGGATAGACCGTAATGGAACTCGCCAAGACCATATTCCCCTGAATGGTCCCCTGTACAGCAACATAAATATTTTTTTGCAAAGCGGACAAAGGGGCGGTGGCGCCATTGACGGAGGTGAGTACCGTACCACTGTTCGTGATAACCGGAGTCCCACGAATGACGAAATTCCCCGTCGATATAAATTCACTGATGGTTCCGGACAAGGTAGCAGGGGTCTGGATATAAGGAGACAGCGTTCGAACGGAAACTTCACCCGTCGTGGAATCGATGACCCCCTTGAGCGTAACGTACTGACCTGCCGCTAGTCCCCCCCCCTGATTGGCGCCATTGACCAGGATTCCATCCACTTGGAACTGGTTTCCCTGCACGGCCGACACCAGACCAGACAGCGTGATATTGCCGCTCATGCCCGGCAAGACTGTGCTGACCTGAAGGGCTCCGGCAACTAAAGGCGTGGTTCCGGAGGGTGTCTGACTCCAGATATTGACCCATTGTCCATTTTTGAGTGCTCCTACGCCCAATGTTTGATTTGAAAATGGACTGGAGAACCGGGTACCGGTATTGAAAGAAAACGGAATTCCATTGACTGTGAAAGTACTCTGGGACGGATTCCACTGGGCCAAAGGACCACTGACCCGGGTGATGGGAAGGTTGCTGGGCATCAACTTGATCAGTGTGGCCTGAACAAAAGGCGTTCCAGAAGAAGTGATGCCTGGAACACCTTGCACTTGCACCCTATCGTTGAGTTGTATGGCGCCCATGCCCGCATATCCGATGAAAAAGGTATTCGGCAGGGAGGACGCAGCGGAATTCACGACGACTTCCATGCCATTGACGATCAAGGTGCCTGCCGTCGGATTGACACTCGTCACCACCCCTACCAGCGCCGGGTTGATCCATACTGAAGTTGGATTGCCCTGGGTATCGGTCTGAATATTCAGTTGACCTCCCAAAGGGACTTTCATGGCAGTAACCGGAATACTGGGTTGGGTGGTGGATTCTGCTGTGTATCGTGGAGTAGCGCTATTATAGGCAATCCCATCCATCACCAGACTGCCAAACCCGGTGACCGTTCCGGCAACCACTCCGGTTCCTCCCGTTCCTACCCCGCCAGCCACCTGGGTCCCACCACCACAGGAACTCAGGGTGAAAATCAGCAAGGACAGTCTCGCCTTGTTCAGCACATCGCTAAAGACTTTCGGATCCCGGAAACGGAAAGAAAGCATGGAAGAATTCACCGAGCAGGATCATTGTCCAGAGTTTCATCCACTTGAGCAGAGGACGACTCAGACAGGGGGGCATCCCAGAAATAGGATCCAAAACGAATTCGGTACAAGGCCCGCGGATCATTTCGTTCTTTCTCGTAGAGCAGGCTGCTTTCGCGGATTATTTCGCTGCGCACCTGAGACCAGAGTTTTTGAGACAGTTGGGCAAGTTTGGCCGCAGATTCAGGAGTCAGCCCACTGACGAAGACGCTTTGTTCCAAGCGAGGCTCATGACCTTTGATATTACTGACGGCGGCGGAGACATGATCCCCCAGATTTCCGGAAAACAATTCCATGAGTTCAGCGGAACCCGCTGGAGGCACAAATCCCCTGGGAGAAGGAATGACCCAGTCTTGCCCCTGTTTTTTCTTGATGGTCACCAATCCCAGGCGAACCAATTCGGAAAGCACTGTGTAGGGATGGACATCTTGAGTGATCTGACGCACCAGTGTTTCAAAGGAGATTTCATCACCAATGCGTAACAAGGATTTTGGATTTTTGAAGCGATCGCGATAGAGTGGATTTTGTATCCAATGAGAGAATACCTGACTGCTCAAGGAAACTTTTCGCGCAATTCGATCCCCCATGCCATTTTCACGCCAATAACGCACATCCTTGCGATGAACCCCACTCAGCAAACTCAGAGCAGAGTCCGTATCTTTGCAATGGGCTTCCTCAAGTTCGCTTTGAGCTTGTTCAATGAAAGTTTGCTTGAGTACAGCAGCAAAACGCACATAATCCACCCCGCAGGACAGGAGCAAGCGTATCATTGGGGCCATAATATGGGTCACGGCCTCCAGCGCGTCCTCGGCAGCAGGAAGCGTGGCACTGGACGGGCTTGGAGAGGGAAGTTGACGCGGAGGTCTGCCCATGGCGATGAATTGGCTAAGTAGTGTGGTTTTTCGAGTTGTCAAGGTTCATTATTTAGCATTTTAACAGACTTTCAACGATTGTCATTTCTAACCATGTCTCAACTACATCTTTTCCTCTTGGAATTGTCCTCCCAACTCGGCACCCGTTTCCTGCTGGTGGTCTGCCTGGGGTTTTTGACAGGACTGGAATTTCGTGAATATCTTCTCACGCGCCACCTGGAACATCCGCTGGCCATGGGTTCATCCCGTACCTATGCATTTATCGCAGCACTGGGATTCCTTCTCTATTATCTGAATCCGACAGGTCTGCTCTATCTCGGCGGCATGTTGTTTCTGATCACGTTGTTCGTGCAGTTCTATCATCATAAATTGCAAGTGGGTCAGAAAGGTATCCATCAATTCCTGATCGGTATGCTGGTCTACACCTATGGGCCGAGTTCTCAATTTTTTCCACTCTGGTTCCTGATTCTGGTTTTTGTCACCGTGGTCCTGATCTTGGGCGCCCGCCCCTTGACCCATCACTTGATTGCGACCATGGATCGCCTGGAATTGCTGACCTTATCCAAATTCCTGCTGCTCTCTGCGGTGATCCTTCCCCTCCTGCCCAAGGAATACCCGTTCAAAAACTTACCCCTCACACCCTTTTCGGTATGGATGGCGGTTGTCGTGATTTCCGCTATTTCCTATGCGGGTTATCTGTTGCGCCGCTATGTGTTCAAGAGAAGCGGCTATCTGTTGACTGGACTGCTTGGAGGAATCTACTCCAGCACCGCCACCATTGTGGTCTTGGCTCGGGCCTCGGCGCCCCCCTCCGCCCCTCTCGCCCAGATCCATGGGGGAATCCTGGGTGCTGTGGGCATGATGTACGGCCGATTGTTGCTGTTGGTCCTGTTAATGGCCCCCACGCTACTTCCGTACTGTGCCTTGCCCCTTCTGGGAGGAGGCATGATTGCCCTGGGTCTCGCCTGGCTCAGCCAACGTAAAACAGACAGGAAGATCCCCGACACCCTGGACAATGTATCCAGCGACAATCCTCTGGCGCTGCGTACGGCATTGCTTTTTGCTCTTCTGTTCGTGCTCATGACTGCCCTGACCCATTTCGTCCTGCAGGATTTTGGTTCAGGTGGAATAGAAATTTTAGCCCTGGTGATTGGTGTTACCGACATCAATCCTTTCATCATGTCATTGCTCAACAATTCTCGCCACGATCTGGCTCTCACGCAGAGTGCGGGCGCATTGATCATGGCGGCGGGCAGCAATATCCTGTTGGAAAGCGGATACACCCTGATTTTGGGGAACCACGCACGCAATCGGGGGATTTTTCTGAAACTATTGGGACTGGGAGGAGCGACCTTGCTCTTCGGGCTCGGGATATTCTGAGGAATTCACACGTTTCGTCAACTTGACCATGCCGTCAGGGTCATCAACAGGTTCCGGACGGGGGCCTCAAAATCGGTAAAGGTCAACGTCACAGCCTGCATGATTTTTTCAAAACCGGCTTCCGATTGAGAAACACTGTGGCAGGGACGAGAAATAACTCGACAGGGCACATCGCAACATAGGGTGATGCCTCCCCCCAGAACCTCATCGCGCAGGACCAACTGGGTCACTCCGTTGAGTTCGATGTCCTGACCAAACCCACCAGGGATGCTTCCGGTAAATTCGAAACGACCCGCCGGGCCATCGCAACTGGGCATGACCAGATTGAGTTCGATTTCGAACGTTGACCAGAATACAGGGTCAGGATGCTCATAGCGGACCAGCAACGCGTGCGCCAGAAGAGAAATTTCTTTATGGGCCCCCTGTGCCCTGCCCATGAATTTCACCCCTGAATCTGTTTCACCCCCACGGATCTCGTCATATTCCAGTAGAAGTCGTTCTCCATCCGTCCGGGAATAGTCGGTAAAAAGTGCACGCCGGGTCGAATCAAAGATCAAGTCTCCTGCAGTCAGGGGATGTCTGAACTGCACCTTTTCGTGGGGATTTCCAACGCCCGCGGTGGCATCCACCTTTATGGGTTGAGTCAGAACTTTGGCATGGTAATGCTCCCGCTGACGAGTCAACGTATCTGCAAAATTATGGGACAGTTCGTAGGCATCCAACTCCAGCACATGGGCTGGACCACCGCTGGAAACGATCGCTTGAATCTTGCCATTCTGGAGAATTATTTCGTCGTTGCCATCCAGATCCAGATCATAGCGGGCCAAGGCAGGACGCGGGTGATGCCGGTCGAGATCCCCCTCCAGTTGTAGTAGGGCACGATACAGGGCGCGTCGCAGATGCGGAAGATAAAGCCCTCCGAACAAGCCATGCCAGTAGGCGTCATTGGCTTGCGTTTCATACAGCAGACGACGGCGTTCTGCGGTCTGCTGTGTCGCAGGCAGCGCGTGGAAACGGGTGGACAGTCCCAGCATCCGTTTATGCAGGTGATTGGCTTCCGGATAGCGCATCATGAAGTTTCGCCAGATCCCGCCGCGCAAAAAAGGTCGATCCTGAACATAAGTCTGCTCATTCCGTGCCCGTTCCACCAGATGGGCATAGTGTTCTCCGGCTTGGGCTGGCAAGGTCCACTCATTCATTTCGATGTACGAGGTGGTGGGCAGATAAACCGGCCCCCGGGTCGCATTCTGGGCATGGTAACGCGCATAGGTCATGGGTTCGATGAAGGGAGAATTGAGAACCCCTTGGATGAACTGTTCCAGCCATCCTTTTTCATAGACCCATTCATAGGTTTCCGGCCAGATACCAAATTTCTCAATGTCATCGAAATAGATCGCAGCCTCCATGCGATCCTCCCGTGCCATACCCTCCAGATAACCAACGACTTCATTGGCCGGTGTAAAGGGGATACGGTAGCGCAGTCCCTCGGCAATGGGAAATATATCGAGTCTTTCCCCGCCCTCTTCCGTGCTGAAATAACCATTCAAGCGCTCTGCAGGCACTCCGGCACAAAGAAAATGATAGTCGTCCACCGTGACATAGCGTACCCCACTCTGGTGTAGCGCGGATACCACAGAAGATTCCCAGACCCGTTCGGTGAGCCAGGAACCCCTCGGTTCCACCCCGAAACAATCGTGGATTCGTTGGGACAGGAATTGCACCTGACCCCGTCGGTCTGCCTCGGGAATGGCGGCCAGGACCGGCTCGGCATAACCCGCCGTAAAGAGTTCGGCCTGCCCACGCTGAACCATGATTTTGAGCAACTCCATGTCTTCCGGGTCATGGATCAACCATTGGTCCAGCAACCAACCACTGACGTGCAGGGCAAAGGGAAATTCAGGAAAACGGGCCATCAAGCGCAAAAAAGGGCCATAACACCGCTGATGGGCATCGGCGAGGACAGAAGGGAAGTTGCCGACGGGTTGATGCGCATGGACCCCCATCAGGAAAGCAATTTTTTTTGGCATGACAAACTCGTTCAAGGATGGATGTTACGTCGCATGGCCCCTCCCGCCTCCTGACCGCGACTTCCCCGGCTGAAAGGAAGGGACAGAACGCGGGGAGGGTCAAGGGACAGAAGTTGATAAAGGGTCGTCAAGTTCAGGCGATAGAGCCGGTCAAATAATTGGACGCTCTCGGCCGTGTTGTAATCTCCAAACCACCAGAACCAATCAGATCCTTCGCATACCGCCAGTTGATGACTGACTTTACGTTGTTGCTCGGGAGACAAGGTGGGGAGAACGCGATCATAGGCTACCTTGGCCTCTACCAGCAGGTCCCAAGCCGCATTCTTGTCGGGATTACCCATCCAGGTGGTCAAGGATCCGTAAACCCAACTGCCTGCCACCACATGCTTCAGGACAGGCAAGTCCATTCCGTCGGATTGCTGGCACAAGGTAGAAAAGGTGACTGGGCGTATCACAGGGTGAGAATCCAGCGCTTGATAGAGGTAGTCGAGAAAGTAATAACCGTTGTAAGGATAGTATTCCCAGGCATTTTCCCCATCCAGAATGACCGTGACCACCGGATCACGGTCTTCAGGCGTGGATTCCAGAATCCCTTCCAGTTGATGAATGAAGTCCTCGGCTGCGTTTTTGCCATCCCATTGCGCATACTCAAACCCGATCAGATCCGAAAGTCGGTCATCCCGAAAAAAAACCCGCAACTCATGGCCTTCGGTTTTGAACAGATAGGGTTGATAAAGCCACTGTTCTTTAGGTGGCGTGTCCTGTTCCCAGGTTAGACGCAGAGTCTTGGCCAGAACGTTTTCACTGCTGGCGGTCCATCCCACACCTTGTGTGGCAAACATTTCCAGAGTGGCGGTGGATAGAGCCCCTTCTCCCGGCCAGAATCCCGCTGGGTTTTGGTCAAACTGTCCATGATAGGCATCGAGTGCTTTCCGGATGTGATCGATGGCCCGGTTTTCTCCTCCTGGATAAAAAGGATGTCGAGGCAAGGCCAAATGAGGTACGGCTTCTCGCGCTGTGGCAAAGTCCAGGAGAAGTGGAAGGATGGGGTGAGTATTGGGTGTCGTGGACAGTTCCACTTTTCCGGACTCCTGGAGTGCTCGATAACGCGGCAAAATCGAATTCAGGGTTTCGCCGATCAACGTATTCAGGGCCTGCCGATCTGCCAGGGTGTAACCTCCGCCTTGCGCCATCAGGCGACCCAGGAGGGGAACCGTCTGGCGCAGGCTTTCCCCCATCCAGGCAAGGTGATACCAAACCAGCAGGTCTGCCAGAAACTGTCCTGAAACGTAGAGCGCAGGCTCTGCATCGTCTTTCTGGAAACGTTGGATACAGTCACGCAATCGAGCATAACCGGGAAAAGGATCGATCATCTTGGGGGCATAACAACGTAGACAGGTCCCGATCAGAGAATGGCGTTCTGCCAATGAAAGATCTTCCAACGAAGGGGCGACCAGCCAGCGCAAGAGGGGGTCACGCCAGACTCCGGAATGAAATTGTTCCGCATAATCCACCAACTGATCCATCAGAGACGGAACCAGATTCACCACGACCGGCAGAGTCGGATAACGCTCCAGATGAGCCGCCATGTCCGTATAATCTTTCAAGGCATGCAGATAGGTCCAGGGTAGTTCAAATTCCCGGGTCAGTGCGTTGCGATAATCCGGCTGGTGCATGTGCCAGCACAAGATAAGTCTCAGAGTACGTGTCTTTTCCATCATAGGCAGAATCAGAGTGCTCCTAACCGGGGTGATAATTGCGTTGATTGAGCATTTCAGCAGTGATGAGCGTGATACCGTTTTCCGAAACGTAGAAACGTTCCTGATCTTGTATCGGATCCATGCCTGCCACCAACCCTTCGGGGATGATACAGCCACGGTCGACCACCACCCGTTTCAACCGTGCATCCTTACCTATCCGAACATTGGGCAAGATCACCGCATCTTCCACCAAGGCATTGGCATTGACATGAACATCTGAAAACAACACAGAGCGGCGTACCACTCCCCCGCTGATGATATTGCCCCCGGAGATCAGCGAATCCACGGCGTATCCACGTCGTTCGTCTTCGTCAAAGACGAATTTGGCGGGGGGAAATTGCTCCTGATAGGTCCAGATTGGCCAGTTCTTATCATAAAGATTGAGGTCGGGAATGACCTTGGTCATTTCCATGTTGGCATCCCAGTAGGCATCCACTGTCCCCACATCGCGCCAGTAAGGGGCCGTGTCCGGTTCGCACACGCAACTTTCTTCAAAAGGTTGCGCAAAGACGCGATGGCGCGGGACCAGCCAGGGGATCAGATCATGACCAAAATCATGGGTGGAGGTGTCATCCTCTGCATCGCGGATCAATTGATCCAGAAGGAAATCGGCACTGAACACGTAGATCCCCATACTGGCCAAGGCCCGACTGGGGTCCTCGGGCAGAGGGTTGGGATGTTCGGGTTTTTCATCGAAAGCCACGATCCGTCTTTCGGTATTGACCGTCATGACGCCAAAGGCCGAGGCTTCCTCGACGGGTACCGTCAGGCAGGCAATGGTCATATCCGCCTGAGTGCTGACATGAGCCGCCAGTAACTTGCCATAGTCCATCTTGTAGATATGATCGCCAGCCAGAATGATGATGTGGCGTGGAGCATGTCCCCGCAGGATGTCGATATTCTGGTAGACCGCATCTGCAGTCCCCTTGTACCACTCTTCTTGCATACGCTGCTGGGCCGGAAGCAGTTCCACGAACTCATTGAACTCACCGCGCAGAAAACTCCATCCATGCTGGATATGCTGAATCAGGCTATGTGCTTTGTATTGGGTCACGACCCCGATACGACGGATGCCGGAATTGATGCAATTGGAAAGGGGGAAATCGATGATACGAAACTTGCCTCCGAACTGGACGGAAGGCTTGGCTCGCCACTTGGTCAGGTCCTTCAGTCGGGAACCCCGGCCACCTGCCAAAATGAGGGCCATGGTGTTCTTGGTCAGTACGCTGATGAATCGTTCAGAAGCAATATCACGGGGGCTCATGCGAACTCCTGTTGAAAAAAAAACAATCACGAAATGAAATATCGCTACGTACTCCAGACCATTATAATGGAATCCTTTGTAAAAATATGACAGGGATGAATTATGGCTCCTCATTATAACGATAGTGCCCTGCAAAAAATTTTGCAGGGCCTCCATCATGACCCATTTCATCCCTTGGGAATTCATGCCTCTGGTCATGGCAAGTGGCATTGGCGCTTATTCCTGCCTTACGCCCAGGAAGTTGAAATATGGACCGGGAGTCAATGGGAAGCAGCCCCTCGGGTTCATGACCAAGGCTTCTTTTGCTGGAAGGGGTCGATCTGCCCTCCCCGTCCCGGTCGCTATCGACGTCGTGAAGATGGCATCGAAATGGAAACCCGGGATCCTTATACCTTTCCACCCCAATTGAGTGACCATGACCTGTACCTCTTCAGTGAAGGACGTCTTCTCCAGTTGCACACCATGCTGGGTGCCCAGTATGTCACTGTGGAGGGGGTATCGGGCGTTCGTTTCGCAGTTTGGGCGCCCAACGCCGAACGCGTGAGCGTGGTCGGACTCTTCAATCACTGGGATGGCCGTCATCATCCCATGCGGGTGCGGAGTCCCCATGGCGTGTGGGAATTATTCGTGCCCGACCTTGCTCCCGGAACGCTCTATAAATTTGAGATCCGTAGCCGTCAGCACGGGTCCGTGCACCTCAAGACCGATCCCTGTGGACTCCAGTTCGAATCTCGTCCCGGAACGGCAGCCGTGGTAACGGGACCTTCTGCTCATCTCTGGAACGACAGCCCATGGATGTCTGAGCGAGCCCGAAAAGACTGGTTGCACGCGCCCATGAACATCTATGAAATCCATCTGGGTTCATGGCGGAAACCCTGGGATCGGGATTTTCATACGTTTGCTCAAATTGCCGACCAGTTGATCCCCTACGTCGTTGAGTTGGGTTATACGCATATTGAACTACTTCCCATCAGCGAACATCCCCTGGATGAATCCTGGGGTTATCAGACCACCGGATATTTCGGCGTTACCCGTCGGTTCGGCTCACCGGACGATCTGCGCTATTTTATCGATCGATGTCATCAAGCAGGGATTGGCGTATTACTGGATTGGGTGCCCGGTCATTTTCCCAAGGATGACTTCGCCCTGGCTCGCTTCGATGGCAGCGCACTTTATGAACACGAGGATCCCCGCCTGGGTGAACATCAGGATTGGGGAACCTACATCTTCAATTATGGGCGCAATGAAGTGCGCGGGTTTTTATTGGCCAATGCCCATTTCTGGTTGTCAGAGTTCCATTTTGATGGCTTACGCGTCGATGCGGTAGCTTCCATGCTCTATCTGGATTACTCTCGTGCTGCCGATGCCTGGATTCCCAACCGTTACGGTGGGCGAGAAAACCTGGAAGCCTTGGCTTTCCTGCGCGAAATGAATGAAATGGTCCACGGTCAGTTTCCCGGGGCCCTCACCCTGGCCGAGGAATCGACCTCCTGGCCCATGGTTTCTCGTCCGGTTTACGTGGGAGGACTGGGATTCTCCATGAAATGGAACATGGGCTGGATGAATGACACCTTGAGTTATTTTTCCAAGGATCCGGTTTACCGTCGTCACCACCAAAATGCATTGACCTTTGGGCAACTTTATGCCTATTCAGAGAATTTTGTCTTGCCTTTTTCCCATGACGAGGTCGTACATGGAAAGAAATCCTTGCTGGACAAGATGCCTGGAGACTCCTGGCAACGTTTCGCCAACCTGCGTTTGCTGTTCCTGTATCAAATGACTTCGCCTGGCAAGAAACTCAACTTCATGGGCAATGAATTTGGTCACGGAGGGGAATGGCAGGTCAAAAGCGAATTGGACTGGAAACTGCTGGAACGCCCCCAACATCAAGGGATACAGCGTTTAAGCCATGATCTCAACCATTATTACCGCCAACATCCGGCATTGTTTGAACTGGATTTTGATCCCGCCGGTTTTGAGTGGGTGGACTGCAATGATCATGCTCAATCGGTCCTCAGTTTCTTGCGCAAGGCACGGGATGGCCGCACGCTGCTGATCATTTTCAACTTCACGCCCATTCCCCGTCCCCACTATCGCGTAGGCACTCCTTGCGCAGGGGCCTGGCGCGAATGCGTGAACAGCGATTCCCATCATTATGGCGGAGGGAATCTGGGCAACCAGGGGCGACTGTGGACTGCACCCATTCCCTGGAACGGGTTCACCCAATCCCTGTCCCTGATGCTCCCTCCCCTGGGAGGTTTGATTCTTGAACCGCAAGCCCATTGACCCCCTTTCCTTCATTCCTCGAGGAGAAAAAATGTCCGCGTTGACGAATAGCCCTGTTTGGCAAACCTTGATAAAGCACCGTGCAACACTTGCGCCCCTCACCCTGCGTCAGTTATTTGCCGAAGATCCGGATCGCTTTGATCGATTCAGTGCCAGTGCCGGTCCCTTCTTTCTGGATTACTCAAAGAATCTTGTAACCTCCGAGACCCTGGATCTGCTCCTGAATCTGGCTCAGCAAGCCAATCTTCCGCAGAGCATCCAGAAAATGTTTGCGGGCGATCCCATCAACCGGACAGAACATCGGGCCGTACTTCATGTGGCCCTGCGCGCAGGACAAGAGGCTCCACCCCTGAAAGTGCAAGGACAGGACATCCGGGCCGAGGTGCAACAGGTTTTGAAACGCATGGAGATTTTCGTCAATCAAGTTCGTTCGGGGGAATGGCGCGGTTATGATGGACGCCCCATCACCGATGTGGTCAATATCGGAATTGGAGGCTCCGATCTGGGCCCGGCATCGGTCATGACCGCCCTTCCTGCCGATTGCACGGGTCCGCGTGTCCATTATGTCTCCAATGTAGACGGGGCCCATTTGACCTACACCCTGAAATCCCTTAACCCCGCTCAAACCCTCTTCGTGGTGGCTTCCAAGACTTTCACCACCCAGGAAACCTTGCTCAATGCCCATTCTGCACGGAGTTGGTTCCTGGCTGCTGCGCAACATGAACAGCATATTGCACAACATTTCGTGGCCCTTTCGACGAATGAAGTCGAGGTACGCCGTTTTGGCATCGACCCTCGGCACATGTTCGGATTCTGGGACTGGGTCGGAGGACGCTATTCGCTGTGGTCGGCCATCGGACTTTCCATCGCATTGGGTATAGGAATGGATAAGTTCCTTGAATTATTGGCTGGGGCTCATGAAATGGACGAACATTTTCGGACCGCCCCGCTGTCCCGGAATCTGCCCGTTCTCATGGGATTGATCGGCCTCTGGTATATCAATTTCTTTGGTGCTCAGACCCACGCCATTCTTCCCTACGATCAGGGGCTCGAACGTTTTGTCGCGCACATTCAACAAGTCAGCATGGAAAGTACGGGAAAATCCGTCACCCTGGAGGGAGAAACGGTGGATTACGCTACCGGAGCGGTGGTTTGGGGAGGGGCGGGAACCAACGGGCAGCATGCCTACTACCAATTATTGCACCAGGGAACTCACCTGATTCCTGCCGACTTTCTTCTCCCGCTACGCAGTCGCGCCCCGCTGGGGGTACATCACCGGGTATTGACGGCCAACGTTCTGGCGCAAAGTGAAGCCCTCATGCGCGGCAAGACCAAAGATGAAGCGCGTCAAGAATTGCTTGCCCAAGGCATGTCTGGAGAGGCTTTGGAAGCCCTGCTCCCTCACAAGGTCTTTCCTGGCAACCGTCCCAGCAATACCCTTCTTTTTGAGGAACTCACCACCCATACGCTGGGAGGCCTATTGGCATTGTATGAACACCGCACCTTCGTGCAAGGAACCCTCTGGAATATCAATACGTTCGATCAATGGGGGGTGGAATTGGGCAAACAGTTGGCACGTTCCATCGAACCCGAACTGTCGGAACAGGGAACGACTTCTGCGCATGACGGTTCCACCGGCGGTTTGATTTACCATATTCGGGACGCACTTTTCGGCTCATCCAGGGCCTAATCATGAATATTCTCTTTTTGACTTCCGAAATACATCCCCTGATCAAGACGGGAGGACTGGCAGATGTATCCCGCTCTCTTCCCTTGGCCTTGCACGCTCTGGACCATGAAGTACGTATCCTGTTACCCAATTACACGAGCGTGCAGTCGCAGTTGCCTGATGTACATTGCATTCTGGATCATTTTCCAGAGGGATTGCTTCCTGCGCCCGCGCGCTTGTTGGAGGCCACCTTACCAGATACCCCACTGACGCTCTGGATTCTGGATTGTCCGGAACTTTTTGAACGCTCGGGGGGCCCTTACCAGAATGAAGAAGGGAATGATTGGCCGGATAATCCCGCTCGTTTTGGTGCCTTCTGCGCCGCTGGGGCCTGGCTGGCTCAACAGGCGGGGTCGCGCCTGAACTGGGTCCCGGCTCTGGTTCACTGTAATGACTGGCAAACCGCCCTGACCCCAGTCCTGATGAAACTTTGGGATTGTCCGGTGCCCTCGGTACTCACCATTCACAATCTGGCTTTCCAAGGAAATTTTCCTGCCCACTGGTGTGCACCCCTGCATCTGCCCAGTTCCGAATTCCATATGGAAAGCCTCGAATTTCATGGTCAGTTGTCCTTTCTGAAGGCGGGTATCGTACACGCAGATCAGATCACCACCGTCAGTCCGCGTTATGCCCGAGAAATCCAGACGCTCGAGATGGGCTGTGGAATGGATGGATTGCTGCGCCGACGTGCCTCCGATTTGAGCGGTATCCTGAATGGCATCGACGAATTATGGGACCCGGAGACGGATGTTTTCCTTCCGGTTCATTACACGGCCCGAAAACTTCAGGGAAAAGCGCGACTCAAGAAACACCTACAGATGAAAATGGGGTTACCCATCCGTCCCGATGTCTTGTTAATCGGAATGGTCAGTCGTTTGACCTGGCAAAAAGGGATCGATCTGGTGCTCGATACTCTGGAGAACTGGCTCACGGACGAAGTTCAAGTCGTCGTATTAGGCAGTGGCGATGCCGAAGTAGAAAGACAGTTGGCCCACCGGAGCAGTCGCGCTCCCGAGCGAGTAAGGGTGATCCTGGGGTTCAATGAAGTTCGGTCACATGAAATCATTGCGGGGTCGGATCTGTTTTTGATGCCCTCTCGTTTTGAACCCTGTGGATTGGCACAGATGTACGCCATGACCTATGGGACCCTGCCCCTGGCCCATGCCACAGGGGGATTGGCGGATACCATCATCCCTTACCAGGCAGGGAGCCAATCCGTGGAAGGGACGGGCTTTCTTTTTGAAAATGCCGATCCCCAGGACTTTCATGGAGCCTTCACACAAGCCTTGGCCTGCTTCCACCGGAAGGAAGTATGGCGACAATTGATGCGCCACGCCATGGCACGGGATTTCCGCTGGAACAAAGCGGCGCTGGAGTACCAAACGCTTTACCAGACTCTTTTATCCGCGCCTTGAGCCCCCCCCTCTCGAGGGGGGGATGGATCACAACCAGGTCATCAGACCCAATTCAAAAGAATGAGTCAGACTTTCGTGGTAGGGGTAGACGCGGATTCGGTAGTCCAGTTGTCCGCATAATCCGGGTTGCAATTCCAGTGCAAAGAGATATTCCGTTCCTTCCCCCAAGGTCCCTCGGCTTTGGAACTGGAAAGGGGGAAGCACGGGAACACCACTGCGACTGATAGAACGGTTGAGCAACAACTCCACACAGACATCTTTGGGCTCGAGTCCCTGTAGATCCACGGCCACCTCAATATTCATGGAACTGCCAAATTTGATCCGCTTGATGGGTGAGTCCACCCGTCGAATGCGCACCCCGGTCCAGTGATGGCGGACTTTCTCCTTCCAATGGGCAACATCACGGGCCAACGCCGCATCATTTTCCATAAAATGCTTTCCCTGTCCAGAAGCAGGGACATAGAAATGATCCAGGTACTCATCCAGCATCCGACCCGTATTGAAGTGAGTCAGAATGCTGACCATGGAGGCCTTGGATTTTGCCACCCAACCTGGAGAATAACCAAATTTGCCGCGGTCATAGTAAAGGGGAACCACTTGATCCTGAATGATTTCATAGAGCGTACGCGCATCTTCCCGGTTGCGTTGCGTCTCATCCAGATAGTCGGGAGCGGGGCGGATCGCCCACCCATTGTGACCATCGTAGCCCTCTCCCCACCAGCCATCCAGGACACTCAGATTGATGGTACCATTGACCCCCGCTTTCATGCCTGAAGTCCCGCTTGCCTCCAGAGGATAAATGGGGGTGTTGAGCCAGACATCCACACCAGCCACCAAACGGCGAGCCAGACCCATATCATAGTTTTCCAGGAGCAGGATTTTGTCTTGAAACTCGGGCATGCTGGCCACTTCATGAATGCGCCGAATCATCCCTTGACCAGGCTCATCCGCAGGATGCGCTTTTCCTGCAAAAATAAAGACGACAGGACGTTCAGGGTCCAGAAGAATCTGGCGCAGCCAGTCCAAATCAGAAAAGAGCAAATCTGCACGCTTGTATGTGGCAAAACGGCGGGCAAAGCCGATGGTCAGGACATTGGGTTCATGGACATTGGCATATTTGAGAAGCCGTTCCATGTGCGCGTCATCCCCCAGATTACGTTGGTATTGGGAGGCAATCCGTTCGCGCACGGCATGGAGCATCTGTGACTTGAGCGATTGACGGACGCTCCAGTACAGATGATCCGGAATTTCCTGAATCCCCTTCCAGAAAGAACGGTCCGACAAACGAGCGCGCCATTCCGCACCGATGAAACGATCAAACAGTTCTCCCCATTCCCGTGCCAGGAAGGTGGGGACATGGACCGCATTGGTCACGTATCCCATGGGGTTTTCATGATGAGGAATCGCTGCCCAGAAGCCGGAACAGATACGTGCCGATATCTCACGATGGATCCGCGAAACGCCATTTTGAAAACGGGATCCGCGCACTGCCAGCGCAGTCATGTTGAAGTCGCTATGCCCCACTCCGGGGTCATTGCCCAGATCCACCAATTGATTCAGGGGAATATTCAGATCGGAACACATGTGCCCAAAGTAGTGGGACACCATGTCGCGAGGAAAATGATCATGTCCGGCAGGAACGGGGGTATGGGTGGTAAATACGGTATTGCTGGCAACGGCTTCGATCGCCGTGGAAAAATCATAACCGGTCCGTTGGATCAGCGCACGGATCCGTTCCAGGATCATGAAGGCGGCATGCCCTTCGTTGATGTGCCAGACTGTGGGCTGAATACCCATTTTCTCGAGTGCACGCGCGCCTCCCACCCCCAGGATGATTTCCTGTTCGATCCTGACCCTGCGATCGCCACCATAGAGTCGGTGGGTAATTTCACGGTCATCGGGATGGTTTTCCTCGAGGTCCGTATCCATCAGGTAAATTTTGATGTTACCTACCCGCGCCCACCACACTTTGACCTGGACCGAGCGAACGCCAATGGTGACGCTGACTCGTACTTCCTTTCCTGCTTCATCGAGGACTGCATGAACCGGCAATTCATCGATATCGGAGTCAAAATTGAGGGCCAGTTGACGTCCACTACGATCGATATTCTGCGTGAAATATCCCTGGCGATACAATAACCCCACGCCAACGAACGGCAGCCCCATATCGCTGGCAGCCTTGCAATGATCTCCCGCCAAAATCCCCAATCCTCCGGAATAAATGGGGAAACTTTCATGAAATCCAAATTCGGCACAGAAGTAGGCCACCAGATTCCCTGGCGGCAACTTGTGTGGCTTGCGCAGCAATTCATTGTGGTAGGTATCGTAAGCAGAGAGCACACGATAGTAGGAACTCAGGAAAGCCTGATCTTCGGCAGCTTCGTTCAGGCGGTACTCATCCACCCGGCGCAGGAAACGGATGGGGTTGGATCCCACCAATTCCCAGAGACGAGGATGCATCCGGGCAAACAGCGTACGACAGGATCGATCCCAACTGTACCAGAGGTTATAGGCCAATTCTTCCAGGCGATTCAATTTTTCCGGAATGCGGGGACTGTTTTCTACGACAAAGCAGGTCCCGGGCAATTGATCGTTTTCCATAGGATCCTTAATGATTATTCATAGAGTTATTCGGAAATATATAGCCAAAAACGGCCAGATCGTCCCCGATTATAGCCCGGATTGTTTTTTCATGGGCTGTGTGGGCCTCAAACAGACCATTCAACGTTCAATAGAAGGAACTCCAAACCCCAACGGACTGATTTTTGATTCCAACAGCATTCCCTTGCGCGCGCGCATGAGAATATGCCGCTGCAACTGGGGGGCCGTCATGACCAGTTGGGTGGATTTCCCGCCCCGTCCCGTCCCTTGAATGACCAGCCCCTGAGCGGGATCCACCAATGTGACGGCGCGCAATGCTTCGCCCCGTTCCAGAGCCATCAGGATCACTCCTCGACCACGGGCCAGTGTTTTCAAATCGTCCAGCGGAAACAGCAGGAGACGCCCCCGCGCAGACAAGGCGGCGACATGGGTTTCGCCTACCTTGCGACGCAGGGGAAGAAGGGGAGTTTCCCCGTCTTCCAGCGATAAAAAAGATTTCCCCCCCCGGACTCGGGACACCAGATCTTCCTGCGCCACCATGAAGCCATTTCCCCCAGACCCCGCCACCAAACACTGTTCACCGGGTAAAGCCACGAAGGCCTGGGCAACGCGCGCGCCCTGTGGGAGATCGATCAAGCTGGTGAGCGGAACCCCTTCACCCCGACCTCCAGGAATATCCGCACCCTTGAGGGTATAGACACGGCCCTGGGTATCCAGGACAAAGAGCGGATGGATGGAACGGGTTTCCAGAACGACCCAAGCCTCATCGCCGGCCTTGTACGAAAACTGCGCACTGTCCAGGTGATGCCCTTGGCGGGCACGAATCCAGCCTTGATGGGACAGAGTGACCGTCATCGGTTCATCCAGCACCGGGGTATCCAGGGACACCGCTGCCTGGGCTTCGATGCGGGTTCTTCGGGCATCTCCATAAGTCGTCAGATCAGAGTGAATTTCCTGTGCGATCAGACGGGCCTGGGCCTCTCTCCCTGACAGAACATGTTGTAACCCTTCCCGCTCGCCACGCAGTTGGTCGATTTCCCGATCGATGCGCACGCCTTCCAGACGAGCCAACTGACGCAGACGGATCTCCAGGATGTCTTCGGCTTGTAGTGCACTCAAAGGGTAGGCCATCATCAGATCGTGCTTGGGATCATCGGATTCACGGATCAGGCGAATGACCGCATCGATATCCAGAAGGATGCGCTGGCGTCCTTCCAGGATGTGAAGACGTCGCTCGACCCGTTCCAGGCGGAAGCGGGTACGCCGAACCACCGTATGGAAACGGTACTCCAGCCATTCCTGGAGAATGGTTTTGAGATCTTTGGGGCGGGGATGTCCATCCCGTCCCAACATCACCAGATTGAGGGACAGGTTGGTTTCCAGTGGCGTATGCGCCAACAGAAGATTGACGAATGCCTGAGGGTCCTGCCGACTCGATTTGGGCTCGAAGACCAGACGAACCGAAGCATTTTTGTCCGACTCATCGCGTACCAGGTCCAGCGTATTGAGCCACAGGGCCTTGAGTTGGGCCTGCTCGGGAGAAAGCGCTTTCTTGCCCTCGCGTACCCGTGGATTGGTCAACTTTTCCACATCTTCCAGCACGGATCTGGCCGATACCCCATGCGGAAGTTCTGTCACGACCACGCGCCATTGTCCCCGTGCCAGCGGTTCAATGGTCCAGCGTGCCCGCATGCGCAGAGTTCCCCGCCCTGTCCGGTAGGCCTCGAGGATATCGTGGGGAGATGAAATGATCTGACCCCCGCCCGGCAGATCTGGACCGGGAATGAAACTCATCAATTCGTCGAGCGTCAACTGCGGGTTTTCCAGGAGCGCCAATAGGGCTTGAGCCACTTCGGTCAGGTTATGCGACGGGATTTCCGTCGCCATGCCCACTCCGATCCCTGACGCCCCATTCAACAATACCATGGGAAGGCGAGCGGGCAACAGGGTGGGTTCCTGAAAAGACCCGTCATAATTGGGAACGAAATCCACCGTATCTTCGGTAATTTCTCCCAGCAGTAATTCTGCCAGTGGGGTCAGGCGACATTCGGTATAGCGCATGGCGGCCGCCCCATCCCCATCGCGGCTACCGAAATTGCCCTGTCCGTCGATGAGTGGGTAGCGCAAGGTGAAATCCTGCGCCTGGCGAACCAGCGCCTCATAGGCTGCACTGTCACCATGGGGATGATATTTCCCGATCACGTCCCCCACGACACGCGCGGACTTGACGTGCCGGGCCGGCCGATACAGGCCCAATTCATGCATGGCAAAGAGAATCCTGCGCTGCACGGGCTTCTGCCCATCCGTGACATCCGGTAAAGCCCGCCCCATGACCACGCTCATGGCATATTCAAGGTAACTGCGTTCGACGAAGTCCGCCAGGGAAGGCGTTGCCTTTGCCTCCTCAGAGGGGGGCGAAAGTATACTGACCACGGGGTCTTCCAGTCCGGCAAAGAGATCGCCGATCAGGGGAGACTGATCCGAGGGAGGGCGCATCGCCATCAGATATCCACCGCCAACGTCACTTCCTGGCGCTCCATCCATTCGCGTCGTGCCGCGGCTTCTCCCTTGCCCATCAGGCGATTGAACAATTGATGGGTGTCTTCCCACTCACCGTCCTTCAAGGAAAGCGTGAGGATTCGCCGGGTTTCCGGATTCATGGTGGTTTCCCACAACTGTTCGGGATTCATTTCTCCCAACCCCTTGAATCGTCCCACCGTCCAGCCCCCCGAACGGACGCCCTCGGTTTTGAGGCGTTCTTCCAACCCCACCAGTTCTGCCTCGTCAAGGGCGTAGAGTTTACGCGCCGGACGCTTGCCCTGCGCCGTAACATCCAGTCGATACAGGGGAGGATTGGCGACACAGATATGTCCACCTGAGACTAATGCCGGAAAATGCGTAAAAAACAGGGTCAACAGAAGCACCTTGATATGGCTGCCATCCACATCCGCATCGGCCATGATGATGACCCGATCATAACGACGCTGGGACAGATCCACCGGATCCCCACGGGCATGGGGATCGATGCCCAGAGCCACCGCGATGTCATGGATTTCCATATTGCCGAACAAGCGTCCTCGTTCCACTTCGAAACTGTTCAGAACTTTGCCCCGCAGTGGCAGGATGGCCTGGGTCAACTTGTTGCGCGCCAACTTGGCTGACCCCCCGGCGGAGTCCCCTTCGACCAGAAATAACTCACGTTCGTCGATACGTTCCGACTCGCAATCCGTCAATTTCCCCGGTAAAACGGCCACCCCACTGCTCTTGCGTTTCTCTATTTTCTGACCGGACTTCATGCGCGCCATGGCATGGCGGATAACCAGATCGGCCAGGGCCTTGCCATGCTCGACATGCCGGTTGAGCCAATGTTCAAAGGGATCGCGCACCAGAGTGGCGACCAATTTCAAAGCTTCCCGACTGGTCAGTTTATCCTTGGTTTGACCCTGAAACTGGGGATCCAGCATTTTGATCGACAGGATGAACTGGAGTCGAGCGCTGACATCTTCCAACTGCAAACGCACGCCTCGAGGTAACAAACCATGATGTTCGATGAAAGATTTGAGTGCTTCGAAAAGACCGGTGCGCAAGCCCGCCTCATGGGTCCCGCCCAGCGCCGTAGGAATCAGATTGACAAAGGACTCTCCTTGCAAAGTCCGCGTTTCATGCCAGGAAAAAGCCCAGGATGCCCCTTCTCCCGGCGCAAAACTGTCCACCTCTTCAGCCCCGAAGAATCGCTCGCTCGTAAAAACTGGAATCAGCAAAGGGTCTTCACCCATTCTTTCTGTCAAGTATTGTTCCAACCCTCCTGGGTAATGCCAGGTTTGTTCGAGGGTACGACCCTCCTCTTCCTTCCTGAGTCGTACGCTGACTCCGGGTAACAGCACGGCCTTGGAGCGCAGTCCTCGCTCCAGTTCGGTCAAGTTGACCTGGGGTTCATCAAAATAACGGGGCTCCGGCCAGACCCGTACGCGGGTTCCGGTATTGCGCACCCCACAGGTTCCCTGAACCGTCAAGGGATCGATGACGAACCCTTCACCAAAAGCCATGAAATGAACCTTGCCTTCCCGCTTGACGGTAACCTCCAGACGCCGTGACAAGGCATTGGTAACGGAGACTCCGACACCATGCAACCCTCCAGAAAAAGCGTAAGCGCCCTGTCCCGATTTCTTGTCGAATTTCCCTCCCGCGTGCAAGCGCGTAAACACCAACTGCACCGTAGGTTCCCCTTCATCCGGGTGGATTCCGCAGGGAATTCCGCGACCGTCATCTTCGACACCGATGGAACCGTCCTCGTAGAGGGTCACTTCGATTTTACGAGCGTACCCTCCCAGAGCCTCATCCGCCGCGTTGTCGATGACCTCCTGAATGATATGGGTGGGGTCTTGAGTCCGGGTATACATCCCAGGACGTTCCTTGACGGGCTCCAATCCCTTGAGTACGCGTATGCTTCCGTCCCCGTACTGACTATTGTTCGATGGTGCCAGATCCTGAATCATTACGGTCAATTACACCCAAGCAGGCAAATGAAGGTAGTATAACCCCGTAATCATCGCATGAATTCCCATGGTACGCCAATCCGATTCACTCATGACCCCCTCGCCTCCCTCTGCACACTGGCCGCTCATCATCATTGGTACGGGCTTTGCCGGACTGTCCCTCGCCCTCCAGCGCATGAATGGCGGACAAGAAGACTTCATCGTGTTGGAACAGGCTCGATCCCCCGGCGGAACCTGGCGGGACAACAGTTATCCCGGGTGCGCCTGCGATGTCCCCTCGCATCTGTACTCTCTCTCTGGTGCCCCACCTTGGGACTGGCAACGAAAATATGCAGAAGCGCCGGATATCGAAGCGTATCTGACCCATCTGGCGCACTCGCTAGGCTCCCGAATACGCTATCGGGCACAGGTCAGGTCTGCCTCCTGGCAAGCACAGAAGCAACTTTGGCAAGTCGAACTCAACGATGGCAGCCGATTGACTTGCCGCTTTCTGGTGGCAGGAGTCGGGCCTTTGAGTGAACCGGCCTGGCCTGATTTGCCGGGTGTAAAAAATTTTACGGGACCGCTTCTGCATACTGCCCGTTGGCCCAAGGATCAAGATCTGAGAGGACAGCGAGTCGGTCTGATCGGTACCGGTGCATCTGCCATCCAGGTGGGACCGGCACTGGCACCAGAGGTCGCGCAGTTGATCATTTTTCAACGTACGGCACCCTGGGTCGTGGACCGCAAGGATCGTCCCTACCCCTCTGGAACCCGCAGGCTTCTCATAAAGTCACCTTTTCTGCGCAGGACGTACCGCACTTGGCTCTACCTCACCCGTGAACTCAAAGGACTGGCTTTCCTCCAGCCAAGTCTGATGCGCAAGATCGAAGGGAATGTACGGCGTGACCTGGCCCATAAGGTCGCCAACCCCCAGTTGCGCCAAAAAATCATGCCCAGAACGCCCATGGGATGCAAACGCATCCTGCTCTCGGATACGTGGTGGTCTACCCTGGAACTCCCCCATGTCACCCTGGAAACGGACCCCATTCACCATATCGAAGCCACTCATCTGGTGACTGAAACAGGTACCCGCCACGCCCTGGATGCTCTGGTTCTGGCCACAGGATTCCGTTATCAGGACAACCCCATGGCCCGCCTTTTCAAAGGAGAAGAGGGCATCACTCTGGAAGAATTCTGGAAAGAGCAACGGAGTGCCTATCTGGGGATGATGATGCCTTCATTTCCTAATTTTTTTCTGCTGACGGGCCCTTTCAGCGGATTGGGGCATAATTCCATCGTTTTCATGATCGAGTGCCAAACGCGCTGGATCCAGTCGGCCCTGGCTCATGTCGCAGCCCTGGGGAAGAGCGAGTTCAAGGTGCGTGCACAGGCATACGCGACCTTTACAAACGAGATGAACCGGCGTTCGAAAAATACGCTCTGGATGCAGGGCTGCCAAAGTTGGTATCTGGACCCTGCGGGACGTAATACTGCACTCTGGCCAGGACTTTCCTTGAGTTACTGGTGGCGTACTCGCCATTTCAATGCACAGGACTTTGAATATGCTTAGATTCCCTCAACTGATCCGGATAGGTCTGTGTGGACTTGGTTTGGTTTTTCTTTCCCTTTCCGTACATCCGGATGAACTCACCATCGTCAATGACTCTCCTTCCCGTCCCGCACTCAGAATAGGCCAGGAATATCAAAATCGTTATCCCATGCCGACTCTGCGTAGCGGATTCTTTCAGTGGCTGCTCACCCACTGGTGGCGCGAACTGGATCATGCCTCCGACCATCCTCCCCAACCGGTATCCGTCAATCTCCAGGCACTGACCCATCCCGGACCGGCCCCGCAAGTCACCTGGATTGGTCATTCAACCCTCCTGCTTCAAATGGATGGGCTGAATATCCTGTTCGATCCCATCTTTTCCAACTACGCCAGTCCCCTCCCTCCTTTGGGTCCCAGACGTTACCAACCCCCTGGAGTTTCCCTGGCGGATTTGCCCCATATCGATGTGGTGATGGTTTCCCATAACCATTACGACCATCTCGATTTACCCAGTATGCGTGCCTTGGCTCATCAGCGCGGCGGCCCCCCCCGGTTCCTGCTGCCTTTGGGCAATCGATCCTGGTTTCTCGACAATGTTCACATCCCGGGAACCGACCCAAGTTCGCAAGTACTGGAGTTGGACTGGGACCAACATGTCACCCTGCCGGGACGGCAGGGCCCCGTCGAGTTCCATTTCGATGCCGTGCAACATTGGGCTACCCGCAGTCTATTCGACAAAGACGAGAGTTTATGGGGTAGTTGGGCCGTATTGTTTCCCCACTTCCGTTTCTGGTTTTCCGGCGATTTAGGGTATTCTGAAGACGTCCGTGATATCGGAACCAAGTACGGTTATTTCGATTTGGCCGCCATTTCCATCGGTGCTTATCAACCACATTGGTACCTGCGCCCCTTTCATGTGGATCCGGCCGAAGCCGTCAAAGTCTTCTCCAGGATTCATGCCCTGCGGGCGATCGGAATTCATTGGGGAACCTTCCCCCTGAGTGATGAAAATCCAGACCAGCCTCCCCAGGACCTCGGTAACGCCTTGCAACAAGCAGGTATTCCCCGCGCCGACTTCACGGTTCTTCCTTTGGGACAAATCACGACCTATTCTCTCCCCATACTCTCTTCGACTACGCCGGGGACCCCATGACTCCCGCCCTCCTCCCGGAAGAATGGAAGACCTTTCCCCAAGACCTCGCCCGTGCCTGGATCGATCGTCGCTGCCTGCCCGTTCCAGCGCATGGCCCTACCAGCATCGCCGCCGCCTACAAACTGCAGGAAGCCATTCTGATCCATCTGAAGGAACCCATCGGAGCCTGGAAAGTAGGGGTCGCCCCGGAAGGAGGCGTGTGGGGCTCACCCCTGCCCTGCGCCGCACTTGAAACCTCACCGTTGTCATTCCCCCCTCGGGTTGTCCGGGGCTTGGAAGTGGAACTGGCCTTCCGCCTCTCCCCTCAGGTTCTCGAGGAGGAAAAACCGCTGTCCGAGGAAGCATTTTTTCATGAAGGTATCCTCGAAATGGCTTGTGCCGTCGAAGTGGTTTCCAGTCGTTTTCTGGGTTGGCCCCATATTCCTGAACTTTGGAAACTGGCAGACCTGCAGAACCATGGAGCGCTTTTCCTGGGTTCACCGGCCCCTTATGACCCGAATTTTCCCTATCTGACCCCGCCCGTCTCTCTCCAGGCAGAAGGCAACGAACAGGCCAAGTTCCCTTCCGGTAATCCTGCGGGTGACCCGCGCGCCCTTCTCCAGCCCTTCCTCCGCCAATGTCGCGAACGTGGTCTCCCCATCGAACCCCACCACTGGATTACCACGGGAAGTTATTCGGGGGTCTATTTTCTCAAAAATTCCGGGCGAATTCATGCAACTCTGGGCGATCTTGCCCCATTGACCGCCACTCTGTTGTCGTCACCCCGAGAGTCGGCTACAATGGACAGGTCTGCTTGAAAGGAGAGTGTCATGAAACCATGGATTCGTGCTGTGATCGTCAATGTCTGTTCCCTCACCTTGTTGGGTGGAAGTCTGGTTGCCCACGCAGAACTCATTCCCAGCACTCAACTCAATCCGGCTCCCACGCCCAGCCCTGCCCCCGATGCGGCCCGACCGCTGACTCCCGATGAAGACCGGCAAGCCGTGCAACGCTTTGTAGACCGCGCCGAAGTACAGAAAAAAATTCAGGAATTGGGTCTGGGTTCGATCATTACGGCCCAGCGCCTCTCTCTGCTCAGTGACAGCGAAGCACGGAATCTGGCCAACAAAATTCGGGAAATGCCGGCGGGAGGAAGTTTCTCCAGTTTGACCACCACGGACATCATTATCATCTTGTTGGTCGCGATTCTGCTTGTTCTGATTGTTTGAGTCGTTACAGCGCCAGTTAGCCCGTTCAGGGGCCTGGGCGGCGCTGGTCCTCTTTTTGGCCGGATGTGCCTCGCATCCGGCCCTTCCCGAGTTGCCTGCGGCCCTACCCGCCACGGTCATTCTCGTCCAGGTACCATTTTTTCCAGACGACAAGGATTGGTGCGGACCTTCAGCATTGGCCAGTAGCCTCTCCTGGGCAGGACATCCGGTTTCTCCCCGGGAACTGATGCCGCATGTGTACTCTCCTGATCTGCACGGTTCTCTGCCCCTGGATCTGATCGGGGCAACCCGCCAACAGGGTCTCATTCCTTTTCTCCTACCGCCCAACCTCTCGGCGCTATTGGTGGAAGTCGCCCATGACCATCCGGTGTTGGTATTGCAAAAGATCGGGCTACTGGAGGGGAGTTGGCACTATGCAGTGGTCATCGGATATGACCTGCCCACTCAAACCCTTTGGCTTCACTCCGGAACGAAGGAACGCCTGTCAGAGAGGTTTACTGAATTCGAGAAATCCTGGAGCCCCGGAGGAAATTGGGCTCTGGTCATCACTACTGCGGGTACGGTACCCGCCAGCGCGACGGAGAACACCTATCTGACACAGATTGCACCCCTGGAAAAATTTGCCCCTGCCCTGGCCGCACAGGGCTATCACAACGCCCTGACACGCTGGCCGGAAAGTTACCGCGCATGGATGGGATTGGGTGCCCTGGCTTTTCAGGCCCACCGCTATCCGGAAGCGCTGGAAGATTATCAGAGAGTCACTCGGGCACATCCCCTGGAAGGGGATGCTTTCAACAATTTGGCGGAAACCTGGCGCGCACTGGGAAATCTTTCGGCTGCCCGAGAGGCAATCACCCAAGCGCTCTCGCTGGGCGGCGCCCATCGTCCTTCCTATGAAAATACCCTGAAAGAAATCAACGAGACGCAGGAAAAATGAGGAAACAAAAAATGTGGAGGCGCGAGCCGGAGTCGAACCGACCTACATGGATTTGCAATCCAGTGCATAACCGCTTTGCTATCGCGCCTGGGGAAAAAATGTAATGGAGCGGGAGACGAGTCTCGAACTCGCGACCTCAACCTTGGCAAGGTTGCGCTCTACCAACTGAGCTACTCCCGCGAAAGATCGACATTCTAACCATCTCTTGAGTTGGCGTCAAATCCCCTCTCATATTTAGTGATCTCACCCCATGCCAATAGTGGTACATTACCCATGGAGTTTGGCGTATTGTCTGCCTGTGACATCATGATTTGGAGGATCCATGTTTTTTTCTAAAAAAAAGAAGGATGAGGTGTGGCACAAGGAACGTCGTGGACTAGAGCAACAGTTGGAGCAACAACAGTCCGAAGTGGAACGTTTGCAAGGAATCCTGGAGGACAAGGATCGTCAGTTGCAATCAAAAGTGCAGGAGTTGGCCCTTAACCAGTCTTTGCTCCACCATCTGGACAGTTTCGGACGCTCCATCATGGATGTTCAAACCAGTTTCGCGGGATTGTCCGAATCCATGCGGCGCGAAGAAGAACAAGCGGTCAAAGCCCAAGGCGTCTCGATCACCAGCCGTTCCGCCGTGGAAAGAATCTCCACCAATCTGGTCGCACTGTCTTCAGCCTCTCAAAAAACTGCGGAACAGGTGGATCGTCTCGATGGACGAGCCCAGGAAATCATTCGGATCATCCAGTTGATCAAGGAAGTGGCAGACCAAACCAACCTGCTGGCCTTGAATGCGGCCATCGAGGCTGCCCGCGCTGGCGAACAGGGTCGTGGATTTGCAGTAGTTGCCGATGAGGTACGCAAGTTGGCTGAGCGAACGGCCAATGCGACCGGAGAAATTTCTCGTCTGGTGGAACAGATCCGTTCCGACAGTTCCATCAGCCGCACCCAAATGACCCAGTTGGCTCAACAATCCGTGGACTACAGTCATGAAGGCCAGGAAACTGCCGGAACCATGCGTTCTGTTCTGGATATTTCCAGCAGCATGGAAAAAGCCATCGCTGCAACGGCCCTGCGTGCCTTTTGTGAATTGGTCAAGATTGATCATGTGGTCTTCAAGTTTCAGGTTTATCGCGTCTTGCTCGGGATTTCCCACGAGAAGTCCAACCAGTTTACCAATCATACCCAGTGTCGTCTGGGCAAATGGTATTACGAAGGGGAAGGACGCGCGAGTTTCTCAAAATTTCCAGGCTACAGTGAAATCGACGCACCTCATGTCCAGGTGCACGATCACGCCCTTCGTGCTCTGACTGCCCATGAAGGAGGTCAGCATGCATTGGTGACCAGTCATGTGGAAAAGATGGAGAGTGCCAGCCTGGAGGTTATGGCAGGGCTGGAAAAGATGGCGGCCAGCAACGAAGCGCACAGCGACATTCTTTGCGCCACCTGAACATTGGCGCATGCTTCAAGGACGGGTAGTTGCCCCCGCCGCCTTGAGTGCCATCTGGAGGTAGTAGGCCATGGAGATCAAGGTCAGTGCGGAGGCCACCCAAAGAGCGAAGGAACCGATCCAGTGACAGGGAATGAAGCCAAACAAAGGATGGTCGTACAGTAGAAAAGGGATCGCTACCATCTGTGCCGCAGTTTTTACTTTTCCCAAGGTAGAAACGGCGACATTGGCACTCTTGCCGAGGTGGGCCATCCATTCGCGCAGGGCAGAAATGGTAATTTCCCGTCCGATGATGATGAGGGCCAAGACCGAAGGTGCGCGTTGCAGGTCGACCAGAACGATCAGGGCAGCCATGACCATCAATTTATCTGCCACCGGGTCGAGAAAGGCCCCAAAAGCAGTGGTCTGGTTAAGGCGGCGCGCCAAGTAACCATCGAACGCATCGGTCAGGGCAGCGAGCACGAAGAGAGCGGCCGCAGCCAGTCCTGAATAGGGTACTGCCAGCCAATGATCCGGAAAATAGGATACCCCCACGAACAACGGGATCAGGAGCAGGCGCAACAACGTGAGCAGATTGGGGATGGTCATCAGCATGATGTGCCCATTCTACCCATTCCTGTCCCTTACGCCATGTAAAGTCGCATATATTTTGCGGGCCAGAGCCTCCCCGATGCCTGAAACTTCGGCCATATCCGCTTCGCTGGCTCGTTCCACGCCCTTCAGCCCTCCAAATTGCTGCAACAAGAGACGTCGGCGTTTGTCTCCAATGCCCGGGATATCTTGCAGAAGAGAATGTTCCTGGCGTTTTTGGCGACGCTGACGATGTCCCGATACAGCAAAACGATGGGCTTCATCCCGAATCGCCTGAATCAAATGAAAACCGGGATTTTCCGGAGCCAGATGTCGTTCGGTAGCATGACCTTGTTGTATCCACAGGGTCTCTGCGCCGACCTTGCGCGCCGGCCCCTTGGCAATGCCCAATACAGGGATCCGCAGGTCAAGGGCTCGCAATACCTCTGTAGCCACGGCAAGTTGTCCTTTCCCGCCATCGATCAGAAGGAGGTCGGGCAGAGGAAGCGATTCTCCCCGGTCTCGATAGCGTCGTTCCAAAGCGACACGCATGGCTCCGTAATCATCACCGGGAGTGATGCCATCGATGTGATATTGGCGGTAGGATTGCTTGTGGGGTCGACCGTGTTGAAACACCACACAGGAGGCCACCGTTGCTTCACCTTGCGTATGGCTGATATCGAAACATTCCATGCGCGTGGGTGGAGAGTCCAGTTCCAGCACGTGTTGCAGTGTCTGCAGGCGTTGTTCTTCGTGCAGACGTTGCGCCTGATGCCGGGCCCAGGCCTGTTGTGCATTGGTCAAGGCTCCCTCCAGCCAGATACGACGCATTCCGCGCGGTGCCCGGACCCATGAGATACGCCGCCCGATTCCTTCGCTCATCCACTGCAGCAGTTCAGGAGAAGGTGCAGGATGATTTGAAATGATTTGGGCAGGCGGAGGATATTCTCCGTAATGTTGGGTCAGAAAGGCTTCCAAAACCTGGGCAGCCGAGGCGGACTCGGCATGATCGGGAAACAGGTTACGGTCGCCGATATGTCGACCCTGGCGAATCATGGTCAGATTCAGGACGAATTCCTGCTCCTGGCATATCAGGGCCAATATATCGACATCCCGTGCCACCCCGGTGGAAACGGTTTGCTGGGTGAGCACCTGTTGAATCAGGGCAATGCGATCGCGCAAAAGCGCTGCATTCTCGAAGTTCAATGCACTGGCCTCCTGATTCATGCGGGTCCGCAGATCATCCAGAATCCTCTGTTCCTTTCCCTTGAGAAAATCTTCGGTTTGCCGAATGGCCAGAGCGTACTCGCCAGCCCCGATCAGTCCTACGCAAGGCGCAGAACATCGCTTGATTTGATATTCGAGACAGGGGCGAGTTCTATTCTTGAAAGTACTTTCATCACAGGTTCTTAAAAGAAATAGTTTTTGTAAAAACTGAAGTGCTGAGCGGGCAGCCCAGACATTGGGGTAGGGACCATAATAATGATGGGGGGGATGCAGTTTTCCGCGATACCAGGAAATCCGGGGAAATTCATGAGAACTCAACTGCAGGTACGGATAGGTCTTATCATCCCGAAAAACGATGTTAAAGCGGGGCCGATGAGTCTTGATCAAGTTGCTTTCCAGCAAGAGTGCCTCGGTTTCGGAGGTGACGAGAGTCACCTCGATGGTGGCAATCAGTGAAACCAACAAACGGATGCGCGGATTTTCAGGTTCCCGTTGAAAATAGGAATCCACACGCCGTTTTAAATGGCGCGCCTTGCCGACATAGAGCAATTTTCCCTGGTGATCAAAATAACGATAGACCCCGGGCTGGTTGGGAAGCGTGGCCCGGTAGTCGGCCAGTGTGCCGGGTTTGGTCATGCAGGACGGCGCAATTCCGGTTGCAGGGTAATCTGTTCGATGCCGTGCTGGTGAATCAGGCGGGCCCGTAAGAGGGTCAACAATTCCGGCCAGTTGGCCAGCGCCTCCACCTCCAGATGCGCCGAAAGCGCCATCATGCCGGAAGTCAATGTCCAGATGTGCAGATCATGGACGGCAATGACCCCGGGCGTGTGAGCCAGTTGTTCACCGACCTCATGCAACGAAACGGTTTTGGGTACTCCTTCCATCAGCACGTGCACCGACTCCGACAGGATCTGAAAGGTGGAGTTGAGCATCAGACCGGCAACAACCAGGGAAAGAATGGGATCAATGGGCATCCATCCCGTTTGCCAAATGATAAACCCCGCAATCAGGGCCGCCAAAGAGCCCAGAAAATCCCCCAGTACATGGATCAGCAATGCCCGGGTATTGAGCCCTTTCTCCATGCGTGACAACATCCAGCCATTCAGGGCATTCAAAATCATCCCGAGCATCGCCACCCCCATCACGGGAAAGGGATGAACGGGGGAAGGATGGGTGATGCGCTCAAAAGCTTCTACCGAAATGATTCCGATCACACCCAGCAGCAATAACCCATTCAGGGCTGCAGCGATGATTTCTGCCCGTTGCAAACCATAACTGTGACGCTGGGTAGGCGGTCGCTTACCGATCCAGACCGCCAGAGTTCCCAATCCCAGTGACAGTGCATCGGAAACCATGTGGCCCGCATCGGAAAGCAACGCCAAGGAACCCGACAACCATCCGGTGAAAGCCTCCACCAAAGCAAAGGCAACCGTCAGAATCAGTGCAATCAGCATGGCTCTGGTCGTGGCTGGACGAGCCCCGTGATGGACATGGTCCGCAGGATCGTGATGCTGGTGTGCCTGCATTCCTCCTTGCGGGTGATTCCGGTGTCCTCGTCCCGGCGCATGGGAGTGGGAATGACGACCCGGCCCCATGATTACCCTTCCATGTCCCGAAGACGCCGATGCGCCTCGTGATACTCTCGCTCACGCTGGGGGAGCGGCACATTGGAGGTACCGCGCATTTTCATCCAGCGCTGTGCGAGTAACGACGAAAAAATCTTTTTTTCCAAACTTTCCAGCGCTTGTTCAGCAGCCGATGCATCATTGCACAGCAGCACGGCATCGCAGCCCGCATCCAGGGCCTGGTGGGTGCGTTCCTCTGCTCCCCCTCCCCAGGAAATGGCCCCCCCCATGGCAAGGTCGTCGCTGATGATCATGCCTTTGAATCCCCAGCGTTGGCGTAATAGGGTCTGCAACCAGAAGGGGGAAAAACCTGCGGGTTCCGGCGCAATGGCCGGATACAGGATATGCGCCGGCATAAGTGCACCCACCCCCGCGCAGTCCAGCAGCGCCCGGAACGGAATAAGATCCGCGGTTTCCAGTTCGGCCCAGGAGCGTTCATCCACAGGCAAACCGATGTGAGAGTCCACAGCCACATGACCATGACCGGGAAAATGTTTGACCACCGCACGCATGCCCTGTCCATGCAACCCCTGTACCAAGGCCTGAGCCAAAGAACAAACGCGTGTTGGTTGTCGGTGAAAGGAGCGATTTCCAATCACCGCACTGCGCCCATAATCGAGATCAAGAACCGGGGTAAAGGAAAAGTCGATTCCCAATTGAGCCAATTCCCAGGCCAGCACCGTTCCACAATCGGTAGCCCATTGTTCGGCCCGCACGGGGTCCCGCTCATGGAGGGCCCCCACGTTTCCCATGGCCGGGAGTGCCGTCATCTCCGCGCGAAACCGTTGCACCCTGCCCCCCTCGTGGTCCACCGCCACCAGTAATTCGGGACGCACGGCGCGCAGGGAACGGATCAAATGGGTAACCTGCGCCTTGTTCTCATAATTACGCGAAAAAAGGATGACCCCCCCAGTCGCGGGATGACGCAGGAGATCCTTTTCTTCGGGCCGAAGTTCCAGACCGGCAACATCCAGCATCACGGGCCCCGGGTTCATACTCCCTCCAGAACCACGCAGGCGAATGCATGAGATTTTTCATCGGTGATGGAAAGCCAGGTTCGGGTAATTCCTCTATCCTGCAACCACGTCTCGAGCGGTTCCTCAAATACCAGTTGGGGCGCACCCAGCGCATCGTGGGTGGTTCCAATGGACCGCCATAGAACCGGCGCACGCATGCCCGTTCCAACCGCCTTGGAAAAAGCCTCCTTGGCAGCAAAACGTTTGGCCAGAAAGCGTTCCGGGGCGGCCTGTCGAGAAAAGTGCGTCCGTTCCTCCGGTGTCAGCAGGTACTTTAGAAAGCGTTCACCATGACGCTTCCATACCCCGTCGATCCGTTCCAGAGAAACCAGATCCACCCCCATGCCCAGTATCATGCCGTAGCCCCAAGGATGAGGGCTTTCATTTCACGCACGGCACTTTCCCATCCCACAAAAAGCGCATGAGCCACGATGGCATGGCCTATGTTGAGTTCACGAATCAAGGGCAAGGCCGCGATGGGACGGATATTATGGTAATTCAGTCCATGGCCGGCATTGACCCGCAGGCCCAGACGGGTGCCCAATTCGGTGGCATTGCGAATCCGTTCCTGTTCTTTGAGGATCCCTTCTTCCTCATCCATTTCGGCATACTGCCCGGTATGCAACTCCACCACTGGAGCACCTGCAGCCTGGGCGGCTTCCAGCTGTTCTCGATCCGCATCGATGAACAGGGAAACACGCACCCCCGCCGCCGCCAACACCGTACAGGCATGGCGTATCCGCTCAAACTGCTGAACCACGTCCAACCCCCCTTCCGTGGTCAATTCCTGACGCCGTTCCGGCACCAGACAGGCGTCATGGGGACGGATGCGCGTTGCAATGGCCAACATTTCGTCGGTCACTGCCATTTCCAGATTCATCCGAATGGTCAACACCTCACGCAGGATTTCCAGGTCGCGGTCCTGAATGTGACGTCGATCTTCGCGCAGGTGCAGCGTAATGGCATCAGCTCCGGCATATTCGGCCAACAAGGCGGCTCGTACCGGACTGGGATAACGGGTACCACGAGCCTGGCGAAGCGTGGCAATATGATCGATATTTACGCCCAGTTGGATCATAACGTGGGAATCTCCTGAAGAATACGACGGGTATGCAATTCCTGCCCCCCCAGATGAACCTGGAGCAACCAGCGCATGACCCGCTTGCACTCCAGGGCGGAACGCGGGTCCCCATAATTGCCTCTGGCCATGTCCAGCAAAGTCTTGCCGTGGCATTGTACTGCATTCTTCTGGTCCGGACCGAGCCGGACGACCGCACCGTCCCGGTCCAAACCATAAAGAACTTCAGCAACCACAGGCAGGTTTGTCAGGGATTCCCGATCCAGAACCGGGGCGACCCCCATACTTTGCAATAATTCATATTCAAAAGTCCGCAAAATGGGTTCTTGTGCCGTCTCCAGCGCCAAACGGAACAAGGCCCGTCGGTAAGATTCGAACAGGAGTTCCTGGTTATCCTCTGGAACCACCATACGAAAGAGCAATTCATTGAGGTAAAAGCCGCAAAATAATGCCCGTCCCTGCAATAAAGGCACCCCTCCTTGCCATTCGGCACTTTTCAAAATGCGCAGTCCTTCCTGACCATACCATACCAGATGAAGGGGTTGAAAGGGTTGCAACACTCCGCGCAGGGCAGCGCGGGGACGACGGACTCCCTTGGCCACCAGAGAAATCCGTCCGCTGTTCGGGGTTAGAACCTCCACCACCAGACTGGTTTCGCGCCAAGGGGTGGTATGAAGGACGAAGCCCTGATCCTCGTGGGTCGTCCCGCGTCTTTCAGAAGTCATGACCCAACTGTTTAAGCAAGGTACCATCTTCAGCCCAACCGCTCTTGACCTTGACCCACAAACCGAGATAAACCTTCGACTCCAGGAATTTTTCAATCTGCAGACGGGCAGCAGTACCGATGGCCTTGAGACGACTGCCCTGTTGGCCGATGAGGATGGCTTTTTGACCTGGATTGTCCACCAACAGTGTGGCTTCGATTCGAATCAAACGCTTTTCCTGAACATATCGGTCGATCATCACTGCCGTGGCGTAGGGTAACTCGTCTCCCAACTGACGAAAAAGTTGTTCCCTGATGAACTCCCCCACAAAAAAACGTTCCGTTCTATCGCTGACCTGATCCGGTTCATATTGAAGGGAACCCTCCGGCAAGTGTTGGCCGAGATACCGGACCAGGGGGTCCAGGCAGGAACGCTGCAAGGCGCTGACCGGAAAAATGGCAGAAAACCGTGTTTCTTCCTGGCGTGCCTGCAAATAAGGGATCATCCGCTCCGAAGAAACGACCCGATCCACCTTGTTGATCACCAGCAGGGGGCGTATCCCAGTCGGAATCTGCAGCAGAATGGCTTGATCTGCAGGGGTCCAACGCAGGGCCTCGACGACCATGACGACCTGATCCACGGTTCCCAGAGCATCGGTCACACTCCGATTCATGGAGCGGTACAACATTCCCTCATACTGCTGCTGAAAACCGGGAGTATCCACAAAGATCATCTGGGCTTCGGGCAAGGTCAGGATCCCTTGGACCTGAACGCGCGTAGTCTGTGCCCGACGGGAAGTAATGCTCAACTTCTGTCCTACCAACTGATTGAGAAGCGTGGATTTACCCACATTGGGGCGCCCTACCAGGGCAATGCGACCGACACGCATGATCAGGTCTCCAGTTGTTGAAGGATATTGAGGGCGGCCTGCTGTTCAGCATCGCGTCGACTCCCTCCCTCCCCTGAGGCTTCCTTGCCCTGCGCCTGACAACGAACCCGGAAGTGGGGGGCATGATCCGCTCCTTCGCGCGCCAGCAATTCGTAGAGGGGTAGAGGGTGATGACGCGCCTGCAGCCACTCCTGAAGACGAGTTTTTCCATCTTTATCGCCGCCCTGCTGAAGCGCAGCGGAATCCAGACCGGCCTGTTCCAGAAGACGGGTGATGAGCGGGATCACTGGAGTCAATCCGCCATCCTGGTAGAGAGCTCCGAAAACGGCTTCCATGGCATCTGCAAGAATGGAGGAACGCTGTCTTCCCCCACCTTGCAGTTCACCGCTGCCCAATCGGATCAGGGGAGCCAGATCGAGAAACTGAGCCATGCGATAGAGGGCTTCCCGATTGACCAGAAGCGAACGGACACGGCTCAATTCTCCTTCATTCCAATGCGGATGACGTTCGTAGAGGACTTGAGCAGCGACCATATTGAGGATGGCATCTCCCAGAAACTCCAACCGCTCGTTATGAAGGGTAGAGTGACTGCGATGGGTCAAGGCTTGCCTGAGCAGAGCGGCATCCCGAAAAGTATAACCGAGGCGTTGTTCCAAACCTGTCGGAGAAGTCACGATGGAGTGGTCCGCATCAGGGAATGGAACGCCCGATCCGGTGGAGATCCTGTAAGTTCATCCACACCAGTACAGCCTTGCCCACGATATTTTCATCCGGAACGAAGCCCCAGTAGCGACTGTCTGAACTGCGGTCACGGTTGTCCCCCATCACGAAATAATGCCCTTGGGGAACCTTGCAGGTAAATCCTTCATCTCCATACACACAAGCCGAACGGAAGGGAAAATTACGAACTTCGGCGAGAAATACGGGAACTTGTCCGTCAAGGGTAATCATTTCATGGGGATGGGTCCCCAGTCGCTCAGCGTAATGATTGAATGTCGCATAGGTCAGAGGTTGATCCACATCCCCAAAGTTTCCATCACGCAGGGTGGGAACTTCCTGACCATTGATAATCAGTTGCTTGTTGACATAGGTCACCACATCACCCGGCAACCCCACCACCCGCTTGATATAGTTGGTGGAAGGATCCTTCGGATATTTGAAGACCATGACGTCGCCGCGTTGCGGTTGGTGCACTGGAATGAATACCTGATTGGTGATGGGCAGGCGCAAACCATAATCAAACTTGTTGACAAGGATAAAATCGCCGATGCGTAGAGTGGGAATCATGGACCCCGAGGGAATCTTGAAAGGTTCGAACAGAAAAGATCGGACCACGAATACCGCCAGAATGACAGGGAAAAAACTTTTTGAAATTTCCAGCCAAGGCGCATCCTGATGAGCTTCCATCCGCCCCCCCCGGCGCCAGCGCCACCTGTCCCAACCCACCACCAGGCCCGTCAGGATGCTGGCGGACAGAAGAATCTCCGAAAACCCGGTGATCTTGAGCAAGAGACCAAACCCGCACACGAACAAGAGCAGCCACGCGCCTTGAATCAGATTGTTCAGAGCCGAGCTCGAATGGGCCTGACGCCGACGTGCCAATAAATCCCACCCCACCACAGGTACGGACAGAATGAGGCCCGCAATCCCCCAATAAAACAGATCCATCACTTGTTCTCCACTTGCAGGATGGCCAGAAAGGCTTCCTGAGGAATTTCCACACTGCCGACCTGTTTCATACGCTTCTTCCCGGCCTTTTGCTTTTCCAGTAATTTTCGTTTGCGTGAAATGTCGCCCCCATAGCATTTGGCCAACACATTCTTGCGCAGGGCCTTGACATTCTCACGTGCGATAATGTGGGCACCGATAGTTGCCTGTACGGCCACATCGAACATCTGTCGAGGGATCAACTCGCGCATCTTGGCCACCAATTCCCGCCCACGGTACTGGCTGTTGGCCCGGTGGACCACCAGGGACAAGGCGTCCACCCGTTCCCCGTTGATGAGGATATCCAGTTTGACCAGATCGGCCGCACGGAACGTCTTGAACTCATAATCCATGGAAGCGTAGCCACGGCTGACGGATTTGAGCCGATCAAAAAAGTCCATGACCACCTCATTCAGAGGCAACTCGTAAGTGAGAACCACCTGTCGCCCCGAGTATTGCATGTCTACCTGAACGCCACGTTTCAGATTGCACAGGGTGATCACCGGTCCCACATAGTCTTGAGGCAACAACATGGTGGCCGTGATGATGGGTTCCCGAATTTCGGCAATTTTGGAGGGATCGGGCAAACGCGCCGGGTTCTCTATTTCCGTCAGAGTCCCATCCTGCAATACCACTTCATAAACCACGGTGGGTGCTGTGGTGATGAGATCCATGTCATATTCGCGCTCCAATCGCTCCTGAACGATTTCCATATGGAGCAAGCCCAGATAGCCGCAACGAAACCCGAATCCCAGAGCTTGTGAAGTCTCCGGTTCGAAGTGAAGAGATGAATCATTCAAGCGAAGTTTTTCCAGCGCATCACGGAGCGCGTCGTACTGGTTAGTCTCTACCGGATAGAGGCCGGCAAACACCTGTGGCTTGATTTCTTTAAAGCCAGGCAAGGCAGTTTCTGCTGGACGCAGCGCCAAGGTGAGGGTATCCCCGACCCGAGCGGCCTGTAATTCCCGAATGCCTGCAATGACGAACCCCACCTCTCCCGCACTCAGGGATTCTCGAGACACTGATTTGGGTGTGAACACCCCGACTTGCTCACACAGATGCGTCGAATGCGTGGACATCAGGAGTATCTTGTCGCGCGGACGCAACTTCCCTTCCACCACCCGCACCAGCATCACCACCCCGACATAATTATCAAACCAGGAGTCGATGATGAGGGCTTTGAGCGGGGCGTCCACGGAACCCTGCGGCGCAGGAATGCGCGCAATGACGGCTTCCAGCACCTCTTCCACGCCAACTCCGGTCTTGGCGCTGATCTGCAGGGCATTGGTCGCCGGGATGCCGATGATATCCTCGATTTCCGCCATCACCCGCTCGGGTTCGGCAGAGGGTAAATCGATTTTGTTGAGCACTGGAAAAACTTCCACGCCCTGCTCGATGGCCGTATAACAATTGGCAACGGTCTGGGCTTCCACTCCCTGAGAGGCATCCACCACCAGTATGGCCCCTTCACAAGCCGCCAGGGAACGCGACACTTCATAGGAAAAATCCACGTGCCCCGGGGTATCGATCAGGTTGAGGTGATAGGTCTGACCATCTTTGGCTTTGTACTCGAGGGCAGCAGTCTGGGCCTTGATCGTGATGCCCCGCTCTCGTTCCAGATCCATGCTGTCGAGGACCTGGGCCCCCATTTCACGCGCCGACAAACCACCGCACAACTGGATCAACCGGTCTGCCAGAGTGGACTTGCCGTGATCGATGTGGGCAATGATAGAAAAATTTCGAATCAATGACATCCTGCTTCCTGTGTAGACAAAAAAGGGCATCCAGCGATGCCCTTCCGGGGAAGGAGCGCTGGAGCAGCGCCCACAGACCCACTATTCTAGCCTGAAATCCAGAATAGTCATACTGTTAGAACTCACTGCAGGAGAAGAGTGATGAATTCTGGCGGGCTATCTCCCCGTTTGACGAGCAATGCCACGCGCACCGGCCCCTTGAGTTTTCCCACCAACTGGTTGAATTCTCGGACCGAATGGCACTCATTGTTATTCATCGAAAGAATCTGGTCGCCCTGCTCCAACCCTACCTGCGCCGCTTCTCCTCGAACTCCCGTAATGATGATGCCCTCCTGTCCCTCTTCCGGATCCGCCACTGCCAACCCCAATCGGGCTGCCGGGCCAGCGGGGGGCCCCCCATGGGTCGGCCTTCCGCCTTCGGTCTGAGCGATTTTTTCGGCGGGCATATTCCCCACCGATACTGACAGTGAATGCTCAGCGCCCTTACGCCAGACCACTGCAGAAACTTCGGCCCCCGATTTGATCGCACTGACGATGCGCGGCAGATCGGTTTGATTGCTCACCGCCTTGCCATCGAAACGAAGAATGATATCGCTGGGGCGAATGCCGGCCCGTTCTGCCGGGGATCCTTTCTGAACGGCCACCACCAGCGCGCCTTCTGCCTTGGGCAAACCGAAGGAGTCGGCCAGTTCCTTGGTCACTTCCTGAATGACAACACCCAGCCAACCCCGACTTACCTTGCCATGAAGGCGCAGTTGATCGGCCACCTGAAGGGCGACATCGATGGGGATGGCAAAAGACAATCCCATGTATCCCCCCGTCCGGCTGTATATCTGTGAATTGATGCCGATCACCTCCCCTTTCATGTCGAAAAGAGGTCCCCCTGAATTACCGGGATTGATGGGCACATCTGTCTGGATGAACGGTACCAGAGTTTCCTGGGGCAGAGATCGTCCTTTGGCGCTGATGATGCCCTTGGTCACGGTGCTCTCGAAACCAAAGGGCGAACCAATCGCCACCACCCACTCCCCAACCCGTGCCTTGGCGGGATCACCGGCTTTGATGGTGGGCAAACCGGTGGCATCGATCTTGAGCAGAGCCACATCGGTCTTGGGATCGATACCGATGACTTTGGCCTTGAATTCACGTTTGTCGAGTAGTTTGACGGTGACTTCGTCTGCACCCTGAACCACATGACCGTTGGTCAGGATGTAACCATCCGGGCGAATGATGAAGCCGGAGCCCATGGAACTGGATTCCATGCCCTGACCTTGAGGTCCCATTTCAGGCACGGGTATTCCAAAGTTACGGAAAAACTCGAGCATGGGATCGTGTTCGGGAACCCTTGAATCGATCTCCCCTTCGGAATGCGCCTTGGTGATGGCGCTGATGTTGACCACCGTATTGGATTCATGGTCCACGATATCGGTAAAGTCAGGCAGGTTTTCGGCCTGCGCCAGTCCCGTACCCAACACCAATAGTCCGAGCAGTAACAATCGTTTCATCAATGTGTTTCCTCCGTTATGGTCATGGATTGCCCTATGGCGGTGACGACCTCTTGAGGAATCTCACCTACCACCACGATGCGGTGTTGCCCAACCGTCCCGGAATAATAGCTCAGCGCACTGGATTGGAGTCGTGCCTGAACCGGGCGGAAACCTTCTCCTTGTAATGGCTTGATGAATATGGAAAATGAAGATAATCCATCAGAAAAAACAAGATGTTCGAAGGGCGCTCCCGGCACCGCCGATGACAGGATGGACATCTGCAGTACTTGACTGAAACCCGAGGGCAAAGCCGGGATGCTCCACTGATAGGACAGATGATCCGCCACAGGAGGAGGGAAAAAAACTTTTTTCCATTGGTTTGAATCCGGATAAGTGGATTTCAGGAGTTCCGGCGAAGTGGAATCACCCTCGGAAATTTCGGTGAAGAGCAACGTTTCCAAAGGGTCATGGTGTCGATCATAGGTCACCGCCTTGAGGATCAAATCCGTGTTCGCATCTGCACAAAACTCGTGATCGAAACGTTGACGGTCCCGTGCGCGAAGCAAAATGCGCTGACACTCATGTCCTGCCACACGATTCATCCCGACCCTGGAAACATCGTAAAACCGGAGGTATTGCTCATAAGGAACTTCTATCAAGGCGGGGAAAAGACGCCGGGTATAACCTTTCTCGATGCGAATCTTGTGTTGTACCGGATAATAGCAGCGTGTTTCCTTGCTGTCTCGAATGATTTCTCGAGGACGCCCGTCCAGTACCTCGATGCGGGTCAGTTCCTCTCCGTGAATATGGGTATGCACGATCCTGGACGATTCCATTTCGCTGCCACGCTGGACCACGTAGGTACCACTGTAGGATCGATCGTGGGCCGCATGACTCAATTGACCGAGCAAAGAGAGAGGGTCACTGACAGGCCCGGACCCCGCCTGTCCCACCCCACAGACCAGCAGACCGATGATGGGAACGATCCCCTTGCCGAAGGCCTTCATGATCGAGAAACGTACTCTTCCCACACCCACTATCGCTGAGCAATCGTTTGTGGTGTGTAATCAACGGTTTGGAACTCGGACAGCGGAGAACCCTGCCGATGTAATGCGACGAAGGTCTGAATATCCTTGTCAGAAACGCTGTTTTCATTCAAAGCAGGCGCACTGGGTTCTTTTTGTGCGATAACCGGGTTGGTCGGCAAACCCGGCCGGAGCACGACCGTGGTCAGGACCACGACGGCAATAGCGGCGGCCATGGCCAGCCAGCGTCGTTGCGTCGCCCCATCCAGCGGAACGGAGCCCACAGACGATTTACCGGGCACCAGCACCGTCGGTTCATCCTTGAGGGCATGGGCTATCCGACCGTGCAGGCGTGCCGGGGGCAACTGAGGATCACGCAATGTTTCACCAATCAAATGAAAGAGATACCATGATTCCTGCAAGACTGGATCGTGACGGCATCCCCCCAGCAGCCGGGGCAACTTCTCATCGTCCAACTCCCCATCCATGGCGGCTGACAGGCGCTCCAGTTCCATATCTTCCATTACCATCTTTTGCTCCCCAAAACCTCCAACAAGGGTTTCAATTTATGCGAAATGGCTTCTCGGGCCCGAAATATTCGGGAACGCACCGTTCCAATCGGGCAATTCATCATGGTTGCAATGTCTTCGTAGGACAGTCCTTCTATTTCTCTCAAGCGAATGGCTGTTTTCAACTCTTCCGGAAGTGCTTCCATACTGTCGTTGACGGTACGCGCCAATTCACGGCTCAACAACTCTGCTTCCGGGGTATTCACGTCCTGAAGAAGATCATTGCCCTCGTAGTATTCGGCTTCTTCCACCCCTATGGATGAGGGCATACGACGCCCCTGATTCATGAGAAAGTTTTTTGCCGTATTGACACCGATACGGTAAAGCCAAGTATAGAAAGCCGAGTCCCCACGAAAGGAACCCAATGCGCGGTAGGCCTTGATAAAAGCATCTTGCGTCACGTCCTCCGCTTCGGCCGGATCACGAACCAACCGTCCTATCAGGCGGAGCAACTTGCGTTGATACTTGATAACCAACAATTCAAAAGCCAGTTTATCCCCATGCTGCGCCCGCTCCACCAACTGTTGGTCGATTTCCCGTTCCGTGGGCATGGGTGCCGAAATCACGGGTTCCTGAACCTCGGGCAACCCCGCAGGGGCTCGCCCAGTCGTGTGGGAAGCAAGGGACAACACGCGCGTAGACGTCTGGGGCATGGGCTCATCCTTCTTGTCATTTTCCATCTTGTCCCTCATGGACCATTTCCTCCTCCAATTGGTTCCCCAAGTGTGGGTATAATTACTCTCTTTATTCCTCTGCCATGATCCATGACCCAAAGGGACAGTTTAACGTATGACGTGGTAGTTGTGGGCGCGGGGCCGGCCGGGTTGGGCTGTGCCATCCGCTTGAAGCAACTTTCCCGGAGTCAGGGCCGGGAACTTTCCGTGTGCGTCCTGGAAAAGGGCGCCGAAGTGGGCGCCCATATCCTCTCCGGTGCCGTCATGGAACCTCGCGCCCTCAGTGAACTCTTTCCTGACTGGAAACAACGCGGCGCCCCTCTGATCACTGCCGTCACGGAAGATCAATTTTTATTTCTGACCCAACACCGTGCCTGGCGTCTTCCCACTCCGCCACAACTCCACAATGCGGGTAACTATATCGTCAGTTTGGGAGAGGTGTGCAAATGGCTGGCCCTTCAAGCCGAAGCCATGGGCGTGGAAATCTATCCCGGATTTGCAGCCGCTGACGTGTTGCTGGGGGCCGAGGGAGAAGTTCAGGGAATATTGACGGGCGATGTGGGACGCTTCAAGGATGGTCAACCCGGCCCCCGCTTTCAACCCGGAATGGAATTGCGAGCCCGCCAAACCGTGATTGCGGAAGGTTGCCGAGGGTCCCTGGCTCGCCAGTTGAACGAGCGTTTTTCCCTATCAGTGGATGCTCAACCCCAAACCTATGGTCTGGGGCTCAAAGAAATCTGGGAAGTGGACTCTCCTTCATACCGTCCCGGGCAGGTCACCCATACGGTCGGTTGGCCCCTCGATGCGAATACCTACGGCGGGTCCTGGATCTACCACCTGGATGACCATCGGGTATCCATCGGGTTCGTGGTGGGGTTGGATTATACAAACCCCTACCTCAGTCCCTTCGAAGAATTCCAGCGCTTCAAAACCCACCCTGCACTGAGCGTCTTGTTTGCAGGAGGTCGGCGGATTGCTTATGGGGCCCGTGCCCTGAATGAGGGAGGTTGGCAGTCCATTCCCCGGCTCAGTTTCCCGGGAGGCGTTCTGATCGGAGACAGTGCGGGGTTTCTCAACGTCGGCAAGATCAAAGGCAGTCACACTGCCCTCAAATCGGGCATGATCGCCGCAGAGTCCCTGTACGCACACCTGAATGATACCCCGCAAGTGTCGGAATGCACCCTTTATGAACCGGCCTTGCGCACCTCCTGGGTCGGTCAGGAACTGCAAGCCGTACGCAACCTGCGTCCCGGTTTTCGCTGGGGACTGATTCCCGGCTTGCTCCATGCGGCGCTGGATACCTGGCTTTGGCGAGGCCGTGCACCCTGGACACTTGCTCATGCCCATGCTGACCATCAGACCCTCCGCCCTGCCAACGTCTGCACGCCGATTGCCTATCCCAAACCCGATGGAAAACTGACCTTTGATCGGCTCTCTTCGGTATTTCTGGCGCAAACCACCCATGAAGAAACCCAGCCGGATCACCTGATTCTGGCTGACCCAAAAATAGCTCTCACCGTCAACTGGGAGATCTATCGCTCGCCAGAAACCCGCTATTGCCCCGCAGGCGTTTACGAGATCATAAACTCGAATACGTCGGAACGACACCTGAAAATCAATGCGGCCAACTGCATCCACTGCAAGACCTGTGATATCAAGGACCCCCAACAGAACATCCGCTGGGTTCCCCCGGAAGGGGGAAACGGTCCTCAATACCCCAACCTTTAGGACAAGCGTGCAGTGACCACGCCCAAGGTAACCACTGCGCTGGTACTGGCTTCCTCTTCGGCCGCTCGCGCTTCTTCCAAAGCGGCATCGACGAAAGTTTGGTCCTTGATGGCAGGCACGTTGATCTGAACATTGAGGATGGCACTGCGAAGCGCCGCCAGCAGCGCATGAACCGCCACCCCACTGTCACTGAGAACGTTACGATGCCCCTGCTCGGCCGAGCGATGCGCCAGGGCGAGACCGCGCAAACAGGCGCGAATGCAGGACAGAGGCACTTCTGTCGCATTCTGGTACCCCTGCTGAATGATGGCTGCACGACGATCGATGGCCTCCACACTGTCCTTGGGCAACTTGAAAGCGCTCATCAGTCCATCAAAAGCCACGGCATCGGCACTGATCATGGCAGTGAATTCCTGACGCAATGCTTCAGCCCCCATGATTTGCCGTTCCATTTCCGGAATCAGCGTGTCCTGTCCTTTTTTGCCCGCTGTGACGCGGGCCACCATGGCAACCAGACCGGCACCCATGGCGCCCATCAAGGCTGCAGCCCCTCCTCCTCCAGGGGTCGGCGTTGCGCTGGCCAGTTCTTCCAAAAAATCTGCAATGGGTTGAGTCGTCATCGTTACTCCTGAAATCGGTACTTCCCGCTCGTGCGAGAAAAAAGGTTCTTAAAGAGGAGCGGCCACCAAGGTACAGGCCCGCTCAAAAATCGCTTCTGCATCCAGCACCAGGTCATTGCTGTTGAACAAGCGTCCGATACATTCCCGATGCAGGGCCAATTTGAGGGCTCCGAAGCCCAGAGGACCAAAACAGAGGACTCCATGACGCAGAGTGGCCCGGTCTGTCATATCGATCCCGCCAATGCCCACGGGGGGCGAAGCATTGGCATCGGCGATCAATTCCAGCCCGGCTGTCTGCGCCCACTGGTTTTCCTCCAGCATGGTCACGCCGGAGGCCCCCGTAGAAACCACGATTTCCTTGCCTTGAATACTCTGCCCGCGACTTTCCAGGTCGGGGGTGGTCGCAGCAACGAGCCTCGATCCAAAACGTCGGTTGAGGTAGGCACAAACCTGCTGAGTCCGTTCCAGTTGACGGCCCGACACGGTCACCTCGGCCCCTGCTCGACCCAGCATGATGGCAACCCGTTGCCCCACCGGCCCCGTGCCCCCAAGCACGATCGCCCGTTTGCCCACGACCGAACGCCCTTGAGTCAGCCAGGCCACACAGGCCGCTGCCGTCGTATTGGCACCATTGCTGTCGAGCATCAGGGAAACCCGAAACTTGCCGAAGAATTTGTTCTGAATGGCTGCCAGGAGAGATTCGCCTGCCACCAGATCACTCCCGCCCACGAATATGGCCGTATTTTTTTTATCTTTGGGAGCACGGGTAAAAATAGCCCCTTCCACCAAGGGACCGACATTGTCGGGAGTGATTCCGCCATAGGGAATTACCTGATCGGCACCGCCGTCATGGGCAACCACATTGTCAAAAATGGACGGCAGAAGGTCCGTATCCAACTGATAAAGCAATTTTTTCATCATATTCCTCAATGTATTACCGTTCCATCCCCCGCCATGGAAGAACGCAGGGACTCAAGCAGATCCCCGGGTGCTTCGATTTGACGGGCCAGTACCAAGGCCCGGGGCAAGACATGAGCCGCGTGGAATGATACGACATTCTGCTTCTGTCGATAGAATTCGGCAGGTAATCCTCCTCTGCCCTGTGCAGCAACCCACGCACTACGTGCCATCCACCAGGCACTCACACAGAGACTGAGCAGATGCAGATAAGGAACCGCCACGCCCAGACCCCAACGGGGATCCGTTGCGCCCTGACGTAGCAGTCGTTCGGTAGCCTGTACCGTCAATTTCAGTACTTCTGCCAGTGCCTGGATCACCGCTGTTCCGATTCTCTCGCCCTCTTGAAATTCTTTCAAGGTCGCAGAAATTTCTTCGAGGAGTTCGCGCACAGCCAACCCCTGATCACGCCAAAGTTTGCGCCCCACCAGATCATTGGCCTGAATCCCCGTAGTGCCTTCGTAGATGGGGGTGATTCGGGCATCGCGGTAATGCTGAGCAGCTCCCGTCTCCTCGATGAAGCCCATGCCCCCAAAAACCTGCAAGGCCACATTGCTGGCCCAGACGCCCAGTTCCGTACAATGCCCTTTCACCAGAGGAGTCAACAGGTCTGAGCGACGTTGTGCCCAGGCCTTGCGCTGAGGATCGGTTTCCAGGTGTGCCCGGTCGATCATCCAACCCGCATAATAGGCCAGAGTACGCCCTGCCTGCAGGCGTGCATCCATTTCCACCAGCATGCGCAGTACGTCGGGATGATGGACGATGGGCCGAAGTTGGCTTTCCCCCACCGGCACGCCTTGAATACGCGTGCGTGCATATTCCAGCGCCCCCTGATAAGCCCGTTCGCCAATGGCCAAACCCTGCACGCCCACGGAAAAACGCGCCGCATTCATCATGACGAACATCAACTCCAGACCACGATGGGGTTCTCCCAGCAACTCTCCCCAGGCACCTCCTTCATCCCCATAACTGAGCATGCAGGTGGGGCTGCCATGAATTCCCAGTTTATGCTCGAGGGAAACAGTACGCACCTGGTTGGGCACGGCAAGGTCTCCTTGGTCATTCAGGAGAACCTTGGGCACGATGAAAAGTGACAGACCACGCACCCCGGCAGGCGCATCGGGCAGACGAGCCAGAACCAGATGAATGATGTTCTCCGTCCAATCCTGATCACCGTAGGTGATGAAAATTTTTTGTCCGGTGAGGCGATAGGTCCCATCCTCTGCAGGCACGGCACGAGTACGCAGGGCCCCCAGATCCGAACCTGCCTGGGGTTCGGTAAGGTTCATGGTCCCCATCCATGTTCCCGTGATCAGATTGGGCAGATAGCGCGCTTTCTGGGCCACCGTTCCCGCATAGTCGATGGCTTCCACGGCCCCTCGGGTCAGCAGAGGCCCCAGAGTGAAGGCCATATTGGCCCCATGCCACATCTCTTCCAGAGGTGCGGCGAAAATGGTGGGTAGACCCTGCCCGCCAAAATCCACGGGGGCCGTCAGACCATTCCAGCCTCCCATCAGAAATTGCTCGTAGGCTGCTTTGAATCCCCGTGGCGTGGTAACGTTTCCTCCCTCGAGACGGGCGGGTTCGTGATCGCCCACAGAATTCAGGGGCACCAACACTTCCCGGGTCAGACGCGCTGATTCTGCCAGCACGGCATCGAACAATGCGGCTTCCGCCCCTTCTCCACCCGGAAGGGCCGCCAATGGTTCGAGTCCTAACAATTCCTTGACCACGAAGGCCATGTCATCCAGCGGGGGAATATAATTCACGTCGGTTCTCCTCAATTAAAAATGTTCTTCTTCCCCAAGCAGACGCCATTGTCCCAAAGGCAATGCGCCCAGGCGCACGTTTCCGATCCGTACCCGCTTCAGTCCGGTGACCCGCAACCCAACCAATTCACACATGCGCCGAATCTGGCGTTTGCGTCCTTCCTTCAGGATGAAACGCAACTGATCGGAATTCTGCCAATCGACCTGTGCCGGACGTAAGGCCCGGCCATCGAGGGACAACCCATGATTGAGGAGTTTCAATCCCTGGGAAGGCAAACGCCCCGACACGCGCACCAGATATTCCTTTTCCACCGTGGAATCTGCCCCGATGAGCGTCCGAGCCACACGACCATCCCCGGTCAGAACCAACAACCCCGTGGAATCGATGTCCAATCTTCCGGCCGGAGCCAGACCATGGATCAGTGCCGGAGTCCAACCGCCCGTTGCCGAATCTTCACTCCAGCGATTTTCGGCAGTCACCAGTTGCACTGCCGGACGATACCCGTCCTCCGCCTGTCCCGATACCACCCCGATGGGTTTGTTCAAAAGCACCGTCGCCCATTGCCGCTGCGCACGTCGTGCCGCGGGTGCCACGGTCAGGATCTGATCCGGAGTCATTTTTGTGCCCAACTCCATGATCTTTTTTCCATCCAGAAGCACCCAGCCCTGAAGGATCCACTGATCGGCTTCACGCCGGGAACATAGACCGCGTGCCGCCATCACCTTGGAAATGCGTTCCAAACCCCTGCCCTCTGCTCCGCTCATGGATGTTCCGCTGTCATGAAAAAAGTCCCTGCGTCATTCAGACCTTCATGAATGGGCAGATCATGAGGCTCCCGGGGAACCTCATCCACACACTGTTCGCGAAAAGCCAGGGCCAGGCGCCAGGCGCGGGGGGCTCTGGACAACAGACGATCATAATACCCGCCCCCATAACCCAGACGCCCCCCCTGCACATCAAAGAGCAGACCGGGGACCAGAATGAAATCGAGGGTCTCCGGACGCACGGGATCACAGAGAGGTGGAAGAGGTTCGCGCAGCCCCCAGAGCCCCGGAGGACCCAGTTCGGTGTCGAGATCGCGTACCCGATAGAGTGTCAAAGTATCCTGCTCGATACGCGGCAATACCAGGGATCGTCCCTGTTTGAGAGTCGCGCGCAAGAGCGGCCAGGTATTCGGTTCCGAACCCATGGACCCATACAACAGAAGGACCCGAGCCGCCTGGAAGCGCGGATGATCATGAAGCAGGCGATGCAGGTCGAAACTGCGTCGTTCGCGCTGGGCAGGCGGAATTTGAGCGCGTTGCTGTAATGCCCAATGGCGCAGGGATTTCTTGTCGACATGTAAAGGGTGAGAAGTATCCATGACCGTGTCCAGAACGATTGATTCAGAGTGCGGTACAATGCCGCGTCATTTTTCGATCAGATTATGAAGGATAATTCCATGACCCGAGAAAATATTTCCAGTGGTTCCACCTGGGAACCCATCATTGGCTATTCCCGTGCCGTCAAGGTAGGGGCCCAAGTATTCGTTTCTGGCACGACCGGGACCGGTACCGATGGTCGCCTGGTGGGACCCAATGATCCCGAGGCCCAGACCTTGCAGGCGCTGGCCAACCTGGAGCAGGCCTTGAAACGGGCCGGGGCCGAATTGACCCATGTGGTCCGTACGCGCATTTTCGTCACCCAGATCGATCAATGGGAAAAAATTGCCCGTGCCCATGGCCAGTACTTTGGTGAAATTCGCCCTGCCACCACACTGGTGGAAGTCAAGCGCCTGATCGACCCCGAAATGCTGGTGGAAATCGAAGCCGACGCCATCATTCTGCCCGCCTGAGTTTTGGCCAGTCAGCGCCCTGAATTTCCTGCAAGCGACTGACGGTGCGCAGGAAATCGCCACTTTTCATGCCTGCGGGATACAGTTCGGAAGGCGGCAGCGCGGCCGACACCATCATCTTCACCCCCTTGTCGTAACATACGTCCACCAACCAGACCAGACGCTGGGCAGCATCGCGCATTTTATCCGTCAGGAGGGGAACATCGGACAGATACAAGGTATCGAAATCTGCAGCCAATTCCAGATAATCTCGTTGTGATCGGGCGGACCCGCAGAGTACGCCAAACTCGAACCAGACTGTACGCCCGCACACTCCTCGCACCGGAACGATACGCTCCATGAGGAGCAGGCAGGCACGCGCTTCAGGATGCGGACAACTCTGCCGGAAATGTGCTTCGAAACGGCTGTGCGTCGCGACATCCAAAGGGTACAGATAGTGGGGTGAGGTTCCTCCCTCATCCTGACGATGGTCTTGACTTCCCTTCAGTTCGATCACGTCGAGACGTTCTCGAATCAGGGCAATGGTTGGGAAAAAGCGCTCCCGTTGCAGTCCATTGGGATACAGGTCTTCAGGGGCATGGTTCGAGGTCAGGACCAGCACGGCCCCCCATTCGATCAGCGTTTCCAACAGGCGTTGCAGGATCATGGCATCGGCAATATCACTGATCTGGAACTCATCGAAGCAGAGGATCCGGGTTTCCACGACCCACTCCGCTGCCACCCTCTGGAGCGGGTCCTCCTGTCCTTGCAACTGGTTGAGTCGCTCATGCACCTGTGCCATGAATTCATGGAAGTGCAGCCTTTTCTTGCGTTGATAGGGCAAGGTGGAAAAAAAGGCATCCACGAGAACGGTCTTACCCCGTCCCACGGCCCCGTACAGATAGATTCCGCGCGGTGGACGTCGGTTGCCGAAGGTGCGAGCCAGCAAGGTCTGGCGGTATTCCTTGAATTCCACCAGGGCATCGTATAAAGTTTGCAACCTTTCCACCACCGGCCATTGGAGCGTATCGGCTCGATAATCGGGGCGATTCTGAAACGATTGATACCATTGTAATGGACCGTGCACAGAAAGACTCACAGGTTGAGTGTGCGCCCGTCCACACCCAGACAGGCTTCGCGCAGAGCTTCACTGAGGGAAGGATGGGCATGGACGATGCGCGCCAGATCTTCGCTGGAGGCCTGGAATTCAAGAGCCACCACCGCCTCGGCGATCAACTCTGAAGCCTCGGGGCCCAGGATATGAACGCCCAGAATGCGATCAGTGGCAGCGCAGGCGATGACTTTGACCAAGCCCAGGGACGCTCCCCGTGCTTTGGCACGGCCGTTGGCCTGAAAAGGAAAACGCCCGATACGCACAGTTCTTCCCGCTGCCTGGGCGGCTTCCTCGGTCAATCCGACCCAAGCCAATTCAGGTTCGGTATAGATGACCACAGGGATGTGGGCCAAATTCACTTCGGGCAACTGACCTGCCAAACGCTCGGCCACAGCCACCCCCTCTTCCTCCGCTTTATGGGCCAACATGGGGCCACGCACCACATCTCCAATCGCCCACACGCCCGCCACCGGCGTACGGCAGTGGGCATCCACGGGAATATAACCCTGCGTATCGGGGACCAGGCCCACCCGTTCCAATTCCAGCCCCAGGGTGTTGGGACAACGCCCCACCGCGAGTATCAGCACGTCCGCGTCGAGCATCAGGAATTCCCCTCCGCGTATATACGTAAGTTTTATGGATTCTGTCGTTTTTTCAACCGATTGCAGATGTATTCCCAACTCGATTCTGAGGCCCGGGGACTGAGTCAACATTTTCAGGGTCTGTTGTGCCACTTCCTGGTCTGCACCTGGTAAAAAAGTATCCCGAGTTTCCAGCAAAGTGACCGAACTCCCCAAGCGTCGCCAGACACTGCCCAATTCAAGCCCGATGACTCCCGCCCCCACGATCACCAACCGGCGGGGGACCGTGGTCAATGCCAGGCCGCCTGTGCTGTCAAGGATCCGTTCCTGGTCGAAGGGTACCCCCTCCAGGGCACGGGGGACCGAGCCAGTCGCAATGATCACCTGAGGGGCGGCGATGTCTTCCGTTTCCTGACTCTTGCGTTGAACGGTCAGATGAATCTGATCCCCTTCTTTTCCTTTGAAACTGGCGCGTCCCGGCATAAAAGACACCCCATTTTTTTTGAAGAGGTAGCCAACTCCGGCGGTCAACTGCCGTACGATCTTTTCCTTGCGTGCCTGCATGCGCGCCACATCCAGTTGGACTGGACCCGCGTCGATGCCATGCCCGGCGGCTTCCCCGGTGATCCGGGCATACAAGGCAGAGGATTCCAGCAATGCTTTGGAAGGAATGCACCCGACATTCAAACAGGTTCCACCCGGACTGGGGCGCTGTTGCGCATCTACCCATTCATCGACACAGGCAACCCGCAACCCCAGTTGCGCTGCCCGCAAGGCAGCCATATATCCTCCAGGACCCGCACCAATAACTATCAAATCAAATGATTGCATGATATATTTAATATTTTTTATAAGTCAAGAAGCCAACGCGCCGGATCTTCCAATCCCTCCTTCATGGCCACCAACCCCAAAACCGCCTCACGACCATCGATGAGACGATGGTCATAGGACAGGGCAAGATAATTCATGGGGCGAATCACGATTTCCCTCTCCACCACCACAGGCCGATCGCGCGTGGCATGAATGCCCAGAATCGCGGACTGGGGAGGATTGAGAATGGGCGTGGAGAGCATGGAACCGAAGACCCCTCCGTTGGTGATGGAAAAGGTTCCTCCCGACAATTCTTCCAACGCAATATGCCCGGCATCGGCCCGTTGGGAGAAATCAGCGATCTGACGTTCGATATCGGCCATGCCCAGGCGTTGGGCATCGCGCAGGATAGGGACCAACAGGCCCCGTTTGCTGCCGATTGCCACCCCGATATCGATGAACTCGGGCGTCACCCAGTCCCCTCCCTCGATGCGCGCGTTGAGTACCGGATAGCGCTGAAGTGCAGAAACGACCGCCTTGACAAAAAAGGACATGAGGCCCAGACGAATGCCATGCTTCTTTTCAAAAGAATCCTTGTGGCGTTGACGCAAGGCCAGAACTGCCGACATATCCACTTCGTTGAAAGTGGTCAGAGTGGCCGTGCCCGACTGTGACGCCATGAGACGCTCAGCCATCCGCCGGCGCAAGGGCGAGAGCGGCGTTCTGCGCTCCTGACGCGGCTTTCCGGGCAGGGGCTCCGGTGTCGTTTCCACGGAGGAGGATTTCACCGGTTCAGGTGCTGGAACATTGATGACGTCTTCCTTTAAAATACGCCCGCCCCGTCCGCTGCCCCCTTCCGCAAGCGGCGCGCGCCCCTGTTCCCGCAAAATTTTACCGGCCGCCGGCATGGTTCGCACAGGGACATCAGGAACAACCGGGGGAGAGGAAAGCATTTCCCCCTGACTCTCTTCCATGAGCGCCAGGACATCATGGGACTGAACCTTGTCCCCCACCCCCTTGAGAATACGCTGGAGCACGCCCGCGTGCGGTGCCGGAACTTCCAGCACGACCTTGTCGGTTTCGATATCCACCAACTTCTGATCCCGTTGCACCGGAGCCCCCTCGGTCACATGCCAGACAAGAATGGTGGCTTCCGTGATGGATTCAGCCAGGGGGGGGACTTTGATTTCCAGAGACATGGTCACACCTCTATGGTCACAGGGTCAGGGCAGCCTCGAGGAATGCCCGGCGTTGTTCTTCGTGTAGGTTGAGATAGCCCACGGCAGGTGCTGCCGATGAGGGACGTAAAGCATAACTCAAATGCTGGTCTGGACGCAGGTGGCGCACCAGATAATGCTGGATACGATGCCAAGCGCCCTGATTGCCCGGCTCTTCCTGACACCAGAGCACAGAGTGGGCAGCGGGATAGCGGGCGATCTGGGCAGCGAATTCTTCATGAGGAAAGGGATAGAGTTGTTCCAGACGCAACACGGCGATGTTCTCTATGTTCCGTTGTCCGCGTTCCGCCACCAGATCGTAATAAACTTTTCCGGAACACACCACGATCCGTTGTACACCCGCAGGATCGATGGCCTCCTTCACCTCGGCGAGAATGGGCTGAAACCCCCCTGTCGTGAATTCTTCCAGGGGACTACTGGCCTCTTTGCGGCGCAACAGGCTTTTGGGGGTGATGACGATGAGGGGTTTGCGCAAAGGTCGCAGCATCTGACGTCGCAACAGGTGAAAGATCTGGGCTGCCGTACTGGGAATGCATACCTGCAGATTATAATCGGCACAGAGTTGCAAGTAGCGCTCCACCCGCGCCGAAGAATGTTCCGGGCCTTGCCCTTCATAACCATGGGGCAACAACAGAGTCAGGCCACAGAGTCGCCCCCATTTGGCCTCGGCCGAACTGATGAATTGGTCAATGACCACTTGGGCGCCATTGGCAAAATCGCCAAACTGGGCTTCCCAAAGCACGAGGTAACGAGGCTGGGCCGAAGCATAACCATATTCAAACCCCAGCACGGCTTCTTCCGAAAGAAGGGAATCGATCACCGTAAAAGACGCCTGGGTGGGGCTGATATGCTGCAAAGGGATATGGATGCCCGCATCCCAACGCTGCCGGTTCTGGTCATGCCAGACGGCATGGCGGTGAGAAAAGGTTCCGCGCCCACAATCTTGCCCCGACAGGCGCACCCCGTAACCCTCCTCCACCAGCGAGGCGTAGGCCAGGGACTCGCCCATCCCCCAATCCACCGCCAGCGTTCCTTCGCCCATCTGACGCCGATGATCCACCACCTTACGCACCGTGGAATGCAATTCGAATCCCTCTGGAAGTTGGGTCAGACGTTCGGCCAGTTGGGTCAGTCGGTTGCGCGTCAACCGGGTATCCACTGGCGTACGCCAATCGGCCTGGCGATACGGTGTCCATTGGGCCGCATGAGCATAAGGGATCTTGGGAGAAGGTCGAACGATAGACTCAGGCAATTCACCTCGATCGAGGGCGGCTCGATAGTCTTCGATCATCGCATCCGCCTCCTCCTGGGTCAGGCGGGCGGATTGGATCAGTTGCGCTGCATAGCGCTGGCGCGTGGTGGGCAATGCCTGTATTTTTCGGTACATCCAGGGCTGCGTCACCATCGGTTCATCCTGCTCGTTATGACCGAGACGGCGATAGCAGACGATGTCCACCATCACATCGCGATGAAAGGTGGTGCGATAGTCCAGAGCCACCCGCAGCACGCGCAACACGGCTTCAGGGTCATCTCCATTGACGTGGAAGACCGGGGTTTCCGTCATTTTTGCCAGATCCGTGCAATAGGTGCTGGAACGGGTATCGCGCGGATCCGAGGTCGTGAATCCGATCTGATTGTTGATGACGATGTGAAGCGTCCCTCCGGTGCTGAACCCCCGGGTTTGAGACAAGGCCAATGTTTCCATGACCACTCCCTGACCGGACAGGGCAGCATCGCCGTGAATCAGGACGGGGAGAACCCATTGCCCCTTCGTGTCTCCCCGGCGATCCTGACGCGCCCGCACGGACCCTTCCACCACCGGATTCACAACTTCCAGATGCGACGGATTGAAAGCCAGCGCGACATGCACCGAGCCCGCCGGCGTTTCTACGTCGGAAGAGAAGCCTTGATGGTATTTCACATCTCCCGAGGTCAAGCCAGTCTCATGCACCCCTTCGAATTCGAGGAACAGGTCACGCGGCAGTCGTCCCAAACAGTTGACCAGCACATTGAGACGTCCGCGATGGGCCATACCGATGACAATCTCTTCGATCCCTTTGGCACGGCCCTCATGGATCAAGGTATTGAGACAGGGAATGAGCGATTCCCCACCTTCCAGAGAAAATCGTTTCTGCCCCACGAAACGGCTATGCAAATAGCGTTCCAGAGTTTCTGCCGCACTCAAATGGGCCAGCAACGTGCGTTGCGCCCGAGGGTCCGGCGTTTCGGGAGGATTTTCCATGCACTGCTGGATCCAGCGCTTCTGTGCCGTATCCGTCAGATACATGTACTCCACGCCTACGGTCCCACAATAGGTCCGTCTCAGGCGGGTCAGGATCTCGCTCAGCAACGCCTGGGATGGCCCCACCAATGATCCGGTTTCAAAAGACGTGAACTCATCGATGTCGACCAGTCCATGGTAGTCCAGGGTCAGCTCCGGAACTTCGGGCAAGGGATGGCGTTCGAGAGGATCGAGGTGCGCAACCCGGTGTCCCAGGAAACGGTAGGCGTTGATGAGACGCAACACAGCCACCTGCCCCGGCAACCCTTTCTCGCTCCGGGGACTTGAAGTACCCTGCTCCAGTGCCGAGAAATACGCCTGCCAGTGTGTATCCACCTGTTCTGGCGTTTGCTGCCATAGAGCGTATTGAGATTCGATCCATGACCGCGCCGCGCCTTCTTCCTCACTCTGGCTCATGCCCTTATCCCCCACTGTGGTTCAATGATCCCGTGCTTCGAGCGGAAGCCAGTCGCGCTTCACAGGCCCAACGTACAGTTGACGGGGACGCCCGATCTTCTGCTGGGGATCGCTGATCATTTCATTCCACTGGGTGATCCAGCCCACCGTTCGGCCCATGGCAAAGACAGCCGTAAACATACTGGTGGGGATGCCCAGTGCCCGGAGGACGATGCCGGAGTAAAAGTCCACATTGGGATAGAGTTTCTTGGTGATGAAATATTCGTCTTCCAGAGCGATTCGTTCCAGGGCCAGGGCCAGTTTGAACAGGGGATCATTATGCAGACCCAGTTCTGTCAGCACTTCATGACAGGTCCGACGCATCACTCCGGCACGCGGATCCATGTGTTTGTAGATTCGATGACCAAAGCCCATGAGCCGGAATGAATCGTTTTTGTCCTTGGCGCGGGCAATGTATTTGCCGACCTGGGAAACATCGCCGATCTCTTCCAGTTGTTTCAGGACGGCTTCGTTCGCTCCCCCGTGCGCAGGTCCCCACAAGGCAGCAATGCCCGCAGCGATACAGGCGAAGGGGTTGGCACCACTGGATCCTGCCAGACGAACGGTAGAGGTGGAAGCATTCTGTTCATGGTCAGCATGGAGTGTCAGAATGCGATCGAAAGCATTCACCAACACCGGATTGGGCACATATTCCTCACAGGGGGTGGCAAACATCATGTACAAAAAGTTGGCCGCATAACTCAAATCGTTACGCGGATACATGAAGGGCAATCCCTTGTTGTAACGGTAGCACATGGCGGCGATGGTGGGCACCTTGGCCAGCAGGCGCGTGGCCGAAAGAGCCCGGTGTTCTGCATTGGTGATCTTGAGGGCATCGTAATAGAAGGCGGAGAGTGCGCCCACGACCCCCACCATCACGGCCATGGGATGAGCATCGCGACGGAACCCCTTGAAAAAATTATGTAATTGGTCGTGGACCATGGTATGACGACGAATGTTGGTCTCAAAGGTCTTCTTTTCTCGTACGGTGGGCAATTCGCCATTCAGCAACAGGTAGCAGACTTCCATGAAATCGGAATGTTCCGCCAACTGTTCGATGGGATAGCCACGGTAATACAACAAGCCCGCATCGCCGTCGATGAAGGTGATGGCCGACTGACAACTGGCCGTAGCCAAAAATCCGGGGTCATAGGTGAACAGACCGAGTTGCTGGGCCAAGGTTCGAATATCGATCACCGCAGGTCCGAGAACGCTGGCATAAACGGGCAATTCGACCTGTTTTCCCTCATAGGTCAATAATATTTTTCCTTGTTCATTCATCATGTTCTCCAGCATTATTAATATATTTAGTCAGGTATCGCCAATCATTTTGAGCAAGGACTTCCATTCAGGTTCACAAGGGATCTTGCCCAGCACCCGATCGAGCAAACCGTTGTCGTCCAATTGCAGCACTTCGCCATAGCAGACCAACTCGCCCGCTGTCAGCGTTGCCAAGTGACGTTCCAGAAAACGCTGCAACAATAGATCCATTTCGAGCAGACCGCGTCGACTGCGCCAGCGCAGACGTTCAAGCATACGCTCCGAAGAAGGAAGCCCCTGTTCCAGGATCAGTGTCATCTCATACCATCCGTTTGACCATCATCCCCTTGATCTTGCCGATGGCTGCCGTGGGATTGAGACCCTTGGGGCAGACATCGACGCAATTCATGATGGTATGGCACCGAAAGAGCCGATAAGGATCATCCAGATCATCCAGACGTTCACGGGTGGCCTCATCACGAGTGTCTGCAATGAATCGATAGGCCTGCAGAAGGGCGGCAGGGCCCAAAAACTTGTCCGGGTTCCACCAGAAAGAAGGACAGGAAGCGCTGCAACAGGCACAGAGGATGCACTCGTACAGGCCGTCCAGTTCCTCACGATCCCCGGGGGATTGAAGGCGTTCCTTCCGGGGCGGGGGTGAGGTGGTTTCCAAATAGGGTTTGACCGAATGGTATTGCTTGAAAAATTGCGCCATGTCCACGATCAGATCCCGTATCACCGGGAGCCCTGGGAGCGGACGCAAAACCACCGGCTCTGTCAAACCCTTGAGCGGGGTAATACAGGCCAGGCCATTGCGTCCATTGATGTTCATGCCATCGGAACCACACACGCCCTCGCGACAGGACTTGCGCAGCCCCAGTGAATCATCCTGGACCTTGATGCGCAGTATGGCATCCAGCAACATGCGGTCCGTCGGTTGCAGGACGACTTCATAATCCTGCATGTAAGGACGCTCGTCCTTTTCCGGGTTATAACGATAAATACTGAACTTCATGACAGGTCCTCAAACTCAAGACTTAGTAAACCCGTACTTTGGGTTCAAAGGATTCCACCGTCAGGGGTTGCAGATTGACGGGTTTGTAGGCCATCCGACTGCCTTCCTGGTACCATAGACTGTGCTTCAGCCACTGTCGGTCATCCCGCTCCGGGTAGTCCTCACGTGCATGAGCCCCCCGGCTTTCTTCACGGGCGGCAGCCGATACCAGGGTGGCTTCAGCCACGATCATCAGGTTCTGCAATTCCAGTGCCTCCACCCGTGCCGTATTGAACACCCGACTTTTGTCTCCAATGCGCAAGTGACGCACCCGTTCAGCCAGTACGCGAATTTTTGACACCCCTTCCTGGAGGAGTTCCCCCGTTCGAAAGACACTGGCATGGTGCTGAACCAGCCGGCGCATTTCCGCCCCCAACACGGCCACGGATTCTCCTGTTTCAGCGCTTTCCAGGGCAGCCAGACGAGCCAGCGCCGGTTCCTCGGCCCCGCGCGGCAGATCCCGCGCTTCGGGATGGGTTTTGAGCCAGGCGCTGACATGATCTCCGGCAGATTTACCAAATACCAACAAATCCAGCAGGGAATTGGTTCCCAGTCGATTGGCTCCATGTACGGACACGCAAGCACATTCTCCGATGGCGTAGAGCCCCGGGACGGGTTCAGCCATTTTCTGCCCACGGGGGACCACCACCTGCCCGTAGTAGTTGGTGGGAATCCCCCCCATCTGATAGTGACAGGTGGGAAGGACGGGAATCGGCTCCCGAACCGGATCCACCGAGGCAAACTTGAGCGCGATTTCACGAATTCCCGGCAAACGTTTGTGAATGACTTCTTCGCCCAGATGGTCCAATTTCAGCAGGACATGGTCTTTTTCCGGGCCTACTCCCCGTCCTTCCTTGATTTCCCGATCCATGGCACGGGAAATCACATCTCGACTGGCCAGATCCTTCATGGTGGGCGCATATCGTTCCATAAAACGCTCTCCCAGAGAATTCAGCAAGATGCCTCCCTCTCCGCGCACCCCTTCCGTAATCAGGATTCCAGCGCCTGCCACCCCGGTGGGATGAAACTGCCAGAACTCCATATCTTCCAGTGGGATCCCGGCCCGTGCCGCCATCCCCAAGCCATCACCGGTATTGATGTAGGCATTGGTACTGGATTGATAAATCCGCCCCGCCCCCCCTGTCGCTAAAATGACGGCCTTCGACTGGAAAAGGACGACCTCGCCAGTTTCTATTTCAAGGGCCACCAGTCCAACCACGGCCCCTTCCCTGTCCCGAATCAGATCGATCGCCATCCATTCCACGAAAAATTGGCACCGTTCGCGAATATTCCGCTGATACAGCGTATGCAGTAAGGCATGTCCCGTTCGGTCGGCCGCAGCACAGGCGCGTTGGACCGGACTCTGCCCAAAATTCTGGGTATGGCCGCCAAAAGGGCGCTGATAAATGGTGCCATCAGGATTTCGGTCGAAGGGCATGCCGAAATGTTCCAACTCATAGACCAGTTCTGGTGCCTTGCGACACATGAACTCGATGGCATCCTGGTCACCCAGATAATCCGACCCCTTGATGGTGTCGTACATATGCCAAAGCCAGTGATCTTCCTGCATGTTTCCCAGGGACGCGCTGATACCACCCTGGGCCGCCACGGTATGAGAGCGGGTTGGAAAGACCTTGGAAAAGACGGCCACGGCATGCCCCGCTTCCGAAAGTTGGAGCGCCGCCCGCAACCCGGACCCTCCTCCACCCACGATGACCACATCGAAATCCTGTTTATTCAACCCCATGTTCAACCCCATAAAATCTCGGCGGACCACAGTACCTCCGCCAGTAAGGTCAGAATCACCCCCACCTGCAAGGTCAAGCGCAGCCCAACGGACTGGATGTAGTCCATGAAAATATCCCGCAAACCGATCCAGGCATGCCAACACAGGGCCAGAATGAACAGAAAGGTGGCAATCCGTACGGGACGTTCGTGCAGCAGGGCCGCCCACTCAGGGCGGTCCGCCGGATGCGCCAAGACCACCCACAAAAGCGCCATGAGAGTATACCCCCCCATGATCAGCGCGGTGATTCGTTGCACCAACCAATCCCTGAGGCCATAATGGGCCCCTACCACGATCCTCTTCACCATGCCAGCATCTCCACGACCAAGGTTAGAAACCCACTGACACCCAGCACCCATAGACTGGAACGGCGAGCTTGTGGCTTGTCCAGACCGAGGTGAATATCCAGCAGCAGAAAACGAACTCCCGCACAAAAATGATGCAGAAAGGCCCAAATCAAGGGGACCAGGAGAAGACGGGGGAAAACCCCCAGTTCCCCCGCGCTTTCTGGATGAAGACCCCGCTCCAGAAAATAGAGAAAGAGAGGAATCCCTATCAGAAACAGGATTGCCCCGCTGACTCGGTGCAAGATCGACACAACCCCCGGAAGGGGCAACTGGATGGTACGCAAATCGAGATTCTTTGGGCGCTGGGTCTTCATGAACGATCATCCTGATGAGGAAGAGCCTAAGGTTGTAGTATACCTTGCCTTTCATGAGATTCTAGCGGGATACCGAAACTTGCAAGTGCGCGGCCGCCGGCACATAACACTTGACATCCCCCTGAACGCCCCCTAGGATGCCCCGGCATCCATTTGATTCAAGAGAGATTGACTATGTCCCACGACTCTTTCCAAGCGCTTCGTCCCCTCCCTGGTTCCCCTGACCAATATTATGCCCTGGCTGCCCTGACTGAAGCCGGTCTTCCTGCCGTCACCCGCTTGCCGGTGTCCCTGCGCATCATTCTGGAGTCGCTCCTGCGCAACGAAGATGGGCAACAAGTCACCCGCGCTCACATCGATGCGCTGGCCCGCTGGCAACCCAATGAAGCACGCACGGCAGAAATTCCCTTCAAGGTGGCACGAGTCATTCTGCAGGATTTCACCGGGGTTCCTCTCCTGGCCGATTTGGCCGCCATGCGCTCGACGGCACGACGTCTTGGTTGCGATCCCCAGGCCATCGAACCTTTGGTCCCTGTGCAACTGGTGGTGGACCATTCTGTACAGGTGGACTTTTTCAACACACCCACGGCACTTCAGGACAACATGGCCCTGGAATTCCAGCGCAACCAGGAACGTTACCGTTTCATGAAATGGGGGATGCAAGCATTCAAAACCTTTCATGTGGTTCCCCCAGGCATTGGCATCGTTCATCAGGTCAATCTGGAATTCCTGGCGCGCGGTGTTCAGCATAAAGGAACCGTAGTCTATCCCGACACCTTGGTGGGCACAGATTCCCATACCACCATGATCAATGGAATAGGCGTGGTGGGTTGGGGAGTGGGGGGCATCGAAGCGGAAGCCGCCATGCTCGGACAACCTCTCTATTTTTTGACTCCGGATGTCGTGGGTGTGCACTTGACGGGACAGTTGCCGACCGGTGTCACTGCCACCGATTTGGTCCTGACCCTCACGGAAATGTTGCGCAAAGCCAAGGTAGTAGGCAAGTTCGTGGAGTTTTTCGGGGCAGGCGCAGCCTCGCTCAGCCTGCCCGATCGAGCAACTCTGTCCAACATGGCGCCAGAGTACGGCGCGACCCTGGGGTTTTTCCCGGTGGACGACGAAACCCTGCGCTATTTCCGTGCGACAGGGCGCAGCGAAAAAGAAATTGCCGCGCTCGAAACCTACTGGAAGGCCCAGGGGTTATATGGGATGCCTCAATTGGGTGACTGTGAGTACAGCGCGACCCTGAGCCTCGATTTGGGTCAAGTGGAAGCCTCCATCGCAGGCCCTCGGCGTCCCCAGGATCGGGTGCCCTTGAACCGGATCAAACCCACCTTTGAAGCCCTCCTCCAGGCTCCAACCGACGCAGGCGGGTATGGAAAAACCGAACCTTTGCACGACCTGCACCCCGAGGGTCATCCCGAAATCACTCTGGGGGATGGATCCGTTTTGCTGGCCGCCATCACTTCCTGTACCAACACCTCGAACCCCGGCGTGTTGCTGGCTGCCGGACTCCTGGCTCAAAAAGCCGTGGCGCGCGGACTCCAGGTGGCTCCCTGGATCAAGACTTCTCTGGCCCCGGGGTCGCGCGTGGTCACGGATTATCTGCGACGTGCAGGCTTGCAGGAGGCCCTGGATGCCCTGGGATTCCGTTTGGTGGGTTATGGCTGCACGACCTGTATCGGCAATACCGGCACCCTCCCCGCCCCCATCGAAGCCTTCCTTGCCGAACACCCTGTGATCGGCTGTGCGGTACTGTCCGGTAACCGCAATTTTGAAGCGCGCATCCATCCCAATCTGCGCGCCAATTTCCTCATGAGCCCGCCTCTGGTCGTCGCCTTTGCCCTGGCGGGACGGATCACCATAGACTTTGCCCAGGAACCCCTGGGACGGGATGCCGAAGGACGGGCCGTATATTTGCGGGATCTCTGGCCCAGTCCCGGCGAAGTCGCCCGAGCCTTGGAGTACCTCTCTCCCGAGGACTACCACCGGCGGTATGCCGATTTCACCCAGGACAATCCGCTCTGGAACGGAATTGCCGCACCCACAGGCACGACCTATGGCTGGGAACCGTCCACCTATATCGCCGAACCCCCATTTTTTGCAGATTTCTCTTTGACGGCAACCCCGCCAATCCCCATTCGCGCAGCCTATGCCCTGGCCTTTTTCGGAGATTCCATCACGACGGACCACATCAGCCCTGCCGGCTCCATCAAACCATCCTCCCCGGCAGGCCGCTACTTGCAGGCACAGGGTATCGTTCCGGCCGATTTCAACAGTTATGGATCACGTCGGGGACACCATGAAGTCATGATGCGTGGAACCTTTGCCAATGTTCGTCTGCGCAACCTGCTCCTGCCCGGTACCGAGGGAGGAGTCTCGCGCCACATTCCCAGCGGAGAAGCAGGTTCCCTGTATGAGGTCGCCATGCGTTACCAGGCAGAGGGTATCCCCACCGTCATTTTTGCCGGTGAAGAATATGGCACCGGTTCTTCACGGGATTGGGCTGCCAAAGGAACCCGTCTTCTGGGGGTACGGGCCGTGATTGCCCAAAGTTTTGAACGCATCCATCGCAGCAATCTGGTGGGAATGGGCGTGCTACCCTGCCAGTTTTTACCTGGTCACGACTTGAACACCCTGGAATTGAATGGCGACGAAACTTTCGATCTGGAAACGGGAACAGGCCCACTGCAACCGCAACAGAGGGTTTCCCTGACCATTCATCGGAGCGATGGCAGCCAAACCAGTTACCCTTTGCTCTTGCGCATTGATACCCCGGTTGAAGTGGATTATTATCGCCACGGGGGTATCCTGCCCTTTGTTCTGAGACAATTGCTCGCCCCGGCGTGAACCTTGTGGAGCCTAAAATGAAAAAACCCCTGCGCATTGCCATTACCGGAGCCGGTGGGCAAATTTGTTACAGCCTGCTGTTCCGTATCGCCTGCGGGGATTTGTTGGGTTCGGATCAACCCGTGATCCTGCACTTGCTTGATATTCCTGCAGCCGAGCAGGTCATGAAGGGCGTTCTCATGGAACTGGAGGATTGCGCCTTTCCCCTTCTGTCGGGCATATCTGCCAGCACGGACCCCAAAGTGGCTTTCAGGGAGTGTGATATCGCCTTTCTGATTGGCAGTCGCCCCCGTTCAAAAGGGATGGAACGACGGGATCTTCTGGAGATCAATGGAGGGATTTTCAAAGCCCAGGGTCAAGCCCTGAGTGAAGTCGCTCAGCGCACGGTCAAGGTTCTGGTGGTAGGGAATCCTGCCAATACCAATGGCTTGATTGCCTGTCACCATGCCCGTGATCTCGATCCACGCAATTTCACCAGCATGATGCGTCTCGACCATAACCGTGCCCTGAGCCAACTGGCGCTCAAAATCCAGCATCCGGTTCATGATCTGCACCGCATGACGGTCTGGGGCAATCACTCGACCACCCAATTTCCCGATGTCTCCCAGGTTCTCGTCAACAGTTCGCCCTTGGCCACGGTCTTGCAGGACCCTCAGTGGGCCGAGCAGTTCTTCATCCCCACCATCCAGAACAGAGGGGCTGCGGTCATCGAAGCGCGGGGGCTGTCCTCAGCCGCCTCCGCTGCCAATGCCGCGCTCAGCCACATGCGCGATTGGATCCGGGGAACGCCTGAGGGCGACTGGGTCACCATGGGGGTTCTCTCCGATGGCAGTTATGGCATTCCAGAGGGGCTGATGTGCGGCATGCCCGTCACCTGCAGGGAAGGCCGCTATGAAATCGTTCGAGGAATCGAACTCGACCCCCGAAGCAACACTCTGATACAACAGACCTGCCGGGAATTGAGCAGCGAAAAGGAGGCAGTCGCAGCGCTGCTGGACTGAATCTTGCCGTTACAACGCCGAGGAGGAGGTCAACGGGGTGACCCTGCGCATTGATGACACCGGTCCCCCGTTCTTTTTCTGTCAGGCGGCATATACTCCAGTAGACAGGTAACGGTCCCCCCGGTCACAAACGATGTGGACGATGACGGCATCGTCCACTTCCCGACAAATCTGCAAGGCACCCCAGCACCCACCGCCCGAGGAAACCCCTGCAAAAATACCTTCTTCCCGCGCCAAGTGGCGCATGGTCTCTTCCGCATCTTTCTGAGTGACTTCCAGAATACGATCGACGCGCCGGGGCTCATAAATCTTGGGCAGATAGTTTTCCGGCCATTTGCGAATTCCCGGCACATTGGCGCCATCCGCCGGTTGCACGCCGATGATCTGAATCTTCGGGTTTTGTTCCTTGAGATAGCGGGAAACGCCCATGATCGTCCCCGTGGTCCCCATGGTCGCAACGAAATGGGTAATCGTCCCCTGGGTATCGCGCCAGATTTCCGGTCCGGTGGTTTCATAATGGGCACGAGGATTGTCCGGATTATTGAACTGATCGAGGATGATTCCCTCACCTGCCTTTGCCATCTGTTCTGCCAGATCGCGTGCCGCCTCCATTCCCCCCGCCTTGGGAACCAGCAATATTTCAGCCCCCAGGGCGTGCATGGTCTGGCGCCGTTCGATGCTGAGTTGCTCGGGCATGATCAGAATCATGCGATAGCCACGCAAGGAGGCGGCAAACGCCAAGGCAATGCCCGTATTACCGCTGGTGGCTTCGATCAGGGTATCCCCCGGCTTGATCTGCCCACGTTCCTCCGCATGACGGATCATGGACAGGGCCGGGCGGTCCTTGACCGAACCTGCCGGGTTGTTGCCTTCCACCTTGGCGTACAGTCGGTTCCGAGTCAGCCCAGGGAGATGTTGCAGTCGTACCAGAGGAGTGTCTCCGATACAAGATTCAATGGTTTTCTCGATCATGACCCTCATTACCTTGACACGTAAAGAGGCCATTATACTGCCACGATGAGTACTAGGGGCGAGCATCCATCGGACGATGCCTGGACGGGGCCGTCAGCGGCTGACCTTGAATGGAGAGGTGTGGTCCTACCTTGGCAATGGTTTTTTCCCCAAATCCTTTCACCTTGCGCAAATCGGCGGCTGAATGAAAGGCGCCATTATGGGCACGCCAAGTCAGAATGGCCTGGGCACGGGTATGACCAATGCCTTTCACGGTCCGCAGTTGAGTTTCATTGGCAGAATTGAGATCCACCAGGGCCCAGGCATTTTTTTCGCCCCCGGTCCACAGAAAAAATATGCAGAGCAGGGCCAGAAAAAGTCGAAAGGTTTGTGTTTTCGGCAGCACGGCAGTTCTCCTTTGGGATGGAATACGGAAGATCCGAGCCACCGCCTTCTCATCACGCTGGATAACGAACCTTCAGTGCCTCCATGTAACGGGCGATGCCTTCCTCCACATCGAGGAAGGGAGCGTGATAGCCGACACTGCGCAGTTGGCTCATGTCTGCTTCAGTGTAACTCTGGTATTTACCCTTCAATGCATCGGGAAACGCAATATATTCGATGAGTTTCTGCTCGATCATCTCTTCCAGAGTCAACGCGGACTCGCCCCGGCGCAAGGCATTGATGGTCGCTACGGCCATCTGGTTGAAAGGACGACTGCAGCCAGTTCCGACATTGAATATCCCGGATACTTCGGGATGATCCAGCAGCCATAGGTTGACACGAACCACATCCTCCACCGAAATGAAGTCGCGCCGTTGTTCTCCATGAGCATAGCCGTCGCATCCTTCGAACAACCGGATGCGTCCATGGGCACGGTATTGATGAAAAAAATGGTAAGCCACCGAAGCCATGCGTTCCTTATGTTGCTCGCGGTCCCCATACACATTGAAATAGCGTAACCCGACACAGTGGGCAGTCAACTCATCACGGGCCAGATAGTGGCGCAAAAACTGATCGAACGCCAGTTTTGAATAGCCATAGACATTGAGGGGTCGTTCGCAGGCTGGATGTTCGCGAAACACTGCACTATCGCCATATACGGCAGCCGAAGATGCATAGATCAGGGGAATCTCGCGCGCCTGGCAAAAATAAAAGAGAGACCGGGAGAAACGAAAGTTATTGTCCATCATATACCGGCCATCATGCTCCATCGTATCCGAACATGCCCCTTGGTGCAGTACCGCTTCAATCTCGAAATCCAGCGCGTCGGCTTCCACCTGTTCGATGAATTCGCGTTTGTCCATGTAGTCGGCCACGGTACAATCGGCCAGGTTGAGGAATTTCCCGGGCGTCTCCAGATTGTCCACCGCGAGAATCGATGTTTCGCCGTGCTGATTGAGTGCCTTGACCAGATTGGAGCCTATGAAACCGGCTGCGCCGGTGATGACCATTACCATGACGTGTTCTCCAGTTCATGATGAGTAACGACCGCCGTACCCAATTTGGAGACGGCGATCCCCGCTGCTCGATTGGCCCAGCGCATGGCCGTCGGCAATGGCATACCTTGCGCAGTCAGCACACCCAGGGTAGCAATCACCGTATCTCCCGCCCCGCTGACGTCGTATACCTCCCGTGCCACCGTGGGTTCGTGAGTCACTCCCTGGGCCTGATAGAGGGTCATCCCTTCTTCGCTTCGAGTCACCAGGAGCGCATCCAATGCCAGTTCGGCACGCAGGATTTGTGCTTTTTCAGCCAGTTGCCGGTCGTCGAGCCAAGGTCCGGCCACCTGACGAAACTCGGTACGGTTGGGAGTCAACAGGGTCGCTCCATGATAATGGCGGTAATCTTCGCCTTTAGGGTCCACCAGTACCGGTTTTCCTGCTTTTCGGCATTGATTGATCATGGAAGCCACATGCTTCAAGGCGCCCTTTCCATAATCAGACAGAATGACCACATCGGCACGTTTGAGACAGTCTCCAAAATCCGTCAACTTATTGAGCAGGACTTCCTGGCGGGGTAACGTTTCAAAGTCGATGCGCAACAACTGCTGCTGACGTCCCATGACGCGCAGTTTGACCGTAGTGGCAATGGAAGGATCGCGATGCAGGCGAGAAACCACGCCCTCTTGTACCAGCAACGCTTCCAGATGCTGAGCGGCTTCGTCTTCTCCGGTCACCGCCAGCAACTCACATTGGGCGCCCAGGGCAGCCACGCCCCGCGCCACGTTGGCCGCGCCGCCCGGACGTTCTTCGGCTTTTTCCACCAATACCACAGGAACAGGGGCTTCAGGAGAAATACGGTTGACCTCTCCAAACCAGTAACGATCCAGCATGACATCACCCACCACCAATACCCGCCGCTGTGAGAGTTCATGAAAGGGGGGGAAAGGACGCATTACAGCCTCCCGATACCATGATAGGTGAGACCCGCTGCGCGTACCAGGTGGGGCTCGTACAGGTTGCGTCCATCAAAGATGACCCGTGCGCGCAAAAAACGGGCCATATGCTCGAAATCCGGGCTTCGAAAGACCTGCCATTCCGTCACCACCACCAGTGCATCGGCACCTTCCACGGCCGTTTCAGCGCTCTCCACAAAGGTCAAGCCCGCACGCTGCCCGAAAATATGGCGTGCTTCTTCCATGGCCACCGGATCGAAAGCGCGTAGGGTTGCCCCACGTTGCAACAATCCCTCGATCAAAACCCGGGCAGGTGCTTCCCGCATGTCATCGGTATTGGGTTTGAAGGCCAGTCCCCACAGGGCAAAGCATTTTCCTTTCAGGCTCTCCCCGAAATGGGCATCGATCTTGTCCAGTAACACTGCTTTCTGGCGTTCGTTGACGGTTTCCACCGCTTCCAGAATGCGCAGGTCCAAACCATTTTCCGTGGCCGTCCGTTGTAGTGCCTGGACATCCTTGGGAAAACAGGAGCCCCCATAACCACAGCCCGGATAGAGAAACTGGTAACCAATGCGCGGATCGGAACCAATCCCCTGCCGGACCCGTTCGATGTCCGCACCCAGACGTTCTGCCAAAAGAGCCAGTTCGTTCATGAAGGAAATACGCGTGGCCAGCATGGCATTGGCCGCATATTTGGTCAGTTCGGCGGATTTGACATCCATCAGTATCAATTTGTCGTGATTGCGCTGAAATGGCGCATAAAGCGCGCGCATGGTCTCGATACCAAAGGCATCATCGGCCCCCACCACGATGCGGTCGGGACGCATGAAATCCTCCACTGCGGCCCCTTCCTTGAGAAATTCCGGATTGGAAACCACACAATAGGGAATCTCCACACTGCGCCGACTCAACTCCTCGGCAATGGCAGCACTGACCTTCTCGGCCGTGCCCACGGGCACTGTGGATTTATCCACCACCACCTTACGACCATTCATGTATCGACCGATGGTACGGGCAGCTGCCACCACGTGGGAAAGATCGGCCGAACCATCTTCATCAGGGGGAGTGCCCACGGCAATGAACTGAATCAAACCGTATTCCACACTTTTCCGGATATCCGTCGTAAAGGATAACCGCCCTGCCGCCACATTGCGTTGAACCATGGTCTCCAGGCCGGGTTCATAGATAGGAATGCTGCCCGCGCGCAAAATCTCGATCTTGCGCGGATCCACGTCCAGACACAAAACATGATTCCCCATCTCAGCCAGGCACGCACCACTGACCAATCCCACATATCCTGTTCCGATCACGGAAATTTTCATACTGCAGTACTCCTTGCCCCTGAAATCAGTGAATTGAATTGTGCCAAGGCCTTCATGGGATCCTCACTGCGGGTGATGGAACGTCCGACCACCAGATAATCAGAGCCGGCCCGCAGTGCCGTGACAGGGGTAACCACCCGTTTCTGGTCGCCCTGATCATCGTCAGGCAGTCGAATGCCCGGCGTGACCAGAGAAAAGGAGGCAGCAACCTGAGAACGCAGGAGGGAGGCTTCCTGCGCCGAACAGACCACGCCGTCCAAGCCGCTGGACTCCGCCAAGCGGGCCATGCGTTGCACGGTCTCGGTCAAACTGCAACCGAATCCCAACGTCACCAGGTCACTGTCCTGAAGACTGGTCAGAATCGTAATGGCAATCAGCAGAGGGCGCTGGGGATAAGGTTCAAGGGCTTTCCTGGCCGCTTCCAACATGGTTCTGCCCCCACTGGCATGGACATCCATCATCCATACCCCCAGATCCGCAGCAACCCGACAGGCCTGAGACACCGTATGGGGGATGTCGTGGTACTTGAGATCAAGAAAAATATCAAAACCCCGTGCACCCAAAGCCCGAACCAGTGACGGGCCGCAGGCCGTAAATAATTCCTTGCCCACCTTGAGTCGACAAACCCCGGGTTCCAATTGATCCACCAAGGTCCAGACCTCGCGTTCCGTAGAGAAATCCAGCGCCAGAATCAGGGGAGAATTCATACCGTTGTCCTTGGATTAATGTGTGACGACACTGCCTTCGGTTTCGACCTGGCGACGGGGTGGATAGGAGTCCCAGTTGCCACAGGCAGGACAATGCCAATGAAAGGAACGGGCCTTGAATCCGCAGTGGCGACATTGGTAAAATGCCAGTCGCTCATAATGACCATGCACGATATCGCGCATGCGTTGGACTTCGGCCCGTAATTCGGGCGCAACCCCCACCAATTGAGCCTCCAGAAAACGGTCCAGATTTCCCAGCGTGGGGCGACGTTCCAATTCCGCGCGCACCAAACGCAGCGCTTCTTCCACTCCGCGGATTTCCAAAGTCAACTGAAACGCCAAACTCAACAAGTCGAGATTGGGATAACGTTCCATCCATCCTTGCATCAAGGTCACCGCCTCGTTGACCTGTCCCAGTTGACGCAATGCATCGCTCAGGGGGCGCGCCACCAGAAACAGATAATCCGGATCTCTCTGCTCCAATTCCTGCCATTGGGCGCAGGCTTCTTCGACCCGTCCTGCCTTGAAGGTCCACTCCCCCCGCAACACATAGGCGCGTACACAGTTGCGTTGAGTTTCCAGGGCCTGTTTCAGAAGATCCTGGGCTTCCTCGAATTGAGACCGGGTATGAGCCAAAATAGCCAATTCGCAATAAAAATTGGCCATATCCCCGCGTCGGTCCTCCCCGGTTTTTTGCTCCAGAACATGGGCGACCTGAATGGCCCGGGTCCAGTCTTTTTCCGTGACATGGATGTCCAGCAGATGATGTAGTGCCGACTCTTCATAGTCGGAGTCTTTCAACTTTTCGAACAAAGGCTCTGCCCGATCCAGTAAACCGGCTTTGAGGAAGTCCAGAGCCAGTTCATAGAGTGCTTCCGTCCGTTGCTGGGGACCGAGATCCGTGCGTTCCACCAGATTCTGATGCATGCGTGTCGCGCGGTCCACCTCCCCACGCCGACGAAACAGCCCCCCCAGCGCAAATTGCAACTCGACGGTCTGTTGTTCTGCCCGCGCCACTTCGATGAAGGATTCGATCGCCTTGTCCGGTTGCTCGTTGAGCAGTAGATTGAGCCCCTTGAAATAGGAGGCTGGCAGTGCCCGGGACTCGGTGAGCAAATGGCGAATATCGACGCGAGCGGCAAGCCAACCCAAACCGAAAAAAACCGGGAGTGCGAGTAACCAGTAAACTTGAAAATCCATAGGAGGAGGATGATACCTTTTTTGGAGGGGAACCGATAGGCCCTTCAGTCCCGAGGAGGTTCGGTAGGCGATGGAATATTTTTTGTCGGAGAACCCGAACGTCGCAAACGAGCCAACTCACCCCGTAAGCCCCACCAGATCCGGGTCGTGGTCAACAACCCCAGCAATGCCCCGCCGCACACCGCCAACAATAGAACAATGATCAAGGGTGCATGCCACTGCAAACCGAACAAGAAATTCACCGTCACAGGCGTGGTATTTTTGAGGCAAAACCCCAGAAGCAATACAAACAGAAATATTCTGATCAGCCAGCGTAACGTGTTCATGGTTCACACCCTCTCCCTCAACCCCAAAAAAAAACGGGATGAAAGATTTTAACCCTCATCCCGCTTTCGGTATCTGCAGATCTGCCGGAATCACCATTCAGTTTCCGTGTTCAGTCACCCACTGGTTTGGTGCTTTCCGTGAGATCGACCCGATCACGCAAATCCTTGCCCGGCTTGAAATGAGGCACGAACTTTTCCGGAACGTGCACCTTTTCTCCGGTTTTCGGATTTCTCCCCTGGCGAGCCGGACGATGATTCAAACCAAAACTGCCAAACCCACGAATCTCGATGCGCTGCCCTTCCGTCAAACACTGACCCATGGAGTCCAGCAGGGTCTTCACCGCCATCTCTGCATCACGGGCCACCAACTGTGGATAGTGACTGGCCAGCAGGTCGATCAGTTCAGATTTGGTCATCGCCCAGTCCCTCAGCTTGCGTTGTCCGGGTTGGACAACTTGGCTTTCAGCAAAGCGCCCAGACTGGTCGTCCCCGCATTGTGCGGACTTTCTGCCGCCATGCGTTGCAGGGCAGCATTTTCTTCCACGGCATCCCGTGCCTTGATGGACAGGTTGATGGAACGATTCTTACGGTCCACATTGAGAATCACGGCTTCTACACTGTCCCCTTCGCTGAGTAAACTGCGCAGATCTTCCACCCGTTCACGGGATACTTCGGAGGCACGCAGATAGCCTTCGATCTCGTCTCCAAGATCGATCACGGCACCCTTGGCATCCACCGACTTGACCTTGCCCTTGACGAGGGTTCCCTTGTCATTGGAAGCCGAGAAATTGCTGAAAGGATCGCCAGACAACTGCTTGATTCCAAGAGAGATTCTTTCCCTATCCACATCGATGGACAGAACCATGGCTTCCACTTCATCGCCCTTTCGGTAGTTGTGAACGGCTTCTTCCCCCGTTTGGTTCCAGGACAAGTCGGAGAGATGGACCAATCCATCGATACCTCCAGGCAAGCCAATGAACACGCCAAAGTCTGTGATCGACTTGATTTGCCCACGAACCCGGTCATTCTTGTTGTGGTTCATGGCAAAGTCTTCCCAGGGATTGGCACGACATTGCTTCATGCCCAAGGAAATCCGCCGACGTTCTTCATCGATTTCAAGAATCATGACCTCGACTTCATCGCCCAATTGAACCACCTTGGACGGATGAACATTCTTGTTGGTCCAGTCCATTTCGGAAACATGCACCAGCCCTTCGATCCCCTGTTCGATTTCGACGAAGGCACCGTAGTCGGTCAGGTTGGTTACTTTTCCAAACAGGCGGGTACGCTCGGGATAACGACGGCTCAAACCAACCCAGGGGTCTTCGCCCAGTTGCTTGAGACCCAGGGAAACCCGATTCTTTTCCTGATCGAACTTGAGGACTTTGGCCTCGACTTCATCCCCCACCGCCAACACTTCGGAAGGATGCTTGACACGCCGCCAGGCCAGGTCAGTGATGTGCAGCAATCCATCGATGCCGCCCAGATCCACAAATGCGCCATAGTCGGTGATATTTTTCACCAGACCGCGCACGATGGACCCTTCTTTCAAGGTATCCAGCAAACTCTGACGATCGGCCCCTTGCGAGGCTTCCATCACTGCGCGACGGGAAACCACCACATTGTTGCGTTTACGGTCAAGTTTGATGACCTTGAACTCCATTTCCTTGCCTTCATAAGGGGTAGTATCCTTGACGGGACGAATATCCACCAGGGATCCCGGCAGGAAGGCACGAATACCATTCACCATCACCGTCAATCCACCCTTGACCTTGCCCGTCACCATCCCCAGGACCAAGGCGCCTTGTGCCAAGGCATCATCGAGGTCGAGCCAGGCTGCCAGACGTTTTGCCTTCTCGCGGGAGAGGCGAGTCGATCCATAGCCATCTTCGAGGGCATCGATGGCGACCTTGACGAAATCACCGACTTGAACTTCCAGTTCACCCCGGTCATTCTTGAATTCTTCGATGGGAATCAAACTTTCCGACTTCAGACCGGCGTTGACCACCACGGTATTGGCATCGATACTCACCACTTCCGCCGTGATGACTTCACCGGAACGCATTTCCTGGTGTGTCAGACTTTCTTCAAAGAGGCTGGCAAAACTTTCGGAGAATTCCACTTGGGACGTCATGTTCATGTTCATTAGACCTTGAGATCAGCCTACCGCAACGTAGGGTTTATATTGGATTTGTAGCCGTACAACTTCTCCACCCCCCCGGAAGCGCGGAGTATCCTTCATGGAAAAGAAAACTCTTTGTACGGCTACCCCTCATGCCGGGCATTCATGGAATACCAAGCCAGAATTTGCGCCATCGCCTGATCGATACTTAACGCGGATGTATCGAGAATCAAGGCCCCCGTGGGGTCCAGAGGCGCCACTGCCCGCGTGCGGTCCCGTTCATCACGGTCTCGCAAATCACGCACAACGTCCGCCATTATGACATTAACTCCTTTACTGATCAACTGGTTAAATCGTCGTTCCGCACGCACTTCCGGCGTTGCCGTCAAAAAAACCTTGAGCAAGGCCTGGGGAAATACCACAGACCCCATATCCCGCCCGTCGGCGACCAGTCCAGGCGCACGTAAAAAGTTCCGCTGTCGTTCCAGCAAAGCGGATCGTACCGCCGGAAAAGTTGAAAGTCGGGACGCCAGATGGCCGCAGTCTTCCGTTCGAATCGCCTCAGTCACCACTTCGCCCGCCAGACGGATGTCATTCCCAACGAATTCCACTGGCAGCCGGGCGGCCAGATGCCCCAGAATTTCTTCCCCTGCCTCCTCCAATCCCTGACGTGCAACCGCCAATGCCGTCAGTCGGTACAATGCGCCGCTGTCCAGATAATGGAACCCTAACCGTTGGGCGACGCGTTGGGCAACGGTTCCTTTCCCGGAAGCGGAAGGTCCATCGATCGCGATGACAGGAATCATGACGCGTCCAGATTCAGTCCCACCGCGCGCGCCAAGGAGGCGAAACCGGGAAAGGAAGTCGCCACATTGGCACAATCCCGAATTTCGATGGGTCCTCGAGCACACAATGCCGCCATGGCAAAACTCATGGCAATCCGGTGATCCCCGCGGCTCTCCACCGTTCCGCTCCCAAATCCCTGCCCTCCTTCGATGATCAAACCATCGGGCAGGACTTCCGCGCAGACCCCCAATGCCCTCAGACCATCCGCCATGACCTGAATGCGATCGCTTTCCTTGACTCGCAATTCGGCGGCGCCCCTCAGTACGGTGCGTCCCTCGGCACAAGCCGCTGCAATGAACAACGCAGGAAACTCGTCGATGGCCAGAGGAACCAATTCGGGGGGAATGGTAATGCCGCGCAGGGGGGCTGCGCGCACCCGCAGATCTGCCAAAGGTTCGCCTCCCGCACTCCAGGTACGTTCGACCTCCAGGTTCGCGCCCATCAAACGCAATATATCGAGGACCCCCGTCCGGGTAGGATTCACTCCCACGCGCTGCAAATGAAGATCAGAACCTGAGGCAATGCAGGCCCCCACCAGAAAGAAGGCTGCCGAAGAAATATCCCCGGGCACTTCAATGGGCGTGGCATGCAACGCATACCCCCCGGTCACACGAATGGTCCGTCCCGCGCGTCGAACGGGCACTCCAAAACCTTCGAACATACGTTCCGTATGGTCACGAGTCACTTCGGGTTCGGTGATGACCGTTTCACCCCGGGCGTACAAACCCGCCAGAAGCAAAGCCGATTTGACCTGGGCGCTGGCCATGGGGAGCGTGTAGGTCAGACCGTGCAATTCCGGAGTCCCGAAAATTTTCAAGGGGGGGCGCCCCCCGGCCGCAGTCTCCAGCCGTGCGCCCATCAGGCGCAGTGGATCCGCCACCCGCGCCATGGGACGTTGGGTCAAACTGGCGTCTCCCGTCAAAGTGCAATCGAAGGGTTGGGCGGCCAGCAAGCCCGCCAAAAGCCGCATGGAGGTGCCCGAATTGCCACAATCCAGGACCTTGGTCGGAGCCTTGAGACCATGCAACCCCACCCCGTGAATGATTACCCGTCCCTGTTCCGGCCCTTCGATCTGCACGCCCAGCGTACGGAAGACATTCATGGTCGCCAGGGCATCCTCCCCTTCCAGAAACCCCGTGACCTCCGTGATCCCTTCGGCCAAAGCACCCAGCATGATGCTGCGGTGCGAAATGGATTTATCGCCCGGGACACGAATCGTTCCTGTCAACCGCCCTCCCGGCGTCACATGATAAACCTGCATGGTATCGTTCGCCTCGCTCATGATCCTTCCTGCCATTGTCGTCGTGCCGTGCGGGCCTTCCGCATGAAATCCTCCAGGGCCGCCCCGTCTGCGTTATCCAGCCATTCCATGAGTTGCTCGAGTTGATCCCGGTAGCGGGACAATTCCACTTTGAGAACTCCCCGATTGGCCAGACTGATGTCACGCCACATTTCCGCATTGCTGCCTGCAATCCGGGTAAAATCGCGGAACCCGCTGGCGGCAAAGCGAAACAGGGTAGCCGCATCCGGACGCTGGGCAATCTCGTAAACCAGCGCAAAACTCAGAAGATGGGGCAAATGGCTGACAACCCCGAAAATTTCATCATGACGGGTCACGGTCTGGCATTCCACACGGGCGCCACACAGTTCCCAGCAGGATCGCACCCAGGCCAGAGGATGAGGCAAGGTCTCTTCGAGCGGAGTCAGGATCACGGTGCGGTCCTGAAACAACCCCGCTTGGGCAGCGCGTACGCCACTCAATTCTGCGCCTGCAATGGGATGCCCCGGAACAAACCGGGTCACCGCCGGCCCCAGGTATCTGCGGGCGGCTTCCACCAGACTGGCTTTGGTGCTGCCGACGTCCGTCACCACGGCCACCGGATTGAGATTGGGGGCCATGAGTTCGAACAGTTCCGCCATCTGCCCCACCGGTACCGCCATCAAAACCATATCCGCTTCCCGGACCACGCTCGCCAGATCCACGCTACCCTGATCGATGACCCCCAGTTGACGGGCTGCCGCCAGATTCACCTCATCCCGATCATAACCGGCAATATGCATCTGCGGAGCCGCCTGACGCAAGGCCAGAGCAAAGGACCCGCCCATCAGTCCAACCCCGAGAATGGCCAGACGGCGGGGAATTTTGGAAACCAGATCCACGTTCACACGACCACGACCGAGACCGGAGTCTGAGCCCCCAGCGTCTGTGTGAGCGCTTCGATGAAACGCCGGTTCTCGGAGGGTGTGCCAATGCTCACGCGCAGATGATGGGGTAGCCCATAGGCATCCAACGGGCGAACGATGACTCCTTGCCGGAGCAACTGATCATAGATTTTTCTGCCCTGCCCCACCGCCACCGTCATGAAATTGCCGAAAGAGGGGAGGCAGGATAGCCCAAGGGAGCCGAAGGCTTCTTTCAGGAAGCGGCGTCCCTGCGCATTCAAAGTCCGTGTGCATTCCAGAAATTCCCGATCTCCCAGCGCCGCGCTGGCAGCACGCAGACCCGGCACGGACACATTGAAAGGTTGGCGTACCCGATTGAGCAGTGCAATCAGTTGGGGATGTCCCATCCCAAATCCCACGCGCAGCCCAGCCAATCCATAAGCCTTTGAAAAAGTTCTACAGATCAGCAGGTTAGGAAACTCATCCAACCAGGCGATCGGATCGTAGCGCTGATCCTCCGACAGATATTCGGTATAGGCTTCATCGAGCACCACCACGACTTCGGGTGGAATCTGGCTCAATCCAGCGTGGAGGTCACCGCCAGGCAAGAATGTGCCCGTTGGATTATTGGGATTGGCGATGAACAGGACCCGGGTGTCCGGACGAATGGCCCGGATCATGGCCGGGAGGTCATGCCCGAACTGAAACGCGGGAACTTCGATGCCCTGTGCCCCCATGGTCTGGGTTGAAATGGGATAAACGGCAAATCCGTATTGTGCATAAACCGCCGAGGTACCCGGCCCCAGAAAGGTGCGTGCCACCAGATCCAGAATATCATTGGACCCGTTACCCAGGATGAAATGATCGAGACCGAGGGGGTAGTGCGCACTCAAGGCGGTTTTGAGTTCGAAGCCATTGCCATCCGGGTAGAGCGCCAATTCCCCCGCCAGCGCAGCGATGGCCTCGAGGGCGTGCGGACTGGGCCCCAAGGGGTTTTCGTTGGAAGCCAACTTGATGATGGAAGTCAAGCCCAGTTCCCGTTCCAGTTCCGCCATGGGTTTACCGGGTTGGTAGGGGGCCAGATGACGCACATGGTCTGCCACCAGATCACAATAGCGCAGTTTCTTCATACCGACACCATCGCAGGATAAGATCCCAACACTTTGACAAAGATAGAATTTTTTTTGATTTCCCGAAGGACGCGAGCCACCCGCTCTTCGCTTTGATGCCCCTCGAGGTCAATGTAGAAAACGTAGGACCAAAGATGGGTACGGGCCGGACGGGATTCGAGGCGCGACATGCTGACCCCCTCCTCCGCCAAAGGTGTGAGCAGCGCATGAATGGCCCCGGGGCGATTTTCCACCCCCACCACCAAAGAAGTTTTATCTTTTCCCGAAGGTTGAGCCACCAAATGCCCAAATACCAGAAAGCGGGTCGTATTGTCCGTCTGGTCTTCAATGCGTCGCGCCACCGGATTCAACCCATAGGGTTCTGCCGCCAGATCGCCGGCAATCGCTGCCCATGCCTCGGAACTACTCCCCACCAGACGTGCAGCCTCACTGTTACTGGTCACAGGAATGCGCTGGGCCCGGGGCAAATGGGCATCCAGCCAGTGATGGCATTGTCCCAGGGATTGGCTATGGGAGTAGACATGCGTGATCTCGCTCAGCGCGAGGGAAGCGTTGCGCACCAACAACTGGTGATGAATCGGCAGCATGACTTCACCACAGGCCTGCAGGGGGGTATTCACCATCTGGTCAAGGATGATTCCCACCGCACCTTCGGTGGAATTCTCCACGGGGACCACTGCAAAGTCCGTTTCATCGGCTTCCACGACCCGAAAGATCTCCCCCAGAGAGTCACAATGGCGACGTTCCGCAGCATGACCGAAATGGCGCACCACGGCAGCTTCCGAAAAACTTCCCTGAGGTCCCAGACAAGCCACGCTGACGGGACGCTCATAGGCCAGACAGGCCGACATGATTTCCCGGAACAAAAAAACCACTGAAGCCCCGGGCAAGGGTCCGTCGTTGGCATCCTTCAGACGTTGCAGGATCTGGGCTTCCCGCTCGGGACGATAGAGGACACCCGTCTTCAGGTGGCCTATCTGACCTGCCGCTTGGGCGCGCTGGTTCAACAAGGACAGAATCTGGTCATCGATTCCATCGATCATCTGTCGCAACGTTTTAAGACGCTGAGCCGTATCATCCATAGTGTCGCTCGAACTCCTCGAGGAAATCCACCAGAGCATGCACCCCTGCCACCGACATGGCATTATAAATCGAGGCACGCATCCCCCCCAACATGCGATGACCCCGCAGTTGGAGCAGGTGCCGGCTCTCGGCCTCACGCAAAAAAACCTCGTCCAATACGGGATCCAGCAAATGAAATGGTATGTTCATACGCGAACGATCGGTAGGTTTGACGGTGGTTCGGTAAAAACCACTCCGATCCAGTGCCGCATAAAGTAATTCAGATTTTTGTTGGGCCTGCCGATCCATGACCTCCAGTCCGCCCTGACGTTTGATCCACTGAAACACCAGACCTGCAACCCAGATGGTAAAGGTGGGGGGGGTGTTGAGCATGGAATTGGCCAGGACCTGGGCATGGTAATCCATCAAAAACGGGGTCCCTGGCGCTGGGGGACGCAATAAATCATCACGAATGATGACCAGACTCAGTCCAGCGGGCCCGATATTCTTCTGGGCTCCGGCATAAATCATCCCAAAACGCTCCACCGGCACCGGCCGGGACAGAAAGTGAGATGACATGTCCACCACCAGGGGAACCTTGCCCACCTCCGGAATCCAGTTGAATTCCAGCCCGTCGATGGTTTCATTGGAGCAATAGTGAACATAAGCCGCCCCAGGGTCCAGACGCCACTCGCCGGGGGCAGGTAAGGCACAAAATTTATCCCTGCGATTGGAAGCGGCAATGTTGACCTGACAGTAGCGCCGCCCTTCTTCAATGGCGCGATAGGACCAATAGCCGGTTTCGATATAATCCGCTCGGGAACGCCCCTGCAACAGGTTGAGCGGGATCATGTCCCAATGGGCGCTTGCACCTTCTTGACAGAAGATGACCCGATAATGGTCCGGAACGGTCAGCAAGGAGCGCAGGTCCTGCTCTGCCGTTGCCAGAATTTCCATGAATTCCGGCCCGCGATGACTGAGTTCCATCACCGAGACCCCCTTGCCGCGCCAGTCCAGTAACTCCTCTTGAACCTGAGTCAACACTTCCGTGGGGAGCGTGGCAGGGCCCGCTGAAAAATTATACGCTCTCACGACAGTCAGTCCAACGTTTCGTCTGAAGACGATTCATCCGCACGGGTCAGACAGACCAATTTTTCACCCTCATCCAGGGCGATCAGGGTGACGCCTTGCGTCGCCCGCCCCATTTCGCGAATCTCCTGCACGCGCGTGCGGATCAACACCCCACCCGTGGTGATCAGCATCAATTCCTCTTCCGGATCGACCAGGGCGGCACTGACGACCTTGCCATTTCTGGCGGAGGTCTGAATCGCAATGATGCCCTGCCCTCCTCGTCCATGTCGGGTATATTCCAGGACGGAGGTGCGCTTGCCAAAGCCGTTCTCGGTGGCCGTCAAAACAGACTGCCGTTCATGTTCGGCCACCAGCAGGGCGATGATGCGTTTTCCTTCCGGCAGGCGCATGCCGCGCACCCCATGGGCATTCCGCCCCATGGGACGAACATCGCTTTCGGCAAAACGGATGGCTTTCCCTTCGTCGGAAAACAGCATCACATCGTGCTGGCCATCCGTAATGGCTACTCCCACCAGATAATCCTCGGCGTCCAGGTCAAGGGCGATGATCCCCGCCGTCCGGGGACGAGAGAAATCACTGAGCGAGGTTTTCTTGACGGTCCCAAAGGAGGTGGCCATGAAGACATAATGTTCTGCATCAAAAGTTTTGACGGGCAGGACTGCCGTGATCTTTTCTCCTGTCTCCAGCGGCAGCAAGTTCACGATGGGCTTGCCACGACTCGTCCGATTGCCCACGGGAACCTGGTAGACCCGTAACCAGTAGACGCGTCCGCGCGTTGAGAAGCAGAGGATATGGTCGTGGGTATTGGCCACGAAAAGTCGTTCGATGAAATCGTCTTCCTTGGTGGTCGTGGCCTGCTTCCCTCGCCCGCCTCGCCGTTGCGCGCGATAGTCCGCAACCGGTTGGGATTTTATATACCCCCCGTGAGTCAGGGTCACGACCCGCTCTTCAGGGGTAATCAGATCCTCGATGTCGATATCTTCGGCATTGATGACGATTTCACTGCGTCTTTCATCCCCGAATGTCGTCCGGATGACCTCCAGTTCCTGTGCAATGATGCGCGTGATGCGTTCAGGATTCGCCAGAATATCAAGCAAGTCCACGATCCTTTCCATGATCTCGCGATATTCTTCACGAATCTTGTCCTGTTCCAGACCGGTCAGGCGCTGTAATTGCATCTCGAGAATAGCTACTGCTTGCGGTTCGGACAAACGATAGCCCGCCTCCCCCCAACCAAATTCTTCTCCAATGGCAACAGGACGGGACGCATTTTCCGGAGAACGAGCCAGCATCTCCTGGACCAGTTCAGAAAGCCAGAGGCGGGCCATCAAAGCCGCCTTGGCCTCTACCCGCGAGGCAGCGGCACGAATCAAGGCCACGATCTCGTCCACATTGGACAAAGCCACGGCCAAACCCTCCAGAATATGTGCCCGGTCACGGGCCTTTCCCAGGTCAAAGAAAGTGCGGCGCGTGACCACCTCGCGCCGATGGCGCAGAAAGGCCTCCAGAAACTGTTTGAGATTGAGCAGGCGCGGCTGGTTGTCCACCAGGGCCACCATGTTCATCCCGAAAGATTCCTGGATCGGCGTCATCTTGTACAGATTGTTCAGTACCACTTCCGGCACTTCACCACGCTTGAGTTCGATGACCACCCGCATCCCGGACTTGTCCGATTCGTCGCGCAGGTCAGAAATCCCCTCGATGCGTTTTTCCCGCACCAACTCGGCAATTTTCACGATCAGGTTGGCCTTGTTGACCTGATAGGGCAATTCATCCACGATCAGGGCCTGGCGCCCTCCCTTCTCCAGATCTTCCACGTGGGTGCGCGCACGCATCAACACACGTCCGCGTCCGGTCAAGTAACCTTGCCGGATCGAGGCCGTACCGTAGATGATCGCTCGTGTCGGAAAATCCGGAGCGGGGACCAATTCGATCAGATCCTCGATATCGACGGCAGGATTGGCCAGCAGTACCAGACAGGCTTGAATCACTTCCCTGAGGTTATGAGGCGGGATATTGGTCGCCATGCCCACCGCAATGCCCGATGAACCATTGACCAGAAGGTTGGGGAAACGGGCAGGCAGAATCAGGGGCTCATGTTCCGACCCGTCATAGTTTGGGCCGAAATTTACAGTTTCACGGTCGATGTCCGCCAGCAGTTCATGGGTCATCCGAGCCATGCGGATTTCCGTATAACGCATGGCTGCCGGATTGTCTCCGTCCACGGATCCGAAGTTTCCCTGCCCATCGATGAGCGGATAACGCAGGGAAAATTCCTGGGCCATGCGCACGATGGCGTCATAGACTGCGGTGTCTCCATGGGGATGGTACTTACCGATCACATCCCCGACGATACGGGCCGATTTTTTGTAGGGCTTGTTGTAATCGTTGGACAATTCGTGCATGGCGAAGAGCACGCGTCGATGCACGGGTTTCAGGCCGTCTCGCACATCTGGCAGAGCCCGCCCGACAATCACGCTCATGGCGTATTCCAGGTAGGAACGACGCATTTCATCTTCAAGGGTGACAGGTAGGGTTTCTTTGGCAAAGGCAGTCATGGGGGAGGCTTCAGGCTAGAAAAAAGGAAAGGGCAGCAACAAATTCTCTCAATGGTATCATAACCCGCCAGATTCAGGATTGCCTTATAATGCCCCCATGATGACCCTTTCGACGCACACCAACCACGATCCGGCAGAACTCGCCAAATTCAGTCAACTGGCCCACCGCTGGTGGGATCCGGGGAGCGAATTCAAGCCGCTCCACGATCTCAACCCTCACCGTCTGGCGTGGATCGGGAAGTGGGGATCCCTCTCGGACAAGCAGGTATTGGACGTAGGATGTGGCGGAGGGATTCTGAGTGAATCCATGGCCCGCCTGGGCGCGCGGGTTCACGGCATCGATTTGGCCGAGAAGCCCTTGGGCGTTGCCCGGCTCCATGCACTGGAACACGATATTGCGCTCACCTACGAAGCCATTGCGGCGGAAACCCTGGCCCAACGGGAAGCCCGACATTATGACGTGATCACCTGCATGGAAATGCTCGAACATGTGCCTGACCCGGCCAGCGTGATACGGGCATGCGCCCGGTTGATCAAACCCGGGGGTTTCGTCTTTTTTTCCACCCTCAACCGCACGCTCAAATCCTACCTCTTCGCCATTCTGGGTGCCGAGTACCTGTTACGCCTGCTGCCGCGCGGAACCCACGAGCACGGACGTTTCATCAAACCCTCCGAATTATCGCGTTGGGCACGCCATGCCGGCCTGGAAGTTCGGGAAATCGAAGGGATTCACTACCACCCGGTAACTCGCCAGTATCATTTGGGACCTGGCCCCGATGTCAACTACCTGATGTGTTGTCAAGCGTCCCTCTGATCCGTGGGGTTCTGTTCGATCTGGACGGAACTCTGGTGGATTCGGCTCCGGATCTGGGCGGCGCACTCAACGAACTGTGCCTGCGCTATCAGCGCACGCCCCTGAGTCCGGCGCACTACCGTCTCTTTGTCTCGCAGGGCGCGCGCGGACTCCTGCATGCAGGATTTGACATTCAACCCGGCGACCTCTTCTACGAAGAATTACGGGATGAATTCCTTACCCTCTACGAAGCCCGGCTGTCCCGGGAAAGCCACCTCTTCGCCCCTATTCCCGCCCTCCTCCAGGAACTGGAAAAACGGTGCGTACCCTGGGGCATCGTCACCAACAAGGTCACACGTTTCACCCAACCGCTGGTAAATCAGTTGGGCCTGTTCCCAAGCCACGGCTGCCTCATCAGTGGAGACACCTGCGCGCATCCCAAACCCTGGCCCGATCCTCTGCTCGCGGCGGCCCGTCGACTGCAACTGGAGCCCGCGCACCTCATCTATGTCGGAGATGACGAGCGCGACATGAATGCGGCCCAGGCGGCGGGCATGGGCGGGGTGATTGCTGGCTGGGGGTACCTGGCCCCAGGGTCTTGCCCCATCGAAGAATGGCCTGCCTGCGCCCATCTCCAGCACCCCGCAGAAGTCCTGGACCTGCTTCCCACCCATTGATTTCTCTTGTCGAGCACAGCCCATGAATGCCCTCTCTCGCACCCCGGAACTGCTGGCCCCTTGTGGTTCCCTCACCATGTTGCAAACTGCCCTCGATTTTGGCGCGGATGCCGTCTACGCGGGACAGCCCCGTTACAGTTTACGGGTCCGCAACAACGACTTTGGCAAGAATGAGAACCTGGCAGAAGGCATTCGACGTATCCATCAGGCAGGAAAAAAATTCTATCTGGTCAGCAACCTGATTCCTCACAACGCCAAAATCCGTACCTTCATCGCCGATATGGCCCCAATCATCGCCCTGAAGCCCGATGCGCTGATCATGTCCGATCCCGGTCTGATGCTGATGGTCCGCGAACATTGGCCCGAGCAACCCATTCATCTATCGGTCCAGGCCAATACCGTCAATTACGCCAGTGTCCGGTTTTGGGCATCCGTGGGCATCCAGCGCATCATCCTGTCCCGCGAATTGTCACTGGATGAAATCTCCGAGATCCGCCAGGAATGCCCGGACATGGAACTGGAGGTCTTCATTCATGGTGCCCTGTGCATTGCTTACTCCGGACGCTGCCTGCTCTCAGGCTATTTCAACCACCGCGACCCCAATCAGGGCACCTGTACCAATTCCTGCCGCTGGAATTATTCCCTGAAACCGGGAGAATCCGAGACTTCGGGACAGGCCTGCCAGTCCTCTGTCGCCCCCCGGGAATTTTATCTCGAAGAAGCCGAACGCCCCGGTCAACTCATGCCCATCGAGGAAGACGAGCATGGGACCTACATTCTCAACTCGAAGGATCTGCGCGCTCTGGAACACGTCGCCCAGTTGACGGCTATCGGCGTGAATTCCTTAAAAATCGAGGGACGTACGAAATCCCCCTACTATGTCGCCCGCACCTGCCAGACCTACCGTCAGGCCATCGATGATGCCGTGGCGGGACGCGCCCTCGACCCTGGCCTCCTGCGTCAACTGGAAGGTTTGGCCAATCGGGGGTATACGGCGGGATTTTATGAACGGCACCCCGACCAAACCTACCAGAATTACCTGCGCGGCCATTCGGAATCCAAACGCAGTCTGTACGTCGGAAACGTGGTGGGTTATGAGGCCGATGGATGGGCACGAGTCACGGTACGTAACCGTTTTTCCTGCGGCGATCATTTGGAAATCATCCACCCTTCCGGAAATCTCGATATCGTCGTCACCGGATTGCATTCCCTCGAACGCAGGCCCCAAGCAGTCGCCCCCGGTAGTGGGCATACGGTCTGTCTTCCTCTCCCCGCCGGCTACGAAGGGGCCTTTTTGGCCCGCTATCTGGAAGAAGAGATTCCCTCCGCCGAAAACGACGCAAGTCCTTCCTGAGGATCCCGCAGGATTCCTCGATCATTGGCCGATCACCTTGGATCAGAAGGCGGCAAGGTCAACAATGCGTTGACCCCTTGCAAATCACTGTCTTCCAGATGCCCGCCCAAAGCAGACAGGCGCAGGCGGTTGATGAGCACGTCGATCCTGGCCTGTAACCAGGCCAAGCGGGTGGAGGCCGCCTCGCTCTGGGCATTGAGTAGATCCAGAGTGCTCCGATCCCCCACCTGTTGCCCCAAATGAGTGGAGTTGACCCGGTCATCACTGGCAGTCATGGCATGAGCCAGGGCTTCCACCCTTTGCGTCCCGGTGGTGACGCCCAACCAGGCTTCCCGGGTACTGAGAAGAACCAGTTGATGGACCTGCTCCGATTCTGCTTCTACCTGACGGGCCAAAAAGGTTTTTTCGTCCTGATGGGCACTGCGCATCCCGCCGCTATACAACGGAATGGTCACCTGCACGCCCACCAGGGAGGTACGCAGGGTATTACTGGCAGACCCGTAGTTGCCACTTCCGGTCAAATGATCGCTGTCCACTTCTCCCACCAGATCCACCGAGGAAGAGGCCAGTGCGCCATATCGTTTGGCCTCCTGGCGGGCAATCTCGACCTGAAGGGATTTTTCCTGCCATTGCAGGTTATGGCTGGAAGCGTCCGTGAGCCAGTCATTCAACGAGGCGCCCACCGCGGGCAATACCCCATCGTAGGGAGCGGCCAGAGTCAATTCTTCCGAATTCATGCCGGTCATGTCGCCGAGGGCCTGCTGCTTCATCTGCACCTCCGCTTCGGCCGCCAACACCTGCGCTTTCATGGCTTCCCGACGCGCCAGTGCTTCATGGGTATCCGTCACCGGTGCATCTCCCAACTCGAATTTGCGCTGAACTTCGGCCAAGGCTCGCTCCACGGCCAGTGTTTGCTGACGCGCGACACGCAAGGTCTCCTGGGCCAAAACCACCTCGAAATACCGCTGCACGGTTCTCAGGATCAGATCCTGACGTGCGTTGGCCCATTCCAGTTCCGCAACCTGGCTTTTGAGGTCCAGTTCTCGCCCTTGTGCCAGACGGTCCCCACTGATCAGCGGCTGACGGCCCTGTACAGACCAGCGCTGCAATATCCCCCCATTGATGGAAGTATTGAAGTTGGCATTGTTGGTGGCCGGAAAAAACCCGGGCGCACTGAATTGGGCTCCCTGGATCTGGCTTTGACTTGACATGCGTCCCTCTGTCCCACTGGCTTGCACGGTGGGATGCCAGAGCGCACTGGCCTGGTCTTTTTGGGTCGCCCCCGCTTGATGTCCCGCCGCCGCCGCCTGGTACGTCAGGTCATGTTGCTGAGCCGCCTGCCAGACATTGAGAAGATCACTGGCCTCGCTCCAGGGAGACAACACCACTCCCCACAGAACGAGCCATGACTGTCCCAGGAATCGCTGCCGGATCGTAGGATTCATGGGATCAGCACCCGGTCCGGGCACCCAGTTTACGGAGTAGGGTTTCCATCAGGCACCACCGGGTAATCCCGCTTTGTAACAAGTTGACGCCCACGAAAGCGGTGAAGGCCAACCACCAGGAACTCTGGTAAAAGGGACTGGCGGGACTGCCCAGCGCCAGTGAAAGAAGAATGAATGTGCCTGCAATGATACGAACGATGCGCCAACTGGTCATGATTCGAGTCCCTCCTTGGGTGGTTTTGAGTGTTGAGAATGGTAAGCGGTGTAATACAGCATGGGGATCACCACCAAAGTTAGGACAGTGGATACCAGAATGCCGAAAATCAGGGAGATGGCCAGCCCATTGAAAATGGGATCGTCCAGAATGAAAAAAGCCCCCATCATGGCCGCCAACCCGGTCAGAACGATAGGTTGGGCACGGGTGATGGCAGAACGCACGACGGCTTCCTTGAAAGGAATGCCTCGAGCCACCTGAACATTGATAAAGTCCACCAGCAAGATGGAATTGCGCACGATGATCCCGGCCAAAGCGATCATTCCGATCATGCTGGTGGCAGTAAACTGGGCACCCAGCAAGGCATGCCCCGGCATGACGCCGATGAGGGTCAGGGGAATCGGCGCCATGATGATGAAGGGGGCCAGGTAGGAACCAAACTGTGCCACCACCAGCAGATAAATCAGTATGAGTCCCACCGCATAGGCCAGGCCCATGTCACGGAATGTTTCATAAGTCACCTGCCATTCGCCATCCCACTTCAGAACATAATTTCGATAGCCATCTTCGGGAGGACGAATAAAATCATCCTCCAGTTTCCTGCCGTCTGGCGTCTGTATCTGCACGATGCGCGAACGCATGCCAAACATGCCGTAGAGCGGGCTGTCCACCTTCCCGGCCATATCCCCGATCACATAATTGACCGGCAACAGATCCTTATGGTAAATCGGCTGTTCACGTACCGTATCCATCCGGCTAACCAATTCACGCAGAGGAATGATGGGTCCCCCGGAACCTTGTACCCCCAGGGAAAGCAAGGTATCCAGGCTCCCCTGTTGATCCGGCGAAAGTTGTAGCCACACGGCCGCAGGATACTTGCTCTGGTCGTGCAGCCATGTCACGGCCTCGCCCGAAAGAGCCGTCTGCAGAGTGGTGGCAATGGTCTGTTGGGAAACCCCAAGGAGTGCCGCCTTGTGACGATTGACCTGCAGCAGGATCCTGGGTGCGGACGCGATGCTGCTGTCCCCTACATCGACGATACCCGGCGTCGTGGAAAATACCTGACGCACGGCTTTGACCACGGTCAGGCGCCCCTCTGCCGTCGGACCATAGATTTCAGCCACAATGGGTGAAAGAACGGGGGGGCCGGGCGGCACTTCGACAATCTTGACATTGGCCCCAAAGCGCCGACCAATGGCCTGCAATGCAGGACGAAGACGGGTTGCGATGGCATGACTTTGCTCCTTGCGCCGGGACTTGTCCACCAGATTGACCTGAAGGTCGCCCAACTCGCTGGACGCTCGCAGATAATACTGACGCACCAACCCATTGAAATTGATGGGAGCTGCCGTCCCCACATAGGCCTGGTAGTTCGTCACCTCGGGGACCGTGGTCAAATAGGCCCCCAACTCGTGGATCACTGCGGCAGTTTCCTCGAGTGGCGTTCCCGCCGGCATATCCACGATCACCTGAAACTCCGACTTGTTGTCAAAAGGGAGCATTTTGAGCCGTACCAGTCCAGTCGCCGGCAGCGCCAGGGATAGGGCAATCAGCATCCCGATCCCCAGCCCCACCCGGAGACGGTTACGCTTCCCTCGGTCATCGTCCAGCAACGGAATGAATATCCACCAGAACAGGGGGGTCAGGAACTTGGCCAAACCTTGAGGAGGGAGATCCTGCACGACCTGTGTGCCTCGAACAGGTTCGGCGGAGGATCCGCCAGGAATCTGTCCTTCCTTCATCCAGATCCGCGCCAACCAGGGCGTGATCATGAAGGCAATGGACAGGGACAATACCATGCCCATGCTGGCATTGATGGGGATGGGGGACATGTAGGGCCCCATCAACCCGGTCACGAATGCCATGGGCAAGAGCGCTGCAATCACGGTCAGCGTGGCCAGAATGGTGGGCCCTCCCACTTCGTCTACCGCACCGGGGATCAGTTCGCGTAGCGTTTTACCTGGAAACAGGTGTTGATGGCGATGAATGTTCTCCACGACCACGATGGCGTCGTCCACCAGAATTCCAATGGAGAAGATCAAGGCAAAAAGGGAAACCCGATTCAAGGTAAATCCCCACGCCCAGGAAGCAAAGAGAGTGACGGTCAAGGTCAGGATCACCGCGAATCCCACGATGGCGGCTTCGCGTCGTCCCAGTGCCAGGAAAACCAGCGCGACGACGGAGGCCGTGGCGAAAAGCAGTTTATGGATCAGTTTATCTGCCTTATCGTTGGCAGTTTCGCCATAGTCGCGCGTCTCGGCGACCATCACATCGGCAGGAATGACCGTATTTTTGAGGCGATCCACCCGATTCATGAGCGCGTGGGCTACACTGATGGCATTTTCACCCGGTTTCTTGGTCACCGCCAAGGTAACCGCCGGATAGTCCACCGGACCTTGTTTTCCCGCCTGACCAAACCACACATAGCGATTGGGGGTTTGGGGCCCATCTTCGACCCGGGCCACTTCCTTCAGATAAACGGGGTGATGGTCGGTCACCCCCACGATCAAATTCCCCACGTCCTGCGCATCGCTCAGGTAATCCCCACTCTCCACCGCAATGGCATGGTTTTCGACCAGCAAGTCTCCTGCCGGTAACCCCTGATTGGCGGACTGTACGGTAGCCCGTACCTGTTCCAGGGTGATGTGGCTGCTCATCAATCGTGCAGGGTCCAGATTGATTCGCAGGGCACGCCCAGGTCCGCCCACGGTAAATACGGCACGCGTTCCCGCTACCCGCTCGAGATCTCCTTCCATGCTCTGGGCGACCTGTTCCAGTGCGTAAGCACCGATCTGTGGATTTTTACTGTAGAGCGTCAAGGAGAGGATGGGCACATCATCGATCCCCTTGGGTTTGATGATGGGCGACAAAACGCCCAAATTTCGGGGGAGCCAGTCCGCATGGGCATTCACGGCCTCATAGAGTCGCACCAGCGCCTTGGTGCGCGGTACCCCCACTTTGAACTGGACGGTCATGACCGCCAACCCGGGGCGAGACACGGAAAACACATGATCAAGACCCTGAATCTGGCTCAGAACCTGTTCGGCCGGTGCCGCCACCATTTGTTCCACATCCCGGGCAGAAGCCCCCGGAAAAGGAATCAGGACATTGGCCATGGTGACATTGATTTGAGGCTCTTCTTCCCGCGGAGTCACCAGAATGGCGAAAAACCCCAACAAAAAACCAACCAGTGCCAGCAGGGGCGTAATCTGCGCACTCTGAAAAAATCGGGCGATGCGCCCGGAGATGCCGAGGCTGGGTTTCATCGTTTCTTCACCGTCCCTGCGTCAGAGCCCGTTGCGCATCGGGGACGACGTGCTCACCGAGGGAAACTCCACTCAGGATTTCCACTTGCTGGTCCAGGATTCGTCCCAAACGAACCTGCCTCAGCAAGGGATGCCCCTCCCGGTCTTGCACATAGACGCCCGTCATTTCAGCACGATGTACCACCGCACCGAGGGGAACCCAGAGTGCTTCACGCGTTGAATCTCCGCCCGGTAGCCAGACCCGAACAAAGGTCCCGGGCCGCCCCGGGGGATGAACGGCATCCCCCGGCAAACCCAGACGAACCTGGACGGTATGACTGGCTGGATCCGCGGTAGGCAATACAGTGACGTAGGTCGGTATGATCCATTGCGTCATCATGCCCGCGTTCTTCAACTCCAACCGGCTCTGCACAGGGGTGGATGAAGAAAGGAGCGCACTTTCCGGAACCTGGGCCGTGACACGCAGATGGGAAGGATCATAAAAAGATACCAGGGCACGCCCCGGTTGGGCCATATCTCCGAGGGTCACGGGGACTTCTGCCACAATTCCGTCAAAGGGTGCGCGCAAGACGTAGTAACCGGCCTGGGCACGCACTGCCGACGACTCGGCCAATTGTGCCTCGGTTTGGGCTTTTGTGCTTTTGAAACGGGCCTCTGCCCGATCCAGTGCGGCCTGACTGATATACCCTTTGGAAAACAGTTGGTCCTGGCGCGCATACTCACGGGTTGCCACTTCCAGTTCAGCCCTGATCGCCTGCTCCTGGGCCAACTTGGCCGCAACATCTTGATCCGCCGCCCGCTCATCCAGACGAATCATGATCTGGTTCTTCCTGACCCGATCACCGGGGTGTACTGCCACCGCCACCACCCGACCAGAAACTTCGGCAGCGATCACCGCCTGGCGCTCGGCTTCAATCACGCCGTCATAACCCGTCATGCCGCGAAGTTCCTCCGTTCCCCCCGTTTCCTGGGCCTGCAACGAGACCATATGAAGAGAAATCCCCACCAGCATGACCCCAAGGATCCAAAGCAGCGTTCGGTTGGACCGGTCATCCCTTTTCATTACGGTTCTTGCCATGGTGCACCTTCCTCGTTTTACCGTTCTTGTCTCTTCTAATTATTTATGAATTTATATTATGTAACTTTATATATCGTTTTATGGTAAACTGTCAACACTTTCCTGAAACCATCATTCGGAGATCCTCGGGATGGATCCATGTGAGGGCGCAATGCCGCATGATTTCAAACAGATATATGCTTCGGCCAATCGAGCATGCAGTTTTCTCAAGGTGTTGGCCAACCCGGATCGTCTCGTCCTGCTCTGCCGTTTGGCAGAAGGCGAGTGTTGCGTCAGCGAATTGGAGTCTGCCCTGAACATTCATCAGCCCACCTTGTCACAGCAACTGGGAATTTTGCGGGAAGAGGGTCTGGTGACCACCCGACGGGAAGGAAAGCATATTTTCTACCGGGTGATCAGCCTGGAGTCGATTGCCATCCTCAAGGCATTACAAACCCAATTCTGCAAACCACGCCCGCCCGAACCCCATTGAAAAATCTACCGGGATTCACGCCCCGGACTGATTCGACTCCCGTTTGAACCAGTGCAGGGTGCGATGCAACCCCACCACCCCTCCCACAATGATCAGGGTGGGGGCTTGCAGGGGTTCGGTCCGCACCTGCGCCGGCAGGGTTTCCAGCGTGCCCGTCATGACCCGCTGACGCTGGGTGGTCCCTTGCTGAATGATCGCAGCCGGAGTCGTTGGGGAAAGACCATGACTGATCAGTTCCCGGCATAAAATCTCCAGACCGTGCAAACCCATATACACCACCAGAGTTTGCTGGGGACGCGCCAGGTTTCCCCAGTCCAGGTCCATGGTTCCATCCTTGAGATGTCCTGTCACAAAGACACAGGATTGGGCATGATCCCGATGCGTCAGTGGGATGCCCGCGTAGGCTGCGATGCCGGAAGCCGCCGTGATGCCGGGAACCACCTCGAAGGAAATTCCGTGTGCTGCAAGGGTCTCGATTTCCTCTCCCCCCCGTCCAAAGATGAAGGGATCTCCCCCCTTGAGCCTCAGAACCCTTTTCCCTTCCAGCGCCAAACGTACCAGAAGTTCATTGATGCCTTCCTGTGGCACGGCATGATGACCGCGTTGCTTTCCCACATAGAGACACGTCACCCCGGGAGGAAGCAGAGCCAGGACTCCCGGAGACACCAGGTTGTCATACACCACGACATCCGCCTGATTCATGAGACGCAACGCCTTGACGGTGAGCAAGTCGGGATCTCCCGGACCCGCCCCCACCAAAAACACCCTTCCCGGGAGGGCAGGATCCTCACGCGGCCCAGTAAAACGCTGACGGTTTCGTTGTTCCCACCACTTCCCGGCCAGTGCCCGTGCTTCTTCGACGGAGGCCGCTCGTTCCATGGCGAACAGGGCGACTGCCGCCGTCTCCACCACGGCAGCCACCCCATAGTCACTCTCCTCGCTACCCACCCACACATGGTATAAACGTGCACAATCCATTGGTTCATCGCGCAGATGTCGTTTCTCGAAACGGGCGGGCCAGACCTCCTGGTACGCCATACCCTGTTTGGACCAATAAAGTTGGGTCGCGCCATCCGGATTGATTTCGGCCTCTCCCCCCTCCCCTTTGAAGACGAAGAAACAGGGATCTCCCAGCAATCGGGCTGCCTGCTGGTGGATCTTGTCGTAGCCCGGATGAAAGATTCCGGACAGGGATACGGGAGCGTTCAACGGATTGCTCATCCGTGCCACCGTGTGAATGGGCGAACGCAATCCCAGCACCTGCTTCAGAGCGAGCAACTTCATGATCTGGGGGGAAAAACTTGCCACGGGGATAAAGGCGAAACCCGTCTTCGCCAGGGAGTCCATCGCCTCGTCCAGCGAGTGCGCCAAGGGGACACCCAGGGCCTTCAAAGCATCAGCGACCGATCGGCGTCCTGGATCACACTGCTCGAGACCATGCATCAGGACTCGAATGCCGTGCTCTGCCAGGAGCAACGCCGATAGGACATACCAGGGTAACTGGCGTCGTTTGCCGGCATAACTTGCCCAATCCAGATCCGCCGATGCCTTGGACACCGAAGGGAGGGAATGCCGCAATGCCCGGACCATGCCAGCCACCTCTTCCGCTGTTTCCTCCTTGAGGCGCACCAAGGACAGAAAAGCGCCGATCTGTTCCGGACGCACTGCGTCCGCCAGAATGAGTCCGAGAGCTTCCTCGGCTTCTGCTTCGGTCAAACCCCGAGCGGCGCGCCGTCCTTTGCCCAGCGCCTGGATAAACTTCGAAAAGGGATGTTCCATGGCTCATGGTACCAAAAATTCAAGCCCACACGTGTTCTTCGAGGCACTCCCCAGTCTCACTTCTTTCTGAGGAAAAATGTGTACTCTCCCCCCTCTTGTACGACGGATATCAACTCGTGACCGGTTTGTTTTGAAAAAGCCTGCATATCCCCCACCGAACCTCCATCGGTGGAAATGACCCTGAGTACTTGGCCCGACCCCATATCCACCAAGGATTTTTTTGTTTTCAAGATAGGCAGGGGACAACTCATTCCTCTGACATCCAGTTCTTTATCCGCTTGCATGGCGATTTCTCCATTTCTTGACCCGCCCCGAATGATACGCTACCCAGTCACCTCAGGAGGATCGATTTGTTTGACCTTGGGTTTCGCCGAGAAAGGATTCGAAGGCTGCACGCGCCGGACTGACCGGTCGTCCTTTCAGTGAGATCTTGCTGAGAGGACGTTGCAGGTCTCCTTGCAACCAGGGGATGCAGGCCAACTCTCCTTGCTCGAGATGATGGGCCGCCATGATTGCGGGAACGATGGCGACACCGACTCCCGCAACGACCATCTGAACGGCCGCCTGGTTGCTTTGCACGATGATCTGTCGTGCAGGAACGATCCCCAGATGCGCCAGAGTTTTCGCTACCACCCGTGCCGTACCGGACCCTTCTTCACGCAGAATCCAACGGCAATGCTCGAGATGTTCCCGCTCCACCCCCGGTTTCGTCACCAGAAGCAGAGGTTCGTTGTGCCACAATTCGCAATTCAGGCGTTCCTCATCCACCGGCCCTTCCACCAACGCCAGTTCTACCCAGCCTTCCAGCACCTGATGTACCATGGTTTCCGTATTCCCGCTACTCACCCGAATGTCCATCTGCGGATAGCGCTCCAGAAAAATGGCCAGATCCCGTCCCAGCCAATAGGTGGCAATGGTCGTGCTGGCACCGATATGCAAACAGCCCTTGCGTAATCCGCGTCGCTCCTCGATATCCTGCAATGCCGCCTGCTCCAAGGCAAAGATGGAACGGGCGTGAGAGAACAAGGACACGCCCGCCTGGGTCAGTTTGACCTGCCGCGAAGTTCGTTCCAGCAGTGCAATACCCAGAATTTCTTCGAGGCTGCTGACCGCCTTGGAAACGGCAGGCTGAGTGAGGTGCAGATACTCTGCCGCCCCTGTGAAACTGCCGGTACGGGCAACTTCTGCAAACGCTCTCAAATGATGGAAGTTCAGTTTCATGGACGAGGGTACCGCTACGCACTCAATAAGGGTCACTCCCTGGAAAATCAGGGGCAATGAACGTCTATCCTCGGCCCCCAAAGGATGCCGGTTCGGGTAGGTTCAACCCCGTAAGCCAACGCTTCCACACCGTCACGCATCACCGTGCGCAGTAACCGACCATAGGCGGGATCGATCGCATCCGCAGGGCGCACCACGCGAATATCCGGGCGCTGGACACAGAACAGCAACACCGCGCGCGCGCCCTCACGCACCACACAATCCCGCAACTCCTCCAAATGCTTCAAAGCCCGTTGACTGACCGCATCAGGAAACAATCCGATGCCCGGTTCAAGACTGGTGGTCACACTTTTGACTTCGAGATAACAGATCGATTTTTCCTGATCTTCAAGTAACCAGTCGATCCGACTGCGCTGTTGCCCATAGGGTACCTCGGAACGATGGCGGGCATAGCCGGATACTTCTCCGATCGCTCCCTGTTTCAATGCATCCCCTACCAAGGCATTGGCCCGGTGCGTATTCACCCCGACCCAAACCGTACCGACCTGGATCTGTTCGAGTGTATAAGGACAACGACGGGTGGTATCGCTCGAGCGACTCAGGCGAGCGCCCTGCCCAACTTCCAGACACCCCAACAAACTGCCGGTATTGGGAACATGGGCGGTAATGATTTCTCCGGCACCGAGTTCGATATCCGCCAGGAAACGCTGGTAGCGCCGTAACAGGCGCCCCTCGCTCAAGGATTCGGCGTAATCCACGAATCAGGGCAAATCGAATAAAAGGAATTCCGTTTGTCCCGGAGTTCCCATGGCAATCCGATCACGCTGAGCAATGCGTAATCCATCGCCCTCCCGCAAAGGGTGCCCGTCCACGATCAATTCGCCCGTGGCCACTTGCAGGTAGCCCCTGCGCCCTGGAGAAAAATCGTACACCAGAGTGTCATCCGCCCCCAATATCGAGGCATACATCCGGACATCCTGATGAACCGTCAAGGACCCATCACGCCCGTCCGGAGAAGCAATGAGACAGAACCGCCCGTGTCGTTCTTCAGACGAGAAATTTTTCTGTTCATATTCAGGAGGACGGCCGCGCCGGTCAGGCAAAATCCATATCTGCAACAGGTGGACAGGATCAGAGTCTGATGGGTTGAATTCACTGTGGGTGATGCCACTGCCTGCGGACATTCTCTGCACCTCTCCGGCCTTGATCACCGATCCGTTCCCCATGCTGTCCCGGTGTTCCAGACTGCCCTCGAGAAGATAGGTAATGATCTCCATATCCTGATGAGGGTGCGTACCGAAACCACTGTTCGGTGCAATCCGGTCATCATTCAGGACCCGCAGAACGCTGTAGTGCATGTGCGCCGGGTCATGGTAATCCGCGAAGGAAAACGAATGCCAGGATTCCAGCCAGCCTTGGTGGGCATACCCCCTGTCTTTGGAACGACGCAGTGCCAACATGAGTCATCTCCTTGAAACGGAATCTGTCGCACCGATCCCATGAGCAGAAGATAGGGGCAATGGAAGCCGGAATCAAGCCCCTCCTTCACGCCGTGGAATCAGGTCATCCAGCCATTCTACCCAATGGCGGACGGAAATCGTCTCATCCTTGGACAGATGCATCTGACAACCAATATTGGCGCTCAGGATGACCTCCGGTTTGCCGGCCTTGAGAGCCGCCAGTTTGTTTTTCTTGAGTTGCTCGGATAACTCGGGTTGGAGTATGGAATAGGTTCCGGCCGAACCACAACAAAGATGCGCATCCTCCACAGAGGTGAGTTCTGCCCCTGCCGCCCGCAACAACTGTTCTACGCCCCCACGCAGGCGCAATCCATGCTGGAGCGAACAGGGTGCATGAAAAGCAATGCGCCCTTTGAACTGCTCGGGGTCGATGCCAAGGCTTTTCAAGGTCAATCGTTGTTCATCCAGGGTCATCCCGATCTCTCTGATCAGCACTTCAGAAATATCCTGGGTCAACTCGGCCACCCGGTCGGCCCGTTCCCGATACGCAGGATCATGGCGTAGGGCATGCCCATATTCGCGCAATTCGACCCCGCAACCCGAAGCCGTGCTGATGATGGCTTCCGCCCCTTGTTCCACGAGAGGCCACCAAGCATCGATATTACGACGCATGGCCTCCAGCGCTTTTTCTTCATCTCCCAGGTGGTGGGCCAGGGCCCCACAGCACCCCGCATTGGGCGCCACCATACCCGAAATACCCAATCGATCCAGCAGGCGTTGTGCCGCGCTCTGAGTCGCCGGGGTCAAGGCCGGTTGAACACAACCCGCCAAAAATACTACGCGTCTGGCATGGCGGATGGAGGGAATCCAACCGGCTTCCTGACGCTCGGGAATGGCAGAACGCCAGCGCTCGGGAAGCAGAGGACGCGCCATGCGCCCCATATTCAGCAAGGTTTGAAACAGTACCGGTTTGGGCAGCACGGTCTTGAGCAAGGTACGGACCACCCGTTGCCCCAATGGGCGAGGTACGGATTTTTCCACCCACTGACGTCCTTCTTCCAGCAAATGGGCGTATTCCACTCCAGACGGGCAGGTGGTCTCACAGGAACGACAGGTCAGGCAGCGGTCGAGATGAAGGCGCGTTTCCTTTCCATCAGCCTTGCCTTCCATGAGTGCTTTGATCAGGTAAATCCGACCTCGCGGACTGTCTCGTTCATCCCCCAGTAACTGATAGGTCGGACAGGTAGCCAGGCAAAATCCGCAATGAACACAGGAACGAAGGATACCTTCAATGGAAGTTGCCGCGGGTAAGGCACGAGTTTTTTCGTCGAGATGTGTTTCCATGGCCTTATCCTTCCAGAAAACCGGGTAGCCCGGGATTCAGGATTCCCGCCGGATCGAAAACTTTCTTGAGGTTGCGGTGAAGGTCCAGCAGTGCGCCTGCGGGAGGCTCGGGGAAAGGACGAGCCGGATCACCGCCGTGCCACTGTTGGGCATGCCCTCCAGCCTCCCGCGCCATGGCATGAACCTGAGCGTGACCATGATCACAGGCGACCCAGCGTAGCCCCCCTCCCCATTCCACCAGCGTTTGACCCGACAGACCCAGCGGTCCCGTGGTCGGTCGCACGGCCATCCGCCAGATCGGCTTGGGGGTCATGAAAAAATCCAGTTGTTGTTCGCGCAAGCCCATCCACCACCCTTTCCCTTCCAGGACTTCTTTCCCTCCCAAGTGAACTGCGGCGGACTCCAGCGCCTTGCGTGGGCCTTCCAGACGCACGCGCAAGCGCCCCTGAAAGTAACTGGATGCCGTAATCGGCCAGGGCTGCCCTGCCCATTCATTCATCCGTTGCAAGGCCTGGGCCTCTGAGAGACTCCACTCCAAAGTCAGTTGAGAGGAAGCGCGGGGGATGACCTTCAAGGTCACCTCCGTCAATACGCCCAGAGCACCCCAGGCCCCCACCATCAGGCGAGAAACATCAAAACCCGCCACATTCTTGATAACGCGTCCCCCAAAGGACAAATCTCGCCCCTGACCATCGATCATACGAACGCCCAGCACAAAATCCCTGACGGCTCCCTGGGCCATGCGGCGCGGGCCTGACAATCCTGCAGCCACCATCCCGCCCACCGTGGCCTGCAGTCCGAGATGAGGGGGTTCGAAGGCCAGCATCTGGCCGTTTTCCTCGAGCAAGCGTTCCAGCGTAATCAGGAGAGTTCCGGCACGTACCGTGACGACCAATTCACTCGGTTCATACTCCACGATCCCGGTATACAGACGCAGATCCAGCACCTCGGGGGCAACGGAGCATACCAGGAAGGATTTGCTACCGCCCCCGCGGATGCGCAGGGGCCGTTTGGCTTCATAGGCCTGCCGAACCTGTGCACAAAGGGGTTCCAACTCGCCGTGCATGATCAGAACCGGGAGAGTTCAGGATGGGGCAACTGGTTGTGGTGGACATGCATCCGCCCCCCTTCGGCACACCGCTGCAAGGTCGGAATCGCTTTGCCGGGATTCAATAATCCCTCCGGATCGAAAGCCGCCTTGATTCCATGAAACACCGCTATTTCATCCTCTCCAAACTGAACGCACATCTGATTGATTTTTTCCACGCCCACGCCATGCTCTCCCGTGATGGTTCCTCCGACTTCCACGCAGAGTTCCAGAATCCGTCCCGCCAACTCTTCCGTTTTATGAAATTGGCCGGGAATCCCTGCATCGTACAGGATGAGAGGATGCAGGTTACCGTCCCCTGCATGAAACACATTCGCCACTTCAAGCCCGTATTCCAGGGACCAATCGGCGATCCGGCGCAATACTTCACCCAGGCGACGACGCGGGATGGTCCCGTCGATACAGTAGTAATCTGGAGCCAAACGTCCCACTGCCGGAAAAGCGGCCTTGCGCCCGGCCCAGAAGCGCAATCGTTCTGCTTCGTCCCGGGCAACTCTGAGTTCCGTTGCCCCATTTTCCTCGAGAATGGTTTTCATGCGCGCCAGTTCGTCCTCGACCACTTCCGGCATCCCATCGGATTCGCAGAGCAGCACGGCGGCCGCTTCAACCGGATAGCCCGCATGAACGAAATCCTCTGCCGCACGAGTGGCCAATGAATCCATCATTTCCAGTCCGGCCGGAATGATCCCCGCCGCAATCATGCGCGCCACGGCATCGCCAGCCTGCTCCACCGTATCGAATGATGCCATGATCACCTTTGAAACCCTTGGCTTGGGAATAACTTTCACAGTCACTTCCGTAACGATCGCCAGCAATCCCTCACTCCCTGTCAGCAGAGCCATGAAGTCGAACCCTGCACTATCGGGGGCTTCCGAACCGATTTCCACCACCTCCCCCGTCATGGTCAGAACCCGGAGACGCAGAATATTATGCAGCGTCAAACCGTATTTCAGGCAATGTACCCCGCCCGAATTTTCGGCGACATTACCCCCGATACTGCAGGCAATTTGAGAGGAAGGATCAGGCGCATAATAAAGTCCATGAGCATCTACCGCTTGGGTAATAGCCAGGTTGCGTACGCCGGGCTGAACCCGTACCGTTCGTGCCAGAGGGTCGACCTGCACGATATTCCTGAGTCGTGCCAACGAAAGTAGAACCCCGCGTTCGTGGGGCAAAGCCCCTCCCGAAAGCCCTGTCCCCGCCCCGCGCGCAACCACCGGAATACATTGGGCGTGGCAATAGCGCAGAACGGCCTGTACTTCCTTTTCCGTGGCAGGCAGCACGACCACATGGGGCATCTGTCGGTAGGCCGATAACCCATCGGTTTCATAGGGGCGTTTGGACTCGGGTGTCGTCAGGATGGCCGATTCCGGCAACCATTGACGTAGAGCCTGACCGATCTCCAACTCACTGGGGATTTCTGATTTGTCCATGGGATGAATCAGTTCTCCAGAGGGAATCGATGGGTGTCAGGATATCGAAAATTAAGGAAACTCATAACGTAATACTATGAATCAGAATATAATATTTTCATTGGATCAACCATGCCCAAGCCGTACAGGGCCACCCGTTTATGCCTTCCGGTCAAGCCGCCACGCAATTCCACAGCATCCAGAGAAAGTTGAAACTGCTCTGCCAGAAAACGACGAAGAACCTGGTTGGCCCGTCCGTCCACAGGCGGGGCGGCCAAACGAATCTTGAGGGCGTCCCCGTGCTTTCCGACCACTTCGGTTCGGCTGGCACCCGGTTGAATGTGCAGGGTCAATACCCATGCCCCGGTTTTTGATTCGCGTCGACAGAATTCCATGCTCACGGCGATTTCTTCAGCAAACCTCCCAACAAGGCAGGAATTTCACGATGCTTCTTGATGCCAGACGAGCCCAGGGGTGGACGACTGAAGTGATGATGCGAATACACCGACCGTAGAGGCTCTGGAACCGGACGGGGACCCTTGGGTTCACCGATGACTTTCTCCGGCATAGCCGCCTCTTCTGGCTGGCGCGTGACATGACGACGATCAGCCCGCGAACGACCATCGGCTTCCCGGAGAGGACGCCGTTCCACAGCGCGCTGCACGGGTTCGATAACCTCAAAATTCACAGGGAATTCTTCGCGAATGGTCTGCTTGATCAACGTCTCGATAGCCTGCCGTTCACGACTTTCCTCCGGACTGACCAGAGAAATGGCACAACCTTGACTGCCCGCCCGGCCGGTCCGACCAATGCGATGCACATAATCCTCCGGCACATGAGGCAGTTCAAAATTGACGACAAAGGGCAATTGATCTATGTCCAATCCCCGCGCCGCAATGTCCGTGGCCACAAGAATGGAGACTTCTCCTGCCTTGAACTGTTCCAGGCTACGCGTACGATGGGACTGGGTTTTGTCGCTATGAATGGCTGCCGCAGGAATCTGCTCTTTTTCCAGTTGGGCACACAAACGATTGGCCCCATGCTTGGTACGCGTGAATACGATGGCCTGAGGGATGGGCAGCGTTCGAATCAAATGAGACAACAGCGCCCGTTTACGCTCCGCTTCCACCGGATAGATGAGTTGGGTGATGCCCTCCGCCGTGGTATTGGACCGCGCCACTTCCACGGTTGCCGGGTTATTCAGGATCCCGTTGGACAACTTCTTGATATCTTCGGAAAACGTCGCAGAAAACAGCAAGTTTTGCCGACGTGCCGGCAACAAGGCAATGATCCGTCGGATATCCGGGATGAAGCCCATATCCAGCATCCGATCCGCTTCATCCAGTACCAGAATTTCCACTTGAGACAGATTGATGGTTTTTTGCTGGACATGATCCAGCAAGCGTCCCGGAGTCGCCACCACGATCTCCACGCCCGCCTGCAGTGCCTTGACCTGGGGAGGCATGGCCACCCCTCCATAGATCACCGTACTGCGTAACGCCAGGTAGCGCCCATAGGTTTTGACGCTTTCCTGCACCTGGGCCGCCAACTCGCGCGTTGGCGTCAGAACCAGACAGCGAATGGGATGGCGCGCCGGCGAAGGACTGGAACTGGCCATGGGTTGGAGACGATGCAAAATGGGCAAGGTGAACCCCGCCGTCTTCCCTGTGCCGGTTTGAGCGGCCGCCTGTACATCCTGCCCGGCCAACACCAAAGGGATGGCCTGAACTTGAACCGGGGTGGGGGTCGTATACCCTTCGTCCGTAATCGCCCGCAGTAATTCTGGAGAAAGCCCCAAGGATTCAAATGTCATTAATTTCATCACTCCAACAACACATTTCATGAATACAGCAGATGTGGCATAATACCACGTTCGAGACTGGGGGCGACCTGGCTTCGACGGCGGTTGCAAAGCAATGCAGTGCATACCGAGGACCAGTGACCTCGTAAATCCATCTGGAAACCATATAGTTGCCAACGACGACAACTACGCCCTGGCCGCTTGACGGCCAGGCCCTGCACCCACTGGTCTCTGGGTGGGAGTTCGGGAAACCGGATGGCAGGGTCATTTACAGAGACTCGTAACCTGATGGGGCTCCTTCATCGGTTCCTAAACTCAAGGGAGATCGTCCAAGCGAAGTTCGTCGGTTGACGTCGTGCGGATTAAATCCAAAGAGCCTGACTAAGTATGTAGATCTGCTTGTAGAGGACTGACGGACGCGGGTTCGATTCCCGCCGCCTCCACCA
>JAJZFH010000052.1 GCA_021805445.1 Pseudomonadota bacterium
CTGGATGACGCGGTGGCAAGTTATCGTCGGGCGCTGGCGATCAAGCCGGATTACGCTGAGGCGCATAGCAATCTGGGCATTGTTCTGCAAGACCTTGGGCGACTGGATGACGCGGTGGAAAGCCATTGCAACGCGCTGGCGATCAAGCCGGATTGCGCCAAGATGCATAGCAATCTGGGCATTGTTCTGCAAGACCTCGGGCGACGGGAGGACGCGGTGGCGAGGTATCGTCGGGCGCTGGCGCTCGAGCCCGAATACGCTGAAGCACACAATAACCTGGGCAATGCCCTGAGAGGTCTTGGGCGGCTCACCGAGGCGGAGGCCAGCTACCGCCGGGCGCTGGCGATCGAGCCGGATTATCCCAAGGCGCATGGCAATCTGGGCGCGATTCTCCAGCAGCAGGGCAGGTTGGATGAGGCTGAGTCCAGTTGCCGTCGGGCGCTGGCGCTCGAGCCGGATTACGAAGATGCTTTCGGCAATCTGCTGTTTGCCCTGAACTACCACCCGGACAAGAGCGCAGAAGAGATCTTTGCAGCCTATCGGGAATACGACGCCCGTTTTGGCATCCCCCATCGGAACACCTGGCGCACTCATGCCAATGACCGGAATATGGCACGACGACTAAAGATCGGATACGTTTCCCCGGATTTCAAGCACCATTCGATGCGCCATTTTCTGGAGCCTTTGCTGGCGCATCACGATAAGCAGAAAGTCGAAGTTTATGCCTACTCCGAGGAGGTGCGGGAAGACGCGGTAACAGCCCGTTACCGAGGCTACGCGGACCATTGGATTTTCACCCGTAGCCTGACCGATGACGTGCTGGCCGAGCGCATCCGCGCAGAGGGCATCGACATTCTGGTGGACTTGGCGGGACACACCGGGTTTAACCGACTGGGGGTGTTTGCGCGCAAGCCAGCACCGATCCTGGTCTCGTGGCTGGGTTACGGCTACACTACGGGGCTGACGGCGGTAGATTACCTGTTAACGGATGACACCAGTGCACCAGCGGGGAGCGAAAGCTTGTTTTCAGAGAAGCCGTGGCGGCTGGAAACGCCAGGGTATGCCTACCGTCCGGCCGAAGGGATGGGGCCGGTTTCGTCTTTACCGGCCCTGACGCAAGGGTTTGTTACCTTTGGTACGTTATCGCGGGCAGTGCGGATCAATCACCGGGTGGTTCGGGTTTGGGCGGAGATTCTCAAGCGTGTGGACAACGCCCTGCTGGTGGTGGACAGCACGGATTTTCAGGATCCGGTCATGCAGGCGAACCTGGTGAAGCAGTTTGCAATTTATGGGGTCGGTCAGGATCGGCTGGAGATTGGGTGCCATACCCCGCCATGGGATGTGTTGCGACGGGTCGATATTGGTCTGGACTGCTTTCCCCACAACAGCGGAACAACGCTGTTTGAAACGCTGTATATGGGCGTGCCCTATGTGACACTGGCGAGTCGGCCCAGCGTGGGGCGCTTGGGCAGTTCAATTCTCAAGGGTGTGGGACACCCGGAGTGGATTGCCCAGAGTGAAGCGGACTATGTGGACAAGGCGGCTGCCCTGGCTTCTGACTTGCCAGGGCTGGCTGCGTTGAGAACCGGGCTGCGCAGCGAAATGGAGGCCAGTTCCTCGATGGACGAGCCGGGCTTTGCACGCAAAGTGGAAGTGGCTTACCGGATGATGTTTGCAAATTGGGCCAAGAACTGAACCCATGAGGGGGGAACCGTCAGGGATTACACGATGAATCGCCACCATTCACCAGAGCGCATATTTCTTGACCTCGACGCAACAGGGATCATTGCAACGCAGTCAGGGCCTGGTGTCGGCGGCTCGGCTATCGGATAGCGCCATGCCGTCCATAATTGACAAGAGTGCGGAGATCTCGCCACGGGCAGACATCGAGGAGAGCGTGTTCGGCTCGCGCATCGTCGTGGGACCCCACTCGGTGATCGACAGTTTTGTAAAAATAAAGCCGGTCGGTGGTACGGGGGATGTTCTCATTGGGAGCCACACGATCATCAATTCGGGCTGTGTGCTCTACAGCGGCAACGGCATCACGATAGGCAATCATGTTGCCATCGCCGCGAACTGTGTGCTCGCGCCAGTCAACCACGAGTATCGCAGCAGGGATCAGCTGATCCGAGAGCAACGGTTCAAGCGGAGCAGAGGCGGCATCGTGATCGAGGACGATGTCTGGATCGGTGCCGGATGTGTGCTGCTGGATGGTGCCATTCTGCGCCGTGGCTGTGTCATTGGTGCGATGTCGCTGGTGCGTGGGGAGATTCCCGCTTACAGCGTTCAGGCTGGCAACCCACTGCAATTGTTGGGATGGCGCGAATGAAGTTCACAGTCTTTGGGGGTCATGGATTCGTTGGCAGCGCCCTATGTGACCACTTGCGCCGACAGGGGCATGAGGTATTCGTACCGACACGCGACGCAACGGATGCGATCGACCGCGAACTCGGTCACGTGATCTACGCGATTGGTCTTACGGCAGACTTCCGCGCCCGGCCATTCGATACTGTAAATGCACATGTCTGCCTGCTTGTTCGCCTGCTGTGTACGACCCTGTTCGACTCTTGGCTGTATTTGTCGAGTACCCGTGTTTACGCTGGGCTAGCCACTGAACCTGCGCGCGAGGACGCGCCACTCATGGTGGTCCCGGATGCCGATGGCATCTACAATCTGAGCAAGTTGACTGGCGAAGCGGTCTGTTTGACACAAATTTCGCGGCACGTTCGTGTAGCCCGCTTGGCCAATGTCTATGGCTCCGGTCAGACCAAGGAGACCTTTCTTGGCTCACTGCTTGATGACATGACGCATGGCCGAGAGTTGCTGATCCGAGAGGCGCCAACCTCGTCCAAGGACTATGTGGCGCTTGAGGATGTGTGTTGGTTACTGGAGCGTATCGCGCTCGGAGGGAATCACAGAATCTATAATGTAGCCAGCGGTGTTCAGGTCGGTCACGCAGAATTCGCACGGGTACTGGCGGAGAAGTCCTCGAGGGTTATTACATTTGCTGACGACGCATCACATCGTTCCATGCCGCGAATCGATATTGCCCGTATCACCAGCGAGTTTGGCTTTTGCCCACGGCAGTTGTCGGACGAACTGGAGCACCTGATTGCCCATTCACTCATTCGTCATACCCGGGACAAGCATCCATGAATCACCTTCCAAATGAACCCATTGCGGTCTTTGAACAGGAGCGTCGAGATAACATCTCGAAGTATGCTGCCGACGAGAGTTGGCGCGAGCAATCTTTGCACTGGTTGCACCGTGCGTTCGAGCAACGCTACATGTACAATTTCAGTTGGCTTGGGCGCCCGATTATCCAGACGCCGATCGACGTTGTTGCCATGCAGGAGATCATCTGGCAGGTCAAGCCAGACCTCATCATCGAGACCGGCATTGCGCATGGTGGTTCGCTCATATTTGGCGCGTCGATGCTCGCAATGCTCGACTACGCTGACGCGGTGGAAGCAGGCACCACGTTTGATTTCCGCGCCACGAAGCGTCGTGTCCTTGGGGTTGATATCGATATCCGCCAGCACAACCGGGTGGCAATTGAAGCGCACCCAATGTCGCACCGCATCGACATGATCCAGGGTTCGTCGGTGGCGGGGGATGTGGTTGATCGGGTGCGAGAAATTGCCGAAAGACACGAGCGCGTATTGGTGTGCCTCGACTCCAACCACACACACGATCATGTGTTGGCTGAACTCGAGGCCTATGCCCCGATGGTATCAAAGGGCAGTTATTGCTGTGTCTTTGATACCATCATTGACAACATGCCGGACGGTACTTTCCCTGACCGGCCTTGGGGCTGCGGCAACAATCCCAAGACGGCCGTTCACGAGTACCTGCGTCGGCTTGAGGGCGAGGGCCGCGCTGCCGCTGACGGTGCTCGATTGCGACTGCAGATCGACAAGGCATTCGAGGACAAGTTGCTCATCACCGTTGCGCCTGACGGACATTTGTATCGACCTGCGTGACGGCAAGTTGTATCATCAACGCTAAAATATGAGGGCTGACCGTTGATCCAGAGGGATGATGAAATGATGGGCCGACCATGAAAGCAGTCATTCTGGCGGGCGGGCTGGGGACACGCATCAGCGAAGAAAGCGTACTTAAGCCCAAGCCCATGGTCGAGATTGGGGGACGACCCCTTTTGTGGCACATCATGAAGATCTATTCGGCACATGGCATACAAGATTTCGTCATCTGTCTGGGTTACAGGGGCTATCTGATCAAGGAATATTTTGCCAACTATTTCCTGCACATGTCCGATGTCAGTTTTGACATGGCCAGCAATCGCATGGAGATTCACCAGAATCACGCCGAACCCTGGCGCGTGACTCTGGTGGATACGGGCGAGGACAGCATGACCGGCGGACGATTGCGGCGTGTGCGACCCTACCTGGAGGACAAGGATTTCTGTTTTACTTACGGGGATGGGATCGCGGATGTCAATGTGGGTGCATTGACCCATTTCCATCGTACCCACGGCCGCTTGGCCACGGTGACTGCAGTGCAGCCGCCAGGGCGCTACGGCGTGCTGCGTCTTGCAGAAGATCAGTCCGTGACTGGCTTTCTGGAAAAACCTGAAGGGGATGGTGGCTGGATCAATGGAGGTTTTTTCGTATTGTCACCGCGGGTATTGGACTATATTGCGGGGGACGATACCCCTTGGGAACGTGAGCCACTTGAAAACCTGGCTGCAGAAGGCCAGTTGCAAGCTTATCCGCACCAGGGTTTCTGGCAATCCATGGACACTCTGCGCGATCGAAATTACCTGGAATCCCTGTGGCAAAGCGGCAAGGCTCCTTGGAAAGCCTGGTGAACGAGTTCTCGTTCTGGCGCGATCGTCGGGTGTTCCTGACGGGTCACACCGGTTTCAAGGGAGGCTGGCTGGCACTGTTGCTGCATCGTCTGGGTGCACAGGTCACGGGATATGCTCTGGCTACGGATACGACCCCCAGTCTGTTTGCTGCGGCTGGGGTTGATCAGGTGCTGGATTCAAGGCTGGATGACTTGCGGGATGATACAGCCCTGACGACAGCAATGCAGGACAGTCATTCCGAAGTGGTGATCCATATGGCGGCTCAGGCTTTGGTACGACGGGGCTATGCCGCGCCGACAGAGACCTACGCCACCAATGTCATGGGTACGGTCAACCTGCTGGAGGCGGTGCGCCATTGCCCGACAGTCAGGGCGGTGCTGGTGGTGACCAGCGACAAATGTTACGACAATCAGGAATGGGCACGGGGCTATCGCGAAGACGATACGCTGGGTGGCCATGACCCCTATTCCAGTAGCAAGGCATGCGTCGAACTGGCAGTACAGTCCTGGCGCAAATCGTTTCTCGCAACTGCAGGCATTGCGGTGGCCACGGCTCGTGCCGGCAATGTCATCGGGGGCGGGGACTGGGCTGAAGACCGGTTGTTGCCCGATGTGGTGCGTGCCTTGGTTGCAGGCCAACCTGTGGCCATTCGTCATCCTGATGCAATTCGGCCCTGGCAGCATGTGCTGGAACCCCTGGCGGGCTACTTGACCCTGGCTCGCCAACTGTGCACCGGGGATGGACAGTATGCGGCGGCGTGGAATTTTGGTCCCGATGACGACAGCGCCTGGCCGGTAGCCAAAGTGGTCGATCGCGTATTTCATTTGTGGGGGCAGGGCAGTCGCACATTGACAGCGCAAGACGATACTCGATCGCATGCGCCGCACGAAGCGCACTGGCTCAAGCTGGATGCCTCCAAGACTCGACGGGCGCTGGGGTGGCAACCGCGACTGCCACTGGAAACGGCGCTGGCCTGGAGCGTGGATTGGTATCGTGCTTACTATGACGATCCCGCTGACTCCACTCGAATACGCGCAATGACTGAACGGCAAATTGAACACTATCTGGCACTGAAGGTTGAGGGTCATGAGTGAATGCCATTGCCGTTTTTGCGGCGCGCATTTGACCCTCACTTTTGCCGATCTGGGCATGTCGCCACTGTCCAATGCCTATCTGGATGAAGGTGGTTTGCATCGGATGGAGCCCTACTATCCGCTGCACGCCCGCGTCTGCGACAACTGCTGGTTGGTACAGGTGGAGGCGTTTGAATCTCCCGAAGCACTCTTTGGCGACTACGCCTATTTTTCTTCCTACTCTGACAACGGGTTGCGCCATGCCCGGGCGTATGTCCAGGCCATGATCCCTCGTTTTGATCTCGGTGCCAAATCGAGTGT
>JAJZFH010000068.1 GCA_021805445.1 Pseudomonadota bacterium
TGAGAGCGAAGAGTCCCTCGGCTCCAGGCACGGGACCGATGATGGGGAGGCGGTCACGGCTGACGCTGCGAAAGGCGACCCGTTCCTGCACCACCGAGTGTTCTGTTCCGTTGTTCAACCCCAGTGCCGTCAGGCGTTGCAGGTTCTCCGCACGGTCAGCGGGGCGAGGAGCGGTGTCTGTGCCGTGGTCATAGGTCGCACCCAGACAGGGGCCCCCAGGGGCGTCTGGAATCACATAGCCGGACCCACAGAGGACCGGAGTTCCTGCGGGGACGGGAGAATGCTCGATCTGGGTGATCTGGCCCCGCAAGCGTTGACGCGGCCAGAGGGGGGCATTGCTCAGGGGAAGGGGGTGAGCCCCGCAGGCCAGGATGGCGATGGGGGCTTGCGCCAGCAGGTCCCCTGCCAGAGTGCGGGCTTCCCAACCGGTCGGGACGGGCCGAAGAATCACGGGGTGCCCCCAATGCATCGTGAGGTGTGAGGTCTGGGCCAGCGCGGCACGACAGAATTGCCCGGGATCCAGCCAGCCGGCGTGGGGATAAAACAGTGCACCCCAAGGGGCAGTACACTGACCGAGACGTTCCGCCTCGACGCGCGTCATCCAGCAGAGTAATTCTTCGGCATTCCCTGGAGCCGTGGTCAGGCTGAACAGATGGGCGGCTTCCATGGCATCCTGGGCGATGCGCAGGACGCCATTCAGGCCATGGGGGAGGACTTCCGTTTTTCCTTTCAGATGCTCCAGCCAGTGCAGGGTGGTCAGGAAACCCGCCCGGGCCAAACGGGCAGCACGGTTGTCATCCAGGCTGGGAAAGGGGCGCAGGATGCCGGCGGGATTGCCCGAGGCTTCCTGCGCCGGTCCGCTCCGACTCTCGCACAAGTCGATGTGCCAGCCCCGTGCACCCAGTGCGGCACTCACCAGACAACCGGCCAGGCCAGCCCCAATGACCAACGCATGGCGTTGGGGGGGAGACTTCAGGGTGGCCTGAAGCGCGGGTTGTTCCAGACGTTGCACGATCTTGCGCCAGGCGTCTTCGGGAATGCGGTCATAGCAAGCGCTGAGGCGTTCCCGCTTGGTTCCGAAGCCGGGCGCCCGAGTGGTATGAAAGCCATGGCGTTCGAGAGTGCGGCGTACGTGCCCGGCCACACACCAGGTGGCCAGGGTGGCGCCATGTCGACACAGGCGAGCAATCTGGCGCAGGACGGGGTCGCTCCAGGGGACCGGGTTGGTGCGAGGCGAAAATCCATCCAGATACACAGCATCGGCAGCCAGGGTGAGTTGGGGGAGAAGGTCGGCCATGTCGCCCAGCGCCAGGTGGAGGGTGACCCTGCCCGCATCAAAATGGAGTCGGTGTATTCCTCGGGTGAGGGGCGGCCAGGCACTGAGCAGGCTCTGGATTTCCTGCGCCAGTTCGGGGTAAGCCGAGAGTGCGCTGCTCAGATCCGTGCGGGTGAGGGGCGCATGTTCAAGGGAGACGAAGTGCAAACGCGGGGCTGCGCTGCCCATACGACGCCATTCGTGCCAGGTGGTCAGAAAGTTGAGCCCGAGCCCGAAGCCGGTTTCCAGGATCTGGAAGGACTCTCGTCCCTGCCAGCGTTCCGGTAGACCATTGCCCGTCAGGAAGACCGCGCGGCATTGGGCCACGGCGCCTGCCTGGGAATGGTACACATCCGCGTAGGTTTCGGAGTAGGGAACCCCGTTCCGCAAGGTCAGGGGTGCTGGCAGCAAGGGCATGGACAGGCGCACCGATCCGCCGACCTGGTCTGCCTCGGGCCGACGGGACGGTCGTGCTGGAATCTAGAGAATCTTGTTGATCAGGTCTTCTCCCAATCCAATGCCCGCACCCATTTCCATGGCGCGTCCAAAGCCCGAGTTGAGAAACCCTCCCAGAACACCGAACAACCCACCCTGCTGGGGGGCATTCATGCCAGGTTGAGCATAATTGGCGCTGGGGTAACCGCCGGGGGCCAGAGTCGGCATCATCTGTTGAGCCTGGTTTTGCCACAGGGCGTGGATGGCTTGTAGGGTATTGCCCATCTGCTGCTGCTGGCCTTGAATGGCAAGGGCCACTTCACGCAGGTCGAGGAGCCATTCCCGCGCTTCCGGATGTCCGTTCTGGGCGGCACTTTGCATCTTGCCTGCCAGACCCTGCAATTGTTGGGCCACCTGTTGACTTTGTATTTGTAATTGTTGGTACTGCTGATCGACGGTCTGAATGTCCATGGCTTTCTCCACAGAGTGAAACATCGGATTGTAACGCAGTCCGAGAAGAGGTAGATATTTTCAATGTTCGAGCAGGTCTGGGTGGCCCGTGGGACTAGACTGGAAGCGCATAGAGGACTGCGTTCTCGAACCCTTGTGGGGTGCCGTGGTGGATCGATGGTTGATTCATCATGTCAATGAACCACCGGATGGTGTCGTGATGCGCCATCGGGCGGGTCAGGGTGCCTCCGGTTTTTTTTATGGGGGCCTCATCATGAACATGGCGATTCGTGTGTTGACAGGATTGTTGCGAACGGGGTATCTGGGAGGGTTGGCGGCAATGCGTGGATGGCATAGGGGCGGGCAAGGGGTGGCTCATCTGGCTCAACTGGCCTGCGAAAACCAGGAAAGGAGCGTGACTGAAACGGAAGGGGTCACCGACTCTCCGCCCGCTTTGCCGGCACCGCACCCTGAAGATGTGGGGACGTTGGGAGTGCATTTGGGACAACCGCTCATCCGTTATGGGGATGGGTACAGCGTGGTGTGTCGGTGTTACCCTGAAACGGGGCGGGTGGTCCGTTCCTTGTGGCTGGATTACACCAAGTTGCGGCGGCGCTACGGGATTCAGGTGGAACGGCGCTTGCGTTTGCGTGCAGGAGCCGCAGTGGTACAAATGCAATCTCTTCCCCATCAGGGGAATTTGCCGACCCGGCCGTGGGGAAGAATCGAACTGGGGGAGGTGACCCTGGCTTTTGCTTCCCTGCAGGACCAGGGGTTGTTGCGTCTGCTCGACCAGACGGTGGGCGAGGCACAGGCTCTGGTAGATGCGGAAGTCCCGGATGGTTTGCTGCAAAAACGGCCGTGGCAAATGCTGCCTGAGGTAGCCGTGCAGGATCCGCCCCTGAGTGAGGTGCAAAAACGTCGGCGGGTGGTGGAAATGACCTTGGCGGATGTGCGCGCGGCCGATGCCCAGCGCAAGAGGCCGCTGGCCCGTACGGAAAAGGTCTATCCCAATCTGGTCAAGGCACCGGAGGTACGCAAGTTTCGGGGGCTGTTGAAACGTACCGGGTTTGTAGAACGCATGGATCCTTCGGGACGCAAATCCCGCATCTTTTTTGCGGAGGTGCAGGATGAAGTACAAACCGTGCGTCACACGGGGACCGACCTGCAACGGGCTCTGATGCGTGAAGAGATCTGCGAGGGGGATACGGTGGAGATTTTTGCCATCGGACTGGTTCCTCTTGGCGGGGGCAAGTGCAAGAAAAAGATCTGGAGCGCACGCAAGGTCGTCTGAACACAAACCTGCTTTCTGGAAAGCAGGTAGGATCGCCGGGACCTTCTTGAGGAAGGTCCTTTTTTTGTTCTGATATGATAGGGCCCCGTGGGTGGAATAAAACTTAGAGAACTCAATGAAAGTCGGATTTCTGGTGTTGGTACTGATGTTGGAACCCTGGCGTCCACAGGCATGGGGGGCTTTGGGCGCGGCCCTTCTGACGCGCTGGCGTCTCTTTCTGTCCGCACGCATGCCCGGGGCTGGCGCAGTGCGTTGGCTGGGGGTCGTGGGTGTTCCTCTTCTGTTGATGACGGGAATACAAAGCGGGTTGGAACGGCTTCATCTGGGGGCAGTGGTGCCCTTGCTGGTGTTGGCGTTGGGGATCGATCTGCGTGGGCCCTTGGCTCATCTGCGCCTGAGAAGGGAGCAGATACGAACGCATGCCGAGTCGGATCCGTCCGTTCGTGCGGCGCTCGATGAAGGCATCCTGAGCAGTTACCGACATTTTTTTGCCCCCCTGTTCTGGTTCTTTTTACTGCCCGGCGGATGGGGGCCCCTGCTGTACTGCGGCACAGTTCTGCTGGTCGAGGCGGAACCGGAAGGGCTTTTTTACCGGCGCATCCAGGCATGGCTGGACTGGATTCCGACTCGCCTGCTCGCGCTGACCTTTGCCCTGGTCGGTGACTTCGAAGAAGCGCTGTATGCCTGGCGTGACCCAGAGCGTTTGCCTCTGTCCAGTCGGGAATTATTGCGGGCAGTGGTGCATGGGGCTCTGGGATTGGGACAGACCAACGGGGAAAATGGGCCATTTGATGCCCTTGAAGCGGATCAGTTGACCAGTGCCGAGGGGCTAATCTGGCGAGCCGTCGTCCTCTGGGGGGTGGGTGCGGGGTTGGCGACGGCGTTGTTGGGAGGGCATTGAGTGACGGGGGGCGTTTTCCTGTTGGAGCGTCAGCAAGGTGGCAAGGCGCAGGGCGCGCATAGGATACCCGGCAACATAGTCCCGCAGGGCACAGTCTGGCTCCTGACGATGATGGCAATCGGGAAAACGACACTGCCCTTGCAAGGGGGAAAACTCCGGGAAAAACGCCACCAGGTCGGCGGGGTCGAGATAGGTCAGGCCAAAGGATTGGACGCCGGGGCTGTCGATCAGCCAGCCACCCTCGGGTAAGGGATAGGCACGGATGGCGGTGGTGGTGTGCCGGCCCGAATCCAGGGCCAGGGAGATGCGCTGAGTGGTGGCCTGAGCCTCGGGGATGAGGGCGTTGAGCAGGGTCGATTTGCCCATCCCCGATTGCCCCACCAGCAGGGTATGGCGTCCAGCCACGGCAGGGCGGAGTTGGTCCACCGTGGCCAGTGCGGAGATTTCCAGCAGGGGATAGCCGAGGGATTCAAAATGGGACAGTGTGGTACGCCAAGCCGCCGTGGCTGGACCCAGATCGGTTTTGTTGAGGAGCAGGCAGACGTCGACCCGATTGGCTTCGGCGGCCACCAGACACCGAGAGATCAGATCCGGGTACGGGGTGGGTTCGCCCGCCGAGACGATGAGTACCTGATCCACGTTGGCGGCCAAAAATTTTTCTCGTTTGCTATCGGCACGCCAGAACAGGGTGGCGCGCGGTTCAATTTCTTCTATCACCCCCTGGGTGACGCTGGTGGGCGTGAAGCGAACCCGGTCAGCGCAGGCGACATCATGTTGCTTGCCGCGTCGGATACAGCTCCACGTGCACGCTTGGTCATCCACCACTTCGTAATGGTGGCCAAAGACCCCGCGCACCCATCCCGACAGGGAAGAGGTACTCACAGGAAGAGTGTCCGGTGTATCATGCAACGGGCGTCACGGTCGGGAGGCAAGTGGGGCATCGATCAACTCAAAAGGAAGGATTATGGCACAGGATAAAAACCATCTGGTCTGGGTGGACATGGAAATGACCGGGTTGGACCCGATGCGCGACCGTGTCATCGAGGTGGCACTGGTGGTCACCAACAATGCACTGGAGATAGTGGCGGAAGGGCCGGTCCTGGTGATTCACCAACCCGATCAGGTACTGGAGGGTATGGATGACTGGAACAAGGGAACTCACCAACGTTCTGGGCTCATCGATCGTATTCGTGCCTCGACCCTGACCGAAATGGCAGCAGAGGAGCAATTGCTCGAGTTTCTCAAGGCGCATGTACCCGCTGGAGAATCGCCCATGTGTGGTAATTCGGTATGCCAGGACCGCCGTTTCATGGCCAATTATCTGCCTCGCCTGGAGCAGTATTTTCATTATCGCAATCTGGATGTGAGCACCCTCAAGGAATTGTCCAAACGCTGGAAGCCGGCGGTCTATAGTGCCTTCAAAAAATCCGGCAAACACGAGGCGTTGGCGGATATTCTCGAATCCATCGACGAGTTGCGCCATTACCGGACGCATTTCATTCGCCTGGATTGACACATCCGGGCGGATTCAACGGGTGACCCGGTCCAGATACCCCAGGAACGTATCTTCGGGAACATAGCCAGCCAGACGCTGGTTTTCCAGTTCCCGCCCGGTGGGATCGAAAAAGAGCGTGCCGGGCGGGCCAAAGAGCCCAAAATGTGCCAGCAAGGCCCGATCTTCCGCACGGTTATGAGTGACGTCCACGCGCACCAATGTGAAAGGTTGCAGGGCGGCCTGGACCTTGGGGCGAGACAGAACGGTACGCTCCCATTCGACGCAGGAAGTGCACCAGTCGGCGTAGAAGTCCACCATGACGGGACGGTGCTGGCTGGACGCCCGAAGTAACTGCTGATTCAGTTGGGCCACCGTGGAGACGGGCACGAAGTTCAGGTTCGTGGTGACCGGGGCAGTTCGGACCAGAGGCAGAATCGTGTACAGGGCGACCCCCAGCAGGACGACTCCGAAGATGCGCTTGACCCAGTTCATCCAGTGACCGGCCCGGGGCAGCAAGGCCCCCGCCGATGTGCCAATGAGCAGAAGCGGGGTGCCCATGCCCAACGCCAGGGTGAAGAGCGCCAGTCCGCCCATCACCACATCGCGGGTCTCGGCGATATAAATCAGTCCGCCTGCCAGCGGTGCGGCCACACAAGGCCCCATCACCAACGCAGAGAGAGAACCCATGAAGCCAACTCCCCAATAGCGCCCTCCCGGCAGGTGCCCCGAGGCACCATTGAGCTGGTTTTGCAGGGGAATGGGTAACTGAAACTGGTAGACGTCAAACATGGACAATGCCAGCACGACGAAGAGCAGGGCGGTGGCGATCTGGACGGGTGGGGTCTGCAAGGCATTGGACAGGAGGGTTCCGGTCAGTCCGGCCAATACACCCACCCCGGCATAGGTCAGGGCCATGCCCAACACATAGGTGAGGGAGAGGGCAAAGGCGCGTGTCTTGGTGACCGATGCGCCCTGTCCGGCAATGATGCCGGAAAGAATCGGAATCATGGGGAACACACAGGGAGTCAGGGCGAGGAGAAGCCCGAAACCAAAAAAACTGGCCAGTACCCAGAAAGGACGAGCGCCTTTCAGATAACCGGCAAAGTCCTCAGGGCGTCCGGAGTCGGCAGAAGGAGGCGTGGAGGAGATTTCCGATCCCGAGGAAAGCGCGCTGTAATGAGTCCCATCGCGCTGAAAATCCTGGGTGGTGGGTGGGTAGCAAATGCCGTGATCGGCACAGCCCTGGAAACTGATCGAAAAACGGGAGACGGGCTGACTGCCGGGCAAGGTCACGGTGACCTGAAAGGGATGGCGGTATATCCAGACCTGACCAAAACTGGGGTCCTGTTTGGCCTCCGCAACCGGAAAGCGCAAGGGAACCTCCTGAGGCACGCCGGACAAACGGAGATGGATGCGATCACGGTAGAGGTAGTAACCGGGGGCCGGAATGAAAGAGAGAATCAGGTTGCCCGGGCTGGCACCGTTGTCCACCGAAATCCTGAAGGCCTGGTCGGGCATCAGAAAAGTGTGGGGTTCGGGCAGCGCGCCCAAGGACGCAGGAAGGGGATGCGGCGTCTCGGGAATGCCTTCCAGGGCGAACGCCGGGGACAGTCGACCCAGGGCGCAGACCAGAAGAAGGGTACGGATCCAGATGTTCCGCCGTGAAAAAATGCTCATGAGTCCGTGTCTCGCAACAAGATGACCGATTCTACTCCGACTGGGACCGGCACGGGGGAGTTCCCGTTTTGCAAACGCTGCCAGGCCCATTCCACATGTTCGCGCACCAGCTCGGCGGGATGGTTGCGCTGCCGGGCCAGCGCGGCCAGGGCCGCCGGGGTGGCAGGTCCATTGCCCAGGGCCACGGCTACGTTGCGTAACCAGCGTTCATGACCGATGCGGCGGATGGGCGAGCCCGCCAGGCGAGTCAGAAAGTCCTCGGCGCTCCAGGCGAACAGGGCGGGCAGGCTGAGGTTTTCCAGTTCCTTGCGGCGTAGAAACTCGCGCGCACCCCGCGCGGTGTTGGCAAAGCGATTCCAGGGACAGTGCAACTGGCAGTCATCGCAGCCGTAGATACGGTTGCCAAGGAAAGGGCGCAGGAGTTCGGGAATGGGGCCCGGGTGTTCGATGGTCAGGTAGGCGATGCACAGGCGTGCATCCAGTTGGTAGGGGGCTACGATGGCTCGAGTGGGGCAGACTGTCAAACAGGTCTGGCAGGTTCCGCAATGATCCTCTTCCGGAGGATCGGAGGGCAGGGGCAGGTTGCAGAGTAACTCGCCAAGAAAGAAATAGGAACCCTGTCGTTGCAGCAGCAAGGTATGCTTACCACGCCACCCCAGCCCCCCTTGGGCTGCGATCTCCACTTCGAGCAGAGGTGCGCTGTCGCTGAAAGGACGCCATGAAAAAGGTCCCCACTGCGCCTCCATACGCTCGGCCAGCAGATGCAGGCGACGGCGCATCCGTCGGTGGTAATCCTGTCCAAGGGCGTATTGAGCGATCACGCCTTGGGTCGGGTCGTTCAGAGCCTCTGTGCAGGAAGTCAGGTCCTCGCCGAGATAGGGCAGGGAGACCGTGAGAATACAGGTGGTGCCCGGCCAGAGGCGAGAGGGATCGGTGCGCAATTCCGGATCCTGCTCCAGCCAGGCCATGGACCCCTGATAACCGGCAGCCAGCCAGGTGGCGAGATGTTTATGGGCTGTCTGCAGGGTGGGGCGACTGACCCGCACTGCGCTGAAGCCCAGGTTGTGCGCTTCGCGCTCGAGGAGCGTGCGCAAGGCAAAAACGGATAAAGAGGGCATGAACCGGGTACAATGAGAGAACAGTCTGAATTATCAACGGAAAGAGGACAGGATGGAAGGGGCGGCGCAGTGGTATCTGGCAGATCCCGAGGCAACCACCGAATGGGGGATGGCCTTGGCGCCCTGTCTCGAGGCAGGGCTGGTTCTGACCTTCTCCGGCGACCTGGGTGCAGGTAAAACCGCCCTCATTCGGGGAATTCTGCGCGGCCTGGGTGTGACGGGAACCATCCGCAGTCCTACCTATGCCCTGCTTGAAATTTATGAACTTTCGAGGTTATACTGTTATCACTTTGATTTCTATCGAATCAACAACCCGGAATCCTTGGAGGACAGTGGCTTTCGGGAGTGCTTTCGGAGCGACAGCCTATGCTTCGTGGAATGGCCCGAAAAAGTTTCTGCCTGGTTACCGCCTGCCGATCTGGCTCTGACACTGGAGCCCGTAGGGACGGGGCGTCTGCTTCAGGTCCGACAGGCTTCCGCTCAGGGAATGAAATGTCTCGAACCTCTCTTGGCCCCCTCCTTGCCGCGCTGATCCTGTTGGGGTCGAGCGTGCTGTCTCCCGTGGCTCACGGCGAGGAAACCCGCATTCGTGCAGTGCGCCTGTGGCCCGCGAGCGAGTATACTCGGGTGACGTTCGAAGCGGCCCAGGCGATTCATGGAAACCTTTTTTCCGTCCCCAATCCCGATCGTCTGGTGCTCGATCTGGAGGGGGTGACAGCGACCCAACCTCTTGAACAGATGGCGGCACAATTGAGCCCCCAGGATCCCTACCTGCGCAAGATCCGGGTGGGCCATTTCAAACCTGGCGTGGTACGGGTGGTTTTCGACCTCAAGGGGCCGGTCAATGCGACCTCTGCCCTGTTGGAACCGGTAGGGGACTACGGTTACCGTCTGGTTCTGGATATTTATCCCGCTACGGCGACACCGGATCCCCTTTCCCCCGTACTCGATAAACCGGCGCTGCAGGTGCGGAATGACATACCGCCGAGCGCGATTCCCGACCCCTCTCCGGTGGTGGAAGCGCGGCCCGTGGCCCCGTTCGTGCCGGCGGATGTTCCAAAACGAGGGACTGAAACCGGACCGGGCGCAGAGGCGGGGAGGCATTCCCCCAGAACCCTGCTCATTGCCGTGGATGCCGGGCATGGCGGGGAAGACCCCGGCGCGCATGGCGAAGCGGGCACCCACGAAAAAAATGTCACCCTGGCCATCGCCCGGCGTCTCAAGGCGGCCATCGATGCCCAGCCCGGTTTGAGTGCCGTGCTGATCCGCGACGGAGACTATTTCATTCCGTTGCAGGAACGGACGGCCAAGGCGCATCGCCTGCATGCCGATCTCTTCGTGTCGGTTCATGCCGATGCCTATATCAATCAGGAGGCACGGGGTTCCTCTGTCTTTGCGCTGTCCGAGAAGGGGGCGACATCGGTGGCGGCACGCTGGTTGGCCAAACAGGAAAACGATGCCGACCTGATGGGCGGGATGACTCTCCCGACCCATCAGGTCTATCTGGCCCAGACACTTTTTGATTTGTCCCAGACCGCCACCATCAACGATAGCCTCAAGATGGCCCGTGCCGTGCTGGGTGAATTGGATCAGATCAACGTGCTGCACCGTGGTTTTGTGGAACAGGCCGGTTTTGCCGTCCTCAAGTCTCCGGACATTCCTTCCATTCTGGTGGAAACGGCTTTCATCACCAATCCCGAAGAGGAACGCCATCTCAATGATCCTGTTTATCAGGAGAAGTTGGCCCAGGCCATTACCCATGGTTTGCAGGACTATTTGCACAAGAGCGGTGCCTGGGGGCAGCATGTGACGGCCATGGACCGTACGCGTCTGGCCGGCAGCACACCATGAAGCGCATCGAGGCACTTTCCCCGCTCCTGATCAGTCAGATCGCTGCGGGTGAGGTGATCGAACGTCCGGCCTCCGTGCTCAAGGAGTTGGTAGAGAACTCCCTGGATGCCGGCGCGCGGAACATCGTCGTGCTCCTGGACGAAGGCGGGGTCCGGCGCATTCAGGTGGAGGATGACGGGCACGGCATCCATCCCGATGACTTGTCCCTTGCCCTGAAGGCCCATGCGACCAGCAAGCTGGCGGCGGAAGACCCTTTGAATCACATCGTCACCCTCGGTTTTCGGGGGGAAGCCCTGGCCAGTATGGCGGCGGTGGCGCGCGTGACGGTGACGGCGCGCGTAGCGGAAGCGCCCCATGCAGCGACCATGACCGTGTCCGGGGGACAGGTCGAGGGACCGCGCCCTGCGGCACGCAGCATCGGGTGCAGCGTGGTGGTGGAAGACTTGTTTGGCCATACCCCCGCGCGGCGCAAGTTCCTGAAAAGTACCGGCACGGAATTTGGTCACTGCGATGAACTGTTGCGTCGTTTGGCCCTGGCCCATCCTGAAGTCACCTTTCGCCTCTCGCATCAGGGACGCGCTTTGCGCCATTGGCCGGCGCTGACGCTGGAGGCGCGCGTGCGAGGCATTCTGGGTGAAGAATTTTTGAACCAGAGTCTGACCATCGAAGACAATGCCGGGCCGTTGCACCTGTCTGGCTGGATCCTGCACCCGACGGCCGCCAGTCGGGCCGAGCAATACCTTTTTGTCAATGGACGTTTCGTGCGTGACCGGTTGTTGACCCAGGCTGTTCGCCAGGCCTATCAGGACGTGTTGCATGGTCAGCGCCAACCGGGAGGCATACTGTTCCTGAGCGTGGACCCGACGCGCGTGGATGTGAATGTTCATCCTGCCAAGACCGAAGTGCGCTTTGAAGAGGGCCAAGCCGTTTTTCGCTTCGTCTGGCAGGCGCTCCACAAGACGTTGACCCGCACGACGCCCGGAGGTCTGGGGTTCGTCGAGCCTCGTCCTCCGGTGAATGGGGACATCCTTCCCTCGCCCGTGCAGGCGGGTCCGATGTCGTCCTCCCGAGGAGTGTCCGGCGAGTTGCCGTTGCCGCTGCCGCTCTCCCGGTTCGTTACTCCGTTACCCGGCAAGATTTCGGTATCCCCGCGCCTTGGCGAACCCGATCCCTTTCATGCGGCTTTGTATGGCAACCCCATCCTCCCCGCCGCAACCTCCTCGCCTCCCGTCCAGGGCCCGGATACCTCACCTCGGCTCAGGGAAGAAAATTCCAATGTGCCGGAGTCCCCGTCTTTTCCGCTGGGACAGGCTTTGGCCCAATTGCATGGGGTCTACATTCTGGCTCAGAATGCGACCGGGTTGGTGGTGGTTGACATGCACGCAGCCCATGAACGGATCCTGTACGAACGCCTGAAGGCTCGTCATGGGGTGGCTGGAGGAGGGCAAACGTTTCTGGACCCCCCGCATTTCACCCTTTCGGCGCGCGAGTTGGCGGTTCTGGAAAGTCACGGCGACGTACTCACTGCCCTGGGTCTCGACCTCGCCTTGCGTGGGCCCCAGACCGTGGTATTGCGCAGTTGGCCCATAGAGTTGAGCGGCGTCGATCCCGAACCGGTGCTGCGCCAGGTGTGGGCGGATCTGGAAGAGACGGGCCAAAGTCTGGCGCTCGAAGCGCGTCGTCACGAAGTATTGGCCAGCATGGCCTGCCACGGTGCAGTGCGTGCCCATCATCCCCTCACGCTGACGCAGATGAACGCATTGCTGCGTGACATGGAACGATGTGAACGCGCCGATCAGTGCAATCATGGGCGTCCTACCTGGCGCCAGATTCCCTTGTCAGAACTGGATCAATGGTTTCTGCGCGGTCGCTGAACGCGCCTCCCCTCCTGTTTCTGCTCGGTCCGACGGCCAGTGGCAAGACGGCCTTGGCCTGTCGGTTGGCGGATGATTTCCCGGTGGAACTGGTGAACGTGGATTCGGCCAGTGTTTATCGCGGGCTGGATATCGGTGCGGCGAAACCGGATGCGCTCACGCGGGCCCGTTATCCCCATCACCTGATGGACTGGGTGGACCCCGACGATCCCTACTCGGCCGCCCGTTTTGTGGCCGATGTCACGCCTCTGCTCGCCGCCATTCGTGCGCGCGGGCATGTTCCCCTTCTGGTGGGGGGGACCATGCTCTATTTCCAGGCGCTGCAACAGGGGCTGGCCGTTCTGCCTGGCGCATCTCCCGAACTGAGGGCTGCGCTGGAGGCACGGGCCGAACGGGAAGGTTGGCCCGCCCTGCATGCCGAATTGGCGCGTGTCGATCCCGTCACGGCGGCCCGTCTGGCTCCCCTCGACCGCCAACGCGTCCAGCGGGCGCTCGAAGTCTGGCAAGTGACGGGCCGTCCTCTTTCATTCTGGCATCAGGAACGGGCCCGTGCCGGATTGCCGGATCGGATTCTGACCTTGGGATTGATGCCCGGGCAGAGGGCCGCCTTGCACGAGCGTATCGCCCACCGGTTCGACCAGATGCTGGCGCGGGGACTGGTGGAGGAAGTGCGTCAACTGCGTCTGCGATACCCCCGCCTGACGGGTGGGATGCCTGCGCTACGTGCCGTGGGATACCGTCAGGTCTGGCAGTTTCTGGAGGGGGAAGGCAGTGCGTCGGAAATGCGTCTGCGGGGTATCGTCGCGACGCGTCAACTGGCGCGCCGCCAGTTGACCTGGGTGCGCAACTGGCCGGCACGGGTGGCCCTGGACCCGGACCAGACGGGGTGGGAAGAAACCGCCCGTGCCTTGGTGGAGCGTTTTCTGGAGAACTGAGGTTCTGCCGGTCAGTGGGGGGTGCCCGCTTCCGGCAGGATGGTGGCGTGGCGGGTCCCGCGGGCCAGGGTCAGTTGTACGCGATCGCCGGGCTTCAGGCGGGTTGCGTCGTCGATGACGTGTCCGGCGCTGTCCTGCACCAGGGCATAGCCGCGCGCCAGGATGGCGCTCGGATTCAAATGCTCCAGCGTGCGTGTCTGCCGTTCCAGATGCCGGTTCTGCTGTTCGAACCAGCGCCGGAGGGTTTGTTGCCAGCGCTGGTCGAGCGCGGCCAGGGTCTGGCGCTGAAAGGCGATGCGCTGACCGGGGTGAACCAGGCGTTGAGCCAGCGTGGCGAGACGTTGTTTTTGCCGATCCCGGTAGCGTCGTTGGAGGTTTTCCCAGCGCAAGCGGTATTGATCGAGGTGCAAGGCAATTTTTTCCACCCGGCGGCGCAAAGCCAGGAAATGGCGTTCTTCCAATTGAGCCAGTTGGTGCAGCAAGTGCTGTCGTTCGGGGTGGATCAGTTCGGCAGCGGCGGTGGGGGTGGGGGCACGCTGATCCGCCACAAAATCTGCCAGAGTGAAATCGGTTTCATGACCGATACCTGTGATGACCGGGAGGGGGCATGCCACCAGAGCCTCGACCACGGGGGCCTCATTGAAGGCCCAGAGGTCTTCCATGCTGCCTCCCCCCCGGCATAGGATCAGCACATCACATTCGGCACGCTTCCCGGCTTCCAGCAGGCGTGCGGCAATCTGTTGGGCAGCGCCTTCTCCCTGGACCGGGATGGGGTAGAGGATCAAGGCGACCTGCGGGGCACGGCGTTGCAGGGTGGTGAGCACATCACGCCAGGCCGCGCCCACCGGGGACGTCAGAACGCCAACCCGGCGCGGCATGACGGGCAGGGCGCGTTTGCGCTCGGGGTCGAAAAGACCTGCGGCAGCGTACTGTTGCTTGAGACGATTGAAGGCCTCGAACAGGGCGCCCAGACCGGCGGGGCGCAGGTTATCCACAAGAATCTGGCAGGTTCCGTTGGGCGCATAGTAGGAAAGAGTGCCCCGCAAACGAACTGCCATCCCGTTGCCGGGACGAACCGTGCTGCCATTCTGGCGAAAGCGAAACATCACGCAGCGGATCTGGGCCTGAGATTCTTTCAGATTAAAATACCAGTGTCCCGAAGAGGCCTCGGTAAAGTTGGAAATTTCCCCATGGATCCAGCAGGCCGGCAGAGTTTTTTCCAGTATCGTCTGGAGGCACTGAGTGAATTCGGTGACGGTATAACTTTTCTCGAAAACATCGGCCTCAGCACGGAAAAATGCTTCGGAAGGACTATGGTTGCTGGGAATGGAAGTCATGATTCAAGCGAGATAGGGATTTCGGGGTCATTGGTCATTTGTCAAGGGTTTTCGAGCCAAACAGGGAACTGTATAGAAACTCTACGATGCAAAAAAAGTGTAACAAGGATAATGGGTTGATGGGGTTTGGCCGACACTGTTCACAAAGTTATCCACAGAGATTGTGGAAAACCTCGAGGTCGAGTCAGTCTACTGGAACTCGACGAGACGAGGGCTGTCCAACCGCCTCTGCCGAGTCGCCAACCGCGGGAATATCCATTAGACTGTGGCAGTTTAGTCGAATTTGGAGATGAAGAGGTGGATTCGGGACTGATGGCAGCTGGCTGGCCCAGTTTTCTGCTTTTAGGGGTGTCCGTGGGGGCTCTGGCCATCATTGTCGAGCGCTTTTCGGTGCTGCGTCCCAAACGCGTGCTTCCCCCAGGTCTGCTGGAAGAGGTATTGGGTGAGATCGGTCGTTCCGGTGTGACTCCTGCTCTGGTTGGCCGTTTGTCCGAAGGGGCGCCCCTGGCTCGGGTCCTGGCCGCAGGATTACGCAATGAACGCCATGCCCGTGAGGTCATGAAGGAGGCGATCGAGGAAGCCGGTCGTGCCGTGGTGGTCGATATGGATCGGGCCGTGGGTTTGTTGGGTACCCTGGCCACGGTGAGTCCGCTGTTGGGGTTGCTGGGCACGGTGCTGGGCTTGATCGTGTTGTTTCGCGGCGGCGCGAGCGGGGATATATCGCTCCTTTCCCAAGGCATCGCCCTGGCGCTTTATAACACGGCCTTTGGCCTGATCGTGGCCATTCCTGCCCTGATCTTCTACCGTTTCTTCCGGGGGAGGATCGAGCGTTTGAGCAGTGACATGGAACAGCAAGCCATCAAGCTGGTGGAGGTACTGCATGGAGACCGCCAGCCATGAATTTCCGGCGGGGATGGCGGGAGGATGAACCGGAAGTCAACCTCATTCCCATGATCGATGTGCTTCTGGTGGTCCTCATCTTCCTTATGATTTCCACCCAATTCCGCCAGGAACATGGCCTGGAGTTGCAATTGCCTCTGGGGGGCGGTTCCCGTACGAGCGACCGTGTCCATGAAATTACGCTTGCGGCGGACGGTCACTTGCGACTGGATGGAAGGGATCTGGGGTCTGATCCCGGGGCAACGACCTTTGCCCAGCCCATCCGCGCCTTGCGCAGCCAGAGTGATGCCTCGCTCGTTCTGGCTGCGGATGCCCGGATTCCTCATGGACAGGTGATGGCGGTGCTGGAAGCCCTGCGCAGTGCAGGATTTCACCGCTTGCGGGTGCGCACACGCCCGGCTGGGCCTTGAATGCGCGCGCGCCTGGAGCGCTGGCTCACGGGACTCTGGTACGAGGGGCGGCGCTCCGGCTGGATGCCTGTTCTGATCGGATTGAGTCGTTTATATGGTTGGGTCCGGGGATGGCGCCGGAGGACTTCGGCATTCGTTCTACCCATTCCCGTTCTCGTGGTGGGCAACCTGACGGCGGGCGGCACGGGAAAGACTCCGCTGACCCTGGCCCTGGCCCAGGCACTGCGAGCCCGTGGTTGGCATCCTGGCATTCTCAGCCGCGGATATGGCGGGCGACACTCGATGCCGACGGAGGTCACTCCCGCTTCGACCCCTGAAGAAGTCGGCGACGAACCCGTGCTCATGGCAGGCCGTCTCCTTGCGCCCGTCTGGGTGGGACGGGCCCGTGCCGCGGCGGGCCAGGCACTGTTGCGGGCACATCCTGAGGTGGATGTCATTCTGTGCGATGATGGTTTGCAACATCGGCAGCTGATGCGGAGCGTGGAGGTGGTGGTGGTGGATGGCAGACGAGGGTGGGGCAATGGTCGTCTTCTGCCGGCCGGACCCCTGCGCGAGCCCCTGTCCCGTCTGGCGCGGGTGGATGCCGTCGTGGTCAATCGGGGCAGTGGTTCGGAGACGCCGGCCTTTTGTCTCGAGGGGAGTTACGCCATGCGCCTGCGCGCGTCCGAGTGGGTGCATGTGCAGCACCCTGAACGGCGTGTTCCCTGTGCGTATTTTCAGGGTCAGAGGTGTATTGGCGTGGCTGGGATAGGCAATCCGGAACGTTTTTTCAGTCAATTGGACAGTTGGGGCATTCAGGTGCAACGCTACCCTTTTCCGGACCATCATCCCTATCGGCGCACGGATTTGCCCGCGGATTTACGAAATCCTGTACTGATGACCGAGAAAGATGCGATAAAATGGCGCAGGCTTGGGCTGGACGATGCGTGGTACCTTCCGCTGGAGGCCCTCGTGGACTCTGCTCTCGTGGATCATCTTGCAACCTTACTGACCTCCAAGGAACCCCATGGATAGCCGTCTTCTGGAAATTCTGGTGTGCCCTCTGTGCAAGGGCCCCTTGCTTCATCGCCCCTCCCGTCATGAGTTGGTCTGTTCCCCTTGTCGCCTGGCTTATCCGGTGCGTGATGGGATTCCGGTCATGATGGAAACCGAGGCGCGCCGCCTTGCCGAGGATGAGAATCCGTGACCGTCCCCCCCTTCGTGGCGCTGGTGCCTGCCCGCATGGCGTCGACCCGTTTCCCCGGGAAGGTTCTGGCCGATATTGCGGGTACGCCCATGGTTCTGCATTGTGCGCAACGCGCACAGGAAAGCGGGGCGAGCCGGGTCGTGATCGCTACGGACCACACCGAAGTCCGGCGGGTTGCCGAAGCGGCAGGGTGGTCCGTGGTCATGACTGCGACCACCCATGAAACGGGCACTGACCGGCTGGCTGAAGCCGTGGCACATCTGGACCTGACGCCGGATACCTTGGTGGTCAACGTTCAGGGTGATGAACCGCTGCTGGATCCGGCGACGATTCGCGCCGTGGTTCAACGCCTTCACGATCGGCCTGACTGCACGCTTGCCACAGCGGCCTATCCCATTACCTCCCGCGCACACCTGGAACAGACGAATGCCGTCAAGGTGGTGCTGGATCATCAGGATATGGCTCTTTATTTCAGTCGAGCGCCCATCCCCTGGGCGCGGGATGCCTGGGCTCAGGATGCCGCGTCCTGGCCGGAGGATTTGCCGGCTTGGCACCATGTAGGATTGTATGCCTATCGGGTTTCCTTTTTGCGCCGCTTTGCTCAACTGTCCCCCGCACCGCTCGAGCGCCATGAAGCACTGGAACAGTTGCGCGCCCTCTGGTACGGGTATCGCATTGCCGTCGTCCGGCTGATGACGGCCCCTCTGCCGGGCGTGGATACGCCCGAGGATCTGGCGCGCGTGTGTACGGCCTGGGCGACTCGAGGGGCGTACGCGGGCACAGAACCATTTACACGTTGATTCCAGCAAGGGAGAAAGAAACATGCGGTTGATTTTGTTGGGTGCACCGGGCGCTGGCAAGGGAACACAGGCTCAATTCATTCGGGAATACTACGGCATTCCACAGATCTCCACCGGCGATATGCTGCGGGCTGCGGTGCAAGCCGGAACCCCGCTCGGTCTGGCTGCAAAACAGGTCATGGAAAGCGGGGGCCTGGTGTCGGACGAGATCATCATCGGACTGGTGCGTGACCGGATCCAGTCGCCGGATTGTGTCCGGGGGTTTCTGTTCGATGGTTTTCCGCGCACCCTGCCTCAGGCAGAAGCGCTCAAGGAGGCCGGGGTCGCTCTCGATGTGGTGGTGGAATTTCAGGTGCCGGACGAAGACATCATCGAACGCTTGTCGGGACGGCGGATCCATCAGGCTTCCGGCAGAGTCTATCATGTGCGTCACAGTCCGCCCCGCATGCCCGATCGGGACGATCTGACTGGGGAACCCTTGATCCAGCGCGATGATGACCGCGCGGACATCATCCGAAAACGTTTGGCGGTGTATCATGCCCAGACCAGTCCATTGGTAGCCTACTATTCGGACTGGGCAGCCAGTGGGGAGCCGCAGGCTCCGCGTCTGATACAGGTGGAAGGGACGCGACCGGTGGAAGAAGTTCGACAAGACCTGCGCGCCCAACTGGGCGCCTGATCTGCGTCGGGCGCAGCGAGTTGCGAGGGGGAGAAGAGTGGTCAAACACGATGAGGGACACGAGATGAGCCAAACCAATGCGTTCTATGCCCAATCCGGAGGCGTCACTGCGGTGATCAATGCCAGTGCTTGCGGAGTCATCGAAACGGCGCGGCGCTACCCCGCTCGGATCGGTACCGTGTATGCCGGACGGAACGGAATCCTGGGAGCCTTGCAGGAAGATCTGATCGATACAGGGAAGGAGTCGGCGGAAGCCATTCGGGCGTTGCGTCACACCCCGGCGGGGGCTTTTGGATCTGCACGCTACAAACTCAAGGGGTTAGAGGAGAACCGGGCCGAATATCAACGTCTGATCGAGGTGTTTCGTGCTCATCGGATCGGCTATTTCTTTTATAACGGGGGGGGCGATTCCCAGGATACGGCGCATAAGGTCTCCCAGATGGGGGCTGCCATGGACTATCCCTTGATCTGTGTCGGTATTCCCAAGACAGTGGACAACGATCTGCCTTTGACGGATTGTTGTCCGGGTTTTGGTTCGGCGGCCAAATATCTGGCTACTTCGCTGCGCGAGGCAGCCCTCGACGTGGCTTCCATGGCCAGGACCTCGACCAAGGTGTTCATCATGGAGGTGATGGGGCGGCATGCCGGTTGGTTGACGGCGGCTTGCGGTCTGGCCGGGGACGGACCGGGAGAAGCCCCACATCTGCTGTTGTTTCCCGAACAGCCTTTTGTGGCAGAGGATTTTTTGAAGCGGGTGCAAGAGACGGTGGAAACCAGAGGATACTGCGTGATTGCAGTGTCGGAGGGGATAAAAACCCCCGATGGCAAATTTCTGGCGGAGAGTGGTCTCAGGGATGCGTTCGGGCATGCCCAGTTGGGTGGAGTGGCCCCTCGTCTGGCCCAGTTGGTGCGGGATCGACTGGGTTACAAATACCATTGGGCAGTGGCCGATTACCTGCAACGGGCGGCGCGCCATCTGGCTTCCCGCACCGATGTCCGGCAGGCCTATGCGGTGGGGCAGGCGGCGGTCAAACTGGCGCTGCGCGGGCGCAATGCCGTCATGCCGACGATTCGGCGCCTGAGCGACGAACCCTACCGCTGGCGCGTCGGTTCGGTTTCACTGGCGGCCGTGGCCAATCAGGAACGTGCGCTGCCTCGTCATTTCATGACGGCGGACGGCTACGGGATCACGGCGGAGGCGCGCCGTTACCTCGAACCGCTCATTACCGGGGAAGACTATCCTCCTTATCACAAGGGGGTACCTGCCTATGCCCGTCTCCAGTTGGTCTCGGTGGCGCGCACCCTGCCCGTCTTTACGGGCTGATCCGTTCCAGGGTGACGAAGGTCAGGTCGTAGGCATTTCGTTCATCCGCCGGGTGATGCCGAAGGTCGATTTCTCGCCATTGTGCAGGATCCAGGGCCGGAAAAAAGGTATCCCCCGTCACGTCTGCATGGATACGCGTGACATACACTCGCGTGGCGCGGGGAAGTAGCGCTTCATACAGGGTTCCGCCGCCAATCACGAAGACCTCGGGAACGCTCGGCAGATTCGTCCACAGGGCTTCCAACGAGGGATAAACCAGACATCCTTTCGGTTGGTAATCCGGATTACGGCTGATGACCAGATTGAGACGTCCCGACAAGGGACGGCCGATGGATTCCTGGGTTCGCCGTCCCATGATGACGGGGTGACCCAAGGTCACGGCACGGAAATGGGCCAGGTCGGCGGGCAGATGCCAGGGCATGGTGCCCTGATTTCCGATGACCCGTCCGGGCACGGTATGAGCCACGACGAGCGAAAGACGGGGCAGGCCCGGTTCAGGCAGCGCGTGCACGTTTGGCCTCTTCCAGAAGAAAGCGTTGATAATCCTCCAGGTCGCCATCAAAATCCTGTACACCGCCTCCCGTGACCAACCAGAACTCGTCACAGACGGCGCGAAGGAGGGCGCGATCATGACTGACCAGCAACACGGTCCCTTCGAATTCGTTGAGGGCTACGCTCAATGCCTCGCGCGTGGCCAAGTCGAGGTGGTTGGTGGGTTCGTCCAGCAGGAGCAGGTTGGGCCGTTGCCATACGATCATGGCCAGCACCAGACGGGCTTTTTCACCGCCGCTCAGGGTCCCCACCCGTTGGGCCAGCATTTCACCGGTGAAGTTGAAGGAACCCAGATAGTTGCGCAGGTCCTGCTCCCGTCCCTGAACCCACCCCCCCTTGCCTTGGGCAATGGCCGTTTTGGCCAGACGGATCATATGGGTGAGTGGGGTATCTTCTGGTTGCAGGACATCCAGTTCCTGCTGGGCGAAGTACCCAAGGGTGAGTCCCCGACCCTGGAGCATTTCTCCGTTCAGGGGAGTAAGGACCCCGGCCAGCGTCTTGATGAGGGTGGATTTCCCCTGCCCATTGGCCCCCAGGATGCCAATGCGTTCTCCGGCCTGCACCGAGCGGCTGACCTTGTGCAATATGGTGCGGGGCAAAGAGGACTCTTCCAGGGAAGAGTCCTCCGGGGTGGGGGCAGGGTAGCCCAGGTCGGTATGACGCAGACTGAGCATGGGGTTGGGCAAGTTGAGCGGCTCCTGAAATTCAAAGGTGAATTCTGCCTCGGTCAGCACCGGGGCGATGCGTTCCATCCGTTCCAGGGCCTTGACCCGGCTTTGGGCTTGTTTGGCCTTGCTGGCCTTGGCCTTGAAGCGGGTGATGAAATCTTGCAGGTGGGCGATTTTATCCTGCTGTTTCTGATGGGCGGCCAGTTGAAGAGAAAGTTTCTCGGCGCGCAGGTCTTCGAAGGTGCTGTAATTGCCCCCGTAACGCGTCAGTTGGGCTCCGGTCAGGTGCAGGGTCACTCGTGTCACGGCATCGAGGAAATCGCGGTCATGGCTGATGACCAGCAGCGTGCCGTCATAACGTTGCAGCCAGGCTTCCAGCCAGACCAGCGCATCGAGATCCAGGTGATTGGTGGGTTCGTCCAGAAGCAGCAGATCGGAGGGGCACATGAGCGCACGGGCCAGTTGCAGACGCATTCGCCATCCCCCGGAAAAACTGTTGACCGGTCGGTGCAATTGTTCCGTTTTGAACCCCAGACCGAGGATCAGGGTCTGGGCGCGAGGCTCGGCCGTATGAGCATCCACTTCCTGCAACGCCGTGTAGGCATGGGCCATGCGCATGCCGTCCTCGCCAGCCTCTGCCGCTTCCACTTCTCGCTGGGCCTCGAGCCAGCGCGTGTCTCCCTCCATGACGAAGCGGGTCGCGCTGGCTTCGGTCTCGGGCATGTCCTGGGCGACCTGGGCCAGACGCCAGGCAGGAGGAAGGCTGAAATCCCCACCATCTTCCCGCAGCGTGCCGTCAAGCAAGCGAAACAGGGTGGATTTTCCAGCGCCGTTACGTCCGACCAGGGCCACTTTCTCGCCGGGATTGATCGTGATGCTGGCTTTGTCCAGAATAACCTTGGGGCCCCGGCGCAGGGTGAGTTTCTTGAGAGTGATCATGAAGGTTCTCGCATCAGGGTACGGGCCGTCCACAGAGCAAAAAAGGTGAGCGTTGCGGCGGCGCAGAGATAATAGCCTACAAAGTCCAGGCCCCATTGTTTGGCCAGGAAAGTGGCGATATAGGGAGCCAGGGAGGCGCCCAGAATGCCTGCCAGGGTAAAGGACAAGGAGGCGCCCGTGTAACGCACGGGCGGCGGGAACAGTTCGGCCAGGGTGGTGCCCATGGGTCCATACATTCCCCCCATGAGAAAGAGCCCCAGACCCAGGAATATCACGGTGTTTCCCCAGTGGTCAGCCTTGAAGAGATGTCCGAAGGCCAGTCCGAAGAGGAAGATGGCGACGGCGGCCCAGAGCAGTACCGGAGACCGGCCGAAACGGTCGGCCAGTTGAGCCGAGAGAGGGATGCCCAGAGCAAAGAAAAGAATCCCGATCAGTTGGGCATGCAGAAAATCGCTTTTGGGGTAATGCAGGGCCGTGGTGCCCCAACTGAGGGTGAATACCGTCATCAGATAGAAGAGAACGAAAAGCGCAAGGGCGCTCAAGGTTCCAAGCAACAGAGCGCGGCCATGCTGGGTGAAAATCGTGCGCATGGGGAGGGTCACCTGTTGGTGTTGGGCCACCACCTTCAGAAAGACCGGGGTTTCGGTCAGTTTGAGACGGACATACAATCCGATCCCGATCAGTAGGGCACTGGCGATGAAGGGAATACGCCAGCCATAGGTTAAAAAATCCTCTTCCGAGAGAAATCTGCTCAGCCCCAGGAAGGTGCCGCTGGACAGGATGAAGCCCAGGGGGGCCCCCAATTGGGGAAACATGCCGTACCAGGATTTTTTGTGTGCGGGGGCATTTTCCGTGGCGAGCAGGACGGCGCCTCCCCATTCCCCCCCCAGACCCAGGCCCTGACCGAAGCGGAAGATGGCCAGGAGGATGGGGGCAGCGACCCCGATACTGTGATAGGTGGGAAGCAAGCCAATGGCTACGGTGGAGGGCCCCATGGTCATGAGGGAAGCCACCAGGGTTGCCTTGCGCCCGATGCGGTCACCAAAATGACCGAACAGAATCGCACCGACGGGACGGGCAAAAAAGGCCAGGGCAAAGGTGGCAAAGGACTGGAGGAGGGCTGATGCGGGGTCCGAAGAGGGGAAAAACAGTTTGGGGAATACCAGAACCGCAGCCGTGGCATAAATGTAAAAGTCAAAAAACTCGATGGTGGTGCCGGCCAGACTGGCAATCAGGACACGCACCGTGGAATTGCCGGTGGTTTGCATGGGTAAAGTGGGAATGGTTATCGAAATAATTCAAGACCCTGGATTATACGCACAATGACGGAAAACTTTTCACCCGAGAGGCTTTCCAATACACTGTCCCTTTCTTCTTGGAAATTACTTGTGACCACGCTATTCCTGGGCTTTTTATTTGGTACATTTCTTCAGTACGCGCGTCTCAATCGTTTTGACACCATCGCCGGCATGGCGCTTCTCAGAAACTTTTCGGTAGCCAAGACCATGGCTTTTGCCATCGGACTGGGCATGCTGTTGATGCAAGCGGAAATCCGGATGGGATGGGCCAGTGACCATATCAAGCCTTTGATTATTTTCGGTATTGTTTTTGGAGGTGTGCTGTTTGGCATGGGGATGGCCATTCTGGGTTACTGTCCGGGCACGCTCGCCATATCCCTCGGTCAAGGCAGTCTGGATGCGCTCGTGGGCATTTTGGGCGGACTGGTGGGGGCCCTGTCCTTTGCCATGGTGTTCCCTCTGCTTTCTCCTCTCCTGGGACCGGATCTGGGTACTGTGTCGCTGCGGGGGAGCCTTTCACCGGCAACTTTTTGGGTGGTTCTGGTGCTGCTGGGGGGAGGACTCATGGGGGCGGCCTTTGTACTCCACCGTGTCGATCCACGGGGTTGGTCCTGGTTGTATGCCGCCGTGGGCCTGACTCTACTCAATGTGGTGCTCGATCTGCCGGCTGTTGCCGGTCATCCCATGGGCGCATCCACCGCCTTTCCCTGGTTGGCGATGACACTGACCGGGGTGGGCGCGCCAGGTTACTGGCACAAGATTGCCGAACCCGGGGCCTGGGAGTTCCGTTTCCTGGTCGGAGCCTTTCTGGCCGGACTGATTTTTTCCCTGATTCAGAAAGAGTTCCGCTTCAAGGCGGTACCCGACCTATGGCGGGAATACCATGGAGACAGCCCCACCCGCCGTTTTTTCTGGGCTTTCGTGGGCGGGGTCCTGTTGCTGTTTGGCGCCCGAATGGCCGGTGGATGTACCTCCGGGCACATCATTTCCGGGGGCATGCAATTGGCTTACAGCAGCCTGCTTTTCGCCCTGGTGGTCTTTCTTTCCTTTTTGACCACCGGGCGCCTGTTCTACCGTCAGGGCAGGGCAGGGTAGTCGGTGTAGCCGACGCGCGGATCGGGGCGGCCGTAACCATAAAAACTTTCCATATCGAAGGGGGTGAAGGGCTGCCCCTCTGCAATCCGCCGGGGTAGGTCGGGGGTAGAGATAAAATATTTCCCGAAAGCGACGGCGTCGGCTTTGCCATCCGCCACTTCTGCCTCGGCACTGGCTGCCGTAAAGCCTTCATTGGCGATGAGGACCCCGCCAAAGCGACGCTTGAGTTCCGGGCTGAGACGATCCACCCCCAGGGATTCGCGGGTACAGAGGAAGGCCAAGTGTCGTTTCCCCAATTGTTCGGCCACATAGCCAAAGGTGTGTAGAGGATCGCTGTCTCCCATGTCATTGGCGTCTCCCCGTGGGGCGAGATGGACACCCACCCTCCCTGCGCCCCACACCGAGACCACTGCATCGGTGACTTCGAGCAGGAGGCGAGCCCGGTTTTCCACCGGACCTCCATAGTCGTCGGTGCGTCGATTGGTACTGTCTTGCAGAAACTGATCGAGGAGATAGCCGTTGGCCCCATGAATTTCCACCCCATCAAAACCAGCGCGTTGGGCGTTGAGTGCTCCTTGC
>JAJZFH010000003.1 GCA_021805445.1 Pseudomonadota bacterium
GCCAGACAAGGAAAGCGCCACCGCAAAATTACGCTGCGGTGGCGAAGGTTCGCCGGCGGAGGGGGAAGCCGGCTAGAGGACTAGAAGCGGTAGCCAACCCCCACACCCAGGATGTAGGGATCGGGATTGAGTTGAAGATCGGTACCTCCGGCAGAATTCAGCCCCACGCTAACCCAGGTTTTCTTGATATCCGCGTTCAGCAGCCAGTGGTTATCCAGTTTGTAGTCTGCCCCCAACTGGACATCCTCGCCCCAGTTGTTCTGTTGCAGTCCGACCGCCCCACCCAACAGTGAGACGTTCATGGTGCGCAGGTACATCACGCCCGCCCCCACATAAGGGACAAATCTTCCCATCCCATCGAAGTGGTATTGCAGATTCAGAATGGGGGGCAACTCCTGCAGACCGCCAATGTAGTTCCCGTTCAGTTGTACCTGATGGCTCAGCGGATAGGAAGCCACCAATTCCGCAGAAATGTTGTGGGTGATGAAGTAGGAGACATCGATTTCCGGTTGGGTGCGATTGGCCACCTTGATCGAATCTGCACCAACGGGAACCGCGCCAGGCACATGAACCGTGCCGGCATCGTTGCCTTGCTGGGTCTGCACATCCAGCATCCGAACCCGGACAAGCCAAGGGCTGGGCTCACCATCATCCGCAAGGGCGCTGGACGCGGCAAATGGACCAGCCACGGCGGTCAAGGCGATGGCCGCCACCAGAGTTTTTTTGGTCGAAAATTTCATTACTCCCCTCCTAAGTACGTTTGTATGACAGGCATGATTTTTTATGCAGTTCCTAGCCCTGCGTAGTCATGGTAGCGCAGGACATAAGCGCGCATTCTGACGCAAATCAATCTTGAATGAAACAGTTGGTCACAAGATCGTCACAATCCTGAGGGAGGATGTTGCATTTACACAACAACCTGCCAGCCAATGAAAACAAATGAAATCGCAGACCCGGAAGATCTTCTGACCCGCTACTGGTGGTGGGCTTCGGTTCTGCGCAATGCCAGGGCGTTTCGATCGAGAATTTTCACCCGGCGTCCCCGCACTTCAAGTAACCCCTCATCATGGAAACGAGAAAGAAGACGGCTGACGGTTTCCAGTTTAAGTCCCAGATAACTGCCGATGTCCTCCCGCGTCATGCGCAGGGTCATTTCCACAGAGGACTGGTGGCGGTGGGCATGGCGATCCGCCAGGTCGATGAGAAAATTGGCCAGGCGTTCCTCCGAGCGCATGCTCCCGAGCAACATCATGACATTGTGTTCCCGGACGATTTCCCGGGACAGATCCTTGTTGAACCGATGCTGAAGGTTAGCCATGACCTGCCCCAGTTGTTCAAACTGGTCAAAAGGAATGGTACATACGGCGCTGTCTTCCAGAGCAACGGCGTCACACATATGATGATCGCTGTGAATGGCTTCCAGACCCAGCAATTCCCCCATCATCTGAAACCCGGTGATTTGCCCCCGACCATCCTCATGAAGCAGCACCGTCTTGAAAAACCCGGAACTGACGGCAAAGAGCGAACGGAAAGGGTCACCGACACGGTAAAGGTAGTCGCCCTTGGGCACAACTTGACGATGCTCCATGTGCTGATCGAGCAGGTGAACCTCATCATCGCTCAACCCGGCAGGAAGACACAATTCCCGGATGGTGCAACTACCGCATACCGATTTCAAGTCATGAAGATTCATAATGGGGACGATGCCTGATCCAAAAATGATTAATAAAATGCCATCAGGTTTTGACTTATGTCATTGTACCCTTCCCTTTTCTTGAAAGGGAAAGCTTTTGTGCCGCCCTGTCGCTGAAGTCAACTTGATTTTCCACAAAAAACTCTTGCATCGACGGGCGCAAACTCTTATATTGTACGTGCTCGTACCATTTGCCCCAGGAGGCCCTTCATGAAAAAAGCACGACTCGTTCTCGCCCTGCTCGCTCCCCTTGCCGCATCGGCTCACGCAACCATGGATACCTATGCCACCGACCCCCATCACACCTTTGCCCGTTTCTCCTATAACCACCTTGGATTCAGTACTCAGTTGAGCCGCTTTGACAAGGTATCCGGAACGATCATGCTGGATACGGCAGCCAAAAAAGGTGCCGCCGATATCACGATCGACACCCGTTCCGTGAGTACCGGTTCCGACCATTTCAATGAGCATATTCAGGAGGCCGATTTCCTGGACACAGAGAAATTCCCCACCGCCACTTTCAAGGGAGATTCTGTCAAGTTTACCGGGGATACCCCCACCGAAATCGATGGGATTCTGACTCTGAAAGGCATCAGCCATCCAGTGGCACTCAAGATCACCTCGTTCACGTGCAAACTCCATCCCATGGTACTCAAGGAAGCCTGCGGGGGTGATGCGGAAACGCATGTCAAACGTTCCGACTTTGGAATGAGCAAATATGTTCCTTATGTGGGTGATGACGTCACCATCACGGTTTCCGTCGAAGCCATCAAACAGTAACCGCGCTCCCCCGAGGCTTGCCCTCGGGGGGAAGTCGAACAGACTGCCGCGAATTCAATGCGTTCCCATCCGCACGGTCCAGAGCATGACCACAACCATCACAGCCACCGCGCTCCAGACCACATAGACCCAAGCGGAACGTTCTTTCTCGGCAAAAGGATCGGTCAATGTCCGTTCAGCATTCGGTGGCAGTTGGGCCAGTTGAGTCAGGGAAGCCCCAAAGGGCAAGTTGATTTTTGCCCGGGCATTGATCGCCCACCCGTTGGCGTCGAGGATCGGACCCAAGGTGCGAGAGCGCAACTTGAACCAGGCCAGTAGAAGCGACGGCCCGGAAATCAGGAGCAAAACACCCAGAAAAACAAAGGGGATTTGCCAGAGCGCCAAAGAAAACAATCCGACCGCCACCGATGCCAGAGCAGTGCCGATGGCCCCTACAGCCATGCCGATGGCCGCAAAAATGCCCGCAAACTTGCCCACATCAAAAGCCTGTTGCGCCACGGAGGGAGCACCCCCGGCAGCGTTTTTAGGGTTCAGAATCGCAGGGCCGGTCAATTTGTCATCGACGGCCTTGGCCCTGCTGGAGGCAAATTTTTCGAACTGATCGCTGAGGGCACGGACCATCTTCTTGTAGGGTGACCAGAAAGCCTGGCGCAGACTGATGGGTTGCTCGATGATACGCGTAATGGTGGCGTCCCAATCCCGCCCTTTGACATCATAGAACACACCGTTTCGTCCCACCCGCAACTGGTCGGAATCTCCATTGGTAAAGGCCGCCGCAATGGTCGTCTTCTGTCCGGCACGCACGCAATCACAATAGACCAGACAAATATTCGACAAATTTGCCAACAGCGCATGTCTGGCTGTATCGTTCACCGTGACACACAGTTCACAGGAACGACTGTCCAGATAAAGGGTCCCCGCCTGAAAAATGGCTTGACCCGTGCGCGTATAAAACGCCTTGAACGAAACGAAATTATTCGCCAGAATCAGGAGATCTCGTACCAGTCGGACCAGTTTTTCCAGATCCCGAACCGTTTCGTTTTCCGTATCCACAGGACTGGCCCCTTGCCAGGTCGCGAATTCTGCAAAAGTATCCTTGAGTTGTATCCATTCACTCTCGCCCAGCGTGGTGCACTCTCCCAAAAGCGGAACAATCACCTGAGTCCGAAAAGAGGTCATGGCTCCCGCCCAGGCAGGATTGATCCCTTCGATCAGGGGAAGGCGTCCCAGTGGGTCAACAAGGGCCAAAGGCCACTCCAGCAAGGCTTCCCGGGAAACGCTGGAAGAAGAGAATACGGCTTGATGTTGTGCCTCCGTGACGGCTTCCGCACCTTCCCTCCCTTCAAAAGCCAGAATGCGACAGCGCAAGTAATAGTCCTCCAGTTTACCCGCCACCTTTTGCAAGGTCAGATACCCATCGGAAGTTTTTTCCCCAAGCGGCAGGTTTGCGGGACAGGCATCTTCCCAGGCGGTGTGGAGTCGAGCCATGAAACGCGTCTGTGCCTGTTCAACATCAGCGACAGTCAACGGGTCGAACTCGGTCTTGCCCAAATCCGCCAATAACTGACGGGCCTGTTCAGCCAGTGCACGCCCTACCTCATCATCGCGCAGATGGCTCACCCTCAGGCACTCCTGGGGTTGAACCAGAATTTCCGGATCGATCAGTCGATCCACCACCCAGTCGATGGCTGCCAAAAGTTCAGGAGCCCGCACATGTCCGTCCTGATCCGTATCGATCAAACTCAGCGTGCGTTCGTCAAATTGCAGCCCCTTGACCGGACAGGACAGAGCAACCCATAACTTTTGATTCAATTGCTCGAGTTCAAGCAAGTCTGATGCGGTCTCGATCCTGACCTGGTCAAATCCGCCGGCCCGAAAAAAACGCCAAACCCTAGGTGCCTCCGCCATATCCCTTCTCCATTTTTATCCTGACCGGTTCACAGAAGACGCATTTCTCCGTCCCGCCGCGATCAACCCTCTCCCATGTGGGGATGTTTGTCACGCACCATCTGGGCCAGCAATTTCATCACTGCCAGGCTGGCTTGTTCGGCTTTTTCCATGAACAGGATGATGCGGTCATGGATATCGGGATCCTCCAGCCATTTGCCCGCCATCAGATGAGAAACCTCATGAATATTGTCATGAACTTTGGCATGAGGGGTTTCCAGCAGCCGAAAAGCCTGGAGAGCGCCAAAATCTTGCCGACCCACACCGTCATACCACTGCCCTAACCGACAGTGGTGATGATCCACCGCCACCGCCTGAACTGCTGTTTGATCTTCCACCTGATTGAGCATGACGTAGGCCCGTTGTTTGTAGATGAGGTGATCCACCTTGATCAGGGAGGTAAAACTCAAATCATGGGCGTACGTTGCATCGCTCAATGTTTTATTGGCGGAATCATTGAAGGAGGCGAAGCGTTCTGCCATCTGACCGATGACGTGGAGTGATTGCATCGCATTCAGGCGCATTTCTTCGGAATCCGCCTGCATCTCGTGAGTTTCCTGCTGCAAAGTTTCCATGATCTGACCGATGGATCTCGAAGCATGCTTGGTATTCTCAGCCAACTTTCTCACTTCATCCGCCACCACGGCGAACCCCCTCCCCGCCTCTCCCGCTCGAGCCGCTTCGATCGCCGCATTGAGCGCCAGCAGGTTGGTTTGATCGGCAATGGAAGTGATGAGTGCGACTGCCTGACGAATGTCCGTACTGCGTGAATTCAATTGCAACAAAGTCTGGTTGGCAGAATCCACCCGACGGGCAATATCATCCAGGCGCTGGACGACTTCCGCCACGAGCGACTTCCCGACATCCGCATCAGTGCACGTTTGAGTGGCCTGATCCGTGACTGCGCGCATGCGCTCCGTGATCAGATGCATGTCCTCCTGGGTGGAAGCCAGGTTAGGCAGCAAATTACGCGTATTGAGGTCATGAGCCCGTGAAATGAGTCCATGATAAATCGATCTGCGCTTCTGATCTGCCATGGCAGCCAGCAAAATATTCTGGTTTTCCAACCCCTTTCGGAATCCTCCGTGCAACCCGGCGGAAAGGGTCGTACGATAGTATTTTCCTTCAAGATTGGCCCGGAAGGTGGTTTCCTGTTCACGAAAAAAGGCACCCAACTGGTCAAGCATATCATTGATGTTCCAGCACAGTTGCCCCAGTTCGCCCGTATCATCGACGCCCAGGATACGGCTGTTGAAACGTCCTTGGGCGACCTCGCGCACCACCGTATTGAGTTTATCGAGCGGGCTCATCCATCGGGTCAAAATGCGCAACGAAAGCCAGGGCAAAAACAATGCGGGAAGCAGACAGCCCCATAACCAGGGGGGCCCCCCCAAAAAACCTGCCGTCAATCCCACCATCAGGCTCACCCAGACAGCCTGTATCGAGCAAATCAAGGTCATTCTGCCAATCAAGGAGTGGGTCATGGTCCGAGATATCCTCAAATAAATAGTTGGAGTGCCCCTAATGGATCAGATCGAGAGGATAAACTCGTCATAACCCATTCCCTTGTCCGCCAATATCTTCAACAGCACCTGGGTAGAGGCCTCGATGGCGTCCCGTGCCCCTGCCTTTTTCTCGATTTCCAGCAGTGCCTGGTACAGGCCTGCCATCACCTTGACCCCCTCGGCCTTGGGTTTGCGTCGTACGGAAAAATACCCCTCGATTTGACCCGATAGATCAAAGAGCGGAGTAATATTGGCGAAAACCCAGTAGAAACTTCCGTCCTTGGCCA
>JAJZFH010000013.1:0-12303 GCA_021805445.1 Pseudomonadota bacterium
CTTTCGTGACAGCACATCTCTGCACCATCACCTCACCCAAAGTAACCTAACGGTTATTTCTTCGTGAGCACTACAATTTATTACTCCCTTGTAGTACCCACACCTATCGGTATCAAATTTTTAAAGAGCAATCAGTTTTGCCTGTTTCGCTGCATTTGTGCAACGAAAGATCGCCATTATACAGAGCCCACAGGGCATGTCAACTCTTCAGGCAATCTTTTTCAGGAATCGAGTGATTGCCATGAGCAACCCACCGATGAGAGTGAGTATAACTCATTGAGAAAATTTATATTTTTATCTATATTCCAACCTAACATCACGCAGGAACCTTCTCCCGTGAGCCACGCAAAATCGAATGCTGGCCTCTGTCAACCTTTTTTTTGATGGGACGTTGTTGGTATGTGGCGCGTGTGACAGGTTTTACCAGTTACAATAGTGCCGCCCCTTTTGGGCAGTAGTTATCGCTACATTGAAGTTATCAATCTCGACAACAAAGGAAATTACCATGATTCGTTCCACTCTCCTCGCCGCTCTGCTGGCCACATTCACCGCTGCCACCTTTGCTGCTGACGCCGCCCCTGCTGCTGCCGATGCCCCTAAGGATGCCCCCAAGAAAGAAGCCAAGAAGATGAAACATCACCACGCCAAGAAGGCCGACAAGAAAGCTGCCGCTCCTGCCGCAACTCCTGCTGCAGACGCCAAGCCTTCCAAGTAAGGTTATTGGATAAATCAAAAGGCGACCCGCGGGTCGCCTTTTTTACGTTTGAAAAATTAATTCGGAATCACGATGCCCCGATACTTGCCAAAGGTTGGCTGGTGCGTTGGCCGTCAAAATCAAGCCAACAACGAGACTTGAAATCGTAGAGTTTGCACAGACGGGCCGTCTTGAAGTACCAAGCCCAAGAGAAATGCTGCACGACAATTCGACCCGGCAAATGGTTTTCCAGAAAATCCTGCGCTTCCTTCAGGCGATACAAGGGAATACCCATATCCAAGTGGTGCGCCGTATGTTCCATGATATGGTGCATCAATGCGCCCACCTTGAAACGAAAAATCAGATGCACCGTGGTAGAAACAAAGGGCTGGGCTCGCGTCCACTCAACCTTGTTGTCATACCACGCGACACGGGTATGCGTGTGATGCGCATAAACCACAAACCCAATCATGAAATTCCAAAAAACGAAGGGAATCAAAAAACCCGTTAATTCGGTGAGCCACAGACTCTGGTGTGTCACGTGCGCCATGACAGCCAAAAGCGTCACCCAGACCAGCCCAAACACCGAAACCAAAAGACCATCCCAGACAAAGACCGGACGCTGCGCGCCCATGTAGGTTTTCGCCGGAAAGTACATGCGCAACCACCACATTTCTATGAAATAGTAGAGACCAGGCACCAACCCGCTCCGGTAAATTCGTTCCAGTCTTTGGCGCGCAGAGGAAAGGGCCTGATACTCTTCCAATGAATAGGGTGCCCAGACAAAATCAAAACCCTTCAGGTTGGTTTGCCCATGATGGACCAGATTATGACCAATATCCCACAAACTGTAAGGCGTTAGGGAAGGCAGAAACGCGATTCGGCCCAATACCCGATTCAACTTGCGGTGGGGCGTCAAACTTTGATGGCAGGCATCATGTCCCAAAATGAAGAGGCGACCGATAATAAAACCCGCAGCCATGCCCGCCAGAATTTTGGCGATGACGGATGAAAACCAGAGGGTAGCCGAAATCGCTCCGAAAAACAAAGCAAAATCAAAAATGATCATGAGAATGGGCAAGGCAGTGCGCTTGCCACAGAGTGGCACCAACCACGAACGAACCAACTTGCGGCCAGGAAATGGCTCAGCAGGATCGATGATGGGTATGGAATCGGTGGATAACGTAGTCGAGTGATCTACCATAGTTACTGTATCATCCTGTCTAATGACAATGGTGGCGAGTATTCTAACTGATTTTAAAAGTCTCCGTATTTGATTGAACGCAACCCTTGGAGAGATTAATTCATGAGCCTCCTTCCTCCTCTGAATCCCCCGCTGACCAAATGGTTCAATCAACGCATCTGGATTATTGGAGCCACCCGCGGTATTGGTGCCGCAGTGGCACGTGTTTTGGTCACCAGAAACGCTCGCCTCTGCCTGTCCGGTCGTGTCCTCTCGGGTCTGCAGGAATGGCATGACACCTTGGCCACCGAGCAAAAAACGCGTACCACCTTGACCGAACTTGATATTCGTGACCCACAGACCATTCAAAAAACCGCCCAGGAATTGTTTCTGGCCTGGGGGGGCATCGATCTGATTCTGGTCGTCGCAGGGGTTTACGATGGTCTCTGCGCCCCAGACCTCACTCTTGATCAGATGCCTTTGATTGAAGATACCCTGCAGACCAACCTGCTCGGCCCCTATCACGTCCTGGCGGTCGTACTTCCTCTGTTGCGCCACCAAAGATACGGGCATCTTGCTTTTGTCAGCAGCGTGGCAGGCTACAGTGGCCTGCCCAAAGCCCTTGCCTACGCACCCAGCAAAGCCGCCCTCAACAACCTGTGCGAGGGTTTGTACTTTGAACTCCGTCCGCTCGGCATCGGCGTCTCACGTATCTGCCCGGGTTTTGTGGCCACGAACATGACTTCCCGCGCAGACTATTTCATGCCCGCCTTGATGCAACCCGACCAGGCCGCCCATGAAATACTTGCGGGACTGGAACGCGGAGAGTTCGAGATCCACTTTCCCAAGCGCTTCACGACGCTGCTCAAAATCGCGCAGTGGCTGCCACGACGCCTCTATTTTTACCTGCTCGGTCGAGCCGTTGCCCGCAGCAGCGCCCAATGAGTATTTTGTTGACCACTCCGCACAAATAGTGGTAACCTTACCGCTCAACCACTACATCTTGTGGTTTTCTCGGCTTTTTGATTTTCTCTGTTTTTTCAGGACACTACCCCAAACCGACCTTTTCCTCCGAGGATATCCATGTTGAGCGCAGTAAAGTTCCCTTCCCTATCGCACCCAGAGGTTCCTTTTCAAGCCGTTTCCCTGGATATCTGGGATAAAAAATATCGCCTCAAAAACAAGCAAGGAGAACCTGTCGACCAGCAGATCGATGACACTTTCAAGCGCGTTGCTCGCGCCTTGGCCGATACGGAAGAGAACGACGAAAAACGTGCTTTCTGGTATGACAAATTTCTTTGGGCCTTGCGTCGAGGGGCCATCCCAGCCGGGAGAATCATCTCGAATGCTGGGGCACTGGAACATAAACCGGCCACCAGTACCATCAACTGTACTGTGTCGGGCATTGTGGAAGACAGCATGAACGGTATTCTGGAAAAAGTTCATGAGGCAGGCCTCACCCTAAAGGCGGGTTGTGGTATCGGTTATGAATTCTCCACTTTGCGCCCCAAGGGGGCTTTTGTGGCGGGAGCAGGGGCCTACACTTCCGGTCCCTTATCCTTCATGGATATCTATGACAAAATGTGTTTCACCGTATCCTCTGCGGGAGGACGAAGAGGGGCCCAAATGGCGACCTTCGACATCTCCCACCCCGACGTGGCCGATTTTATCAGAGCCAAACGTGAGGCGGGACGCTTGCGTCAATTCAACCTGTCCTGTCTCATTACCCGTGAATTCATGGAAGCGGTGAAAAAGGATCAGGACTGGCCCTTGGCTTTCCCCATTAGCCAGAGCGAGGCCGATTCCCTCGAGGTTGCCTCAAATACCGAGATCGTATGGCGCGACTGGCCCAGTCATGAAAAAAAATATGTGGCGCGCGCCGATGGCAAGATCGCCTGCCGTATCTACAAGACACTCAAGGCTCGCCGCCTGTGGGATGTCATCATGTCTTCCACCTATGATTATGCAGAACCCGGTTTCATCCTCATCGACCGTGTCAATGAAATGAATAATAACTGGTGGTGCGAAAACATCCGCGCCACCAACCCCTGCGGTGAACAGCCACTGCCTCCCTACGGCGCATGCCTGCTGGGGTCCATCAATTTGACCCGGTTTGTGCGTTGTCCCTTTACCGAGCAGGCTCACTTCGATTGGGTGGAATACCGGGAAGTCGTACGCATATTCACCCGAATGCTCGATAATGTCGTCGACATCAATGGTCTACCACTGCCCCGACAACGCGAGGAAATCATCCGCAAGCGTCGGCATGGCATGGGTTATTTGGGATTGGGCTCGACCCTCGCATTGTTGCGAATGAGTTATGGATCCCCAGAATCCCTGATCTTCACCGAAGAAGTTACACGAGTCATGGCTGAAGAAGGTTGGGAAGTCGGGTTGGAACTGGCCGCGGAAAAGGGGCCAGCCCCCATCATGGAGGAAACATTCCTCATCACGTCCGCACTGCTCGCACAACGCCCCGAAATGGCACAAGACGGCCTGAAAGTGGGGGACAGCGTGCCAGGAAAGGTTTTGCTGGGGCGCTATAGCCGTTACTTCCAGCAGTTTTCCGAGACACTGCGCGAACGCATTGCCACCCAAGGCATCCGTTTCACCCATCATACCTCCATTGCCCCGACGGGAACCATCTCTCTCTCCCTGGGAAACAACGCCAGCAATGGCATCGAGCCTTCTTTCGCGCACCATTACAGCCGCAATGTCATTAGGGAAGGCAAAAAATCCAAGGAAAAGGTGGATGTATTTTCTTACGAATTGCTGGCCTACCGCGCTCTCATCAACCCCAAGGCCATGCCCTACGCACAGGATGAGGATACCCGTCTGCCGGACTATTTCGTCGATTCCTCTGTCATCTCGGCCCGTGCCCATGTGGACATCCAGGCCGCTGCTCAGAAATGGATCGACAGTTCCATCTCCAAGACCATCAACGTACCCACGGATTATCCCTATAACGAGTTCAAGGATATATACTTTTATGCCTATGAAAAGGGATTGAAGGGATGCACCACCTTCCGTTTCAATCCCGAGGCTTTCCAAGGTGTACTGGTCACAGAAAAGGATTTGGAAAACACCACCTACCGTTTCACTTTGGAAGATGGCAGTACCCTTGAAGTCAAGGGCAACGAAACCATCGAGTACGATGGTGAATTGCACAGTGCCGCCAACCTGTATGATGCCCTGAAAGAGGGATACTACGGCAAGTTCTGAAGTGTGGCTCTCATTGCTCTCTTGTTCACCGCTCAAGGAAGAACCCATCATGACACTCAAAATCGATAAAAAAATCGTGGGATATACCGTCGTCACGGAAGAACCAACCCTCATTCCCCACGCTCTGGAAACCACCCAGCCTCTGGCGCCTATCCACCAGTTGGGGGAACCTCTCTCCCGCCCGGAAAAACTGGTAGGGAACACCTACAAGATCAAGACCCCGGTGACGGATCATGCGCTATACATCACCATCAATGACATTGTCATGAATTCCGGCACCCCTCAAGAGCACCGTCGCCCTTTTGAAATATTCATCAACTCCAAGAACATGGAACATTTTCAATGGATCGTGGCTCTGACCCGCGTGATGTCCGCCGTGTTCCGAAAAGGGGGAGACATCACGTTTCTGGTAGAGGAATTGCACAGCGTTTTCGATCCCAAGGGGGGATACTTCAAAAAAGGCGGAAAATACATTCCCAGTCTGGTCGCTGAAATTGGAGAAGTTCTCAAGGAACACCTGATGGAAATCGGTATGCTCGGTCGTCCCGAACCCGATCCTCAACAAAAGGCTTTTCTGGAAGAAAAGCGGAAGGAATTCATTGAACGCCATGCCCCAAGCCAAGAGGAAGGCTTCCCTGAAGGAGCATCCCTGTGCGCCAAATGTTCCACCCAGGCCGTGATTAAAATGGATGGGTGCCTGACCTGCCTCAACTGTGGGGACAGCAAATGTAGTTGAACGGAGTGGCAATGGTCGACACGAGTTGGCAAGGTTGTATACTGTCTGCTGATCGTCGCCTTTAATATCCCTTTGATGAGAAAACTCCCTTCGCTTCATGCAGTCCGAATTTTCGAGGCCTGCGCCCGGGTCCTGAACTTTTCTCTGGCAGCACGTGAATTATGCCTGACCCACAGTGCAGTCAGCCATCAGATCCGGCAGTTGGAGGATTGGATCGGCCAACCCCTCTTCACCCGCCATGCCGCAGGCGTTCAACTGACTCCTGCGGGGCAAACCTTGCAAAGAGCAGCCACCCATGCTTTATCCACTCTGGAGGAAGCCTGTCACCAGTTACTTGCATCCCCTCCCGGAGAAGCCCTGACCTTGGCAGCACCGGGAGGTTTCATGGCGCTTTGGCTGATCCAGCGCCTGGAAAACTTTGAGCAGCAACACCCTCATATCCGTTTGCAGTTACAAACTCAGGGCACTTTCAACGATTTGGTCACGGATCGCATCGACGCCCTGGTGGTCAGTGGCTGTCCACCCTGGCCTCATGGCGTTCAGGGGCAGACCCTCTTTTTCGACCGCGCTGGCCCCGTTTGCGCTCCAGACTGGTCTCCCCTACCGCACACAGCCGCCGACCTTTCCGGCCAGCCTTTGCTCTACACCCTGTCTCGCCGCAGCGCCTGGACCGACTGGGCAGAACTCAACGGTCTGGAGAACCCACGTTTGCACCTGGTTCGTCACTTCGATAATTTACAATTGATGCTGGAGGCGGCCGTCGCAAAGTTGGGCATTGCCATCGCCCCAGAGCGTCTGGCCCGCAGGGAACTCAATCAAGGTCGCTTGGTCGCGCCTCTGGGTTTTGTTCAAGGTCCTTCGGAGTTTGCCCTGTGCCTTCCCAGTCACCGTGCGGATGATCCTCTACTGGCAGCCCTGAGCCAGTGGATGGTCACGCAAGCCCGAGCAGAATCACCCTTGCCATGATCCTTCTTCCTGTCGTTTTTTCCCCCGAGACCCAGCCCTCATGCTAACGCCTTTTGTCCTGGCCTGTCTCAGTTATGCACTCATGCTGGTGGCCTTTTACAATCCCCGCAGACGCAGTTTCCATATACCTGTCATGCTCGCCACGATCCTGTTTGATGTCGCCATGCCCGTATTCCTGTATACCCATCGTCGTTGGTGGCATCGTTTGGTCGATCAGGAGGATATTTTTTCTTTTGGTATCTGGATGCATTTCGGACTGCTCATCACGCTCTATGCGTTAGAAGCCGCCCAAATCTGGAGTGCCCGAAAAATTCTGGCAGGGGACCCCTCGGCCAGAGCAACGCATCACCATCAGGCTCGCGCCCTCCTGATGGTACGCGCTCTGGTATTGATCACCGGGGGAATTTTGGCCGATCCCACTTAAACCATGCCCCGCTTTTCCGCCAATTTGAGTTGGCTATATTCTGAAGTTCCCTTTCCCGATCGTGCCATGCAAGCGGCCGCAGATGGTTTCAGCGCCGTTGAGTGCCTGTTCCCGTATCAGGAGCTGTCTGCACAGGAATTTTATGGTCAACTCACAGATCTGGCACTGGATCTGGTGCTGTTCAACACGCCTCCCGGAAATTGGGCTCAGGGCGAACGTGGACTGGCCATTCATGAAGAAAGACAGGCAGAGTTTCGCCAAAGTTTCCTTGAAGTGGCTCTGCCTTATGCTCTTGCCACCCATTGTCCCCGTCTGCATATCATGGCAGGGCTCATGGGGCAAGACGACTCTCCTCAACGCCTGCATGACACCTTTCTGGAGAATCTGACCTGGGCCTGTCGTCAAGCCGCCGTTCACCATCTTGGACTGGTCATAGAACCCATCAATCCCATTGACATGCCTAACTATTTTTTGACCCATCAAGCCCAGGCTCATGCCTTGGTCCAGGCCATCGATGCTACCAATCTGGGGGTTCAAATGGACCTTTATCACTGTCATCGCGTAGAAGGTCAAGTCGCCCAGAAGGTGCTTCAGTGGGTTCCTTCCGGACGAGTACATCATATACAGATAGCAGGCTTCCCCGGACGTCATGAACCAGTGGGCGGGGACATCGATTATCCCTATCTGTTCACCTTACTCGATACCTTGGGCTATGCGGGCCATGTCGGCTGCGAATATTACCCCACCACTACCACGCGAGAAGGGCTTTTGCGGTGGTGGCCCGATCAAAGGAAGATCCATCATGGCTCACAAAGAAATCAAACGGCTATTTGACCTGCTGGCAGGCTTTGGCGTACTTATTTTGTTATCGCCCGTACTATTGATCACAGCCCTGCTGGTACGCCTGACATCCCCAGGTCCGATCCTTTACTGGTCGCAACGGGTAGGCAAGGATAACCAACTATTTTCCATGCCAAAATTTCGCACCATGCGCATGGGGACTCCTGCCGTGGCCACCCACCTCCTGAAGGACCCGGATCAATATCTGACCCCGGTCGGCTCTCTGCTGCGCAAGACCAGCCTCGATGAACTGCCTCAACTGTGGAGTATCCTCACGGGAAACATGAGTTTTGTGGGACCTCGTCCAGCACTGTTCAATCAACAGGATCTGATCGAGCAACGCACCGCCTGTGGGGTCCACGTTCTGATCCCTGGGCTAACCGGCTGGGCACAGATCAACGGGCGCGACGAAATCCCCATCCCCAAAAAAGTGGCTTTGGATGCCTACTATCTTTCCCATCGATCCTTGAGGCTGGATATAGTCATCCTGTGGCGCACCGCTCTGCAGGTTCTGCGCCGCGAAGGCATCACTCACTGACGGCCGTAGACATCCCCGTAACGTACGATATCGTCTTCGCCCAGATACCCTCCGGACTGTACCTCGACAATCTCGAGAGGGACGGTTCCCGGGTTGGCAAGGCGGTGGACTTCCCCTTGAGGAATATAGGTCGACTGGTTTTCATGCAGTAAAAAGGTCCGATCCCCACAAGTCACTTCTGCGGTTCCCTGCACCACGATCCAATGCTCGGCTCGATGATAGTGCTTTTGAAGACTGAGACTGGCCTTCGGTTTGACCTGGATACGCTTGACTTTGAAGCGTTTCCCCTCATCGATACTGTCGTACCATCCCCAAGGCCGGTGTACCTTGCGGTGCAAGTTATGTTCTTCCCGCTTTTGCTGCTGGAGGGCAGTAACGACCTGTTTGACCTTCTGACTTTGAGAACGATCCGCCACCAACACGGCATCCGGTGTCTCCACAATCACGAGATTGTCCACGCCCACCGTGGAAACCAGACGATAGGTGGCATGAACCAATGAATTCCGGGTGTCCATCAGCAAGACATCCCCCTGCGTGACGTTGCCCGCAGCATCTGCCGCATTCACTTGGCAGACTGCATCCCAAGCCCCAAGATCGCTCCACCCCGCCTGCAACGGGGTCATCCGGACAGGAAAAGATGAACCAGGGCACCGTTCCACAACAGCATAGTCCACAGATTCACCGGGCACCTGAGAAAATATCTCCTTGTCCGGTCTTGTGAATATCCCATCCACCGAGCGTTTTTCCCAGGCCGAGCGAACAGGTTCCAGAATATCAGGACGAAACTTGCCCAGAGCAGCGAGCCATACGCTCGCTCGTAGCACAAACATGCCACCATTCCAGGTGTATTCCCCGCTCTCGAGATAACTTTGGGCCGTATCGAGGTCTGGTTTTTCTGTAAATTGACCCACTTCCCAGGTTCCTTGCAGGTCAACCTGTCCTGTACGCCGAATGTACCCATACCCCGTCTCGGGACGGTCCGGAGGAATTCCCAGAAGAACCACCCCCCCTTGAGCCGCCGTTCTGATACTCCGTTGCACCGCCTCAGTAAATGCGCTGCGCTCTGCCACATTTTGATCGGCGGGCATCACGACCAGAATGGGATCTTCACCCAAGGACTGCGCCTCAAGAGCGGCCAAAGTCAATGCCGGGGCCGTGTTCCGCGCCACTGGTTCAAGCAGAAAATGAACCGCCTCTGCAGATTCCGTAGCATTCAGTTGATCGAGCGCCAAAAATCGATGATCCTCATGCATGACCAGCAACAAATCATCCAGATGGATATCCGCTCCCGCAAGCGCCCGGGCTCGCACCACTGATTGCTGAAAGAGACTTTCCTTTCCTGTCAGCGCAAGGAATTGCTTAGGGAAACCCGCGCGGGACAAAGGCCAAAGGCGCGTCCCCGAGCCTCCGCAAAGAATGACCGGAACTATGTTATACATCTCTCGCTGACTTCCTGAAATGAAATGGATTAAAAAGAAACGGTTCCGCCCGGCTTGAGTTCCAGCACTTTGGTCCGCGTTGGCCCCAGGGCTTTGATAAATTCCTCAGGTGTTCCCTTCAAGGGAGGGAAAGTTCCATAATGCACAGGAAGAACATAGCGTGCGTGGATCCAGTAACGCATGGCAAAAGCTGCTTCGACGGGACCCATGGTGTAATTCCCCCCAATCGGTATCACCACCAGATCGGGGCGGTAATAATCGCCGATAAATTTCATGTCACTGAACAGTCCGGTATCGCCCATATCGTAGATTTTGAATCCATTTTCCAACTCGATCACATAGCCTACCGGTTCTCCGCCATTATGAATCTCATGCTGACCTGTCGCAGGATTGAGCCAATCCAACTCGGAACTGTGCTCGGCATGCACCATCGTGATATGAATAGTGGGTCCCAAGGGAGTGACCGTTCCCGACTTGTTCATCCCTGGAGCCAGTTCAGCAGGCAACACCCCCAGAGTCACCAGAGATTGATTCATTCCTGCCGGACCAATCAGGGGAATATGGTACTTCTTGGCCAAAGCAGGCCCATCGCCCAAATGATCCGCATGGGCGTGGGTCACCAAAATCAGATCCACCTTGCCCAAATTATCCAGGTCCTTATATTTTTCCGGAGTTTTCGGATTTTGCGTAATGAATGGGTCGATCAGGATGACTTTTCCGCCCGGAGTCGTCAAACGAAGTGCCGACTGCCCCAGCCAAAGCAACTCCAACTTTGGAAGTGCTCCAGAGGCATCGGGGTTATGGATGACTGGAAGATCTTCCGCACTGACCTCCAGACAACCCCAGACTCCACCTGCCAGCATCACCATCCCCACCAAAACCTGTCGCCAACCCTGAAGCGCCCTCAACTGATCCTTCATGATACCCCCCACTTTGACATTCTCCATTGTACGAAAATCCATAAACCGTGTTGTGACCTAAGGGAACCCCCGGTTTAACGCGCTGCCTGCAGTTGCCACGCCGAATGGCAAGCGACACATTTCATCAATGTATTCGACTCCATCTTCAAAATTTCCGAAACCGGCACTCCAGTGGCAGCAGCCCTGGCTATTTCATCCATGTCGCGGTGAACGCTCATTCCAAGTGTTTTGAAGTCCAGCGGCAGTTTTGCGATGAGCGACGGATTTGCGTCAGCGGCCACGCCCATGCCCGCAGCACTGGCAGCCTTGATGACGGCCTGCATATCGCCTCGATTCGCACCTCCCAGAATACCTTGGGTTGCAATCAACATTCCGCGCATTTCGGACAAGACAAAATCACGCTCACCGGCTTGCAGAACTATCGCAGTTCGACGATCCGTCCCCTTGGCAGTGTTGCCCCGAATAAAAAACCATGCAAGCGCTGTGACGGTGGCAACCCAGAGCAACAGGGAAATCAAGCCAATTTTACTGGATTTCATTTCTATTTGGATTCCCACGTAGAATTATGAGAACGTGCAAGCGTCATCCGCCAATGATACGCGACAACCAGACGCATGGTGATGGTGCCACTTTCAGTCCGTCTGCCAAGGGGAATACAACACAAAACGAATGAATCGTCCCACGCTGCAGAGCATCCAGTAATCGAACCGCGACAACGTCCCCGACTCAGTACCCCACCGCTGCATGTATGTCAGGCAATTCAGTATCGGCAATAAACATCCAGATCATGCGGGCAATATTTTCCGTGGCGATGACTGTGTGTCGGTTGGTCGATTTCAATAACTTTTCCCTCAATTCCTGCCGTACGGCAGACACGCCGGTCAAATCGAAAATAATGTCCACATCACTACTCTTCCCTATCAAACCATCCACATCGAGGTTTGCAATACCTTTCGCTTGGGCCAGGCGGCAACCGGGTGTGTCGCTTTTTTCCACAACAGCAACAATTTCCAGCCCCTGGTTGGCCTTGCTGAGTAGCGCTTCAAGGAAAACCGATCCAACCCTACCCAACCCTACGATAGCAATCGTTTGTTTTTTCATATGAAGTTATCCTTTGCTGTCCAGTTTATATGTTGCGGTAACACTCTCTCCCCCGCATCCTGTTGAACCCACCCATATCAGCCCGATACCATGAACATATTTTCCACAACCACCTGATAAAAATGTTTTTTCCATCGTACAGCGGCCTGGACACAGTATCTGGTTCAACGAGTCAGAAAAAGAATATCACGATCTCGATCGTATCGTTGTCGTGTCTCGCAGATATGTGTGATAACGCAC
>JAJZFH010000013.1:12403-24955 GCA_021805445.1 Pseudomonadota bacterium
TTGAAGCGGACCATGCAACATTTCCCGCACTAGAGTGTCCAATCCAACCCTTCATTTTCAGCCCGAAAGGATACTTCATGAAGAAAGCATTGCAGGTTTCACTGATCATCCTCCCTATCATTGGCGGGACCTTTGCAGGGTATCTCTTCTGGAGAAGTTCGGCGGATAAACAAACCAGCCCTCCATTGCAGGGCTCTTCCATGCCGGTTGCCGGTCCCGTGGTCACCCTGAAGCCGCCCCCCAATCCTGAGTCCGCAAAAATCATCGTGCCACCCGCATCAGAGGGCCCCGCCCTCCCCCCTCTGGACAAGAGTGATGCCTTCATGCTCGCTGGCATCGCGCACTTGATCGGAAATAGGTCGTCGACGCATCTCTTCATGGAGGAAAATCTGGTCACCCATATTGTCTCCACCATGGACAATCTCCTGCGCCAGAATATTCCGGCGAATGGACTGCCAGTGGATGTGCCCAATGGCAGTTTCAAGGTGAAAAATCAGGCGGGGGTATTGAGCATCGATCCTGCCAACTCAGCGCGCTATGCTCCATACATGCGCCTCGTTGACGCTGTGGATGCCAAAGCGGTGGTCAGGCTGTATCTGGAGGCATATCCCTTACTCCAGAAAGCCTATGAACAGTTGGGGCATCCCAAACAATATTTTAATGACCGTCTGCTGGCTGTTCTGGATGACCTGATCAAGGCCCCGGAAATTTCACCGCCAGTACGACTCGTTCAGCAACACGTGCTGTACCAGTTTTCTGACGACGACCTGGAAAACAGGTCTGCCGGGCAGAAAATGATGATTCGGCTGGGATTGTCCAATGAACGCAAACTCAAAGAAAAACTGGAAGCCATCCGTTCAGAACTGATAAAGCACCTTCGGTAGGGTGAAACCGCTACTGCCATGCGGGTTAATATGAAAATACCCAGTGGAAATCGAGGTCCTACGGTTGCAGACTGCCACAATCCGAGCCCAGCCACTTGGCGCTGGATTCCATGGTCACGCCAAACTCCTTGCCCTGCTCATGGTGGGTGATTTCAACCTTCGTGGTATAAGCCTCACTGTTCTGGAACACGACTTCACCATCGCCGATGGTCGGTGGGCTGCCGCAACTGAAATGAAGTTTATACTTGTCTCCAGGCTGACTGGTGATGGAACTTTCACAGCCATTCTTCTGAGGCAATCGGTTGCGTTCGATCATGTCCCGGGTTGTGCAGACGCGTATACCGCCGTTGGCCCCCATGGACACCCCTTGTTTTTGTAGCATGGCTTCCATTTGACTGCGCATTTGAGGCGACATATTCTGCACGACCTGATTCATGTCCAGCATGGGCCGCGCGCCGTTCTGTGACGGCAACTGCACTTCGGGTTGAATTTCCCATAGCCCAGGTTTCATGGGCAATGTGGCCCACGCAGACACACTGGCGATCCCACCTACCGCCATCAGTATCGCAGTCCCCACATATCTGAATTGTCGCATGGTGTAACCTCCTTACTGGAGGAAGTGGAAAGAAGTCTACCGAGAAGAACCGTCACGGTCTCGACCAAAGAAATGATCAAAAATTGTTTGTTTTCTTATAATTACTGGTGGGCCGTGAAGGATTCGAACCTTCGACCAACGGATTAAGAGTCCGCTGCTCTACCAACTGAGCTAACGACCCACGCCATGAAGCGGGGATTATAACAGAATTCCCCACCTCGGAATCAAACGACTTTTTTCTCCCCCCTACTCCCACCGATCTGGAATCGCTCTTTGTCCGAGTCCAGGTCGAAACAAAAACATTCATCCGTTCAATCAGTTGCGCATAAAAACTGTGCGCTACCATATTTTTTATTATTTTTATTTGATCTTAATCAAATTTATAGTTAAAATCAGCCATCCCGTCAAAAAAAATGGCGGGGTGGTGGACAGCACAGTATCGCATTCAGACAAAAACTTCAGGAGATTGCGCCATGGGTAATATCGTGATGTATGAAATCATTGGAATCGTGGGAACTGCCTTATTTTGTTTCATTGCCGACAACGCCAACTGGCAGCGCAAGAAGTAAGCAGCCATTTCTCCCCCAGCGATGCACCCATACCCCCCCGAAAGATGGTACATCGCTGGTTTTAGCAGGCTGCTGAAAAACGCTGATTTATTTTCCCTTACCCGCTCCGGCGGGTAAATTTTTCAGCAAAATCTTAGTTTTTCATCCAACCTGAAAATCAGACCATCAAATCCGGTGATCACTCTCACCGATCATGGCATCCGCGCATGATGCCATGAAAAAAGCGTGCTTGGCGTTGCCAAGCGGTTCCGGTCAATGCCAGACACCGAATCATTCCCACTCTATGGTAGCGGGAGGTTTCCCGGAAATATCATAGACGACGCGATTGATTCCACGCACTTCATTGATGATTCTATTGGAAACCTTTCCCAGCAGGTTGTAAGGGAGTTCGGCCCAATGAGCCGTCATGAAGTCGCTGGTGACCACAGCACGCAAAGCCACGACGTGTTCATAGGTTCGTCCATCACCCATGACTCCCACGGAACGCACGGGCAAAAACACCACGAAAGCTTGAGAAACTTGGTCATACCAGCCCGAAGAGCGCAATTCCTCAATAAAGATGGCATCGGCACGCTGCAGCAAGTCAACAAAATGAGGGGATACCTCGCCCAATACACGCACTCCCATACCCGGTCCAGGAAAGGGGTGACGATGGACCATTTCAGGCGGAAGCCCCAGTTCCACCCCCAAGGCGCGTACTTCATCCTTGAACAGATCACGCAAGGGTTCAAGTAATTTCAGGTGGAGCGTATCAGGAAGCCCCCCCACATTATGGTGAGATTTGATATTCTGGGCTTTGCCATTTTTGGAGCCAGCAGATTCGATGACATCTGGATAAATGGTTCCTTGAGCCAACCACTTTGCTTGCGGTAAGCGTCCGGCTTCACGCTGAAAAACCTCGACGAATTCACGACCAATGATTTTTCGTTTCTGTTCCGGGTCTGTGACACCTGCCAGATGCCCCATAAAGGTTGCCCTGGCATCTACATGAATCACTTTGAGGCCAAGGTGCTGACCAAAGGTAGCCATGACTTCCTCGGCTTCCTGGTAGCGCAATAAACCGTGATCCACGAAAACACAAGTCAGTTGGGGGCCAATCGCTTTGTGAATGAGAACCGCTGCCACCGAAGAATCAACTCCGCCAGAAAGTCCAAGAATCACCTCATCGGTTCCCACTTGGGCACGGATCGCCTGTACTGCCTGCGTGATGAAATGGGGCATGGTCCAATCCGCACCAAGGCCGCAAATATCCCTCACAAAATGCGTCAAAAGCGCTTTACCCTGCGCCGTATGGGTAACTTCCGGATGGAACTGAACCCCGTAGAAATGACGAGTTTCATCAGCCATGGCCGCAATCGGGGTCACTGCATTGGCCGCGCTGACAAAAAACCCTGGGGGCAGTGAGGTCACCTTATCGCCATGACTCATCCATACTGATAACAGGGATTCTCCGTGCTGACCTTTCTGATCACACAACTCGCCAAACAGGGAAGAATCGCCCAAGGTCTGGACGGTAGCATGCCCAAATTCCCGCACGCTGGCATTTTCTACCTGTCCGCCCAGTTGGGCTGCCATGGTTTGCATACCGTAACAAATCCCCAGAACGGGAACGCCCAACTCAAACACGGACTGTGGGGCACGAGGGGCTTCATGCCCCGTCGTCACCGAAGCCGGCCCTCCGGACAAGATCACTCCCTGCGGCGAAAATTCACGCACAAACTGGTCTGTGACATCCCACGGATGCAATTCACAATAGACTCCTGCCTCCCGAACACGCCGTGCAATCAATTGGACGTACTGGGCACCGAAGTCAAGAATCAGAATTTTCTGGCGGGCCATAACTCAATCTATATGGTAATTAGGGGCTTCTTTCGTAATGTGTACATCATGGACATGAGACTCACGCATTCCGGCATAGGATATTTCCACAAACTCCGCTCGTTGGTGAACTTCATCGATGGTATGACAGCCCAGATAGCCCATGCTGGCCCGCACTCCCCCCATCAACTGATGAATCACCACCGAGACCGGCCCCTTGTAGGGCACGCGCCCTTCCACGCCTTCGGGAACCAATTTGTCTGCGTTGCTTTCTTCCTCCTGAAAATACCGGTCGCTGGACCCCTGCTGCATCGCTCCCAAGGATCCCATCCCTCGATAAGATTTGTAGGAACGCCCTTGAAACAATTCGGTTTCGCCCGGAGCCTCTTCAGTGCCCGCAAACAGCCCACCAATCATCACGGTATTTGCCCCGGCAGCCAAGGCCTTGGCCACATCTCCAGAAAAACGGATGCCGCCATCGGCAATACAGGGTACCCCCGTTCCATCCAAAGCAGTCGCCACGTTATGAACCGCCGTAATCTGGGGAATGCCGACTCCCGCCACGATACGAGTAGTACAAATGGAACCTGGACCTATCCCCACCTTGACGCCATCGGCACCATGGTCCACAAGCGCGCGGGCCGCTGCGGCCGTGGCCACATTGCCGCCAATCACTTCCATATGAGGATAATGCCGTTTGATCCAACGGACCCGATCCAGGACCCCTTGGCTATGCCCATGGGCCGTGTCCACAACCAATGCATCGACCCCGGCCTCGATCAGGGCTGCAACCCGCTCTTCTGTACCTACTCCCACGCCAACGGCAGCCCCAACTCTCAGACGTCCTGCGGAATCCTTGGCTGCCAGAGGATGCTCACTGGATTTGAGAATGTCTTTCACAGTAATCAACCCGCGCAATTCAAATTGATCATTGACGACCAGCACTCGTTCCAATCGGTGTTGATGCATCAATTTCATGGCTTCGTCACGAGTAGCGCCTTCGCGCACCGTCACCAAACGTTCTCGCGGCGTCATCACCGCGCTCACCGGTTGATCCAGGAGGCTTTCGAAACGCAGGTCCCGATTGGTCACGATACCCACCACCCGTCCATTTTGCACCACCGGCAAACCCGAAATACGATGCTGGCGAGTGCGCTGGACCACCTCCCTGACTGGCATGTCCGGTGTAATGGTGATCGGGTCACGCACCACCCCGGATTCGAAACGTTTGACCTTGGCTACTTCAGCAGCCTGCTGCTCGATGGAAAGATTTTTATGGAGAATCCCGATCCCTCCCTCCTGAGCCAGAGCAATGGCCAGACGCGCTTCGGTGACCGTATCCATGGCAGAAGACAAGAGTGGGATGTTCAGGGAAATTCCACGGGTCAACTGCGTCGTTAGGGTGACTTCCCGCGGCAATACCTGAGAATGGGCGGGTACGAGTAAAACATCATCAAAAGTCAGTGCTCTTTCAACCACGCGCATGACCTGCCTCCCGTGCAAAAGCGCATTATACGCCAGTCCTCTATTCTTCTGGCATGCGCCCCTGCAGTAAAACCAGATTGTCCCGATGAATCAGTTCGGGTTCATCCACATAACCCAGCACGTTTTCAATGCTCTCTGTCGGATGCCCCAGAATTCTTGCAGTTTCCCGAGCAGAATAATTGACCAACCCCCGAGCGACCTCCCTTCCTTCTCTGTCCAGGCAACAGACCAACTCCCCGCGTTCGAACTCTCCTTGCACAGCAGTCACCCCCACCGGCAGCAAACTTTTTCGTTCCCGGCATAAAGCCATGACTGCTCCATCATCCAGAATCAAACTGCCCCGCACCGGCAGAGCATCGCCCAACCATTGCTTGCGTGCCGCCAAAGCGGGAAGACTGGCCAGCAGTTGGGTACCAATGCTCTCCCCTCTTGCCAATCGATTCAAAACATCAGGCTCTCTTCCCCAAACGATGGCCGTATGCGCCCCACTGCGTGCTGCCCGTTTGGCAGCCAATACTTTCGTGAGCATCCCCCCTCGTCCCAGAATGGAACCTGCGCCTCCCGCCATGGTTTCGAGATCCGGGTCTCCTGCCTTTGCCTCGCCAATCAAAATTGCATTGGGCTCCTTGCGCGGATCGGCTGTAAAAAGTCCGGCTTGATCCGTCAGAATCACCAATCCATCCGCTTCGATCAACTGAGTCACCAGCGAACCCAAAGTGTCGTTGTCTCCCACCTTGATTTCATCCGTTGCCACCGTATCGTTTTCATTGATGATGGGAACAATTCCCCAGCCCAACAGGGTCGACAGGGTGGATCGGGCATTAAGGTAACGTTCGCGCGAAGCCAGATCGGCGCGCGTCAACAAAATCTGAGCCGTACCGACGCCATAGGACCGAAAACAAGTTTCCCATCCCTGGATCAACCCCATCTGTCCCACCGCTGCAGCCGCCTGCAATTCATGTAACGCCTTGGGTCGCTCGTTCAATCCCAGACGTCGCATGCCTTCAGCCACTGCTCCGGAGGAAACCAGCACCACAGATTTCCCTGTTTTGCGCAGGGACTGGATTTGCTCCGCCCAACCTTGCATGGCCGCGTGATCCAAACCTCGCCCCTCATTGGTCAACAGACTGCTGCCAATTTTGATGACCAAACGGTGTGCTGTGCGCACAAAGGAAGTCATTCCTCGCCCTCTGGGGAATCAGATGTGTCATGGCTCGGATCTGACTCATCGCCCAGAACAGCCGGGGCGCTCATCGAATCATCACTCTCCGATTCGTCGGCCTCCGGACTCTGTGCTCTCATTTCCTGAAGATGCTCCATGATCGCAAAACATAATTCCCGACACCCTTCTCCCGTCAATGCCGACAATTCAAAGAACCGTTGAGGCCCCAAAGATTGCTCAAAAAGTTCCCGGACCTCAGAACGCGCCCCTTCGGAAAGCATGTCCATCTTGTTGAGGAGAATCCAGCGCGGCTTGGCATGAAGCGCTCCATCATATTTGAGCAATTCATTGCTCAAGGCTTGAGCCTGTCCCACCAGATCGATCTCTTCATCGAGCGGGGCACAATCCACCAGATGTAACAACAGACGGGTGCGCGTCAGATGTCGCAAAAATTGATGCCCCAATCCAGCGCCTTCGGCAGCTCCTTCGATCAAACCCGGAATATCCGCAATAACAAAACTACGCGCATCATCCACCCGAACCACACCCAGATGAGGTTGAAGCGTGGTAAAGGGGTAGTCCGCCACTTTAGGACGTGCCGCAGAAACTGCGCGAATGAACGTCGATTTACCCGCATTGGGATACCCCAGAAGTCCTATGTCTGCCAGAACTTTGAGTTCAAGTTGTAATTCCTTTTCCTCGCCGGCTTCCCCTTTGGTGAACTGACGGGGAGCGCGGTTAGTACTGGACTTGAAGTGCAGATTACCAAGGCCGCCTTGTCCGCCCTGCGCCAGCACCACTTGTTGACCGTGCTGTGTCAGATCTGCCACGACAGCCCCTGTCTCGGCCTCCCGAATCAGGGTTCCCACGGGCATGCGGAGCATCACATCAGGCGCTCCACGCCCGTTGCAATCCGAACCACGTCCGGATTCACCACTTTTAGCCCGGTGGATACGCGCGAAACGATAGTCCACAAGAGTGTTGATATTGCGATCGGCCACCGCAATGACACTGCCCCCGCGTCCCCCATCCCCACCATCGGGCCCCCCTCTGGGGACATATTTCTCGCGCCGAAAACTGGCAGAACCATCTCCGCCTTTTCCGGCATGAATTTGAATCAGCGCTTCATCAATGAATTTCATGTCAATAAAAAAGCCCTATCACAACGGATAGGGCTTCATTTTCCTGTAATCGCAACGCCCGATCAAGCAACGCTGGCCAAAGGTTCAATGGTGACGATCTTGTCGTTGAGCGGTCCTTTGTTGCGGAATACGACATGCCCTTCCACCTTGGCAAAGAGGGTATGATCCTTTCCCATCCCAACATTGGTCCCTGGGTGGATGCGCGTACCGCGCTGCCGCACGATGATACTCCCCGCGCTGACAAGTTGCCCACCGTAGGCCTTGACTCCCAAACGCTTCGATTCAGAATCACGTCCATTGCGGGAACTCCCGCCTGCCTTTTTATGTGCCATGTTTTAACCTCAGACTGCTGTCGTGATGGAACCGATTTGCAGTTCCGTGTAATTCTGCCGATGTCCTTGATGTTTCTGGTAGTGCTTGCGGCGACGCATTTTGAAAATGCGTACCTTGTCGTGACGACCGTGACTGACCACTGTCGCCGCGACCTTCGCCCCTTCAACCAAGGGACGCCCAACGTGCAAGGTCTCCCCATCTGCAACCATCAGTACCTGATCGAGTCCTATCTCGGAGCCAACTTCTGCCTCAATTCGCTCTACTTTCAACTTCTCTCCGGACTGAACGCGATATTGCTTACCGCCCGTCTTGATGACCGCATACATGGGATTCACCTTGATAAATTCACAGAACATAGGATTCTAATCCCATGCACCCATCCTGTCAAGCAATCGCATTGAGCCCCAAACTGGCGCCATTATTCTGCAGATTGGTTGATAACGACGTAAGAAATCCATTGAGAGTCGCTTGACTCTGCGTCGCCCCAAAAGCAGACAGCAAATTGTGAAACTCCTGTTGCAACGTCGCGCGGGATGAAGCCCCCGTTGCCCCGGTTTGCCCCCCTGGCGCCGACAAAGCCGACATGGGCGATGAATTCGCCGTAGAAAGCGTCTGGATCAAACCACTCAGACGGCTTTCCAGAGAGCCTGGAGCAGATATGTATCCCGCCGATGCCGACCCCTGACCCGCACCGCTCAGTCCTGCCGGATTTGTCGAATCCGCGTTATTTGCCCCATACAAGGATGAAAAGAGCGCCTGCGTGAAAGCATTCAATGCCTGGCCTGGGGATGATGTACCCGAGGAATGGGAATTTGCAGGACTCGTCGCGGGACGTGAGGAAAGGGCAACGGCTCCCGATCTCGCAGGATCCGTGCCTATGGTCTGGTGTAAGGACTGCACCATGGAGGACATAAACGTTCCTCCCATACGTCCTGATAGTGCGGCCGCGTGTCCACTTCCCTCTCCGTGACTGCCCCCGTGCCTTTTAGGCATAACGGAAGTCAAGACGCTCCCTGCGAGCGTTGCTCCAACACTACCACTCATACCGCTCAGTATTGACATGATGACCTCCCGACCTCAACGCCTTCCAAGCAGCCATATTAATCTCACACGTCAGGTTTTCATAGCCCAAATACCGAAAGATTTCTGCGCCACTTCTTCCAATGAATTGAACGATCATGACGGCTCGAGGCTCCGCAGGAATCCCTTTATATATACCTGCGGGGAGTATTTCGTATTGCCGATGCGGTCGACGATCAACCCACGGCCGATTCATTGACCCAGCGCATGAACATTCACGAAAAGATCGCATGGACGGCACGGGGACTGCTGGAAAAATCCTGACAGTCTCTGCACCGCAATGACCGGGCACCCCCGCCTCACCTCCCAAAAATGACCCAGGGAGGCGGGGAGAAGGTCCTCCCTACTTGACCAGCGCCAGTTCCTTGGCGAAGCGATCCTTGCCAACCGCCATCTTGGCAGATTCTTCTGCTGCTTTTTGCTTGGCGGCCTCGAGATTGACTGGCTTTCCAGCCTGGATCACGGCCACCATACCCAAGGTCTTATGGACAAAACACTCCACCAGATAAATCCCCTCCTTGTCCAGCTTGACAGTAATTTCCGAATCGGGTTGCGCCTTCCAGGGCTTCGCTCCATCCGGCTCAAAGATCGAGTAACTGGTGTGGCCGGCTTTCTGCATGGGTTTGAAAGTAACGGAATCCCCAACCGCGACCTTGAGGAACGAAGGTTCAAAGACCAGTGTTTGTCCATCGCTTCCCTGTGTCATCATCTTGACTTCATGGTCTGCAGACCATGCGCCCACACTCAGGCAAGTCAACAACACTGCCAACGAGACAGTTATTTTTTTCATGGCGGTCTCCTCAGATTTATTATGAACGAATCTGTCGTCGACCGATGGGCTGCACGTCTGCCGACAACCCGCGAGGAATGACTCCTCGAATTATAAGACATGAAAACAACTCGAAGGTTCTTGGCCAATCAAAAAATATAACGATTTTTCATCGAATCAACGGGCACTTATGGAATAATTTTACCTCTCACGTTTCATCGACCCCCTCAATGTTGACTGGCAACGATTTCAGCGGGGCGGGAGATCAACGTTGATCACGCACCCAATTTAATATCATCTCATTGTTTTCACATAATAAAGTTAGATAACGTCTTTACATGTAATTGTGCCGCCGTCAAAAAGGATCCAATTATTTTATGCTTGAGGCCATCATAAGCCTGCTTTTTCTAGGATCCATTGTTTTTGTGGCCACCACAGGAGAGAGCAGCACAGACAAAAAAGAGAAAGAGGAAGAAAAAAGCGAAAATGAAGAAAACTTTGAGAAAATAATAGACCACCATGACCATTCTGAAAAAGAAAAGCAAACCTCCAAGCCTACGCCAACCCCGCCACCTGACCCTTGAGCAGTTGGCCTGTCCTGATATTTTCACCTCAAGCATAATTCTTGAGTGATAATGGCTCGCGACAATGGCAATCGAAGACTGGCGGAAAGAAAATGAAAGAAGAGAATGCAGACCAAACCTCGGTTAATCTCAAAAATGGAGATCCAGATGAAAAAGGATGAGATAAGGGCTTTGTTGTTGGAAGATATCAATAATTTTCGTCTAAAAGCAAAGTTCTATGAGTCGATTCGACTATCCGAGGCGGCAGACTATGCCAAAGATCTGGCTTCGAACATCGAGTTGGCGCTCACAACGATGCCTTCGGATAGTGATTCTGAAATCTACTGAAACGAGATGGCTACGGAACAGTAATATTTTCGAAAGTGACATGCGGCTTTAGCAAGGAGGTCGACATGTGGGGTCATATGGAGGGTTACGGCTGGGGGTGTGGGGGCATGGGAGTCGGCATGCTGCTGTTCTGGGGGATATTGATCGCCGCCTTCGCGCTTCTGGTCAGGAACTGTTTCGGTACCTGCTCCGGACACGCACGGAAGAAAACCGCGCTTGACCTCCTGAAGGAGCGTTATGCGCGCGGCGAGATCGGGCGCGATGAATTCGAGCAAAAGAAACGCGATCTGGAAGGCTGAACACCGCTCCATTTGCCGCAAGGGATAAAACGGAAACTACCGGCTGATCGCCGCTTCCCACTCGGGAACACCGTCTCGCAAATGCGCAGAGTCGAAGCCTTCATTGCGCAGTAGTTCCACTGCATCTTTCGCCATCAGGCAATAAGGGCCGCGGCAGTAGGCAACAATCAGCCTGTCCCTGGGAAGTTCCGCGAGTCTGTGGCGCAGTTCGTCGAGCGGGATGGAGCGGGCAAAGGGCAGGTGTTTTGCCAGATATTCCTCGGCAGGACGCACATCCAGCACGACCACTTCCCCGCGTCGGGCCATTTTCATCAGCGTTTCGCGATCACTGGGCACGAGATCATTCGGCTCGGTTGCGATTCTCTGCAATGCCATTTGCAATTCGACCAGCCTATTTTCGGCCAGAGTATGGATGTCCACCCATAAATCGACCACAGCCTTGCTTGCGAGCCGATAAACAATGTTCTTGCCGCGCCGATCGGTTTCGACCAGTTGCGCATTCCTCAACTCGCGCAAATGTGCGCTCGCGAGTTTCATACTGATCGAAGCCTCTCTCGACAGAGTATCCACGGTTTTTTCGCTCTGGCTCAAGAGTTCAATCAACTCCAGACGCTTGGGGCTCGAAACCGCCTTGCCGATCCGAGCCACCTGCTCGTACAGCAGATCCTTGGTTTTTCGTCCGTCATCCATGGCTATCAATCTAATAGTATTTAGATCAATTGTCAATTATTTGATATACTTCACCTTAAATTCAGTGATATTTCAAATAACAATCTAGTGATTATTAGATTACATGGAGGTGACCATGAAGATTCTATTCATTATCAATGACGGCCCTTACGGCAACGAACGGCCCTACAACGCGCTCCGTCTTGCGGGGACATTGTCTGGCCGCTCCGGCAGTGAAGTGAAGGCATTCCTGATAGGCGATGCGGCAAACTGTGCAAAATCCGGCCAGAAAGTGCCGGAAGGTTTCTACAACATACAGATCATGCTGAACAAGGTAATCCGGTCCGGCGAAGTCGGCGTATGCGGCACCTGCATGGCCGCGCGTGGGATAACGGATGCGGACCTTGTCGAAGGTTCGCATAAAAGCACAATGACTGAGTTGGCCGAGTGGACGGAATGGGCCGACAAAGTTCTTGTGTTCTGAAAACGGGGGGAAATCAATCATGTTTTTCAAACAATTGGCAACGAGAGAATTTTCGCTATCTTATTTTTTCGGCTGTGGCACCAAGGGCAAATCCATGGCAGTGGACGTGATCACGGGGGATGAGGGGTGGTTCATCGAGGAAGCAAAGAAGGCTGGCGTCACCATCAATTACGTCATCGACACCCACGTCCATGCAGATCACTATTCGGGCGGAAGAACGCTCGCGCAAATGGTCGGCGCGCCGTATTGCCTGCACGAATCCGACAAGGGGATCGTCCATTTCGAATTCGAGCCTTTGAGCGACGGTCAGTCGCTCAATCTCGGCAATGTCGATATCGAGGTGCTGCATACT
>JAJZFH010000006.1:0-23317 GCA_021805445.1 Pseudomonadota bacterium
ACCCGGTGGGCTACCCTGTTTATCAGGCCCCCCCCACTGTGGTGGTCTCTGCCCCGGTTTCTCCTCAGGAAACGACCTATGTCGGACCGGAAACGCAAGAGCAAGGAAACGAGCCGCCGGGAGCAGTGCACGACTGGTTCTACTGTGATTCGGCAAAGGGCTACTACCCCTACGTCGAAAGTTGCCCTGAGCCATGGCGCGCCGTTCCCAGCACACCCAATGGCCCCGTCCAGCCTTGAGTGCGGGATCAACGAAAGACGAGGACCGGGATTTTGGAGTGGGTCAGAACTTTTTGAGTTTCGCTGCCCAGTATCAACCCGGTCAGTCCGCGTCGTCCGTGGGAGGCCATCAGGATGAGATCGCATCCCTGGGCACGCGCACATTCGATGATGCCTTCATAGGCGGAAAGTTCTATGGATTTTCGGGTTTCAATGGGGACTTTCAGGGAACAGGCCAGGGTCTGGGCCTCCGCGAGATGTTGATCGACTATCCCCTCCAGTTGCTTCATGACTTCCAGTGGAGATTCCACGATAAACTCGCTGGTGGGAAGGTATTGAATGACTGCACAGTAAACCGTGACTTTGGCCTGTAAGTCTTTGGCCAGGCCCAATCCTCCCGTCAACGCCTTATGCGAAAGTTCCGAACCATCGGTTGCAATGAGTAGATGGGTAAACATGAACGGTTCTCCCTCGAGACTTGAATGGGGGGCTTCCCCGATTCCCCATCCCTGTTCGGGGTGAGGTACACTTACGAACTTTACGAAAATTATAGCCCCTTTGGGAGATCTCATGGCCCCGGAACTTGGACATTATTCACTGATACTGGCATTGACCCTGGCTATGGGCATGGCGACTTTTTCCCTGGTGGGTGCGCAACGTGGCGTGGCTTCATGGATCGGTTTATCGCGCCCCTTTGCCTTGACCCTGTTGCTGGCCATGGCCGTTTCCTTCGGTTGCCTGGCATGGTCCTTCGTGCACAATGATTTCTCGGTGCTTTATGTAGCACAGCACTCCAACTCGAAGCTGCCGGTGCAGTACCAGTTTTCTGCCGTGTGGGGAGGACATGAAGGTTCATTGTTGTTATGGGTGCTCTTGTTGAGTACCTGGAGTGCCGCCGTTGCCCTTTTTTCTCGCCGTCTCCCTGATCCTGTGGTGGCCCGTGCGTTGGGGGTGCTGGGCCTGGTCATCACGGGTTTCCTGCTCTTCATTCTTCTGACTTCCAATCCCTTCGATCGCCTTTTTCCAGCGGCTCTGGAAGGGCGAGATCTCAACCCACTCCTTCAAGACCCGGGATTGGTGTACCACCCACCCATGCTGTACATGGGTTATGTGGGGTTTTCGGTGGCGTTTGCCTTCGCTTTATCCGCATTGATTTCAGGAAAACTGGATGCCACCTGGGCGCGTTGGTCCCGTCCGTGGACCTTGGCAGCCTGGGTCTTCCTGACCCTGGGGATCTGTTTTGGTTCGCGCTGGGCCTATTATGAATTGGGTTGGGGGGGGTGGTGGTTCTGGGATCCAGTGGAAAACGCCTCCTTCATGCCCTGGCTGGTAGGAACGGCCCTCATTCATTCCTTGGTGGTCACGGAAAAGCGCGGCGCCTTCAAACGGTGGACGGTATTGCTGGCCATTGCCGCTTTTTCGCTTTCGCTGGTGGGGACTTTCATCGTTCGTTCCGGGGTATTGAATTCGGTCCACGCCTTTGCCTCAGACCCCAAACGCGGGATCTTCGTCTTGCTCTTTCTCTCCCTGGTGATTGGCGGTTCCCTGACCCTGTTTGCCTGGCGCGCTCCTGCGGTGGGCGAGGGGGGACGCTTCCAACTGGTCTCCAGAGAATCCTTCCTTCTGCTCAATAACGTCCTGCTGGCCGTGGCCGCCGCCGCCGTATTGTTGGGCACCATCTATCCCATGGTGATCGATGCCCTGGGGATGGGCAAGTTGTCTGTCGGTCCCCCATACTTCAATACCGTGTTCGTGCCGCTCATGATTCCCCTGCTGCTGATTCTGCCCATCGGCACGCTGGCGCACTGGAAACGCGCAAACTTGAAGGATATTTTGCGTGAAGTGCGGCCCGATATGGTCATCGCCCTGGTGGTGGGAATCGGGGTTCCTTTTCTGATGGGGGCGTTCAGCCTGTTGTCGGCATTGGGCATCACCACGGCGGCCTGGCTGGCCACCAGCATTGTCCGCCAGGTATGGTCCTGGCGACAGCTCAAAACGATTCCGCGCTGGTTCATCGGCATGCAAACAGCCCATTTTGGCATGGCGGTTTTTGTGGTGGGGGTGACCCTGATCAAAGGCTATGAAATCGAACGGGACGTGCGCATGGGGCCAGGGGACACCCTGACGCTCAAGGGGACGACTTTCCGTCTGGTGGGGGTCGAGCCGGTGTCCGGACCCAATTACAGTGCCTTGCGTGGCGCGGTGACCTACAGCGAAAACGGCAAGGTGGAAGGATTACTGGAACCGGAAAAACGGACCTACTTTTCTTCGCCCATGCCCATGACCGAAGCCGCCATTCATTCCACGATTTCCCGTGATCTGTATGTTTCCCTGGGGGAACCCTTGGATAATGGGGCGTGGAGCGTGCGTATCTATTACAAGCCCTTTGTCAACTGGATCTGGGCCGGTTGCATCCTCATGGCCCTGGGGGGCGCAGTGGCGGCGTCGGATCGCCGTTATCGCGTGCAAGTCAAGACCACCCAGCAGGAAATGGCGGTGCCGCACGAGGTGACCGTATGACCGGAATGAATCCCGAGTCGGGCGTGCCTCGGTCTGAAACCGCAGAGATCAGAAAGCGCGTGCGTTTCAATGTCTGGTTTCTGGTTCCGCTGGGAGTCTTCGTGGGGCTGGCGCTGTTCATGGGGCTGGGTCTTCAACATGATCCTCATGAAGTGCCGTCGCCCTTTATCGGCAAACCTGCGCCGAGTTTTCGTCTGCCGCTTCTGGAAGGCGAAGGAACTTTTTCTCCGGCAGATTACCGGGGCAAGGTTTGGATGCTCAATGTCTGGGCTTCCTGGTGCGTGTCCTGTCGTGAAGAGCACCCGATTTTGCTGAAATATGCCCGTCTTCATCAGGTACCCCTGGTGGGACTGGACTACAAGGATGATCCGGATGCTGGGCGCAAGTGGGTGGACCAGTACGGAAACCCCTATACCTTGACTGCCATGGACCAGGATGGACGGGTGGGCATCGATTATGGGGTCTATGGAGTACCTGAAACTTATGTCATCGATCGCAACGGTGTGATTCGTTACAAACAGATTGGACCGATTACGGCAGACGTTCTGCAGAAAACCCTGCTGCCCCTACTGGAGGAATTGCAGAAATGAGCAGTGTGAAATGGCACAAATACTTACCTGTCCTGCTGCTGGGATTGGGGTTGATGGGCCCATGGGGGGGGGCACACGCCGAGGAAGCCAAGCCTTTGGCTGACGATCCTGCGGTGGAAAAACGCTTGTTGGTGATTGCCGAGGATATGCGCTGCCTGGTATGTCAGAACGAATCCCTGGCGGCGTCCCAGGCCGATCTGGCCAAAGACCTGCGGCGCGAGATTCGTGACCAGATTCGTCAGGGCAAAACGGATCAGGAGGTGACGGACTATATGGTTGCCCGCTATGGAGATTTCGTGCGCTATCGTCCTCCGGTCAAGCCCTCGACCTGGGCACTCTGGTTTGGTCCTTTCATTCTCCTGCTGGGGGCGGTTGGGCTTCTGGGCTGGGTGTTGCGCCGGAGGATTCTGCAACGGCCCCCTGAAGTTCCCCTTTCTTCCGCACAAAAACAACAGATCGAGGCGCTCCTGCGCGACCAACCATGACCGTATTCATTCTGGTGAGCGGGGGATTGACCCTGCTCATCCTGTGTTATCTCGTTTTTTCCTTGATCCGACGAGGGCAGGTCAGCGACCATCGCAAGGCGCTCAATGCAGCCGTCTATCGTGACCAGTTGCAGGAGTTGGCGGCTGAGAAGGCTGACGGCAGTTTGGCCGATCAGGATTATGACCAGGCGCGCGAAGAGGTAGAACGCCGTCTGCTGGAGGATACGGCGGTCATGCCGGAAGTGACTGATCGGGTGCATGGCCGCAGGACTGCACTGTTGCTCCTGGCGCTGATTCCGTTGGCCAGCATCGGCATGTATCTTTGGCGCGGGCATCCCGAAGCCCTCGATCTCCAGCCGGCGGAAATGGCTGCCCCGGCGCAGCAAATGACCCCCGCCAGGATCAATGAGATGGTCAAGGCCCTGGCCGAGAAGTTGGCCAAGAATCCCGACAACCCCCAAGGCTGGGCCATGCTTGGACGTTCCTACATGAATTTGGACAAACCGGGAGAGGCGGTCAAGGCTTTTGGTCATCTGAAGAAGGAAATGGTCAATGATCCGGAACTGATGGTGGATTATGCCGAGGCATTGGCTGCGGATGCTCAGGTGCGGGGGGATGACAAGCAGATGATCGAGTCCAATGCCTGGGTCATGAATGCCCTCAAACTGGAACCGGGGAATGGCAAAGGGCTCTTCATGGCGGGGAGTTTTGCTTACATCACTCAGCAATATGCTCAAGCGGTGTCATTCTGGAGTAAGTTGATGCCTCTGCTGGATCCGAGTTCCCAGGATTCCTCCTTTGTGCTGGAACAGCTCAACAAGGCGCGCGCGCAACTCAAGTTGGCACCCGTGACTGCAGAGTCCTTCGCCGGACCGGAAGGACCCGTCAAGCCCCAGGCTCAAAAAGGGGCCGCAGCCAGCAGCATCAGTGGCGAAGTGACGTTGGATCCGGCGCTCAAGGACAAGATCACACCGGGAGAAACCTTGTTCATCTTTGCCAAGGCAGTGCAAGGACCCCCCATGCCTCTGGCAGTGATTCGGACCTCGGTAGGATCCTGGCCACTCAAATTCCAGTTGACCGATGCCCAGGCCATGAGTCCCCAGTTCAACCTGTCGTCGGTGGATCTGGTACGGGTGGAAGTGCGCGTGACGCAATCCGGCAATCCCATGCCTTCGAGCGGCGACCTGTTTGGAGCGACCTTGCCGCTAAAACCGGGAGCGCACGGGGTGGAACTGGTTATCAACCAAGTGCAGCCCTGAGCCCGGGAACCGTCATGCTTGCCGTGGCACAACTGACCTGTCAGCGTGGCGCACGAACCCTTTTCTCGGGGCTTTCCTTCACGCTGCCGGAGCGGCAATGGATACAGATCCAGGGGGCCAATGGGGCGGGAAAAACCACTTTGCTGCGGGTGTTGGCGGGACTCGTTCAACCCCAGGAAGGAACTCTGACCTGGCAGGGTCAGGCCGTGCAGGAGTGCCGTGCCGAATGGCAGCGCGCTTTGCTCTACCTGGGTCATCATGCGGCTCTCAAGGAAGAGTTGACCCCGCTGGAAAACCTGCGTTTCAGTCTTGGGCTGGAAGCCATGCCGGCGGATGAAACGGTTTTGATGAAAGCACTGGATCGTTTTGGTTTGCAGGAGCGGGAGCATCTTCCGGTCCGCTACCTTTCTGCGGGGCAACGGCGGCGAGTTTTGTTGGCGCGTTTGCTCATCCGTCCGGCACAGGTCTGGATTCTCGACGAACCTTATACGGCGCTGGATGCCCACGCTACCCAGTTTCTTTCTGCGGTCATCGAGGATCATCTGGAACAGGGAGGCAGCGCGATACTCACCAGCCATCAAACCCTGGGTTTGCGCTCAGGCATGAGCATTGCGTTATGATGATGGGGTTCTGGACCTCGATGAGGCGCGATCTGGTGCTGGCGACCCGGCACAAGAGCGAGTGGCTGACGGCTTTGTTCTTTTTCGTCATGGTCACTAACCTGCTGCCCCTGGGGGTTGGGCCAGAGGTGTCTCTTCTGCGTAAAATTGCGCCGGGGGTTTTGTGGATAGGGGCACTGCTCTCCACTTTGTTGGGGCTGCAGCGCTTGTTTTCTTCTGATCATGGCGATGGGACCCTGGAACAAATGGCTCTTTCTCCGGTGCCCCTGGCCTGGTTGGTGGCGGGAAAAATGGTGACACACTGGCTGGTCTGTGGTCTGCCCGTCGTACTCATGGCACCCCTGTTGGGCATCCAGTTTGACCTGCCGACCCGTTCCCTGGGTATCCTGGTCTTGTCCCTCCTGCTCGGAACGCCCATCCTGTCGGCGGTGGGGGCTTTAGGGGCTGCACTGACCCTGGGCCTGCGGGGCGGAGGTGCCCTCTTGTCTTTACTCATTCTGCCGTTGTACATTCCTGCTTTGATCTTTGGCGCAGGAGCCGTGGAAGCGGATCTGGCCGGCATCAGCCCGCAGGGACATCTCTCCTTGCTGGGGGCCCTGCTGGTTCTGAGCGTGTTTTTTTCTCCCTGGGTGACATCCCTGGCGTTACGTATTGCACTGGAGTAAGGTTTCCCATGAGCAACTCGGTCATCAACTGGTTCAAGTATGCCTCTCCCGCCACTTTTTATCCTCTGGCAGGACGTCTGGTTCCCTGGTTTTCCGGGCTGGCGGTTTTGTTGATCGCCTGGGGACTATGGATCGGACTGTTTGTGGCACCCACCGATGCACAGCAGAGTGAGGGGTACCGTATCATTTTTGTCCATGTGCCTGCCAGTTGGTTGTCCATGTTCATTTACTGCGTCATGGCTTTCTGGTCTGCCCTTGGCTTGGCTTTCAATACCCGTTTGTCGGGTATGTTGACCGCAGCGCTGGCGCCCACCGGCGCCCTTTTCGCCTTTCTTTCCTTGTGGACCGGTGCCCTCTGGGGTAAACCCATGTGGGGAGCCTGGTGGGTTTGGGATGCGCGCCTTACGTCACAGTTGATTCTTTTTTTTCTGTATCTGGGCTTCATTGCTTTGCAGTCAGCCATCGATGACCCGCGTCGGGCTGACCGGGCAGGGGCATTGCTGGCTTTGGTCGGGGTGGTCAATATCCCGATCATCTATTTTTCGGTGCAATGGTGGAACACCCTGCATCAGGGCGCTTCGGTATCCTTGACCAAGGCACCCAGCATGGCGCATATCATGCTGGAAGGTATGTTGATCATGGCATTGGGGTTCTGGTCCTATGCCATTGCCGTGGTCCTGACGCGGGTGCGGTGTATCATTCTGGAACGGGAGTTGACAAGCGAATGGGTGAAACGTAATGCAGTGGACTAGTGTGCAGGATTTTCTGACCATGCGCGGGTATGGTCTCTATGTATGGGGCAGTTTTGGGGCCTGCGCTCTGGGCATGCTGATCGAGCCCCTGTGGGTGCGCCAGCGTTTGCGCACCATTCAGTCCCGTTTGCCCAAGCGGGAGTTGAACGGATGAAACCTCGTCATAAACGTCTGGCGCTGATTTTTGGGGCGGTGGTGGTGCTCGGGGTGGCCGTGGCTCTGGTACTCAATGCGTTTCGCAGCAATCTGGTTTTTTTCTATACGCCCACCCAGATCGTGCGTGGTGAAGCGCCCAAAGACCGGGCCTTTCGCATTGGCGGACTGGTCAAGGCAGGGTCTTTGCAGCGGCATGACCTCGTGGCCCATTTCATCGTCACGGATACCGTCAATGAAATTGCGGTTTCCTACCGGGGCATCCTGCCTGACTTGTTCAAGGAAGGACGCGGGGTCGTGGCAGAGGGAAAGTTGGGCAATGGACAGTTTGTGGCCAGCGAAGTATTGGCCAAGCACGATGAGAACTACATGCCGCCTGAGGCCAAGGCCGCCGTGGAGCAGGCACAAAAAACGGCCCGAACCCTGCAAAAGTAATTCAGTCGAGGTGGTATTGCTGGGCAAACATGACCAATGCGGCGCGGCCATGCAGGTGTAACTTCTGATAGATGCGGGAAAGTCGGTTGCGCAAGGTGGACTCCTGAATGCCCAGCCATTCGCCCAGAGCCAGTGCTTTGGCTTCCGGGTGATGAACGATCAAACGAATCAGTTCCTTTTCCTTGATGCTCAGGTCATGAATTCCGGATGGATTTTTATCGAACTTTTGAGCCAGGGATGAGAAAGCCTTGGTGAGAAGCCGTTCGCGCATGCGTGCCGGCACCCAGAGATGCTGCTGGGAAACGGCATGGAGCGATCCCAGAATAGAGCCCAGAGGCTCGGAGATATGGACGATTCCCAAAATCCCTCGTTGGATTTGTATCTCCAGTCCCTTGAGTTCGTCAGACTGAGTCAACAGGATCAGTTCGACATGATGCTCGGCCAGGTGTGCGGGTAGCGTGGGGAGGGTGTTCAGGGAAGTATCATCCAGGATGACGATATGAGGACGCTGTCGTTCCAGTTCGTGAAAGAGGCTGACCGAGGGTGGGTGTCCACCCAGCCACAGGAAGTTGCCGGGATGGTTGGTCAGCAAGGTGTTCAACCCTGCCAGGACCAGTTGATGAGAGGTAATGGCAAAGACACGGATGCTTGAATCTGGGCTCATGGTGCTTGTGCGCGGAGAAAATGGAAATGGTAGGTACCCTCCGCCCGGAAGGAGAAAAATTCTGTCCGTTATGTAATGATTGTGCCTCGGTGGTGTGCTGTGCTTTTTCGACGGTAGGAGTCAGGGGAAATATAGGAGAGACTTGTCGTTCCGCATGTAACGTGGTGAAACGATTGCACGTGGAATCATCCGGCTAGAAAAACAACCAGGGAACTGTTACAGTGGTGCCCCGGAGCTTATTTCTCTGGGGCAGGTAGGGGTCATGATGTTGAGGGAGTTCGGAAACGATGAGCCGGGCAGCACGGGAGGCTTGTGGTGAATCCATTACTGGCCGTGCTCGGGATGTTGCTGGGGGGGGCACTTGCCCTCATTCTTCTCGCAGGCGGACTGAATTTCCGGCGCTTCGCGCGCGCGCTGCAGGGGGCTCGCAAGCCTGTGTCTGCCAGCGAGAGGGGATCTGCCGTGGTGGCTGGCGCCACGGTGCGTTTGATCGAAGATACTCGAGCCCCTGTGGATCAGGCGTTCGATGCCTTGCAGAGCGATTTGACCCAAGTAGGGACTCTCCTGAAGGAGGCCATGGGTCAGTTGATGAAAAATTTTCTTCGCATGCAGTCTCTGATGCAAGAGCAGCAGCAGACCATCGAGTTGGCCATATCTGTGGAGAGAAATCAGAGAGGGGATCCGTTACCGGATAAGGAAAGTTTCCGCCAGATCGTGAGGCATCAGACCGAATTCAATGGACGTATTGAAGATGCGGTGTTTCAGGCGGTGACGTCTCTGCAATTCCAGGATATGGTGACCCAGTTGGTGGGCAATGTTCAAATGCGGCTGAACACGTTACAAGAAATACAACAGTTGATTGCTCATCAGGCCGGAGCGGAACATTCCGATCCCCGACGGGCCGATGAGATACTGGCGCAGACGATTCCAGGTCTCGAGCGAAAATTGGAAACGCTTCGTGAACGTCAGGAACGCAAGCCGGTGAGCCAGACTGACATGGCGACCGGTGAAATCGAACTGTTTTAGAATCGACGGTTAAGGAGAAGAGAAGTGGCCAAAAGTATATTGACGGTGGATGATTCTGCCTCCATTCGGCAAATGGTCGGTTTTGCTCTGAGCGGGGCGGGATATGAGGTCATCGAGGCGAAGGATGGTCAGGAGGGGCTGGACAAGGCCAGCCAAATGAAGGTGGATCTGGTATTGACAGACCAAAACATGCCGAATATGGATGGTCTGACCTTGATAAAAAACTTGCGTATGTTGCCAACGTACCAGAATGTTCCCATTTTGATGTTGACCACGGAGTCCAGTGATGCCATGAAATCTCAAGGGCGTGCTGCCGGGGCGACGGGATGGTTGGTCAAACCCTTCGATCCGCAGAAACTACTGGAAGTCGTCAAAAAATGTATCGGGTGATCCGAGTCGTTTCAACATTCTGATCCAGGCCCATTTGTGAGCATTGATCTCAGTCAGTTTTTTCAGGTGTTCTTCGACGAAACAGAGGAGCATCTGCTGGCCTTGGAAACCCTTCTGCTGGGGGTGGACCGGATGGCTCCGGTGGGTGAAGATCTGAACGCTATTTTTCGTGCCGTTCATTCCATCAAGGGAGGTTCGGCCACCTTCGGTTTCAACGATATGACGGAAGTCACCCATGTCCTGGAGAACTTGCTGGATCGGGTGCGCAAAAGCGAAATAATCTTGACGGAAGGGATGATCAATGCATTCCTGGAAGCCGGAGATGTGTTGCGTATGCAGTTGGCTTTTCACCGGGGTCAGGGAAGTGTGGACCCGGGGGCCGTACAGGGCATTCAGGCGAAATTGACTGCCCTGGCCAGTGCGGTGGATTCGGCTCCGAATTCCAACGTGACTTCCTCCGTGGAAAATTCGTCGGTCTCTGTCTTTTCCGGAGAGATCAAACAGAAGGTTCCGGAATCGGTGGCGCAGAATGATCCGGGGGATGGTTTTTTTGAATCCCTCGGTGAAGCACCGTCGGAACCCGACCCCGGTTATGGATTTTTTGTCGATCTGGTTCCTCCGGTGGTGACTTTTCCGGTTTCTCATTCTGAGCCCGTGGGTTCCGGACAGGGCTTGGTTGGCTTGGCCGAGCCTGATCCCCCTGAACGGATTTTTCGGGGGCGTCGCGCCACCGATCAAATCGGTGCGGATTCCTCGATTCGTGTCAATGTGGAAAAAGTGGACCAACTGATCAACCTGGTCGGTGAACTGGTCATTACTCAGGCCATGTTGGCGCAAGCCAGCGAGCATCTGGAGGGGGTGCGTTACGAGCACTTGCAAATGGCACTGCGCCAGTTGGAGCGCAATTCTCGCAACTTGCAGGAAGCCATCCTGTCGGTGCGAATGTTACCGATTTCCGTGGTATTCAACCGTTTTCCCCGGCTGGTCCGGGACTTGACCACCAGACTGGGAAAGCAGGTGGAATTGAAAGTTCTGGGAGAAAGTACGGAACTCGATAAAGGATTGATCGAGAAAATCTCCGACCCTTTGACGCACCTGATTCGCAACAGCATAGATCATGGCATTGAAATGCCCGAACAGCGCCATGCGCTGCAGAAGCCTTCCTTCGGGACGGTGACCCTCAACGCGTATCATCGGGGCGGGGCGGTGGTCATTGAAGTGAGCGACGATGGAGGGGGCTTGCCACGCGATAAGATTCTGGACAAGGCACGGGAGCAGGGTTTGCCGTGTCATGATGCGATGACAGATGCCGAGGTATGGAATTTGGTTTTTGAACCCGGCTTTTCCACGGCCGACAGCGTCACAGAGATCTCGGGACGGGGCGTGGGCATGGATGTGGTCAAACGCAATATCCACCAGATGGGGGGGAGAATCGAGATCGACTCGACGGTAGGCCTGGGCACGCGTACGACCATTCGTTTGCCTCTCACCCTGGCCATTCTCGACGGCCTTCTGGTGGCGGTAGGAGAACAGGTCTATGTCCTCCCCTTGATCTCGATTCTGGAGTCGGTGCAATTGACCTCGGAAAACCTGCGTACCATCAGTGGCGATGGACGCCTGTTAAAAGTGCGAGGAGAATATGTTCCGCTGATCGTGTTGGGGGAAAAGTTTCCAGTGCCGGGGGATCGATCTCTCTTTCCGGAAAGTCCGCCCATTGCCGTGATTGTGGAGGCGGAAGGGCGCAAGGTGGCGGTATGTGTGGATGCCCTGCTGGGGCAGCAGCAAGTGGTGATCAAAAGTCTGGAAACCCATTTTCGCAAGTTGGTGGGGGTTTCCGGTGCCACCATTCTGGGAGACGGGCGGGTCGCCTTGATCGTGGATCCAGCACCCCTCGCGCATGAAAGTCAGTTTTCCCCTACTGGAGTGGCCTGATGGACAAGGATGACGAGAACCATGACGAACCAAAATAACCTGACTTCTGAAGTTACTGCCAATGAATTTCTGGTGTTCACTCTGGGCAGCGAAGAATACGGGATTGACATCCTCAAGGTCCAGGAAATCCGGGGATATGAATCGGTCACCCGGATCGCCAACACGCCGGATTTCATCAAGGGAGTGATCAACCTGCGCGGAGAAATCGTGCCCATCGTCGATCTCCGGGTGCGCTTCCACCTGGGAGATGTCCGTTACGATGAATTTACCGTTGTCATCATCCTTCACTTGGTCGGACGTCTGGTGGGGATGGTGGTGGAGGGCGTTTCCGATGTGTTGACCCTGACTCCGGCGCAGATTCGTCCCGTGCCTGACTTTGCCGCGACCCTGGACACCCATTACCTGATGGGGTTGGGTACGGTGGACCAGCGTATGTTGATTCTGGTGGACATCGAGCGTTTGGTGAAGAGCGAAGATATGGCGCTGATCGAAAAAACCGTAACCGAATGAACAAATAACAAATATCCATCAAGGGGTACAGGACATGAGAACCAACCTACCGGTGACCAACGTTGAATATGAACTCGGTGACAGTACCATCATCGTGTCGAAGACGGATCTCAAGGGGCAGATAACCTATGTCAATCCCTATTTTATCGAGGTTAGTGGCTACACCGAACGAGAGATGATCGGTCAGCCGCATAATCTGATTCGTCATCCGGACATGCCGGAAGAGGCTTTCCTGGATTTGTGGCAAACGCTCAAGAACGGTTTGCCCTGGACGGGGTTGGTCAAAAATCGACGAAAAAACGGAGATTATTACTGGGTTCAGGCCAATGTCACCCCCATGATCGAGGGAGGCAACTGTGTGGGTTATCTGTCGGTGCGCACCAAAGCCACTCGCCAGAAAATCGAAGAATCCGAACGGATTTACCGTCTCTTCAAGGAAAAAAAGCAGGGTCGTTTGCGCATCGAGGAAGGGCGAGTCGTCAAGGCAGGGTTGCTGGGCGGACGTTGGCGGCATGGCCTGAGCGAAAATCAACGCATCCTGTGGTCCTTTCTGGCGATGATGGTCGCCTTGCTGGCGGTGGGAGCCCTGACCTGGTGGGAGGGTAAGGTCAGCGAAGCGAACATGGATGAAATCGTCAACCGACGGGTCATTTTTGTGCATGATCTGGTGGAACTCAAATTTTTGGTGGCTCAGAACCAGTTGCAGATGATCGATCTGTTGAACCATTCAGGTGCTCCCGTGCATCCGGTCGTGGGTATCAAGGCAGAGGCCCTGCGCAAGGAAGGAGCTCCTGTGCCAGAGCCGGTATCCATCCACCAACTGGATGATTCAGTGGCCAATTTCAAGGCTGTGAGCCAGGCCCTGTTCAGCAGCCTGAGCGTGAATGTGGCGGCTGAGGGCCCGGCGCAAACCGAACTGAAGAGTTTGCAGGTTCTCCTGGAAAGTTATGGGCGGCAGGGACTGGATCCTATGCTCGACTTGTTGCATCAGGGCGATCGTGCCAGTGCGGAAGCACTCATGGGGCAGGAACTGAGGGCGTTGCAGGGCCAGATGTATCAGCAACTGGAAGTCATGAACGACCAGGAGGTGGAGGCACTGCGTACGGCCTATGCTCAGGAGCAGGATCGCCGGCACCTGTTGCGTTTGATTCAGGCTGCGATCGGAGCGCTGAGCGCGGTGGTGGCCATCTTGCTGGTGGTATTACTGATGAGGTATCTGACACGTTCCCTGCGCCATGCCTCGGAACTGGTGGCCCGCATTGCCCAAGGCCACTTTGACAATAACATCGTGGTTGAGCAACGGGATGAAATCGGCCAACTCATGTATGCCATCAAATCCATGCAGACGTGCATGGGTTTTGAAGTGATGGAAAGCAAACGTCTGGTGGATGAAAATTCACGGGTCCGGGTGGGGTTGGACAACGTGAGCGCAAGCGTCATGATCGCCGACCTCCAGCACCGCATCATTTTCGTCAACAAGTCGGCCCATGCGCTACTCGAGGCGGCACAGGGGGATATTCGTCGTGATCTCCCTCTTTTTGATGCGGATACCCTGCTCGGCAGTTCCATCGATGATTTTTATGAAAGCCCCGGTCACCAGAGCCGGTTGCTGGAACAACTGCGCGATTCACACCACACCAGTCTCGAGTTGGGGGGGCATACCTTTCAACTCACCTTCGGTGTCGTGCTCAATGAACGGAACGAACGGCTGGGTTATGTGGTGGAATGGCTGGATCGGACTGCCGAGTTGTCGATGGAAGAAGACGTCAATTCGGTGATCGAGAGTGCGGTCAGAGGGGATTTCTCGAAATCGATCCCGGTGGGGGGCAAGGAAGGGTTTCTGCTACGGGTATCAGAGGGGATCAATGGACTCATCGACAGCACCTCCGGCAGCCTCTCGGAGGTCGGCCGCGTTCTCTCCTCCTTGTCCCGGGGCGATTTGACCCAGTCCATTACGCGCGACTATCAAGGGATCTTTGACCGCATGAAACAGGATGTGAATGCAGCGGTGGAACAATTGGCAACTCTCATCCAGCAGGTCAATGACTCGGCCGATACCATCAATGCTGCTTGCAAGGAAGTCGCCTCAGGCAGTACCGACCTGTCCAGCCGAACGGAGGAACAGGCCGCCAGTCTGGAAGAAACCGCTGCCAGCATGGAAGAGTTGACCTCCACGGTCAAACAGAATGCAGAAAATGCCCGCCAGGCCAGTCAGTTGGCCCGCAATGCCCAGGATGTGGCGACGACCGGGGGGGAAGTGGTGGCACAGGTCGTGCGGACCATGGGCGATATTGGGGCCTGTTCCAGGAAGATCGTCGATATCATTGGCGTGATCGATGGCATTGCTTTTCAGACCAACATCCTGGCCCTGAATGCGGCAGTGGAAGCCGCGCGCGCCGGGGAACAGGGGCGCGGTTTCGCAGTGGTAGCCAGCGAGGTGCGCAACCTGGCTCAGCGTAGCGCGGCAGCTGCCAAGGAAATCAAAGGGTTGATCGGAGATTCGGTGGAAAAGGTGGGAGAAGGCATCGGCCTGGTGGAAAAAGCCGGTCGCACCATGACCGAGGTGGTGACTTCTGTGACCCGTGTCACGGGTATCATGGGAGAAATCGCCGTGGCGTCCACCGAACAAAGTCGTGGTATCGAACAAGTCAATGTGAGTATCACCCAGATGGACGATACGACCCAGCAAAATGCCGCGTTGGTGGAAGAAGAAGCAGCGGCTGCGGCTTCCCTGGAAGAACAGGCAGAAGGCCTCAAACGTTTGATGGGGGCCTTCACGATTCGCCCGGTTCCTGTGGAGTCAGGAAAAACCATCCACACGTTGAGTCGAACCATGAAGAATTTCCCGCGTTTGATGGCGCAGGAACAGCGTACCGAACCCAGGCGCATGGTGTTGGGGGTCCAGAAACCGGCAGACAGCGAGGATGGTGACTGGCAGGAGTTCTGAGATAGAGGCGATCGTGAGACCCCGCGAATTTTGTTTTACCGAACGCGACTTCGAACAGGTGCGGACTCTGATTCATGAACTGGCGGGCATTTCTCTGAGTGAAAACAAACGAGAATTGGTCTATAGTCGGCTGACGCGACGTTTGCGCGCGACGGGCGCAAAGAGTTTTGAGGATTATTTGCGAAATCACCTGAAAGAGGGGACTTCAGAATGGGAGGGATTTATCAACGCCCTGACCACCAACCTGACCTCGTTTTTTCGCGAAAGCCATCATTTCGAATTGTTGGCCCAACAGTTGCGACGTTTGGTTGCGCGCGGTTCCCCCATTCGTCTCTGGTGTTCTGCCTGTTCCACGGGAGAGGAACCCTATTCCATGGCCATGACGGTATTGGAAACTCTCGGCCCCAATCCTCCGGTCCTGATTCAGGCGACCGATATCGACACGCAGGTCCTGGCTCTGGCCGAAGAAGGAACTTATGCCGCAGAAAACCTGACCTTGAGTGAAGCGCGGCTGCACCGATTTTTTCATAAGGGGGTGGGCAAACACTCAGGGTCGGTTAGAATTCGTCCTGAGGTGCGTCGTTTGGTGACGTTTTTTCAACTGAATCTGCTGGACACTCATTGGCCGCTGCATTTTCCCCTGGACGCCATATTTTGTCGTAATGTTATGATTTATTTTGATAAAGATACGCAATACAAAGTCTTGGGAGCAATGGCCCGGCACCTCGATCCGGAAGGATTGCTGTATGCCGGTCATTCCGAGATTTTTTACCACGCGCGCGATTTTTTTCATCTGCGGGGTAAAACCGTCTATCAACTCTCCCCACGCACAGCATCGGGAGTGGTCAACCAAGTCGAGCAACGATGACAGATACGTCCTGCCAGGAAATTTTTACCCCGAACGGCTATTTCGATCGCCAGTTTCAGCGGGAAGCAATCAAGATCCTGCCGGGAGAATATTACATGACGGGACGGGACATGGTTCTGGTGACCGTGTTGGGATCCTGTGTGGCAGCCTGCCTGTGGGATCGGGTGGCCGGGTTGGGAGGGATGAATCACTTCATGTTGCCGGATGACCTGCGCGAGGGAGGAACGCCGCTCAGCGTGGCAGGTCGTTATGGCGCTTATGCCATGGAGTTGATGATCAACCGTTTGCTCAAGGCGGGAGCCCGCCGTGGCCGTCTGGAGGCCAAGGTTTTTGGGGGAGCGGAAGTGTTGCGCGGTTTTACCACGACCCGGATCGGGGAACGTAATGCGGAATTCATACTGGAGTATCTCCAGACTGAAAATATTCCGGTCACGGCCCAGGATCTGATGGATATCTATCCCCGCAAGGTCTATTTCTTCCCAAATACCGGCAAGATTCTGGTCAAACGTCTGCGTTCGGTTCACAACGATACCATTGTGATCCGTGAGCAACGTTACAGTGAGCGTATCCGTGGGACGGATATTTCAGGAGGAGTGGAACTGTTCTAGTTCCCCGTGACCGGAAGAATGAGAGATGGGACATCGACCGTGAATGGGCTACGCAAGATCAGGGTGTTGATCATCGATGACTCTGCCTTGATCCGGGCTATTTTGACCGAGGTAGTGAACAGTTTTCCTGATCTGGAAGCCGTGGGGGCAGCCGCTCATCCGCTGCAGGCCCGTGACATGATCAAGGCATTGAATCCCGATGTCTTGACGCTTGACGTGGAAATGCCCAAGATGGACGGGTTGACCTTTCTCGAGCGTCTGATGCGTCTGCGGCCCATGCCTGTGCTGATGATCTCCTCCCTGACCGAACGAGGGTCCGAAGTGGCTCTCAATGCCCTCGAATTGGGGGCAGTGGATTTCATCGCCAAACCCAAACTCGATGTGGCCTCGGGATTGCAGGGATATGCGGAGGATATTGCCAGCAAGATTCGCATGGCCTTCCATTCCCGTGCTTCAAATCATCTTCAAGGCGAGAGCAGGGTATCCCCAGTTTGTCATTCCGGAAAGTTCTCCACGATTGAAAAAATCGTTCTGGTGGGTTCGTCCACGGGAGGTACCGAGGCCCTGAAGGTTTTTCTCGAGCCCATGCCGACAGATGCTCCTGCCATTCTGATCGCCCAGCATATGCCGGAGGCCTTTACAAAATCCTTTGCGGTCCGGTTGAATGGGTTATGCCGCATGAACGTCAAGGAGGCCGAAGATGGTGAACGGGTCTTGCCCGGTCATGTCTATGTGGCACCGGGACATTCCCATTTGCGTGTGGCCCGCAACGGAGTCGGTTACATGCTTCGTCTGGGCGGCGATGCTCCGGTCAACCACCATCGCCCTTCGGTGGACGTGCTGTTTCAGTCCGCAGTTCAAAGTGTGGGGGCCAATGGGTTGGTCGTCATGTTGACCGGTATGGGCCGGGATGGTGCCCAGGGGATGCTCCAGATGCGCCAGACGGGGGCCTATACCATCGCCCAGGATGAAGCGACCAGCGTAGTGTACGGTATGCCACGGGCCGCTGTGGAAGTGGGGGCGGTGGATGAGATTCTGCCCCTCGGTGCCATCGCCGGGCGAGTGCTCGAACGTCTGCGTGGACAGATTCGGTGAGTTTTCAGGGATTGGCGTAGCCCGGTTTTCTATTCGGAAGGAGCGCGGCTCCCCCTCCAGCCTACCCAGGCCCACCCTGCCAACATCGCCAGTCCGCCCAAGGGCGTGACAGCTCCAAGCCAGTGGGCTCCGGTCAATGCCAATACATAGAGGGATCCCGAAAACACCAGGACGCCACCACCGATCAGTCGACCGGGGCCGCGCATGTCCACGCCATTCCATCCCCCCAAGCCGATCAGTCCCATGGCGTTCCACAGCTGGTACTCTACCCCGGTATGCCACACCTCCAGCAGAGGGGGGGCCAGGATCGAACGCAAGGCATGGGCTCCAAAAGCCCCCAGGGCAATGCCCGTGAAAGCCAGCAGGGCACCGCTCAGACGCAACATTCTAGTGGACTGCATAAAAGGGTCCGGTAAAAGGGGTGCTTCCCTGGGTGACTTGGGTGCCATTCAACCCATTGATGATGGAATGACCATAAAAGTAGGGCAAGCCGAAATCCGCAGATCCTGCCGTGGCCCCGTTGTCCGAGCCGCTGTCATTGAAGGCGACATCCCCACTGCTCAGGCTATTTGAAATATCGAGCAATCCGAAGGAAAGTGGCGCGGTATTGGAGGCGTTGACAAAGGAAGTTGCCGTGCCGGTGATCGTGATCAGAGTCTGGGGGTTATAGTCTCCCTGGGAATTGGTGGGGACACCTGTCAGGGGAATGAAATACAGATTCGATCCGCTGTCGAAGAAGGAGGCAGGATAGGTGCCGGCCTGACCTTTGAGGCTGGCCGTAAAGTTTCCTGTGTCCGGTCCCGAGGCGGGCACGGGGAGCACTGCATAACTGGTCGTGAGGAAGTTATTGGCCTGGGTGTTGATGCCGAAGGTCAGTGTACCGGTTGCCGTGAATTGTCCTGTGGAAGCAATGGTGGGCAGGGTCAGGATCGTCCCGTTGTTGTCGTTGCTGAAGGCGGCCACCGGGTTGGAGACGACACTGGTCAGGGCAAGGTTGCCAGACCCCGTGTTTGCGTTGGTGGCGCAGGCATAGTAAGGACTGAGGTCATGCAGGAATACGCCCACGCCCAGCAATCCGTTGCCACCGATCCCGGACAAACTGCCGATATTGGAGCCTGCGCTGCTGCAACTGTTCGGCGGGGTAAAGGAATTTTGACCGCCCACCAACTGGATGGGGACCGGGTTGGCAGTGGCTTCACCCCCGACCTTGACCGTGGCCTGGTAAACCCCACCCCACATGTAACCTCCTAAAAACTGGGCGCATTCCATGACGGGAGCCGTACCATTGGTGACGGCAGGAAGATTCAGTCCGCTGATTCCAGGGAAGTCGGACCGCACTCTCAGCCCGTAGGAGCCCGTATCCACGACGACATGATCGACGGTCACGCATTGGCTTCCATGACAGACCTGCACGGTGACATAAGGCAGGTTCATGGTAGGGTAGTTCACAGAGGTATATTGTTCCACCGTGACCGGTGCTTGATTGGGGGTCGTAGACAAAGAAGCCGTGAAGGGCGTGGGAATACTGGTCGCGGGAACGGTCAAGGCGTTGCAGGTCTGAGCAGGCGCCATGGCCCCGCCCCCACCCCCACCCCCACCTCCGCAGGCTGTCAGGGCCAGAAAAAATCCCGGGATCAGTGGTCGAAGGAAAAAATTCAGTGAAAGCATCTTCATGGGGCCACTCCGAGAGACAGAAGGTCCAGGCCCGTGGGCAGCAGGGCAGGGGCGTAGGCGGAGCCTTGATAGGCCCCCATGTGACCGCTGGCATGAACGACCAGGGCGGGGGTATGGAGGGCGATCGGGGTCCGGTAGGCCCCCGGGCGCAGGGGTCGGTTCTGGAGTGATTGTTGGTACTGGGGGAAATAAGAGCCCAAAAAAACGCTGGAGTCGGGCAGGGTGGGCCCCGACCAGGAGAGGGCGAAGACGGTGCCATGACTGGAGTATTCCGTCACGACCACGTGTTGCGCGGTTTCAACGGATTGTCGACGAATTCCCCCGGGGGGACTGGCAGAGGCGGCATGGGCAGGGACATAGGAGGTCAATGGAAACCCTTCCTGAGGCACTTGCTGATCATTTCCTCCCAATGCTGCCCATCCCCTCAGAGACACCATCAAACCGAGAACACCCAATGACCAGCGCATACGAACCATCCTCGAACCTCGCAACGGGGGAAAAGTTCCAGACTAACAGACTTGCGTGGGTTGGATTGTGACTCTCTGTAAAAGTTCAAGGGGTATTGCGAGGTCTGCCCCACGTACTTTCATGTCTGGTCTTGAACCACCAATGAAAAAATCATTTCATTATTTCAACTTGTGTTGTATGATCGAAATATGGAAAAAAAGACGGCTACCGCAGTTTTCGAGTCACTCTCTTCCGGCCTGCGTCTGGACGTGTACCGGCTGCTCGTCAAAAAAGGCATGGAAGGCATGGTCGCCGGTGAAATTGCTTCGACACTCCACGTCCCTCCGACCAATCTGTCCTTTCACCTCAAGGCGTTGACGCAGGCAGGGCTGCTCAGCGTGGCGCAAGAAGGGAGATTTCAGCGCTACCAAGCCAATATCCCGCTGATGCTGGACCTGATTGCTTATCTGACCGACGAGTGTTGTGCTGGCCACCCCGAGCAATGTCTGCCCCAGTGCGCGGATACCGTGATTCCTGTTCCGTTCTTTTCTTCAATTCCCGTGAACGCTGACCGATGAATGTTCTCTTCCTCTGTACTGGCAATTCCTGCCGCTCGATCCTTGGTGAAGCCGCCTTCAATCATCTGGCCCCCGCCGGATGGAAGGCCATGAGTGCCGGCAGCCACCCTACCGGGCAAGTCCACCCGCGCTCGCTGGCTTTACTCGCACGACTGGGCATCTCTGCCGCCGGGTGCCACAGCAAGTCATGGAACGACTTGCCGACCCAGCCGGAGATCGTGATCACCGTGTGTTCCAGTGCTGCGGGTGAAACCTGCCCGGCTTACCTCGGCTCTGTTCTGCGGACCCACTGGGGCGTTGAAGACCCCGCCCACGCAAGCGGAACCGATGAAGAGATCGACGCTGCATTTATGGGGGCCTACCGGATTTTACGCCTTCGCATCGAGGCATTTTTGGCATTACCGCTGGTCGAACTTCAACGGAACAAGACGAAACTCAAGGCGGAACTTGACCGCATCGGCACTTTGCTCCACTGATCTCGTCTTCAGGGATTGGTTTCAACAGCGCGGACCGACCGCATCCATTAAAGCAACCCTTGAGAGGAAACCCCATGCAGGTCCTACAGAATACAGAATCCGGAGACCGCCTTGTCTGTTCGATGTGAGGTCACACCCAAAGAATCGGCTGGCCTGCCGATGAGTATTTTCGAACGCTATCTGACGGTGTGGGTTTTCCTCTGCATCCTCGCCGGTATAGCCCTGGGACAAATTCAGCCCAGCCTGTTCCAGGCCATCGGACGCATGGAGATGGCACACGTCAATCTTCCAGTGGGACTGCTGATCTGGGTAATGATCATTCCCATGCTGGTCAAGGTGGACTTCGGTGCTTTGCATGAAGTCCGTCAACACGTTCGAGGCATCGGTGTGACGCTGTTCGTGAACTGGCTGGTCAAGCCTTTCTCGATGGCTTTTCTTGGCTGGCTTTTTCTCCGCCACCTGTTTGCCCTCCTATTGCCGTCCGACCAGATCGACAGTTACATTGCCGGCTTGATCCTATTGGCCGCAGCCCCCTGCACGGCGATGGTATTCGTCTGGAGTCGTCTGACCCAGGGCGATCCGCTCTTCACCCTGTCGCAGGTCGCTTTGAACGACAGCATCATGGTGGTGGCATTTGCCCCGCTGGTGGGTCTCCTGCTCGGCATTTCCGCCATTACCGTACCGTGGGACACACTGATCACCTCGGTAGTGCTGTACATTGTGATCCCCGTGGGGTTGGCCCAGTTCTGGCGCAAGCGACTTTTAACCAAGGGCCAAGCCGTCTTCGATGCGGCGATGGCCAGGATCGGCCCCTGGTCGATGACTGCCTTGCTGGCAACCCTGGTGCTACTCTTCGCCTTTCAGGGTGAGGCCATCTTGAAGCAACCGCTGGTCATTGCGCTACTGGCTGTACCCATCCTGATCCAAGTCCTCTTCAACTCGGCACTGGCTTATGGACTCAATCGATGGGTCGGTGAGAAACATAACGTGGCATGCCCCTCTGCCTTGATCGGTGCCTCAAATTTTTTCGAACTGGCCGTTGCCGCCGCCATCAGTTTGTTTGGCTTTCACTCGGGCGCAGCGTTAGCCACCGTCGTCGGAGTTCTGATTGAAGTGCCGGTGATGCTACTGGTCGTGCGTGTGGTCAATGCAACCAAGCCATGGTACGAACGCCGCGCATGATGCTACGCCGATTGGTGAATGGAAAGGAAGGTTTCCCCATCATTTCCCATTGGGCACGAAGCAAGTGACCAGGAGTCTGAAAAACTTGTTGTGGTGTCTGTACAATACGCAACAGACCGTCCCTGGGTTTTGCTTTAGCCTTCGTGGTGACCAGTCAACTCACATAACTTATCGAATGCTTGCGGCGCAATAGGGCGAGTATCGGTCCAATCTTGCATCGAAGAATCTTTGGACATGACCAGGGAGCGGAAGCGTATGAGTCATCAGTTTGGTTGGTTTGGGATACCTTTCGGTGGGTAATACTTCGGGAGATTCCCGGCGGGACACGCCCATCGAATCCGAACGCGATCAGATCAGCCAGAATATCGAGGCTATTCTGGAGTTCTACACGCGAGAAGATCAAAAAATCAGTCGTCCGCAACGGATCCTTGAACGTATCAGTCTGTTCATCGGGCAGCCGGTTTTTGTGGGCGCCATTCTGCTTTTTGTTGTGCTCTGGACAATGACCAATATCGTATTGCACCAATGTGGCCTGCCGGAATTTGATCAGCCTCCATTTTTCTGGCTGCAGGGAATCATTGGACTGGGAGGGTTGCTCATCATGACCGTGGTGCTGACCAAGCAGAACCGATTGGCCAAACTTGAGGAACAGCGTGCCCATCTGGACTTGAAAGTGACGCTATTAACCGAACAGAAGGCGGCCAAGTTGATAGACTTGCTGGAAGAGTTGAGACGCGACTTACCAAATGTCAAAAATCGCCATGATCCCGAAGCGGTTGCGCTACAGCAATCGATGAGTCCGGATTTGGTGCTTGCCGCACTGGATGAAGGCGGAAATTCGGAGGAACGCTTGAAGCAGAACATAGAAACCCGGGAAGGCATATAAGCAGCAGCCGACACGCCCCCCGATCGAGTTCCCGTCAGTATCATCTGTCTGTAGGGTACCGCACATTAACGAGTTTTTCCGCGCGGGTCCGATGCAACGTCTATTGCTGCGCTACAGCCTGGATCAGCAGTTTTTCCGATGGCTCCTGCTGCTGAACCCCGGCGGTTTTGACCGCGCCGGAGGTTCTGGCTTTGCCGTGTCCTTTCACTCCCAGCCAAACGCAAATCCGGTAGAATCGAAAGTTCTTGACTTACACATGGACGATCATGAGAAAGCATATCAAACAGGCTGTATGGGTGGTTGGGGTACTCTGGGGAACTCTGTGGGTCGGTACGTC
>JAJZFH010000006.1:23417-24880 GCA_021805445.1 Pseudomonadota bacterium
CCAGCCAAACGCAAATCCGGTAGAATCGAAAGTTCTTGACTTACACATGGACGATCATGAGAAAGCATATCAAACAGGCTGTATGGGTGGTTGGGGTACTCTGGGGAACTCTGTGGGTCGGTACGTCGGCATCCGCTTTTGAGTTGGGCGACCCGGGTTTTTACGGTCCTGTGGTCGTGGGGCCTGGCCCGGCCCCCCAATTGATTTCTCCGCAGCCGGTTTGGATTGCACCGACACCCTACGGAGTTGCTCCGCCTCCGCCTCTTTATTTGCGTGTTCCGCCGCGCGTATGGCGTCACTGGCCAAATTTTTGTGTTCAGTATGCCGCCTGTGGTCGACCCGTTTATTTCGTCACGAATTCCTGGTATCTCGGTGCCTTTGTTCCCTATTATCGTTTGCACCCCGAGTTCTGGCACCGTGAAGGCGGACCCTGGATGCGTGACGGCCATCCTGAAGGAGAGCGTTGGCGCGAGGGTGAGCGTGGGCGCTGGAGAGAGGGGGGAGACCATGAGCATCACTGAGTCGACAACCATTTCTCCGGAACTCCTGGCGATTTATCGAGCCAGCGATTATAGGGTGACGGACGAGGAGGGAAGAGCGTTTGTGATGCATGTCGATGAACCCTCGCCCATGCTCGGTGCATTGATGGCACGACACGGTGCGCGGGGTGCCGTGTTTGTCAGTGCCTATAATCCAGCCAGCGAACCCCGCACAGAAGCAGAAAACCAGGCGGCTCAGGCGCGTCTGGAACAGGAGATCGTCGCACAGGGCTATTGTGTCTTTGCGGGGGTGGGAGAGGATCCGGACGGCGGGTGTCCGGGGGAACCTTGTCTTCTGGTTCTCGATTGGCCCTGGGAAAAGGTGTTGGCGCTGGGACAAACTTATGGTCAGAATGCGTTGTTATGGGTGGGGACGGATGCTGTGCCTCGCCTGATCCTGACGCGCTGACCGTGCTTCGAATCACGGCAGATTTGTCATGGCAGTGGGATAAACCGCCATTTCTGCGCAATGTTGGCCTCGCTCGGAAACCCGGAGTTTTTTGATGAAAATCGATAAACCGGCCTGTCACAAAGTTTTTTAAATAATTTTTAAAAAAATAACAAAAGAATATTATCAATTATTTTCAAATGATTAAAACATTCATCGGGCGGTTTTTCAGGAAGATTCCGGGGTTGAATGGCGTAGGTGAATTTGACAGATCCAAAAACAATCTGTAAAGTAGCGAACTCTACTCAAGACGGACGCGGGGTGGAGCAGTCTGGCAGCTCGTCGGGCTCATAACCCGAAGGTCGTAGGTTCAAATCCTACCCCCGCAACCAGAACTTTAGAGTGTTGTTCTTTAAAAATTTGATACCGATAGGTGTGGGTACTACAAGGGAGTAATAAATTGTAGTGCTCACGAAGAAATAACCGTTAGGTTACTTTGGGTGAGGTGATGGTGCAGAGATGTGCTGTCACGAAAG
>JAJZFH010000037.1 GCA_021805445.1 Pseudomonadota bacterium
TGGAATCCAAAGACTCGCCCTTGGAGAACTTGCAAGTCAAGTTCTTTGAGGGCGCCCACCCCACCTACCCTCATCTATTTTGCAAAAAATAACCCCCGCAACCATCAAATAACTTGTTTACGCTCACAAGTCAAACTCTTCGTGGATTTTAACCCAGTGCCTGTTGGCTGGACGAGATTTTTGGGTATCCGATTTCCATAATTGAAACGGGTTCATAGTTCGCCGTTTTCGATCATGCGGATCAGTGTTGAAATGTCGGCCCCGTAGTTCTTCTCCGGTATTCCCGATTCTGTTGATGTCGGGATGCAGGGCTTCGGCTCAGGGGCTGGTTTCGGCACCATGCGGGCAAACGAATCCGCCATCTCGAAGTTCTTGAAGTTGCCCGGTAGGCCGTGCATCATCACTGGCCCTGGTTCGGGCTGCCGTCTTTCCTGGCGCTCGAACTTCGGTCGTGACGGCTTGTGCTTGCGCGCGCCCTCGGCAAACAGAATCTTGGCGCGTAGCGCATCGAATGAGTACCCGCGCCCCAATCGGTCCATGACGCGGATCAGGCCGTTCAGACTTTCAGTGTAGGCGTTGGTGACAGGGTGGTTGAAGTAGTTGATGATCGGCATTGTCCAGTTACCCCATGCACGTTCGATGTCAGCAAAGGCGTCGGCAATCTCGGGCGGGATGCTCTTTTGCCACTGGATAAATTTAGCCTGCGCATCGTCAGGTGATTCGGCATCGTAGATACCGAAGAACTGCTCCTTGAGCCGGTAGGCTTCGCCAAGTTCAGGGTAGTTCTTCGTCCAGCCATCGAGATTCAGCCGTTCCTTGTCATTCAGGTCGCACTCGTGCTTGAGTAGTACGAAACGGTCGTGCATCAGCCCACGACGTTGTTTGGGTGTCAGGGACTCGCGCAGGCTCTTCCTGACGCGCTCCATCGCATCGTTCGCCATGCGGACAACGTGGAACTTGGCCACCACAATCTCTGCTTGCGGAATGACCGCCCGGACGGCGTCCCGGTAGGGCATCCACATATCCATGGCGACGTACTGGATACGCTCCTTGCCTTCCAGATGGTGCAGAAAGCGCACCACGGTATCCTTGTTGCGGTTCGGCAGCAATTCGACGATGGTGTTGTTCTGGATATTGGTGATGACACCACGGGGCTTGATGAGGTGGATTTCGTCGATGCCCATCCACTTTGGCGTCTCGAAGCGGGTGGTCTTTTCCAACTCGTTCACGTAGTCGCTGAACACCGCCCGGACGGTGAATTCCGTGCAGCCGACTTCTTTGGCGATGCCGGCGAAAGTGCGCTTGATGGCCTGCTTGCCTATCCTTTGGGCAAGCCGTTTGGTCATCAGGCGTTTCTCGTCGATCTCGGGCAATGCCTCATAGAACGTCTTGCCGCAAGAACGGCAGCGGAAGCGCCGCGTGTCGATGTAGAGGCCGACACGCCGGGCGTGCATCGGAAGGTCTTTGACCATCTGCTCCCGGCGACCGAAGCCAACGAGGTTACTGGATTGGCAGTGTGGGCACGATGTTGGTGGCTCTGCCGCTTCAACGTCGATGTGGTAGTCGTGCTCGTTCTCCTGGATGCCAAGAACCTTGTAGCAAGGCAGATTCAGGATGTTGGCGGGCATGGATCATGGCTCCGCTTGCTGATCAGTGAGAAATAACCCTTTGATCCATTGCATGATTATGGTTTCATTCCATCATCGTGGTTGTGATCATGTTCGGGGCGGCAGGATTGCCTCCGCTTCCGGGTGGCAGCCGGCGAGGAAGGCCATCATTTCGGTGGCGTCCTTCGAGAGATAGAAGGGCACCATTTTTTCGTTGAACTCCTGTGCCTTGGCAGCGGGAACGCTGATCGCGTCGATGCCATGCGACATGAGTACGCCATTCATCATGAAACGCGACGTGCGCTTGTTGCCGTCGAAGAAAAATTGCTGCAAGGCACCGAACAGGAAGAAGGCCGTTGCCCGCTCAAACGGATCGCACTCTTGCAGGGCGTCAACGCCTTCATGGAATACCCGGTTCAGTTCCGGCGCACCGGGTAGCGTCGGTAGTGGGGTATACCGCCCATGCTCACCGAGGCCCACATCAGGGGTGTAATTCGTCTCCTGATCTTCGCCACGGAACACCCCCCATTCCAAGGCTTCCTTGCGGGCGACGATGCCGTTCAATTCGGTGAATACCGGCTTGGAAAGCGAAAACTGACCACTCTTGACCATTGCCAGCAGGCGCTTGGAGCCTTCCGCCAGATTCAGGATTTGCTCCTGATCGGAAATCTTCCGCCCGCCAACGGTCACGCCATCCAGCAGGGTCTTGACCTCGGGGAAGGTAAAGGGATTGCCTTCGAGCACCGAGGCATCCCAAACGAACTCGGGTAGCATCTTGTGGAAGCGGAAACAGACACGTTCCATCGAGTGAGTCGGAACGGGAGCCTGCGCCGCCGATCTGTCCCATCGAAAGCCAAGAGCATCAAAGAGAGTCACGTCGCAAATTCATCAATCATTGAACACGGCTTTATGATAGCAAAACATTCCGCTCGCGTCAATCACGAAACACGCTTTTGTATTCGTGTTCATTCGACATGACGGCGCGGCATTTCAATCACGGAAATCGGATGGCCAAAAAAAGATTGAGATCGGAAAAGAGGATGTGAGACAATTTGAGTGGCCTTTATTGGTTGGGAAATCAAAGACACGCCCTCAATCCTCATCCAAAATGATCACCAACCCCTGAAAATCCATCGAAATAACCGATCATACCCACCGTGACTGCGATGATGCCGATCGTCGATTCCGGAAATGAGACCGTGCCAAAGCCAGGAGTCGGACACACGGTACAACGTGGCCATCGGTCGCTGCAGAACATCGCATCGGCGAATGGACTAGACAGATGATTTTCCCCGTGTTTCGCTTCCCGAAGCCGGGCGGAGCCTATGGGATCGGCACACTGACCTATCACTGGGTGGATCCGGGTCGCCTGGAGTCCTTCACCGCCAATCCGAATGACCGTCGCGAACTGATGGTGCAGATCTGGTATCCGGCCAAGGTGGACCCATCATCGCCGCGTGCTCCCTACGTGCCGAATCCCGGCGCTCTTGCGCCGTTGGCTCGACTGCTCCATTGGCAGCCATTCATCTTCAGGCCCTTGAAATACATCACCACCAACGCCATCGAATCTGCGCCCGTGGCACATGGCGAGTCCAACTTCCCCGTACTGATTTGTTCGCACGGGCGCAGTGGCTTTCGCCAGGAGAATACCCGGCTCTTTGAGGAACTTGTGTCGCACGGTTACGTCGTCGCAGCCATCGATCACCCGTACGCCGCCAGTGGGGTGGTCTTCCCGGACGGGCGCAGGGCAACATTCGATACGCGCATGCTCGACCGCACATTCGTGGACAGCAAGATTCCGTATCTCGCGCAAGATACCATCTTCACGCTGAATCAACTCGGTGTTTTGAACCAGTCTGACCCGAGGGGTATCTTGACTGGGCGACTGGACCTGCAACGTGTCGGCGTCTTCGGGCTATCACTGGGCGGCGAAGTCAGTGCCGAAGCTTGCCTGCTGGAACCGCGTTTTCGGGCCTGTCTGGTGATGGATGTCTGGATGCCCGCAGACGTGGTCCGGGCAGGCCTAAAGCAGCCGACCATGTGGCTCACCCGTGATGCCAGGACAATGCAACTCGAGGGATGGGATCGGGCAGACATCGATGAAACTCTGACCACCATGCGGGCAGTGTTCGAGAGCTTGCCAGGAGATGGCTACTTTGTGCAGGTGCCCGGGATGTTCCACCAAAACTTCTCCGACGCCTCCTTCTTCTCCCCGCTCACCTCTTGGCTGGGTGTCACCGGCCCGATCGATGGACGGCGGGCGCAAGACATCACCAGCACCTACTCGCTGGCGTTCTTCGACCTGCACCTGAAGGGCCGACCGGAGGTGCTACTTACTGGGCCCGCACAACAATACCCTGAAGTTCTTTTCGAAATGCGACGACCTTAATTGGTCAGTCTGCTGGCGTTGTGACATGTCCAATAAAACGTCCAACCATCCACAGGGTAATCAAGAGATGACTATATAACTATTTGATTAATTTGGTAATCAGCGCGTTATTCGAACCTGTGGCCAACGGATTGAAAGTGCGTGGCGCGATGGCGCACAGCAAGCGAATCAAATGGTTACGAAGCGCATAGACCACACCAAAGGTCCATTTTGCGCCTATTTCGGAAAAAAGTGCCCACTGAGTATGATCAGTTATTTTGATGGATTTTCAGGGGTTAGCGATCATTTTTCCATGACGCCAGTTGTACCATGATATTTAAGGGCGGGATTAATAATGCCGATCACAGGAAAGTTCATGGTGTCGCCGGGTTGAGTCTGGGATGCGTCTCTTCCGCCCGCAAGGCGAGGTAAAACCCCGATATAGCCAGAATGAAGGCCGTGAACCAGAATGCCTTCTCGACACTGTGGGTCCATTGAGCGACCGAGCCCAGCGCAATCGCACCGATCGCATAGCCGGTATCGCGCCAGTAACGGTAGGTGCCGAGGGAAGAACTGCGCCAGTTGGGGTGGGAAATGTCCGCTACCGAAGCGATGATATTGGGATAGAAAAGCGCCATTCCGGCTCCCATGATCGCTGCACTTATCGTCCAGGAGGCAATACCATGCACCAACGGGACGGCAGCGATGCCCAAGCCGAGCAGCCATAATCCCCCGACTATCGGCTTTTTGCGCCCGACAATATCGGACAATGCCCCTGTCAGAAGTTGGGAGGCGCCCCAGACCACGCCATAGACGGCCGTGACCCAGCCGGTTTCTATGATCCCCAGGCCCCGGCTGTGCAGAAAAACGGGAAATAGTACCCATAACAGGGCATCGGCGACCTTGTTCGCAACGCCTGCCTGGCAGAGCGCGCTCAGGGTGGGGTTTCTGAAGGAAACCAGGGTAAAAATTTCCCATGTTCCGGGATGCTCCGAAACGCCTTCGGGAAAACGCGGCCTGTGCCCGACATAATTCCCGCTTGCGTGCTCGCGGCTTTCGGTTTTAGCCCAGGGCAGGGTTTCCTTGATAAGGAAGAATGCAATCAGCATGGCGATCAGGGGCACCGCAAGACCGAAACCGAAAAGCGCTTCGCGTGGGCCGTAAATTTTCGTCAGATAGCCTGACGCCAGCCCACCGATGCCCACAGCGGCATACCCCGCGAATTCGTTGACTCCGGTCGCGAACCCGCGCTGCTCGGAAAGGGTGATATCTATCTTGCTGGTCACTGTCATGGTCCAGGCAAAGGCCTGATTGATTCCGAGGAAAATGTTGGCCGCCACGATCCAGTCCCAACTGGGTGCGTGCAGGATCATGAAAGGGATGGGAAACGCGGCAATCCAGCCAAGCAGTAGCACCTTTTTTCGCCCGATGCGTTCGGACAGGCGGCCCGCGAGGAAATTCAGGACGCCCTTCACGAGGCCGAACGATACGACAAAGGACATGAGGAACAGGAATGATCCCTTGGGTACCCCGAAATCCTGGCTCAGCACGGGTAGCACATTGCGTTCCATGCCGATCACGAGGCCCACGAAGAACACCTGGATCGCCTGCTGGACAAACTGGTGAAGATTGGCTCGGATGCCGCGGATGTACATGGCCTCCGACTTCAACGCAGCAGTCTGTCCGCTCATGGTTTCCTCCCTTATCCGGCAATGTTGGCTGCGACCATCCTGTCCATTTCGGCGGGGCGCGGCGGAATGTTCTTGAGCAGACTCTCGATGAAGGTTTCCTTGGGCATCGACAGACCTGGATTCCAGTGCTTCTCGAAACCGATAGTGGAAGAAGGCTTTCCGGACAACCCCGCGCCGCAGGCGCTTCCCGCCTGATGACCGGGGAAAAGTTCGACTTCATTGGACAGGTGCAGCAACTTGGTGTGCAGGCTGTCGTAGAGTTGCGCCGCCATTTCCCGCTCGCGCCCCAGCAGGTCGGGTCGGCCAATGGAGCCGACGAAAAGCGTATCGCCCGTGATCACAAACCAGGGCAACTCACTGCGGTTCCTGTCAGTCACCAGGAGGCAGATGCTATCGGGCGTATGACCAGGAGTATGC
>JAJZFH010000020.1 GCA_021805445.1 Pseudomonadota bacterium
CGACATATGATCCGAAATTATTTTTTCACCCACAATTATTTCTCACTATGTCTCCATACAAGTAGAATAACGGTGTCCATCGAGAACGGAGACATCCCCTAAGTTTCCAGGCGAATGTCCACATTCCGCGCCAGCCAACCCAATGTTGCCGCACGAAAAGCGGCATCTTCTGCTTCATTCCAGACCAGACAATAAAATGCTTCATTTTTGGTCAGAAGTTCATCATTGGCAAGTTTTTTCGCAGCCAGTTTGCAATCTTCAGGATCGACACCTTGCTTTTCAAACACTTGAAAAGCCGCAGAGAGGCCTGCTCTTACCTCATCTTCCGAGAGAAGAGCGGCATGTTCGCCCACAAATTCCAAGCCGACAGGTTTTTCGAGTTCCTTTGGATGTGACATATTTATATCCTTGCAAGAATGACGGTTGAACCGGTAAAAATTGCCTGGGCAGGAGTTCCCACGGCCAACTCCAATTTTCTGATAGTCTCGAGAGTCACGATGGAAGTCACCGTTTTTTCATTTGGCAACACCAACGATATCGCCGCATTCACTTCTCCTGCCTGAATCTGGGAAATCACGCCGTATAGTCGGTTTTCCGCGCTGAATTGCGTTGATGCTTCCGTTGTCAGGAGGACGGAAGGGGCCTTGATCAAGGCATAAACCTCCACCCCAACCTCGAGGTCCATGAGTTCCGCGCTTTCAGTCGTAATTACAGAGATAATCTCGTTATGGTCATCGAGACTGATTTTTATCTCGGCATTGACCGAGCCCCTGGAAATTTTCTTGATTTTCCCTGCAAACTGATTTCTGGCACTGGTTCTCATCGAAAACCTCTTATAAATATTTTGGAGATGGTCAAAACTTTCCCTATCAGTGGCCAGATCCTCCATCACCCCCTGGAATTTCTTCTCGCCTTCCCGAAAAATCTTGACCAGCCGCCGACCATGCTCGGTCAAGGCAGTTCCTCCGCCATGCCGCCCTCCCGTGGACCGGCTCACCAGGGGGTGATCCGACAGATTATTCATGTTGTCCACAGTATCCCATGCCGCCTTGTAACTCATTCCGATCGCTTTTGCGGCCGAGGTAATCGATCCATGGGTTGCAATCGCTTCAAGTAACGTTACCCGGTGATCTCCAAGAAAGGATAGGCCATTTTTTTCGAGCAGAAGACGGGCTTTCAACTTTGAAAAATTTTCCATGGTTCCCTAAAACGAAAAAACATGTTCGGTGTGAAGGGTGATTCGCCCCAGCAATTCAGAGACCCGTTCATTGAGGGGGTGCGTGATGATTTCCATGGGCTCACCTTCCTGCACGACACGACCCTGTTCGTAGATGATCAACTTGTCCGCCAAGGCCAATGCTTCGCCTAAATCATGGGTAATCAGAACCATGGGGATCCCCAACTTTCTTTGAAGCAACTTGAGTTCCATTCTGATCACCTTTCGAACTGCAATGTCCACCGCCGCCAGCGGTTCATCCAGGAGAAGGATCCTGGGTTTTCTCATCAGGGCTCGAGCCAAAGCCACCCGCTGCTTTTGCCCCCCTGAAAGTTCCCCGGGGTAACGATTCTCCAGTCCTTCAAGTTGAAACAACGTGATCATTTCATGAAACTCTTCAATCGCCTGCCCTGGCGCATGATGACCATAAAGAATATTTTTGCGAACGGTCATATGGGGAAACAGTGCATAATTCTGAAGCAAATATCCAACCTCTCTCCTTTGAGGAGGAAGATCGATGCGGGCGGACGAATCAAAAAAAACCCTCTCACCCACTCGAATATAGCCTTCATCGACCGATGCAAATCCGGCAATCGCCTGCATGGTCATGGACTTGCCTGAACCCGACGGACCAAAAATCACCACGATTCCCTCCTGGGAAGTCCAGTGGACATCGAGCGTAAATCCTTCAAGACTTTTCTTGAGGCGGATCGTTACATCCATCTGCCACGACTCAACTTGCCCGACAGGTAAATGACAAACACTGAAATGCCGGTCAGTACCCAGGCAAGTTGCTCAGCCTTGGCATCATCGCCGGCCTGAAAGGCAGAGTAGATGGACAAAGAAAGGGTGCTGGTCTTTCCCGGAATATTTCCTGCAATCATCAGTGTCGCACCAAATTCACCCAATCCTCGAGCAAAGGCCAAAACCATACCAGCCATGATCCCACCCCGCGCCAATGGCAGGATCACATGGACAAAAGTTTCCCACTCCGACTTGCCCAGGCTGTAACTTATCCGGATCAAGTCTTCATCAACGGACTCGATGGCAGACCGGGCCACTCTGACCATGAGCGGTAACGAGACGATAAAAGCCGCAATCGCCGCCCCTTGCCAAGTAAATACGAAGGACCATCCTGTCAACCGGTATAACGGCGCACCGATGACCCCCTCCCTTCCCAATAGCATCATCAAACAGTAACCGACCACCGTGGGCGGTAGCACCATGGGAATCGTCACTACTGCATCAACAAAATTTTTTCCCCTGAAATGACAGCGCGCCAGAACAAAAGCCAAAGCCAGTCCAAACAGGGCGACCAGCAAGGTGGAACTGGTCGCGACCCACAGCGAAATTTTCAAGGCAGAGAGAAAAGAATCCATGTTGTCCCACCCATCACCACTTCAGGATCATCACTTCATGATCATCACTTCGGTCGATTTGATCAACGCGATCACGTGGTCTCCTATCTTGAGTCCCATCTCTTCGGCGCTATCTCGGGTAATGACCGACACGATCATGTTTTCTCCGGATTTCAGGGTGATTTGACACTCTATTTCCCCTTTTTTGATCGCGAGAATTTCACCTGCCAGTTTGTTCTGCCCGCTGATTTTCATGCTTGTCTCCTTCTGTTGGATTGACACGGTGACCACCCACAATCCGAAACCCGAATCTGGAAAAAACTTCTCTCCCTTCAGGACCGGAAATAAAATTCAAGAACTCGCGCGCCTCCTGAGGGTGAGTGGAAAGTCTCAAGATGGCCACTGGATAAAGGATCGGCTCATGGGATCCTTTGGGCGCAGCCGTGACAATCCGGACTCGATCTTTCATGATCAACGCATCAGTGGAAAAGACCAGCCCTGCATCGACCTCTCCTCTGGCCACATATTCCAGAACCTGCCGTACATTATCCCCGTAAACCAGCCGATCTTCCAGCAAACCAAAGAGTCCTTGAAATTTCAGGACCTCCTTGGCATACTGACCCGCAGGCACAAAACCCGGATCTCCCATGACCAAACGGTGTGCCTTCCACAGATCCGAAAATCCTTGTATCGAGGCGTGATTGGATCTTGGAACGATCAGAACGATCTCATTCGACAATAAATCGTTCCGGGATCCTTCCAAAATCAGTTGCCTTCGTTGAAGCGCCTCCATTTCTGTCACGGAAGCACTGACAAACAGGTCTACCGGCGCCCCCCCCTCAATCTGCTTCTCCAGAGATCCGGAAGCTCCAAAATTAAAAAAAATCGTTTCATCGGGATGCCTGGACTGATAAATTCCCTTCAGGACATTCAAGGAATCCGTCAAACTGGACGCTGCCGATATCACCAATTCAGCGGCTTCACCCTGCGCCATCGACAGGAAAAACAGTGCAAAGAGCCAACTCGACTTCATCCCTGTAAACCTTTTGTCAACATAAACCCACGGATAACACGGGATACCCCTCAGATCCGGCAGGGGGCATTGAATCCACTCAGCCTTCGGTCATTCGGCTTTTCATTTCATTCAAATTCCGGTAGGCCGTGAAGGTTTTCTGTGCCACTTCCATGATTCGCTCCCATCCGGTTGGCAGATCCTCTGATAGATCATGCAAATCCATCTTCAGTGCTGTCGCCTGAGCATTGAGTTTCTTCAATACCAGTTTCATATTTTCGGCTTCATCCATAATTCAAGGTCCTTTAACTGAATTGAGCGACTTCTGGAAATTGAGAAATCATGGCTACCCCGGCTTCCACCAGTTTTTCTCCTTCCTCCGCCAACTTTTCCATACTGGGAAAACCGAAGCGATGTACGTCTCTCAATTGCTTATTGACAACGATTAAACGTCCCGCAATCAGAACCATCCGGCCAAAACCTTCATGATGCATCTTCATCATTGGGCTCACCATGACCTTTGTCTGTTGTTCAATAGCCATCCCAACCGCATTGTAGAATAACTCCAGACGCCAGATGGTTTCTGGATCTGGGTCTCCGATGATCGGCAGGGTCTTTCTCTTTTCCTTGTCAACGAGATAGGGCTCCAGTAATACCTCATCGCTTTTCTTTTCCCAAGTTCCATAGGAATCCTGAGCCCGCCACTGCTTGACCAATTCCTTGATGAACATGGATCCCATTGCATTTACCTCTTTGACTTCAGCCAATACATGACTCATTCAAACCCCCTCGATGATCAACCAAAGATATGCTCTCCATAACTCAGAGCCCACAGTGCGACACTCTTCAAACTTTTGCGCATACCAGAATCAAGATAAAGCATCTTTACTCCCAAGGCGCAGGCTTCCTCACCTGTTCCCATATCGGGTTATACAGTGCCTTGTCGATTTCATGAACCAGTGCCACCATGCCGTCGTAACCGGCATAGGCATGATGCCGCTCCTGATTGATGTCAAGCCAGGGCATTTTTGCCTTGAGGGCCACAAATTGTGACCGCCCACCCGACAACATGATCTCAGCCTTGGCATCCTTGAGCATCGTGTACATTTCCCTGGGGGACATGTCATCGATCATGTGGGCGTCCTCCCCCATGAGTTCCTTGATCCTTTCCTTATCCTCCAAGGTGGATTTCTTGACACTCGTTCCGACGATCTCCATCCCGACTTCCTGTAAGGCAGAAACCACGGACCAGGATTTCACCCCTCCGGTAATCAGTAAAACCTTGCGCCCTGCCAGACGTTCCCGATAATGCTCGAGTTTTTTCCAGGCCTTTGCTTCTTCCTCGGCAATCAACGCCTCAGTACGCGCCAGCAAGTCATCAGGCGCCCCCTGCCGGACGAGCAACTGCGCCGTCTGCCGCAGAGATTCACTCATATCGGAAATCCCATAAAAAGAACCTTCAAAATAGGGGATCCCATAGCGTTCTTCCAGTTTTCTGGTGATGTTGATCATGGCTTTGGAACACACCATCATGGTGACACGAGCCCGATGCGCCCAAGCAACCTCTTTGTATTTGGCATCACCGGAGATACAGGACAGAACACGGATTCCCAGACGTTCGAACAAGGGCTTGACCTGCCACAGTTCGCCAGAGAGGTTGTATTCGCCAATGATGTTGATATCGTAGGGAGTCGTGTATTCAGGCTCTTCAGTTCCGATGACATACTCCAGCAAGGATTCCCCGGCCAATTTATTACCGAGATTCTTGTTTCCCACAAACCCGGGCGAGTCGACGGGAATGACAGGTTTTCCAAATTTTTTGGTCGCCGCTTTGCATACGACTTCGATGTCGTCCCCAATCATGGCTGTCACGCAGGTCTGATAAACGAAGATGGCCGGAGGATCATATTTTTCGATGATTTCGCGAATGGATTTGTAGAGGCGCTTTTCACCCCCATAAACCACATCCAGTTCACCGATATCGGTCGTAAACCCGGTCCGATAGAGTCGCGATCCTGAAGACATGGCGCTACGGTTGTCCCAGGAATTCCCTTCGCATGCAATGGGTCCATGAACCAGATGGGCTGCATCAGTGATCGGCTGTAATGCAATCTTTGCTCCATCAAACGCACAACCGCCCGCAGCAGCGCCCGGAACAAGTTGTTTGGTGCACCCCTTCTTTCGTTCCTTTTCTGCCTTCCCCTGGTTTTTCTCACAGCCAGGCTCATTGAACACTTCCTGTATCTTGATATTGAGTCCAGCCATGGTCAGTCCTCCAGAATGATGGTGACCCTGCAAATGGGGTGACAAGTAAAGGAATAGCAATTACCATGCCATTTACAACCTATTGATTTTATTGAGAGTAAATATTGTCGGACAACGAACAATTGGAAGAAATAAAACAATCGTCCAAAGAAACAAATCGCTGGATCCATTGTTACTGGCATG
>JAJZFH010000064.1 GCA_021805445.1 Pseudomonadota bacterium
GAAAATATATGGTAAAAATAAGCACCGAGACCATAATTGCAACCATAATCCTCATGATCTTCTCGGTCTTTTTTTTGTGAAGAATAAAAATTTCTTCATTACTGAATTTGTCGTCCAAATCAACCTCTTTGATGGAATGTTTTTTTCAATTCGTCCAAGGTTGGTCCCATTTCCAACCCCGGACAGTCCGACTGACTCCGCAAGCCGAGCGGGGTGTAATCGATATCGTGCGATCCCTCACGATGAGGGATATTGGACCGTCGCCGCGTTCTTGAGAAACCAGCCCATGAAGATGATCCACAAACCTCCCCCGAGGTCTCCGGAGAGTATTTTCCAGAAACCCATCAAGATGAAAATGATAGCAAATCCCCGCCCAACTTTTGCGGCAATGAAGGTGGCCCGTTGCAGATCTCCCGTTATGGCCCAAACCACGGCTCGAAATACGCGCCCGCCATCGAGAGGGTATCCTGGAATGAGATTGAACAGTCCCAAGGCCAGATTGATGTAGGCCAGATATTCGAACAGGGCGAGCAAAGGTGGATTGTCTGGAAATACGTGCAGAAGTTCATTGCATACGAAGGCCAGGAAAAAACTCACCAATGGCCCTGCGATGGCTATCAGAAACTCTGCGCCTGCATTGGGTGACTCTCCTTCAATCTGGGCGACCCCGCCAAACATGAACAGCGTGATGCTGCGTACCCGAATCCTGTACCACAGGGCCACGACAGAATGTCCTATTTCATGCAGCAGAATGCTTGCAAAATAGAACAAGGCGGTCACTCCCGCCATGACCCAATACCTGACGGGGGGCCAATTGGAAAATTCGGCGGGATAGTAATCGTCTGCCAGAATCCAGGTAAGCAGGCCGAAAATCAGAAACCAGGATGAATCCAAACCCACTGGAATTCCAAAAATACTTCCCAAGACGTATTGTTTGCGGGCCATTTATCGAAAAACCCGAATGATCAGTTCATCACTCATTAAACCCCGATCTTCTTTACCTGCGAGTTGCCGCTCTTGAAAAGTTTGGTGTTGACCATGATGGGCCTCCATTGGATATTACGCATGCATCTTGACCGGGACCTGATTGAATGTAACTGCATGAAGATACATAGGGTAGGGCGGGTCAACGCTTGAACCACATTACCACAACCTGTGATTTTTATGCTGGTTACATGAATTCCTGGAACTACTCTTCGCTGCTCTGGTCAGAGCACGAAGGGCGTAAGGTTGGATGGACGTTCTTGAAGGGTTTTCACGATCATATCTGTCGATACTCTCCGCCGGGGATCCTTGCGATTCGGGTGGTTTGCCTCTGACCGGTTGTTTGCAAAGAAATGGAGTCCCACACGAATGCTGATGGAACCTGCCAGCCAATCTTCCCATTCGCTCAAGAATTCGATCGACATCTTTCCGTGGAACGACAATTTCAAAACCGGTCTGGCACAGATCGATGACCAACACCGTGTTTTGGTCTCTCTGCTCAACAAGTTGGCTGGCCATGTGGCTTTTCGGTCTGAAACGCTTTCACTGGAAGAGGTGTTTGATGCGCTGACCGATTATACGATCTATCACTTTAAAAGCGAGGAAGCGATTTGGGCGAAAGTTTTTGCTGACGATCACTCGATGGTGGAGCATTTGGCGGTCCATGAACATTTCATACAGACTTTGACTGCACTCAAGGAAGCTCGGAAGAATACATCTTCCGACCAGGTGGCCCACGATGCTCTGGGATTTCTGACCCGTTGGCTCGCCTCTCACATACTTGAAAAAGACCGTTTCATGGCCTACACCGTCCTGGCCATGCAGGAGGGGTTGGCTTTGGCGGAGGCCAAGGTCAAGGCCCATCAGCAGATGAAGGGCGTGACACGAACCCTGATTGATATCATCCTGTCGCTGTACTCCGTACTTTCCTCCAATACCCTGCACCTGATGCGAAAACTGGATGAGCATCAAAAAATGGAAGAAGCTTATCGGAAGCAAAGGCGGCGCATGCAACACCTGGCGCGTTTTGATGCCCTGACCGGGTTGCCAAATCGCGTGCTTTTGACCGAAAAAGTCCAGGAGACCATGGATCTCTTCGATCATTCTCGGAACTTCCTGGCCATCGTCTATCTGGATATGGATGGGTTCAAAGTCATCAACGATACCTACGGTCACGAAGTGGGTGACCGCGTCCTGATCATCATGGCGGAAAGAATCCAGCGCATCGTGAGAGACCGGGATATCGTGTCGCGTTTGGGCGGCGATGACTTCATCGTGGTGATCCGTGATATTCCCGACTTCGATGCCTGCATCCCGTGGTTGGCAAGTCTTTTGACGGCGGCGGAGGAGAGCATCCCTCTGAATGAGGGACGTACCCTGAATCTGTCTGCCAGCCTGGGGGTGACTTTCTATCCCCAAAATGAGGAAGTTACCCCGGATCAATTGTTCCGCCAGGCCGATCAGGCTTTGTATCAGGCCAAACAGGCGGGCAAGAATTGTTATCATATCTTCGATATGGCCCACGATCACGAGGTTCGAGACCATCTTGAAAATCTGGAACGGATTCGGCAGGGCCTGGAACGCCGGGAGTTTGTCCTTTATTACCAACCCAAGGTCAATCTTCGGACGGGGGCCATCCTTGGAGTGGAAGCATTGATTCGTTGGCAGCATCCGCACAGGGGACTGTTGTTGCCCGCCCAGTTTCTGACCATGGTCGAGAATCACCCCTTGGCCCTATCCCTGGGAAACTGGGTCCTGGATACGGCGCTGAACCAAATCGAGGACTGGGTGACCCAAGGGTTGCCCCTTGTCGTCAGCGTGAACGTCTGTGGTCAACAACTTCAGGCTCCGGGATTTTCCCAACGACTGCGAGACACCTTGGCGCATCGTCAAAAGGACGTGGCGCGATACCTGGAACTGGAAATTCTGGAAACCAGTGCGCTGGAGGATATTTCTCTGGTGTCCAAGGTTGTCTACGACTGCATACGCCTGGGGGTTCAATTTTCGATCGATGACTTTGGGACCGGATATTCTTCGCTCGCCTATCTCAAACGCTTGCCGGTACATACCCTGAAAATTGATCAGAGTTTTGTGCGCGGCATGTTGGAGGATCCGGAAGATCTGGCGATTCTGGTGGGCGTGCTGGGTCTGGCCGAAGCTTTTCAAAGGAAGGTCATTGCAGAAGGGGTGGAAACGCTGGAGCATGGAGAGCGGTTGCTGGATTTGGGATGCGAAGGGGCACAGGGGTACGCCATCGCACGTCCCATGCCCGTCGACAAAATTGCCGGTTGGGCAGCAACCTGGAAAGCCCCGACCTCCTGGATGTCTCGCCCCGTACGGAGCAAGGGTGATCCGCCGTCATTCCCGCATGTGGTGCAACAGTAGGCTTTGAAAATTGTAAAATCAGGAAGGTAGGAGTAAGGACATGAGTTTGGATTCACTGAAAGTTCTGGAGGGCATGTTGGACCACGGCCTCCCTTTCAAACCGGCACCCAATCAGGAAAGTCAAGGCCCCATGGGCGAAAAACCCCAAGAGCCGGTGCTCGAGGTCAGGACGACACCGAGAGCCACCATTACACAGCAGGATGTTTTAATGTTTTTGAGAACGTTGCCTGCGGAAAGCGTCGACTTGATCACGACTGACCCGGCTTACAGCGGAATGAACCAGCATTTATTGTTGGGGAAGGGGCGGATTGTCGGCAACTATCAAGAAAAAGGGGAAAGCAGGTGGTTTGAAGAGTTTCATGACACCCCGGAAAATTATGGTCAGTTTTTATCCGAATGCAAGCGGGTGCTGAAAAACGACCGGCATCTGTTTCTGATGTTCGATTCGTTTTCAATGCTGTCCCTCGGGGCCATGGTCAGGAATTTCTTCAATGTCAAGAACATCATCACCTGGGATAAAGTGAACATTGGTATGGGGCATTATTTCCGCAGACAAACCGAGTTCATCCTGTTTGCGTCCAAGGGGAAGCGCCCGGTCACCCGGCGGGATATTCCCGATATCTGGAAAATCAAAAGACTTCACCGGGCGTCCTATCCAACGCAAAAGCCGGTTGAACTTTTTGAAGCCATGATTGCTTCGAGTAAAGCAAAAAGCGACGCGGATTTTGTGGTGTGTGACCCGTTTGTCGGGTCCGGGAGTGCCGCCATCGCAGCCTTGAGACAGGGGTCTCATTTCGTGGGGTGCGACACCTCCGAGAAAGCGGTTTCGCTGTCTCGCAAGCGGGTCAAAGCATTTCTGAAGACGGGTATCGACATTGAACAGGAAAGGCCGGCCTTCGATGAGGCCATTCAGAAAAAGTTTTGGTAATCGCTGCAGATCTCCGTATCCGACTCAAGCCTGCTGCGCTGAAATGGCTATTTTCCAGCATGCATGCAACTGGAGATCGACGCAGTGCACCACATCCCGATCCAATTTCCCATCCTCGACCTGCTCCTTCAATATTTTCATGATCTCGTCCGGGCTGAGAGGGTCACGATAAGGTCGCTTCTGCGCCAGTGCCTGGAATACGTCGGAAACAGCCACGATGCGCGCCTCCAGGGAAATTCTGTTCTGGTCCAGATGATAGGGATAACCCGACCCATCCATGCGTTCATGGTGTTGCGCGGCCCATTCGCTGATTTTTTCCATCCCTTTGATATTTTTAAGGATGTTATAGGTGTCAAAACTATGTCTTTTGATTTGCGCTTTCTCTTCCGGGGTTAGTTTTCCCGGTTTTTCCAATAACGCATCTGGCAGCCTCAGTTTTCCAATGTCATGCAGCAATCCGGCCAATTCAAGCATTTCGCAGCGCTCTTGCGGCAGATTCCACAAACTTCCGATAAATCTCGCCAACCTGGCCACGCCATCGGAATGCGATTTTGTGAAAGGGCTCTTGGCATCGACGACACAGGAAAAGATCAGCATGATGCTGCGAAGATCCTGAAAATCAATTTTCTGAACAGGTGTTTCGGATAACCAGGTATCCGAATATCCATCCACATGTTCGTTTTCCAGAGAAAACCAGAACGCTTCGGGCCTGGAGACGGACATGAAGGACTCAACCAATGAGTCACAAAAAAAGTCGCCCCGTTTCTCCAGAATTTTCTCCCTGATTTCATCCTTGAAAAGCAAAAGATTGGAGTTGTCGATCTGAGAGGAGAGAGACAACATATCGACTCGATCCGCCAGGTAAATGCAGTTGGCGATCAACTTGATTTCCATCGGCAAGGCCATGTCTTTCAGTTCGGACCAATGGGTATGATGATGGAGCACCATTGGGGCCAGTTTCTCAAGTAAAGGGCTGGACTGCAACAGGGCGGCACCGACCCTGCAGTGTTCGCTTTCCTCTTCCCATTCGAACTGAGCAAGCCGGGAGTGAATGACCGTCTTCGCCACTCCGATATCATGCAATATGGCAGCCTCGAACAAATCATCCTTGCATTGCCCGGACCAGTTGAGATATTTACCACACTCGGTGGCGATGAATGCAACACGTTTGCCATGCCGGATGTGGGTAATGCCGACCAAATCCAGTGCATTGGACAAAGAATAGATGGTTTCATGCAGATTAATGTCGAACGTTGACATTTTCCCCTCATTTCAAAGAGATGAATTGGCGCCCCCCCGGCATTCGGGCAGCGCTGGAGTTAATCGGAACATGCTGACGACATTTTGAATTTGGAGGTGCAGAGTTCCTGTTGTGTTCAACGGAAAACTCCTGACTTGACAATTAGGGGGTACCCACTTTGCGCAGATTCTTCCTTTCCGGTCTTGCCAGTTCGAATATGGATTTTTTATCCCTATGAATTGGTTGGTGTAAACACTAACACCTCCCATTTTATCATACTCATAATTAGGTACGACGGCCAATTTTCGCGCCAAACCCCAACTGGAGAGGATGCAATTATACGTGGCATGATGCATTTCAATGTCCCACTAACCCATGTTTAACGCCGTGAATTTAATTTCTTTGATTATCAGTTTGTTATGAACGATAAATAGTTGGAGTGGCACTACATGCTCGTAATTTCGGATTAACTGACCAGTTTTTTCGTGCCTCCTG
>JAJZFH010000029.1:0-68489 GCA_021805445.1 Pseudomonadota bacterium
ACCGTCCAGCTGAGTGCCTTGCGAAGCAAAGTGTATCGAAGCATGAACGGCGGTAGATTGGCAGGGGGGAGGTTATCCTAATCTTGGTTGGTGAAATTACAATTTCACGCAGATAGCATACTGCAATGAGTTAAAAACAATCAACATGTTGAATAATAATGATTTTATTGCGATATTTTGGCGGAAGCGGTGAGATTCGAACTCACGGATGGTTTCCCATCGCTGGTTTTCAAGACCAGTGCCTTAAACCGCTCGGCCACGCTTCCGTTGGTTGAGGACGAACCGGTTGAGTAGAACTCAGGTTCGCTTTTTGGAGTGCGTTAGGATACCACGCTCCTCCCCCACTTGTGGTATCTTTACCTCGCCCCCATCTATGGGACAGGAGGAACGAAGCAGGAATGGATCTTGCAACTTCTCCTTTCCGGCATTGTCTTAGTGGGGTGAACCCTGCGTACAGGGGATTATTGAAGGAGTCTGATACCATGCAACGAGAGTATAACGTCTACAACCAAGCCGGCCAACTGGATTCGCTGCAACACCGCGTGCTGCGCAATACCTACTGGTTACTGGGCTTGTCCCTCATTCCAACGGCCATTGGCGCCTTGGTGGGTCTCAATCTGAGTTTCGCCTTCATGGCAGCCAGCCCCATGCTGACCAGTTTGTTGTTTCTGGGGGCCATCTACGGTCTCTTTTACGCAATCGAAGCCAATCGTTACAGTACCACCGGGGTCTATCTGCTCCTGCTCCTGACCTTCGTCATGGGCGTCATGCTGGGGCCTTTGCTTCAATTCACCCTGGCTTTCCGTAACGGGGCCCAACTGGTCTCCCTGGCCGCCGGAGGGACCGCTGCCGTGTTCTTCACCCTGTCGGCCGTGGCCAGCACCACCAAGCGCAACTTCACCGGCATGGCCCAGTTCCTGGCCGTGGGGGCCGTGGTCTTGATGGTGGCCGTGATCGCCAATATCTTCCTGCAACTGCCCCTCTTTCAGGTGGTTCTGTGCGGTGCGTTCATGCTCTTCTCTTCGTTGATGATTCTGTTCAATATCAGCGCCATCGTTCATGGAGGAGAAACCAATTACATCACCGCAACCCTGAGCCTGTACGTCAACATCTACAATATATTCGTCAGCCTCTTGCAATTGCTCGGAATATTCGGCGGGGATCGTCGCTAATCGACGGTTCTTCCAATACAGGGTAGATCCGGGACGGGTCTACCCTTTTTTTTGTCACTCCCGTTCAAACAGGACGAGAGATTCCACATGGGCGGTGTGGGGGAACATATTGAACACCCCTGCCCCCTTCAACCGATAGCCCCGCTGATGCACCAGTACCCCGGCATCCCGCGCCAGGGTAGCCGGACTGCAGGAGACGTAGACAATGCGCCGGGGACCCTGTGCCCCGATGGCCTTGACCAGATTGATGGCCCCATCCCGCGGAGGATCGATCAACCATTTGTCTTGCCTCCCCCAATCCGTCACCGTGGATTCATCCACCTCAAACAAATTGGCAGTCTGAAACCGGGTTTTCTTCTCAAGTCCGTTATGCGCGGCATTTTGACGGGCCCGATCCACCAGAGCCGGGTTTCCTTCAATCCCCAGGACCTGAGCACCCCGCCGGGCCAACGCCAAGGTAAAGTTTCCAAGGCCACAGAACAAATCCAGCACCCGCTCTTCGGGTTGGGGATCCAACAGACGCACCGCTTTACCCACCAGCACACGATTGATATCGCTGTTCACTTGAGTGAACTCGGTAGGCCCAAAGGGAATTTCCACATCAAATTCATCGAGGCGATAAACCAGACCGGGTTGCTCGAGGGGATAGAAGGGACGCGCCGTATCGGGCCCCCTGGTCTGCCACCAAAGTTGCACCCCGTGCCGGTCCGCAAAGGCACGCATTTTGACTTTGTCCTCCTCTGTGGGCAACTCCAGCAGGCGCAATACCAGAACCAGCAGTCCTTCGCTCTGCGCCACTTCGATCTGGGGCAAACGTTCGCGCACAGTCAGTTCCAGGATCAGGTTGCGCAGGGAAACCAAAAGCGTGGACACGGCAGAGGGGAGAATGGCACAGGTGTCCATATCCGCCACGAAACTGGACCGTTTCTCATGAAACCCCACCAGTACCCGCCCTTTTTTGGCCAGCCAGCGTACCGATAATCGCGCCCGTTGACGATATCCCCAATCCGGGCCCTGTATGGGAGCCCACAAGGCATCGGGACGAACCTTGCCGATCCGCGCCAGGTTATCCTCGAGAATCCGTTGTTTGTAAGCAATTTGCGCCGCCGGATCGGCATGTTGCATGTTGCACCCGCCACAATGCCCAAAGTGGGGGCAACGAGGTTCCGTCCGACTGGGTCCCGGAACCAGAACCGCGCGCAATTCCGCCTGATCGAAATGTGATCTGCGCCGCTTTATTTCGGCGCGTACGGTCTCACCCGGCAACGCTCCATCCACGAAGACCACTTTCCCTTCGTGACGCGCAATGCCCTGCGCCTCGTGGTCCAGGCCCTGGATCTGTAATACCACCTCCATCCCTTCTCTTCCCCTTATTGCCAAAATCCCTTCAAGGGCGTGTCGTTTCGAGATCTACCAGGTGCAAGGTGCGCTGTTCGCGCTGACGATCCTCCACAAAATGGGTCAGCGCCTGAGTCACCGTGCGAAAGGCCAGGTCAGCCCAGGGGATCTCAACTTCTTCAAAAAAGCGTACCTCGCTACTCTCCAGTGTGACGCCATGCTCAGGACTGTCCATCCTTGCCCGAAAAATGACATGGACCTGATTATGGGCAGCAATGTTGATCACCGACATCAGGTCTTCGATGGTCACTCTGGCCAGGGATTCCTCGAAGGTTTCGCGCGCCGCCCCCATCTGCAAGGTCTCCCCATTCTCCATAAAACCGGAAGGCATGGTCCAGTAGCCTTCACGGGGTGCAATGGCCCTTCGACACAACAAAATTTTTCTTTGCCAGACGGGAATGGCCCCCACCAAAACTTTTGGGTTGCTGTAGTGGATGGTATGGCAATTGGGACAAACCTGACGAGGCAGATGATCTCCCTCCGGAACCTGGGTCAAAACCCGCACGCCACAACTGGAACAGTAATTCATGCCAAAGCCATCCTCTTTGAAAATGGTAGAATGGAAACATAGCGTGCAGGCCTGACCTGGATCAAACCGAAAGGTCCTGGGATTTCATACAATGGCCCGTCACCTCACCGCCACGAGCGGATCTATAGATCACCCCGGATTTTAACCCATGCGCTCCCTATTGATGACAGTGTTGACACTTTTTTCTCTGACGGCATTGACCTGCCGCGCGGAGGTCGTCGTCGTGCTCAATTCGGGAGAAGGCACCATCACCCGCATCGATCGTCAGAGTTATCAGCCCATCGATCACTTTTACGTGGGCCGCGAACCCCATCATCTGATGAGTTTGCCGGACAACAGTGCACTCATCGTGGCCAATGCCGTGAGTAACGATCTGGTCTTCCTGGACCCAAAGACGGGCAACATCCTACGCCGCCTGTCCCGCATCAGTGACCCCTACCAGATCGGCTTCAGCCCCGACAAACGTTGGTTCGTCGCCAACTCACTGCGTCTGGATCGAGTGGATGTCTATGATGCCCGAGATTTCCATCTGGTCAAGCGTTTTGAATTGGCCTCCATGCCCAGCCACATGGCCTTCAGCCCAGACAGTTCCACGGTCTTCATCACGCTACAGGGCAGCGACCAATTGGCGGCCATCGACCTCCTGACCCGCGCGGTCAAGTGGGTCATCCCCATTGGAAAAACGCCTGCCGGCGTGATTCTGACTCCTGACGGAAAACATCTTCTGGTGGGCGTCATGGGACTGAACGAAGTCGCCGTGGTGGATTACAAAACCGCCCAGATCATCAAACACATTCCTGCAGGCAAAGGCACGCATAACTTCATGCCCGAAGGAGACGGGCGCCATGTCTTTGTCGGAAATCGTTCCGGAGATACCGTCTCCATCATCGATACCCGGACGCTCACCCTCACCAAAACCTTTCCCGTACCCGGAGGCCCCGATGACATGGAAGTATCGGCAGACGGCAAGGAACTATGGATCACCAATCGCTGGATCCGTCAGGTCAGCGTAGTCGACCTGTCCACGGATAAAGTGGTCCGCACCATTCCCGTGGGCAAGTCACCCCATGGCATTTTCTTTGAACATCACGCCGCTCGCCAGTAAGGAAGGGTGTCCCCCATGAATCGTCGATTGGCCCTGCGGTGCAGTCTTGCCTTGATTCTCTTGAGCCCCGCAGTGTGGGGTGCAGAGCCCACGGGCACCCCTCCCTCGCCCACATGTCGCGGTACCCTGTACCTGACCCTGGACACTGGATCCATGCAGGCCGCAGACACCATCGCCACGATCTTGCGGCGACACCAGGTCAAGGCCACCTTTTTCGTGGCCAATGAACCCACTTGGCGCGGAGACCATGCGCTCGATGACAGTTGGCGCGATTTTTGGCGTGCACGGGTGCAGGAAGGGCACCATTTCGGCAATCACACCTGGTTTCATGCCACCTTGGTCAAGGACCTGTCCTCAGGCGACATCCTGACCCGTGGCGGGGACCATGCCCCCCGCGAATTCGACAAGGCGGGGTTCTGTCAGAACCTGCAGCGCGTGAATGAACGCTTCAAGACACTCACGGGACAATCCCTGGAACCCATTTGGCGAGCCCCAGGTGGGCATCTCACTCCCAACGCCACATCCTGGGCCGGGGACTGTGGTTTCCCCCAGCATGAGGGTTGGTCCCCCGCAGGCTTTCTGGGGGATGAATTGCCCTCGGAAAAATATCCCAATCCGCGTTTACTGAATCAGGCCCTGACTCATCTCAAGGATGGGGATATCTTGATGATGCATCTGGGCATTCGCTCGCGCCATGATCCTTTCGTACGAGTCTTCGAACCTCTGATCACCGGTCTACAGGCCCGGGGCTTCTGCTTCGCCACCTTGCCCAAAGCAAGTCAATGAGCATGAGCGCGTACCATGACCTGGTTTGAAACTTTCATGAATGGATTTACACTGACCCAGGCTTGGCTTTTCGAACATTGCGTCAATCCTCTGCTTCCTCCTCTGGGCTTGCTGGCCTATCAGGAGGAGGCTTTCGATGCCACGGAGTTCGCCCTGGTGGGCATGGGAGAAATCGCCCTTCTGATCCTGATTTTTCGTCCGCTTGAAGCGCTTTTCCCTGCCGAACGCTGGTCTGGGCGGCGTGGGGTGCGCGTGGATATTCTCTATACCCTTCTCCACCGTCTGGGTTTCATTCCCCTCGTGATGTTCGTTCTGATGTGGCCCCTCACCTTCAAGTTGGATGCCTGGCTACGGTTCCATGGATTCATCCCCTATGCTCTGGAAGACCTCATCCCCCCCCTGGAAAATCGCCCGCTCCCCACCTTTATTGCCTACCTCGTCATCATCGATTTTTTTTCCTACTGGTTGCACCGCTTCCAGCATCGACTGGAATGGTGGTGGGCCTTGCACGGCGTCCATCACAGCCAGCAGACCATGAGTTACTGGTCCGACGACCGCACCCACCTTCTCGATGATGTACTCACCGCGACTTTTTTCTCCCTGCTCAGTCTGGTCATCGGCGTGGAACCGGGTCAGTTCATCCTGCTCATGATGATCCCCCGCATCCTGCAAAGTCTGGCTCATGCCAACATTGGCTGGCGTTTCGGACCCTTTGAACGGTGTCTGGTCAGTCCCCATTATCATCGCTATCACCATGGGATAGGCACGGGCAGCGAAAGCGGTCAATCGAGTTGCAATTTTGCCGTACTCTTCCCGATATGGGACATCCTGTTCAAAACCGCCAATTTTTCAAAAGAGACGCCGCCCACAGGCATTGCGGATCAGCAGGAGGGACGGGACTATGGAAGTGGATTTTGGGCCCAGCAACGATTGGGCTGCCAACGACTCTGGTACGCCCTGACCCTGGGGAAAGCCTGAACTTTCCCCAGGAACCGGTATTTAGCTGAGAATCAACTGGTTGAGACGTTTGACAAACTGAGCGGGATCTTCCAGTTGTCCGCCTTCGGCCAACAAGGACTGATCAAACAGCAATTGGCTCCAGTCTGCAATGCGCTGTTGCTCCGTTTCCAATTTGAGACGCAGAATCAATCGATGATCAGGATTAATCTCGAGGATGGGCTTGGAGATGGGCACCGACTGCCCGACAGATTTCAGAAAACGCGCCATGTTGCCCGATAGATCGCCCTCTTCCACCACCAGGCAGGCTGGAGATTCGGTCAAACGTTGGCTGACACGAACGCTCTTGACCTGTTCGCCCAACGCCCCCTGCATGGCCTCCAGCAAGGGCTTGAGAGCATCAGAATCCGAAGTTTCCACCTTGGGTTTTTCGACTCCCAGTTTGCTCAGATCCAGATCTCCCTTGGCCACGGAGTGAAGATTCTTCTCTTCAAAACTTTCCAGATGGGACACGACCCACTCATCCACGCGATCGGACAGGAGGAGAACTTCAATCCCACGGGAACGGAAAATTTCCAGGTGCGGACTGTTCTTGGCCGCCGCAAAACTTTCTGCCGTCACATAGTAAATGGTGTCCTGCCCTTCCTTCATGCGTCCAATATAGTCCTTGAGCGACTCGGTTTGATCGGGTTTGTCCGTGTGGGTGGTAGAAAAACGCAATAATCCCGCCCACTTCTCGCGGTTGGCATATTCCTCGCCCGCACCTTCCTTGAAGGCACGTCCGAACTCATTCCAGAACTGTTGATACTTCTCTTTCTGGTTGTCTGCGAGATCTTCAAGCAACCCCAGAACCTTGCGCGTACAACCGGCACGGATCGTATCGATGTCCTTGGATTCCTGCAGAATTTCACGGGACACATTGAGCGGCAAGTCTGCCGAATCGATCACCCCACGCACAAAGCGCAGATATTGGGGCACCAGTTTCTTGGCATCTTCCATGATAAAAACGCGTCGCACATACAACTTGATCCCGTGACGGGGTTCGCGCTCCCACAAATCGAAAGGGGCGCGAGCCGGAATATAGAGTAATTCCGTATATTCCTGTTTGCCCTCCACCCGAGCATGACTCCAGGCCAAAGGAGCCTCGAAGTCGTGGGAAACATGCTTGTAAAACTCCTGATACTGCTCTTCCGTAATTTCGTTCTTGGGACGAGCCCACAACGCATTGGCTTGATTGAGCGTTTCTTCCTCAGGCTCGCTGATGACCTTTTCCTCCCCTTCCTGAGGCGGAACGGGATCTTTTTTCATGCGAATCGGCAACTGGATATGGTCAGAGTAGCGACGCACGATACCGCGTAACTTCCAGGCATCGAGAAACCCGTCTTCCCCTTCCTTGAGGTGCAGCGTCACCGTGGTTCCGCGCGTGGGCACATCCAGGGTTTCAATGGAGAAAGAGCCGTCTCCCGCAGATTCCCACTGTACGCCCTCCGACGTTGACGCTCCGGCTCGACGGGTAGTCAAGGTCACCTTGTCGGCGACAATGAAGGAAGAATAGAAACCAACCCCGAACTGCCCGATCAGCGCAGAATCCTTGGCCTGATCGCCCGACAGTTTACCCAGAAATTCCTTGGTTCCGGAACGGGCAATGGTCCCGATGTTACCGATCACTTCTTCCCGCGACATCCCCACCCCATTGTCGCGGATGGTCAATGTGCGCGCTTCCTTGTCGACTTCCAAATGGACCGCCAGATCGGGGTCACCCTCCAGCAGGGTAGCGTTCTGAATGGCTTCGAAACGCAGTTTGTCACAGGCATCGGAAGCATTGGAAATCAATTCACGCAAAAATATTTCCTTGTTGCTGTACAAGGAATGGATCATCAACTGCAGCAACTGTTTGACTTCGGTCTGAAAATTCAGGGATTCCTTATGGCTCATGGTGTCATCACATCCGTGGGTTTGAACGAAAAATACAGCGATGGCCCTGAGGTGGGGGCAATCAGTTCGATTTCAAGTAGGCGATAGCGTCTTGAGCCATAACAGGCCTGCCACGGTCTTGGCATCACAGATGCGCCCTGTCTCCACCCAACGCCAGGCCTCTTCCAGAGAGACGGCCAAAGTTTCGAGAAACTCTTCCTCATCACGCCGAATTTCTTCGAAAACAAGGTCCTCAGCCAGAAAATAGGTGATCTGCTCCGTAGAATAGGCGATGCACAGATCCAGACACATGAGTTTTTTCCATCGTTTCGCCCGGTACCCGGTTTCTTCCTGCAATTCCCGCTGTGCTGCTTTCAGCGGATCCTCATCCGGATCCAGTTTGCCCGCCGGGATTTCAAGGTAATGACGCCGTTGGGGATAGCGGAACTGATATTCGAGAAGTACTGTTTTTTCATCGAGCAGGGGAACGATGGCCGCAGCACCCTGATGCCGGATATATTCCCGAGTGGCTTCCCGGCCATCGGGAAGTTGAACCCGATCTTCATGAACATCCAACAATGCCCCTCGATAGCGCGGAACGGAATCGAGAGTCCGTTCCGTAAAGTCAGGCCACCGGTGCTCAGGCAAGGTCCAGTCAAAGGGCACGGATGACTTTACCCACGTAGCGACTGAGCAATGGAAGCCGTACACAGGTCGATGAGCGGCTGTGGCATGATCCCAAGCGCGAGCAACGTCAACGCATTGATGCTGAGGAGCAGACGGTGGTCACTTTCCCCCGTGATCGGGGTATCCGTCTCAGGCTCGTCCATGTACATCAACTTGATGATGCGCAGATAGTAGAATGCGCCGATCAGGGACAGGAGTACCGCCACGACCACCAGCCAGGTCAACCCGGCATCCAGGGCGGCACTGAGTACCGACAACTTGGCAAAGAATCCTGCAGAAACCGGAATCCCTGCCATGGAGATCATGATCAACAGCATCAAAAAGGCATACCACGGACTGCGCTTGTTCAATCCCTTCAGGTCATTCAATTGGTCCGCTTCAAAACCCTCGCGACTCATGAGCAAAATCAAGCCAAAAGCAGCCAAACTCATGAGGACATAAGTCACCGCATAGAACATGGCTGCCGCATATCCCCCCAAAGTCCCCGACAGGATGCCCAGCAACAGGAACCCCATATGCGCAATGGTGGAATAGGCCAGCATGCGCTTGAGGTTGGTTTGGGCAATTGCCGTCACGTTTCCGACCAGCATGGACAGTACCGAGACAATGATGAGCATGGATTGCCAATCTGCGATCATGGGTCCCATGGCCCCCGCCAACAAACGCATGAAGAAAGCAAAACCGGCAAGTTTGGGTGCCGTGCTCACAAACAAGGTAACTGCGGTGGGCGCCCCTTCATAGACATCGGGTACCCACATATGAAAAGGGACCACGCCCAACTTGAAGGACAAGCCCGCCACCAGGAACACCAGTCCCAGAACCAGAATGCCGGGGTCGGCATTCCCCTGGGCAATGGCATTGGCCACTTCGGCCATTTGCAGAGTGCCCGTCGCGCCGTAGATCATGGACAAGCCATACAACAACATTCCGGAGGCCAGAGCCGCAAGAACGAAGTATTTCATGGCGGCTTCGGTGGCAACGGTCGAGTCCCGCTGCAGTGCGATCAGGGCTGCGAGAGAGAGGGACAACAACTCCAACCCAAGGTAAAGCACCAGGAAATGATTGGCTGAGATCATGACCATGACCCCGAGCAGGGCAAACAGGATCAGGACAAAAAACTCACCCTTGAATAGACCCCGGCTTTGGATATAGTCGCGCGAATAAGCCAGGACGAAGGACACCGTCAGCACGGAGATCATCTTCAGGGTACGGGCCATGGGATCATCCACGAAGGACCCATTGAAGGTCGTCACCACTTGACCCAGGGAACCGATCAGCAGAAACCCTGCCGTCCCCACCAGGGCCAGTTGAGCATAGGCATAAGTCAGAAATCGTTTGGAATCGGAAATGAATAAATCCGCGATCAGCAGAGCAGAAAGAGCCACCAGAAGAAAAATTTCCGGGTAGGCTGGGACCAGATTGGGTGTGGCGAAGGTCATCGTCGCTCCATCAGAACTTGGGGGTCGAGGCCTGCTCGATCAATTGCAGGACCGAAGCGTGCATGGGTTCGGAGAACATCTTGGGGTACAACCCCATCCCCAGCACCAGCAGTGCCAGAATGATCAGAAACAGGAATTCGCGGCTGGAAATATCCTTGAGTGCGGCCACATGGTCATTGGCTACTTCCCCAAAGATAACCCGCTTCACCATCCATAACGTATAGGCGGCGCCCAGAATCAGCGTGAGGGCAGCCAACGCGGCATACCAGAAATTGACTTGTATCGCCCCCAGAATCACGATGAATTCCCCAATGAAACCACTGGTTCCAGGCAGGCCGGCATTGGCCATGGAAAACAACACCATGAAAACCGCAAACTTGGGCATGGTATTGGCTACCCCGCCATAATCGGCAATTTGTCGTGTGTGCATGCGGTCATACAATACGCCGATGCAGAGAAACATGGCGCCCGAGATAAACCCGTGCGAAATCATCTGGAGCAAACCTCCCTCCATGCCCATGGGGTTGAACAGAAAGATCCCCAGGGTCACAAATCCCATGTGTGAAATGGATGAATAGGCCACCAGTTTCTTCATGTCCTGCTGGACCAAAGCCACCAGACCGATATATACCACGGCAATCAATGACAGGGTGATCATCGTCCCGGAGAGCGCATGACTGGCATCCGGCGTGATGGGCAGGTTGAAGCGCAAAAATCCATAAGCGCCAATTTTCAAGGTAATGGCCGCCAGAATGACCGAACCTCCCGTTGGCGCTTCAACGTGCGCATCGGGCAACCATGTGTGAACCGGCCACATCGGAACCTTGACTGCGAAGGACATGAAGAAGGCGATAAAAAGTAGGATCTGAACACCCAGAGGAAGGGCCACTGCCTGAAATTTAAGAATTTCGAAAGACTCTCCGGCCTCGAAATAAAGATAAATGAAGGCCGCCAGCATGAGCAGGGAACCCAACAGGGTATACAGAAAGAACTTGATGGAGGCATAGACCCGGCGCGGCCCCCCCCATACCCCGATGATCAGATACATGGGGATCAGCATGGCTTCAAAGAAAACATAGAACAGGATGGCATCGAGTGATGCAAACACCCCGTTGATCAATCCGGACATGATCAGAAAGGCCGCCATGTACTGCGCTTGTCGTTTCTCGATGACGATCCAGCCTGCAATCACCACCAGAACGGTCATGAAACTGTTGAGCAGGACAAACCATAGGGAAATCCCATCGATTCCCAGGTGATACGTAATGTTGAAGGCAGGAATCCAGCGGTAGGCTTCTTCAAACTGCATGGCCGCCGAGGCGTTGATGAACCCGGTATAAAGCGGAAGGGTGACCAGGAAGCCCAGCAGGGCGCCCACCAATGCCACCCAACGGGTCAGACACGGGTTGGAATCTCGCCCCAGAGCGAGGACGAGAATCCCCGCCAGAATGGGGACCCAGATACTCAGAGAAAGAAGATGGTGTGCAGTCATGGAATTCCGCTCAAATTACGCTTTGATGAACCACAGGCTCATCAGGAAGAACACCCCGAAAATCATGGCAAAGGCGTAGTGGTAGATATAGCCCGTCTGAATCCGGCGAAGACGGGTGGACAAGGCGCCCACCAGATGGGCAGAACCATTCACGATCCAGCCATCGATGAACTTCATGTCGCCAAACTTCCACAACCCTTGCCCAAAACAGCGAGCGCCCCCCGCAATAAAAATTTCATTGAAACGATCAAAGTAATATTTATTGTCCAGCAGGGTATAAATGGCGCCCGATTCACGGACGATCACTGCGGGGATATGGGTCCACTTGAGGTACAAGGCGGCAGCCAGCGCAATACCAGACATCGCCAGCCAGAAGGGCAGGGACTGGACTCCCTCGACAATGAAAGGTCCCACTCCCTGCCAGGCTTCTCGCATTTCCGGCAAAGCGCCGTTCCCAGGCAACAGAGTAATGGAAGAGCCGAAATAATCTCCCATGACCATGGGCCCAATGAATATCCAGCCGGCAATGACCGAAGGAATGGCCAGCAGGATGAGCGGCAGGGTGATGACCCAGGGGGATTCATGGAGATGTTCCCGGGTATGATGGTCCATGCGTGGCTTTCCGTGAAACGTCATGAAAAGCATGCGAAAACTGTAAAATGCAGTCACAAATACCCCGGCCAACACCGCAAAGGAAGCGAAACCCGAGCCCGGCAAATGACTGGCTCGCACGGCTTCGATGATGGCATCCTTGGAAAAAAATCCAGCAAAGGGCGGAATACCTGCCAAGGCCAGAGAACCAATCAACGCCGTCACGTAGGTGATGGGCATGTACCGTCGGAGCCCTCCCATCTTGCGCATGTCCTGCTCATGATGCATGGCATGGATCACGGATCCCGCACCCAGGAACAGGAGCGCCTTGAAAAAGGCATGGGTCCCCAGATGAAAAATCGCCACCGGATAAGCCGAGGCACCCAATGCCACCGTCATGTAACCCAACTGAGACAGAGTGGAGTAAGCCACCACCCGTTTGATGTCGTTCTGGATGAGCCCCAGAAAGGCCATGAACAGCGCTGTGCAGGCGCCGATCACAAGAACGGTAGAGCGGGCCGTGGGGGACAATTCGAAGAGAGGAGACATGCGGGACACCATGAAAATCCCGGCAGTCACCATGGTCGCCGCGTGAATCAGTGCCGAAATCGGCGTAGGGCCCTCCATGGAATCGGGTAGCCAGACATGCAGAGGCATCTGGGCCGACTTACCCATGGCCCCCACAAACAGCAACAGACAAATGACCGTGATCAGGGAGACCGGCATGCCCCCGCACAATTCTATGGTATCGCGCGCAAAATCAGGAGCCTGTTGAAACACCGTGGCGTAATCCAGGGATCCAAAATGGGCCTGGATCAAAGCGATCCCGAGCAAGAAACCCAAATCACCCACCCGATTCACCAAAAAGGCCTTGAGATTGGCATAAATGGCCGTGGGGCGGGTAAACCAGAAACCGATCAGCAGATAGGACACCAGGCCAACCGCCTCCCAGCCAAAAAACAACTGGACGAAATTATTGGCCATCACCAACATCAGCATGGAGAAGGTAAAGAGTGAGATGTAACTGAAAAAGCGCTGATACCCGTCATCGTCATGCATATATCCAACAGTGTAGATATGTACCATGAGAGAAACGAAGGTCACCACCAGCATCATGGTGACGGTGAGCGGATCGATCAGGAAACCCACCTCGAATACGGAGGAGTCTCCCATAGTCAACCATTGATAAACGGTCCCATTGAACGAATGTCCCGAAAAAACATCCTGGGCAATCACCAGAGAGGCAATCAAGGACACCGCCACGCCGAGGATCGTAACGGTATGACTGCCCGCCTTGCCCAGGGTTTTGCCAAACAACCCTGCCAGCAGCGCACCCAATAGGGGGGCCAGAGGAACCAGAAGATAAAGGCTTGGCACACTCATGTCGATCATTCCTTGAGGTGGCTGAGGTCGTCCACATGAATGGAGCGCAGGTTACGAAACAGCACCACCAGAATGGCCAGACCGATGGCCGATTCCGCTGCTGCTACGGTGAGGATGAAGAAAACGAAAATCTGACCCGCCGTATCATGCAGGTAATGGGAAAAAGCCACGAAGTTCATATTCACGGCCAACAGCATCAACTCGATGCACATGAGCAAAATGATGAGATTTTTTCGATTGAGAAAAATCCCCACGATGCTGATGGCAAACAGCAGCGATCCAAGCATGAGATAGTCTGTCAGGTTGAGCATTACAACTCCCTCTCGGCCGGCATGGACACGATCCGCAAGCGGTCGGCTGCTTTGGCTTTCACCTGTCGGGCCGGATCGATGTGCTTGGAATCCTTGCGGCGACGCAACGTCAAGGCAATGGCGGCGACGATGGCCACCAGCAAAATGACGGCTGCCAGTTCAAAAGATAAAACGTAATCGGTATAGAGAATACGCCCCAACTCCTTGGTATTGCTGATAGATCCCCGGGAATCCGGAACCATGGAGGAAAACTGGTGACTGCTCACCACCAGCCACATTTCCAGCACCATCAACAGCGCGACCCCCCCGCCGAGGGGCAAATGCTTCCAGAAGCCTTGACGCAGTCGTTCGCTGTCGATATTGAGCATCATGACCACAAACAGGAAGAGAACCATCACTGCGCCCACATAAACCAGGACCAGGACGATGGCGAGGAATTCGGCCTCGAGCATCATCCACAGCCCTGAACCCGTAAAGAAGGCCAGGACCAGGAACAATGCAGCATGAACAGGGCTTCGGGCAGTAATCACGCCCACACCGGCCCCCACCAGGACCAGCGCAAAGACCATGAACAACAGGAAAGAAGAATCAAGCACGGTGCGTCATCCTCATCGGTAAGGGGCGTCTTCTGCCCGGTCAGCCGCAATCTGGGCTTCGTGACGATCTCCCACGGCCAGGAGTTTTTCCTTGGTCATGAGCAAATCTCCGCGCTGCTCGCCGTGGTATTCAAAAATGCGCGTTTCGACGATGGAATCCACGGGACAGGATTCTTCACAGAAACCACAAAAAATGCATTTGGTCAGGTCGATATCGTAGCGCGTGGTCCGTCGGCTTCCATCCTCTCGTTGTTCCGATTCAATGGTAATGGCCATGGCGGGACACACCGCTTCGCACAATTTGCAGGCGATACAGCGCTCTTCTCCGTTGGGATAGCGACGCAAGGCATGCAAGCCACGAAAACGGGGCGACATGGGCGTTTTCTCTTCGGGATACTGGACGGTGATCTTGGTCGCAAAAAAATGACGTCCTGTAATGCTCATGCCCTTGAGCAATTCGGAGAGTGTCCAGTTCTTGACGAAGGATTTGAGGTCGGTCACGGGTACTCCTCAATGGAACCAGAGATTGAGAATGGGAAGACCGCGGAAGGGTTCCTGCATGAGCAGGCCCACGATCACCAACCAGATCAGGGTCACGGGAATGAAGACCTTCCAGCCCAGGCGCATGATCTGATCGTAGCGGTAGCGCGGGAAGGTTGCCCGGAACCACAGAAACAGGAACAGAATGAAACTCATCTTGGCAAACAGCCACAGAATTCCGTCCGGCAGGAAGGAGACCGGCGACAGCCAGCCACCCAGGAACATGAGGGAAGCCAGTGCCGCAATGAGAATCATGTTGGCGTATTCGGCCAGAAAAAATATGGCAAAGGCCATCCCGGAATATTCCACATGGAACCCCGCCACGATTTCCGATTCACCTTCGGCCACGTCAAAAGGCGCTCGATTGGTTTCAGCCGTCCCGGCAATGACGTAAATGACGAACATGGGGAAAAGCGGGATCCAATTCCATTGCAAAAGCCCCAGACTCCCTTGCTGAGCCTTGACGATATCCACCAGATTGAGACTGTGGGACATCATCAATACCGTCACCAGGGCAAAACCCATGGCGATTTCGTAACTCACGATCTGGGCAGCAGAACGCAAGGCCCCAAGGAAGGCATATTTGGAGTTGGATGCCCAACCGGCCAACACCACGCCATAAACCCCCATGGAGGTGATGGCCATGATGTATAGCAGCCCGGCATCGACACTGGCCAATACCAGATCGGGGGTAAAGGGCACCACAGCCCAGGCCGCCAAAGCGGGCATGATGGCCAGTACGGGGGCCAGAATGAAGAGAAACTTGTTGGAGCCGCTGGGTACGATGATTTCCTTCATCAACAACTTGATCCCGTCCGCAATGGGCTGAAGCAAACCCAAGGGTCCAACCCGATTGGGGCCGATGCGGATCTGCATATAGCCGATGACCTTGCGTTCCGCCAGAGTCAGGTAAGCCACTGCCCCCATCATGGGGACCACGATGGCCAGGATCTTGAGCAGGGTCCAGACCAGCGGCCAGAGCGGACCGAAGAATGCTTGAAGCGTGTCCATCATGCCCCCTCCAGTACGACCATGCCCATGGCCTCGCCCAATGACGCGCAGAGCGGATGGGCGATGGGCACCACCGCGCATCCCTCGGCCAGTGTTTCATCCAGCGTCACGGGCAGAACCACACTGCCTTCCCCTTGGGAAACGCGCACCCACTGTCCGGCACTCAGCCCCAAACCGGAGGCCTGAGCGGGGTGCAGAATGACCCGAATATCCCCGGCCAGGGCGGTTTCCTGTAATGCAGGCGCACGCCGCACCAGCGGATCGGCATGGTAACCCGGCAACTCGCCCACCCGCTCCACGGTTCCCAGAGAGGCGCGAACTTTCAAAGCGGGGGCCTGGGTCAGTTGATTGTTGAGCGCTTCGCGGCAAACCAACGGCAGATCGGGTGAAATTTCCGTACGCACTTCTTCGAGGTTTTCCTGGGCAAAACCGGGACAATCAAACAGGTTGCCCAGCACGCGCCAGATTTTCCAGGCCGGACGCGCTTCGCCACGGGGCGATACCGCTCCCTTGAAGGATTGAACTCGTCCTTCCATGCTGACAAAGGTTCCAGCGGTTTCAGTAAAAGGGGCGATGGGCAGCATGATCGTTGCCCATTGTTCCGCTTCCCCCTTGAAGGCACTCAAGGCCACCACTGTCTCGGCCTGGCGCAACGCTTTCAAAGCCAGGGAGGGATCTGCGCAATCCAGGGAGGGTTCCAGCCCCATCACCACATAGGCTTGGCGAGGCTGGCGCCATTGCGCCTGGGCATCCAATCCCGTCTGAGCATGGGTATGAAAGGCGCCACGCTGAGGCAAAACTCCCGCCAGCGCAGCGCCCACCGTATTGGCGGCCAGCGCCAATTGTCCGAAGGGAGCCCCTGTCAACTCGCCCAACACCTGTGCCAAACGGTAGAGAGTCGCGTAATCGGGATGTTGCTGGGCCAGTTGCCCCAATACCACTGCCGATTTGCCCTGTGCCGCCAGCAGATCGGACGCGACGAGCAGAGCCGCAGGCGAGGGCATCGCCGTGGTCAAAGGCAACAAATCTTCAGGCAGTGAGGCACCCGTCTGTTGGGCCGCGGCACTCAGTATTTCACCGAGCAATGCCGGCCATTCGCTGGGTTTTCCCACCAAGGTTGCCGCCACAGGCATGGCCCAATCCTCGTGGCGCGCTGCCACCCGATGCACCTGCGCTCCAGACCGGGCTGCGCGACGCAAACGCACCGCCAGCAGAGGTTGCTCCTGACGCAATACCGACCCAATCACCAGGACCGCACGCAGATCCGACCAATGCGCAATCGGCATGCCAAGCCAAGGTGTTCCCTGTTGCAGGGCATCGAGAGAAAAATCCACCTGGCGGGTACGGTGATCGATATTATGGCAGCCCAGTTCACGCAGAACCTTTTGCGCCAAATAAAGTTCTTCGAGGGTTTGATGGGGACTCAACAACGCTCCGATCCCTTCTCCCCCGCTGTCATGGCGCACCTTTTCCAGACCATCCACCACGCACTGCAAGGCTTCGGCCCAAGTGACCTGTGTCCATTGTCCATCCCGCTTGACCTGGGGATGGAGTAGCCGATCAGCGCTGCGCAACGCCTGATAAGAGAACCGATCGCGGTCGGACAACCAGCATTCGTTGATATCGTCGTTTTTACGCGGGAGCACACGCACCACGTCGTCGGGTCTCTTGACCTGTACTTCGATCTGAGTCCCCAGTCCGTCGTGAGGGCTCACGGAAGGAAATCGGGTCAATTCCCAGGAGCGGGCCGCAAAACGAAAAGGTTTGCTGGTCAGCGCCCCCACGGGACAGAGGTCGATGGCGTTGCCCGAAACTTCCGAATCCACGGTCAGGTCCATGAACGCCAGAATTTCCGAGTGCTCTCCCCGTCCACCGACGCCCAGTTCCATGATCCCGGCAATTTCCTGGCCATAACGCACACAGCGCGTACACAGGATGCAGCGTGTCATGTCTGTGGAAATGAGCGAACCCAGATCCTTGTTGGAGACCACCCGTTTGGCTTCCTGATAACGTGAAGCCCCTCCGCCGTACCCGACACTGATATCCTGCAACTTGCATTCGCCGCCCTGATCGCAGATGGGACAGTCGAGGGGATGGTTGATCAGCAAAAACTCCATGACCGCCTTCTGCGCCTCGACGGCCAGAGGGGAATGGGTGTGTACCTTCATTCCCTCGGCCACAGGGGTAGCACAGGCCGGCAGGGGTTTCGGCGCCTTTTCCACCTGAACCAGACACATCCGGCAATTGGCGGCAATGGACAGTTTACGGTGATAGCAGAAATGGGGAATCTTGATCCCCAGTTGTCTGGCCGCATCCATGACCGTACGCCCGGCTTCGATCTGGGTGGGTTTTCCATCGATTTCGAGATTCAATAATGCCATGATCAGGCCGCCTTCTCTTGAGAATCGCCCACCGCTCCCACCAGGCAACGCCGGTGAGTCACGTGGTATTCGAATTCATCCCGAAAATGGGTGACGAAACTGCGCACCGGCATGGCGGCGGCATCGCCGAGGGCACAAATGGTACGCCCCTGGATATTATTGGACAAGGAATGCAACAGGTCCAGATCGTCCTGACGTCCCTGACCATGCTCGATGCGATGGATGATCCGGTACAGCCAGCCCGTCCCTTCCCGACATGGCGTGCATTGTCCGCAGGATTCTTCATGATAGAACAAGGACAAGCGCTCCAGTGCCCGCACCATGCAGGTGGTTTCGTCCATCACGATCACTGCGCCGGAACCGAGCATGGAGCCCGCCTTGGAAATGGAATCATAGTCCATGTCCAGTTGCATCATCGTGTCTCCAGGTAAGACCGGCATGGAGGACCCGCCAGGAATGACCGCCTTGATCTTCCGCCCCCCCCGCATCCCGCCAGCCATTTCGAGAAGGGAGGCGAAGGAAGTCCCCAAAGGAACCTCATAATTGCCCGGACGGGTCACATGCCCCGAAACGGAAAAAATCTTGGTGCCGCCATTGTTCGGTTTACCCAACTGCAAAAAGGCTTCGCCACCATGACGGATGATCCAGGGCACACAGGCGAAGGTTTCCGTATTATTGATGGTCGTCGGTTTGCCATACAGCCCGTAGGTGGCAGGGAACGGCGGCTTGTAACGGGGTTGGCCCTTCTTGCCTTCCAGAGATTCCAGCAGGGCGGTTTCCTCGCCACAAATATAGGCCCCATAACCATGATGGTTGAACAGATCAAAAGAAAATTTCGAACCCAGGATGTCTGATCCCAGAAAGCCCGCAGCGCGGGCTTGATCGATGGCTTCCTCGCAGCGCTGATAGACTTCCCAGATTTCGCCGTGAATGTAGTTATAACCACGGGTCGCACCCATGGCATACCCCGCAATGATCATCCCTTCGATCAGGGCATGGGGGTTATAGCGCAAGATGTCGCGATCCTTGAAGGTACCCGGTTCTCCCTCATCCGAATTGCACACCACATACTTTTCCCCCACATAGTTCTTGGGCATGAAGGTCCATTTGAGTCCCGTCGGAAAACCTGCCCCCCCCCGACCACGCAACACGGACTTCTTGACTTCATCGATAACCTGCTCGGGAGTCATGGGCATCGTCAAAATCTTGCGCAAGGCTTCGTAGCCGCCCCGTTGTAGGTAATGTTCCAGAGACCAGGTCCGATCCCGATCGAGTCCCTCGAGAATGACGCCGGTCATGACTTCAACTCCTTGAGCAAGGTATCCAGTTTTTCTTCATCCATGAAAGAGTGCATGGTATGGTTGTCCACCAAAAGTACCGGCGCATCCCCACAGGCCCCGAAACACTGTCCTTCCTTGAGACCAATCTCGCCATCAGCCGTCACTTCACCAAAGCCGATGCCCAGTTTTTCCTTGAGCCGGTCACAAAACTCCGTGGAGCCCGACAAGGCACAGGGCAGATTGGTGCACACTGTCAATTTGTGCCGCCCCATGGGTTTGAGGTTGTACATTTCGTAGAAGGTGGCCACCTCATACACCGCAATGGCGGGCATGCCCAGATACTCGGCCACGCTGTTCATGACTTCCTTCGACAGCCAGCCATGCTGGACCTGGGCAATACGCAGGGCCGACATCACCGCCGACTGTTTCTGGTCCGAGGGATACTTGGCGACTTCGCGGTCGATCTGTTGTCTGGATTCCGTACTCAGCATGATCAGCGGTCCACTTCTCCAAAAACGATATCCTGGGTCCCGATGATGGCTACCACGTCTGCAATCATATGCCCACGCGACATTTCATCCAGACCGGCCATATGGGCAAAACCGGGGGCCCGAATCTTGAGACGGTAAGGTTTATTGGCTCCATCGGAGACCAGATAAATGGCAAATTCCCCCTTTGGCGCCTCCACACTGGCCAAGGTCTCTCCCGGCGGCACATGCATGCCTTCGCTGAAGAGTTTGAAATGGTGAATCAACTCTTCCATGTTTTCTTTCATGGATTCCCGCGCAGGCGGTGCCACCTTGTGATTATCGGTAATGACCGGCCCCGGGTTGCGACGCAGCCAGTCGATGCACTGCCGGACGATATGGTTGGATTGTTTCATCTCTTCCATCCGCACCAGATAACGGTCATAACAATCGCCATTCACCCCCACCGGAATATCAAAATCCATCTCGGCGTAGGATTCATACGGCTGCTTCTTGCGCAGGTCCCAAGCCACTCCTGACCCGCGCAACATGGGTCCCGTAAATCCCAGGGACAGCGCGCGCTCTGGCGTCACGACCCCGATCCCCACCGTCCGCTGCTTCCAGATCCGGTTGTCAGTCAACAGATTATGGTAATCGTCCAGATAGTTCGGAAAACGATCGACGAAATCTTCAATGAAATCGAGCAATGACCCCTGACGATTGCGGTTCAAGCGCTGCGCTTTGGCATCCGAACGCCCGCCCCGAACTTCCTTGTTGGCCAGGTGCAAGGGCATGCGCTCGGGCAAATCCCGATATACCCCGCCGGGACGATAATAGGCGGCATGCAATCGGGCACCGGAAACGGCTTCATAGCAATCCACCAGATCTTCCCGTTCGCGGAAAGCATAGAGGAACACGGTCATGGCGCCAATGTCCAGCGCATGTGCACCAATCCATAACAAGTGATTGAGGATACGCGTGATCTCATCAAACATGACGCGAATGTATTGTGCACGGATCGGCACATCCACCTGCAACAATTTCTCGATGGCCAGGACATAGGCATGTTCATTGCACATCATGGATACGTAGTCGAGGCGATCCATGTAGGGCACACTTTGCAGGAAAGTACGGGTTTCCGCCAACTTCTCTGTCCCGCGGTGCAGAAGACCGATATGGGGATCGGCCCGTTCGATCACTTCGCCGTCCAGTTCCAGAACCAAGCGCAACACCCCATGTGCTGCGGGATGTTGCGGACCAAAGTTCATGGTGTAGTTACGTATTTCAGCCATTATGCCGTATCCCCATAATGTTCCGGACGCGTCGTGCGTGGAATCACTTCACGCGGTGGAATGCTGACCGGTTGATAGATGACCCGCTTTTGTTCCGGGTCATAACGCATTTCCACGAATCCGGAAATGGGGAAGTCCTTACGGAAAGGATGTCCCACAAAACCATAATCCGTCAACAAGCGGCGCAGGTCGGGATGCCCGGAAAAAACGATCCCGAACAGATCAAAAGCTTCCCGTTCAAACCAGTTGGCCACAGACCATACCGTAACCACCGATTCCACCAGAGGGACAGGACCCTCCGGCGCGGTCACTTTGACGCGCAGACGCAGGTTATGCCGGATCGAGAGCAGGTGGACCACGATCCCAAAGCGAGGCCGGGACCAGTCGGGGTAGGTGGAATAATCCATACCGCACAGATCGATGAGTTGCTCGAAGCCAAAGTCATCACGCAAACGCAGTGCCGCTGCCAGCCAGTGCGCAGTCCCCACACGAACGGTCAGTTCATCCAGTTGAATCGAGGATTCTTCCAGAACCTCGCCGAAGGCTTGATCCAGAGCGCCTGCCAATGTTTCGAGACGATTCAGCAAACTCATCAGGCCACCCGCGCAATGGTCTGAGTGCGGCGGATCTTTTGTTGCAACTGGATCAAACCAAACAACAGGGCCTCTGCCGTGGGAGGACAACCGGGAACATAGACATCCACCGGCACCACACGATCACAACCGCGCACCACCGAATAGGAATAGTGGTAGTACCCTCCACCATTGGCGCAGGACCCCATGGAGATGACCCAACGAGGTTCAGCCATCTGGTCATATACCTTGCGCAGGGCCGGGGCCATTTTGTTACAGAGCGTCCCGGCCACGATCATGAGGTCGGACTGACGGGGACTGGGGCGAAAAACGATTCCAAAGCGATCCAGATCATAACGGGATGCCCCGGCGTGCATCATTTCAACCGCACAACAGGCCAACCCGAAAGTCATGGGCCAAAGGGAACCCGTACGGGTCCAATTGATGACCGTATCCAGACTCGCAGTGACAAAACCCTCCTTGAGCACGCCTTCCAGTGCCATGTTCCCCTCCCTGTATGGATCAACCCGGCAATCGTTGCTTCATTCCCATTCGAGTGCGCCCTTGAGCCACTCGTAGGCAAACCCCACCACCAATATCCCCAAAAACACCAGCATGGCCAGAAAACCAAACCCGCCAATATCTTTCAGCACCACAGCCCAGGGGAAAAGGAAGGCAATTTCCAGATCAAATAGAATAAAAAGGATCGCCACGAGGTAATAGCGCACATCAAAACGCATCCGCGCGTCTTCGAAGGCCTCGAAGCCACATTCATAAGGGGAATTCTTTTCCGGGTCGGGGCGATGCGGCGCCAGGAACCAACCCAGAGCTGCGGGGACCACACCCACGCCCACGCCCACCAGAATGAACAACAATACCGGCAAATAATGTTGTGACATCACATACTCGCAGTGTTTCTGCACCCACTCATAGGACAGGTGCGATTATTATCATTGGGCACTTCCCCAAGCCACCGGGAGAAGACCCGCCGAGTTCCGCACAACCCCGGAAACTCGACCTCCATAAAGCATCATTATGACAGCATCACATCCGTTTGACAGAACCTTCACCAAACCGTTCTTGATCATTCCATGGTGCCGATGAGCAGACTCGAACTGCTACGGCTTTCGCCACCGCCCCCTCAAGACGGCGTGTCTACCAATTTCACCACATCGGCTAAAAACTCATCCCCTTTGACCGGGGGTACCAGTGTACCTTATTTCGGAATTTCGTTGGATTTTGTGGGAACCCCTTGCACTGGCGTCGAAACCACAGGGGGCTTGAGCGCATTGGTTTCATTCATCACGCTCGTCCCTTTGTTACCGTGCCCCGAATACCAGGTCAGCAGCATGCTGGTACAAAAAAACACCGCCGCCAGTATGGCTGTGCTGCGACTGAGGAAGTTCGAGGCGCCCGAAGCGCCGAACACCCCACCCGCAGAACCGCTCCCGAAGGCTGCTCCCATATCCGCACCCTTACCATGCTGCATGAGAACCAATCCGATGATTCCAAGCGCGGCCCCCACATGTACGACCCAAACCACCGTTTCCATTACTCAGTCCTTTGACTGGCTTTCGCTGCTGCGCGCGCGATCGCCAAAAATTCCTGCGCTACCAGGGAAGCGCCCCCCACCAGTGCCCCATCCACATCGGGCAAGGCCATCAATTCTACCGCGTTGGCACTTTTGACGCTACCACCATAGAGAATTTGAATGTTTTTGGCCAGACCCAGCGACGCTTCAGCGCACTGCTGACGCAGCCAGGCATGGACTTCCTGGACTTGCGCCGGAGAGGCGCTTCGCCCCGTACCAATAGCCCAGAGAGGTTCATAGGCCAGTACCGAACGGGCCATGCCAGTTTCGCCCAATATATCCAGAAGCACCCCCAACTGGTGGCGCATCACTTGCGCCGTTTTTCCCGCCTCCCGCTGCTCGAGTGACTCTCCCAGACAGAGGATGGGAATCAGATCCTGGGCCAATGCCTGTTGCGCCTTGGCCGCCACCTGAACATCGGTTTCACCGTGGCGTTGACGCCGTTCCGAATGGCCTACCACCGTATACCGGCATCCGAATTCGCGCAACATGGAAGCCGCCACCTCTCCGGTAAAAGCGCCGCGTTCCTGATCGCTGACATCCTGTCCTCCCCAGACACAGGTCGAACCGCCCAGCAACTGCTGCATCTGGGCCAGATAGGGGGCAGGAACCAATACCGCCAGTTCAACGGACTCAAAAGTCGGTTCCGCCTGCAGTGCCCGCACCCACGCCTCGTTTGCCACACAAGAACCGTGCATTTTCCAGTTGCCTGCAATGAGTTTATTACGCATGTGTCTGCTCCAAACCTTGCATGAAATGAATGTCTGGGCAGGATGATGCCTTGAAATGGCCTTCCTTGCAATGAGCCATGAGCCGCAAACCCGAAAATCAACCGAATTTCCCGGTGATATAGTCTTCCGTCGCCTTCTGATTGGGTTTGGTAAAGATTCGATCCGTCTCGTCGAACTCGATCAACTCCCCCAGATACATATAGGCGGTATAGTCAGAAACTCTAGCGGCTTGCTGCATGTTATGGGTCACCATGACCACGGTGTAATCGCTCTTCAGGTCGTGCACGAGTTCCTCGATATGCGCCGTAGAAATGGGATCAAGCGCAGAACAGGGCTCATCCAGCAGGATCACTTCCGGCTTGATGGCGATACAACGGGCAATACACAGACGCTGTTGCTGTCCACCGGAAAGCCCATTGCCACTCTGACGCAGTTTGTCTTTCACTTCAGGCCACAGCGCCGCCTTCCTCAGAGCCCATTCCACCCGCTCGTCCATTTCCATGGACGTCAACTTTTCATACAACCTCACGCCAAAAGCAATGTTTTCATAAATCGACATGGGAAACGGCGTAGGTTTCTGAAAGACCATCCCCACGCGAGCCCGCAATAACGTGGGATCTTCCCGACGGTCCAGAACATTCTTGCCATCCAGCAGGATTTGACCCGTGGTTCGATTGGCTGGATACAGTTCATGCAACCGATTGAAAGTCCGTAGGAGAGTGGACTTGCCACATCCCGAGGGACCAATGAAGGCCGTCACCTTGTTGGTCTGTATGTCCATGGTGACATTCTTCAAAGCATGGAAGCGACCGTAGTAAAAATTGAGATTACGAATGGCGATACGCACTTCGGGTGCGATGGAAGAAAGATTGAAAACCTCGGTATGGCTCATGAAACCCCTGCTCAAGAACTTTTTTGACGGAACAGCAAACGCGCCAGCACATTGATGGCCAGCACACTGAGGGTCACCAGGATGGCCCCGCCCCAAGCCAGACGGTGCCAGTCATCGTAGGGACTCATGGCAAACTGGAAGATCACCACCGGCAGATTGGCCATCGGTTCATTGATGTTCCAGGTAGTGAACTGATTATTGAGCGCAGTGAACAAGAGCGGTGCCGTTTCACCACTGATACGTGCCACCGCCAGCAGCACGCCCGTAGCGATGCCGTCTTTAGCCGCCCGATAAGCCACCATCACCACCATTTTCCACCGGGGGGCGCCCAGCGCAATGGCGGCTTCGCGCAGACTGTCCGGCACCAGACGCAACATGTCGTCGGTGGTTCGGACAACCACGGGAACCACGATCAAAGACAAGGACAAAGCGCCTGCAATCCCTGAAAAGTGGTGAAAACGAGCCACATATACGGTATAGACGAACAGCCCCAGAACAATGGAGGGGGCACTGAGGAGAATGTCGTTGACGAAACGGGTGGTGGGAGACAACCACCCACGTCGGCCATATTCGGCCAGATAGGTCCCGGCCAATACCCCCACCGGCGTTCCGATCAGGGTCGCCAGACCGGCCATCATGACGCTCCCCAAAATGGCATTGGCCAGCCCCCCTTCTCCCCCAGGAGCGGGCGTCGGATGGGTCAACAGGGACCAACTCAACGCTTCAAAACCATTGGACAACAAGGTCCAGAGAATCCAGGACAACCAAAACAGACCAAAGCCCATGCCACACACCGACATGAACAGATGAAAACGATTGGTCAACTGGCGGCGGCGGTAGATACGACGAATTTCGGGCGTTGTATAGCGCATGGTCAGCTCCGCGTCCCTTCACGCTGCCCCATGCGCAATAACATCAATTTGGCCATGGCCAGTACGATGGCCGTAATGATGAAAAGCAGCAGACCCAATTCAATCAGCGCAGAGGTATAAAGGTCGCCCACCGCTTCGGCAAATTCATTGGCCAGGGACGAGGCGATGCTGTTTCCCGGAGCCAGTAGCGAGGGACTGAGATGCTGGGTATTACCAATCACGAAGGTGACCGCCATGGTTTCTCCCAAAGCACGCCCCAACCCCAGCATGACTCCACCCATCACACCGGCACGGGTATAGGGCAATACCACCCGCCAGACCACTTCCCAAGTGGTGGCCCCCAGACCATAAGCCGATTCCTTGAGTACGGCGGGAACCAGTTCAAAGACATCCCGCATGACCGAGGAAATGAAAGGAATCACCATGATGGCCAGAATGATGCTGGCCGTCAGCAGACCGATCCCCAGAGGGGGGCCTTGAAAAAGTTGCCCCGCAAAGGGTATTTTGCCCAAAGTTCCGATCAAGAAGGGTTGCAGTGTCCGGGAAAAAACCGGGGCAAAGGAAAACAGCCCCCACATCCCGTAGATGATGCTGGGAATGGCGGCCAGTAATTCAATGGCCGTCCCGAGCGGACGTTTGAGCCAGGGAGGAGACATTTCCGTGAGAAAGACGGCAATCCCGAAACTGATGGGAACCGCAATCAGCAGAGCCACGAAGGAACTGACCAAAGTTCCGTAAACCGGGATCAAGGCGCCATACTTATCCTGCACGGGATCCCAGTCATCGGACCACAGAAAGGAAAAACCAAAGGCCTTCAGTGAAGGAGCACTGGTCACCACCAAAGAAGCCAGAATGGCCAGTAGCGTGAACAACACCAAAAAAGCGAAGAACCGGGTCAGCCACTGGAACAAGCGATCGGCAAGATGGCCAAAACCACGCGCCTGCCCTGCACGCGTAGACGCGCGCTCAACAGGGTGGGTCGGTATAGGGTTCATAAGACGGCCATGGACAAAATGTCAAGTCAGGAACGGAGCGATTATACCCCCAGTACCGAGGTTTTCCTATTATCGCGCAATCGGGTAAGAGGGATTCCTCTCCCGTACCCACAGAAATTCCTGCAACCTTCTCAATAGAGCGCCTTGCCCGCGCTGTCCTTCAATTCAATCTTCCACTGGGCTTCGATCAACTTGACCACATCCTCGGGCAAGGGAACATAATCCAGCGCCAGGGCGACTTTCTGACCATTCTTGTAGGACCAATCGAAAAACCGCAAGGCAGTTTTGGCATGTTCGGGGTTTTCCTGCACTTTTTGCATCAGAACAAAGGTGGCTCCGGTGATGGGCCAACTGTTTTTTCCCGGTTCATCGGTCAGAATTTCGTGAAACCCGTTTTCCGGTTTCCAGTGCGCATTGCTGGCTGCAGCGCTGAACGTTTCGATATCCGGTTCCACGAACTGCCCCTCGTGGTTCTTCATCTGAACATGACTCATTTTGTTTTGCAGGGCATAGGCATATTCCACGTAACCAATTCCCCCCGCCTGCTGGCGCACATAGGAAGCCACACCCTCATTCCCCTTGCCATTGATGCCCGTGGGCCATCTGACGGCCGTATCACTCCCTACCTTATTCTTCCACTCGGCACTGACCTTGGAGAGATAATTCGTAAAGATGAAGGTAGTCCCGGAACCATCGGTACGGGAAACCACGACGATGTCCTGTGCGGGCAGGCTCAACCCTTTGTTGAGCGCCTGGATGGCCGGATCATTCCAGCGTTTGATCTTGCCCAAATAGATGTCGGCCAACACCGGCCCATCGAGTTTCATTTGTCCGGGAGCGATCCCTTCCACATGGATCACGGGAACCACGCCACCCATCACGAGCGGCCACTGTACCAGTGAACTCCGGTCCAGTTCTTCCTGGGTCAGGGGTTTGTCCGTCGCCCCAAAATCCACCACTTTGGCTTTTACCTGCTTGATTCCTCCGCCAGAACCAATGGATTGATAATTCAAACCATTTCGAGTGGCCGCTCTGAATCCTTCGGCCCACTTGGCGCAGACCGGATAGACAAAAGTGGAGCCCGCACCGGTGATATCCGTTGCCTGGGCCTCCCAGGCCGACATCAACAAAGCACTGGCCACCATCCAGGGACGCAAGAGGAACCGAATCGTCATGAAAATCTCCATAGAAAAAAATCGCAAGTGCACCGAAACAGGGTAACCATCAAATATGACAGATTGATTACAGACTCATGAATCTTCTGGGTCAAACCACCCTCAAGGAAATACCTTGAGCCTGCCACTGCTGACATTCCTTCTCCAGATTGGCGGCCGCCAGGGCATGACTGACCAGCCATGCGGGATTGACCTGCAGGCAAAACCCCGCATCCCCCTCATCCGCCAGGTGAAAGCGGGGGGTTCGTCCCAAATGGGAACGACCACGACAAAACAACACGGCCAGACGAAGACACAGCACCAAACGCCAGCCCTCCCGATTGGTGATGCGTTCTGCCCCCTTGACCAAACGCCCTCGATGATTCTGGACCAGCCCACCCACGATGGCCTGTTCCATCTTGGAGAATCCAGGCATGTCCGCATGATCGACGATATAAGCCGAATGGCGGTGGTAACCCCCATGAGCGATGGAAAGCCCGATTTCGTGCAACTGGGCAGCCCAACGCAGATAGGGTGAATAATGTGCGTATTGGGGACGGGCCGTCACCTGACGATAGAGCGTGAGCGCCAACTTTTCTACCCGCTCTGCCTGCAGGGAATCTGCATGATACCGCTGGACGAAATGGCGCACGGTTTCTTCCCGGACATCCCGATGTTTCAGGCGGCCCAGCATCTCATACAAGACACCCTCGCGCAGACCACAGTCTGTCGTCTGCATCTGTTCGATCCCCAAGTGATCGAACACGGCACTCATGATGACCAGCCCTCCAGGCAATACCGGCACCCGCTCCATGCGCAAACCGATGGAAACCAGATGGTGCGGGTCGCGGGCCTCCAACAATTTTTCTCGCAGAAAAGCCAGTCCGGCCCGGGTAATTCCTTGCCCCACGAACCCGTTCAATTCCAGCAATTCAGCCAGGGCGCGAGCCGTCCCGGAAGAACCCACGGCCTCATCCCATTGCTCCCGCCCAAAGGTGGCAGAAAGCGCCTGCAATTCATTGGCTGCCGCCAAAGTGGCGGCAGCCCAGTGACGTTCCGTCACTTTGTTCTGGGCAAAAAACTGCTGCGTGTAACTGACGCACCCCATGTACAAACTTTCCAGGCGCTGCGGTTTGACCCCGCGACCGATGATGATTTCCGTGGACCCTCCGCCAATGTCCACCACCAGCCGGCGGCCTCGATGGCGCGGAAGACTGTGCGCCACACCCACGTAAATCAAGCGGGCTTCTTCCTGACCCGCAATGATCTCGATGGGAACACCCAAGGCTTCCTGTGCCGCTTCCAGAAAGGTTTCCGCCTGTTGGGCAACGCGCAAGGTATTCGTTCCCACCACCCGGATGGCCTCTCGGGGAACTGCACGCAACCGCTCACCAAAACGCCGCAAACAGGCCAATGCGCGTTCCTGTGTCACCGCATCCAGCGTGTTGTCGGGCAACAATCCGGCGGCCAGTCGTACCGACTCCTTGAGCGCATCCAGCGTATAGGGTTGCCCCTGCACCACGCGTGCCACCTGCAGACGAAAACTGTTCGAGCCCAAGTCTACCGCCGCGATGATCGCTTGGGGCATATCCCACAACCCTCACAAAAAGCCCCACTCTACCAGATCATGCACGGATGAACTACTCTGGCCCGGAAATCATCACGGCGGAGATGCCCGGGTGCAAACCCGGTAGTGTACTCACAAAAGTTGATGCGCACTCAGAAGGAAGTCTTCCCCTCAACCGAGGTCTTCATGAAATGACGTGAATAACGCTGATCCATGGCGGCCGTGGGCAACAAAAGCAGGCAGTCCGCCGTGTTGAAATCCGCATCCCACGCCGGTGCCCCACAAACATAGGCGCCCACCCGCAGATAGGCCTTGATGAGCGGAGGAATGTCCACCATGCGCGTGCTGTCGAGCGCCGCCAGAGGCAATGCACAATGCGGAGAAACACGCCATTCCGCAGGAGCACCATGCATGAGTTCCAACTGACGGTAGAGCGAGGCTGCCGTATGGCCGCCATCGATCATGGTCATGCTGGCACAGCCCATCAGGTATTGCACTCGATGAATCCGGATATATTCGGCCAGACCGGCCCATAACACTGCAATGGAAAGACCATTGCGGTAATCCGGATGGACGCAGGCCCGCCCCACCTCCATGACATGAGGAAGCAGATGGGCCAGACGCGTCAGATCGAATTCCTCTTCCGAATAGAACCCTCCAGCCCTCACCGCCTGTCGCGCGTTGAGGATCCGGTAGGTACCTACCACTTCATGACTGCGGGTATCGCGCAGAATCAGATGGTCGCAAAGCGCATCAAATCGATCCTGGTCCAACCCTGGCTCGGCGGAATGCAAGTGCGCCCCCATCTCTTCATGGAAGACGTGCCAACGCAACTGCTGAGCCGCCCGTACATCCACGGAAGAGCGCGCATATTGAAATACCAAACGGGGTTGACGAACACTCTGCAGACTCTGGTCAAGTTGGGGCATGGATCTCTCCATCGGAACGAATGGTTACCCACTTTGCCTTGGCCTTGTTACCCCACCATGAACCTGCCGTGAATTATTCGTGACGATGAATCCTCTCCCGCCCCCTATGATTCAGGCCTGCATCATATGGGTTTTCCTGATACCCGGGGGGTGGTACACTGGAAGCGTTCGATGGCCCCTACTCTTGACTGACTTTATGAGCAATCCCGTTACAGCAGCGTCCCGATTTCTCAACCGGGAGTTGGGCCTGTTGGCATTCAATCGGCGCGTTCTGAATCTGGTGGAAGATGACGAGACTCCGCTCCTCGAGCAACTGCGCTACCTGTGCATCGTCAGCAACAATCTGGATGAATTTTTTGAGATTCGGGTTGCCGGCCTGAAACAACAAATTCGCGAAGGGATCACCAAAACCGGCCCGGATGGCCTGCCTCCCTTGCGGGTTTACCGTCTGGTCTGCAGCGTGGCACACGAACTCGTCTCCCATCAATATCGTTTATTGAATGAGCGTGTCCTACCGCGTTTGGCAGAAGAGGGGATCTGCTTCCACCGTCGCAATCATTGGACCGAGGCTCAGCATACTTGGGCACGCAACTACTATTTGCGCGAAATCAAACCGGTATTGACTCCCATCGGATTGGACACGGCCCATCCTTTTCCTCGAATCCTCAATAAAAGTCTCAACTTTGCCGTGGAACTTTCGGGAGTCGATGCTTTTGGTCGTCCCTGTACCCATGCCGTCGTGCAAGCCCCCCGGGCCCTTCCCCGCTTCATACAACTGCCCGAAGAAATTTGTGGCTGCCCCTATGGGTTCATTTTTTTATCCTCAATCCTGCATGCCAACGTAGGCGACCTTTTTCATGGACTGACCGTCGAAGGATGCTATCAATTCCGCTTGACTCGCAACAGCGAATTACTTCTGGAAGATGAGGAAGTCAGTGATTTGCGCCTCGCCTTGCAAGGCGAATTGAGCCATCGCCAGTACGGCGATGAAGTGCGCCTTGAAGTCCCGGAAAATTGTTCCGAAACCATGGCTCAATTCCTGCTCGGAACTTTTGAATTGGAGGAGACGGATCTCTATCGAGTGGATGGCCCCGTCAATCTCGTGCGCCTGATGCAGGTCGCCGACCTGGTCGACCGTCCCGACCTCAAGTTTCCTTCCTTTCAGCCCCAACTGCCCCGCGAACTGGATCAATCGGTTCCCCTCATCGAAACCCTGAAAAAACGCGATCTTCTCCTGCATCATCCCTTTCAGCCCTTCATGCCCGTCATTCAGTTCGTCCAACAAGCCGCGCGGGACCCTGCGGTGCTGGCCATCAAACAGACGGTCTACCGTACAGGCACGGACTCCGAACTGATCGAAGCCCTGATCGAGGCGGCCCACCAAGGCAAGGAGGTCACCGTGGTGGTGGAACTATTGGCCCGCTTCGACGAAGAAGCCAACATCAATTGGGCAGAAAAGTTGGAAGCCGCGGGGGCTCATGTGGTCTACGGCGTTTTCGGTTACAAGACTCATGCCAAAATGTGTCTCGTCATTCGGCGCGAACAAAGCGAACTACGACGCTATGTCCACTTGGGGACAGGCAACTATCATGCCCGTACCACGTGCACCTATACCGATTTTGGTTTGTTTACTGCCCATCCGGAAATCACGGCCGATGTCAGCGCCATCTTCATGCAAATTACGGGACTGGGCAAGCAGGAACATCTGCGGCATCTCTGGCAAGCTCCCTTCACCCTCCACTCGGGAACCCTGCGGGCCATTGCCCGTGAAATCCAGTTTGCCCGCCAGGGTGAAAAAGCCCACATCATCGCAAAAATGAATGCACTGACGGAACCCCACCTGATCGATGCGCTCTATGAAGCCAGTCAGGCGGGGGTTCGAATCGACCTGATCATCCGGGGCGTCTGCCTGCTCCGCCCCGGTGTCAAGGGGTTATCCGAACATATCCGGGTACGCTCGCTGATCGGCCGTTTTCTGGAGCATCATCGAGTCATGTATTTCCGTCACGGAGGAAACCACGAGGTATTCATCGCCAGTGCCGACTGGATGGACCGCAATTTTTTTCGCCGCATCGAAGTCTGTATCCCCATTCTCGATCCACGCATCAAACGGCGAATACTGAGCGAAGGACTCCGTTCCTATCTGCGCGACAACCGTGCAGCCTGGATCATGAACGGCGAGGGACACTATGCGCGAACCCATCCACGTCGCGGCAGTTCATGCTTCCGGGTTCATGACTTTCTCTTGCAGCGTTTGAGCCGGAAATTTTCCTCCTCATGAGTCAATTCCACCTGATCCTATGGCGTCATGCCGAAGCAGAGGAAGGATTCCCCGATCATGTCCGCGCCCTGACTGAACGAGGGCACCGACAAGCACGGCAAGTGGCCCACTGGCTGAAGGCCCATCTGCCACTCGAACCCCGCATTCTGGTCAGCCCGGCACAGCGTACCCGGCAAACTGCCAGTGCCTTTTCCAGACACTTTGAAACCGTGCCGCGTCTGGGAACCCACGCCCATCCGCGTGACCTGTTGCAGGCCTGCGCCTGGCCTGCACCCGCCGATCCGTACACCTTGCTGGTGGGGCACCAACCCACCCTGGGAGAAACTGCAGCCTGGCTGCTGACTGGCGAACCCGCACCCTGGAGTGTACGCAAGGGAGCACTCTGGTGGCTCACACAGCGCGAACGGGATGGGCTGCCCCAACTCATCCTGCGCGCGGTGATCGATCCCGAACTGATTTAGGCTGCCAACTCGCGCACTGCCGCTGCGATAGTTTCTGCCCAGCGTTCCACCTGGGGTGCATCTTCCCCTTCCACCATGACACGAATCAAGGGTTCCGTACCTGAAGCACGCAAGAGTACCCGCCCTTGTCCGGCCATATCCTCTTCTGCTGCCGTCACTGCCTGCTGAACCTGTGGAGACGTCTTGAAATCCACCGGGTGGGCGGTGCGCACATTGATCAGGCGTTGGGGATAGAGTTCCACCTCGGCCGTATAACTGGCCAGGGTCACTCCCTGGCTGACCAGAGCCGCCAACACTTGAAGCGCCGAAATGATGCCATCTCCCGTGCTGTGCCTATCCCGACAGATCAGATGCCCCGAATTCTCTCCGCCCCAAAGCCAGCCCCGTTCCAACATCGTTTCCAGAACGTAGCGATCCCCCACGCTGGCCCGCACGAAGGGAACACGTCGCCGCTCGAAGGCTTTTTCCACAGCCAGATTGGTCATCAAGGTCCCCACCACTCCGCCGGCGAATCCCGGCAAAGACTGGCGGTGTTTGACCACGGCATAGAGCAGTTGATCCCCATCGTAACTTTTCCCTGTCTCATCCACCATGATGAGACGATCTCCATCGCCGTCCAGAGCGATCCCCATATCAGCCTGATGGGTGCGCACGGCCTCACGCAAGGTATCGACATGAGTCGCCCCACAGTGGTCATTGATATTGACGCCATTGGGGGTATTGCCGATGGCAACGACTTCGGCGCCCAGTTCGTGAAACACCAGAGGCGCGATATGATAAGTTGCCCCATGGGCACAATCCACCACCAGTTTCAATCCCTTGAGGTCGAGATTGGAGGGGAAGGTACTCTTGCAAAACTCGATATAACGCCCTGCAGCATCATTCATGCGGCGGACATGCCCCAGTTGGGCCGAATCACGGCAAGACCAGGGTCGATCCAGTTGGGCTTCAATGTCCAGTTCCACGCTATCGGGCAACTTCATCCCGTCGGCAGAGAAGAATTTGATCCCATTATCCTCGAAAAGGTTATGGGAGGCGCTGATCATCACCCCTGCCTGCAAACGCAAGGCTCGAACCAGGTAGGCAACCGCAGGGGTCGGCATGGGGCCCAGCAGAATGACATCCACTCCTGCCGCAGACAGTCCGGCCTCGAGGGCTGACTCGATCATATAACCCGAAATGCGCGTGTCCTTGCCAATGATCACCACCGGACGATCCTGCTGCGTGGCAGCCGCTCCCTGGGCCAGGACCGTGCCTGCTGCATAGCCGAGATTCAACATCATCACAGGGGTCATGGGCTCACTGCCCACCCGCCCACGCATTCCATCCGTTCCAAAATAACGACGGCTCATTACTCCTCCACAGTCAAGGTATCCATCCATAAATCCACTGCCTGACGCGTTGCAGCCACATCATGAACGCGCAAAATATGTGCCCCCGCCTGAATGGCCCAGCAAGCCGCAGCCAGACTGGCTCCCAGACGTTCGCGCGGAGGAATGCCGGGGTGACCAACCAGCATGGATTTGCGTGACAGCCCCACCAGTACCGGGTATCCCAAATCCACCAAAACCGGTAACTGCTGCAGCAAGGTCAGGTTATGGATGCGGGTCTTGCCAAAACCAAATCCCGGATCGATCAGAATGCGTGTGCGTTCCACACCGTACCGCTCCAGTAAAGCAACCCGTTCCGCAAGAAAATCGCATACCCCGGACACAACCCCCTGAGGATAATGGGGCGATTGCTGCATCGTCAAGGGTTGTCCTTGCATGTGCATCAGACAAATGCCCACTTCATGCTCGAGAATACATTCGAGGGCTCCGGGGGCCTGCAGGGCTTCGATGTCATTGATCAGGGTGGCCCCTGCCCGGATGGCTGCCTGCATGACCTGGGGACGACGGGTATCGATGGAAACCGGCATCTTCAGGGTGTCCACCAATCCTTCAATGACCGGAATCACCCGCCGCAATTCCTCGGCCAACTCGACTTCGGGGGCTCCGGGGCGGGTGGATTCCCCCCCCACATCGATCAGGTCGGCGCCCTGTGCCACCAAGGTTTGTCCATAGGTTATGGCTGCCAGCGCATCGAAATGCGCCCCGCCATCCGAGAATGAGTCGGGAGTGACGTTGAGAATGCCCATGATCCGAGGTCGCGCCAAGGACAAAACAAACTCCCCGCAGTGTACTGCGGGGAGTGGTTTGGGAGACTCCCCCAGCGCCCCGGGAATCCACACTGACGAGACTTCCTCTGGTCTCAGACTCCCTGAGCGGGTTGAGCCGTGGACGCGGGTGCGGGAGGGGGCGAAGCGCTGGGGGGAGGGACTTTGGGCGTCACCGGCGCAGTTGGTTTGGGCGGACGGGGAGGGCGTCCTGACATGATGTCTTCAATTTGTTCCGCATCGATGGTTTCCCATTCCAGCAAGGCATGGGTCATTGCCTCGATTTCGGTGCGGTGACTTTCGATGATGCCCCGCGCCAGAACGTACTGTTCGTCGATGATACGACGAATTTCCATATCCACCTTTTGCATCGTGGCTTCCGATACATTCTTATGGGTGGCGATCGTCCGTCCAAGAAAAACTTCTCCTTCGTTTTCTCCATAGACCATGGGCCCCATGGAAGTCGACATCCCCCATTGAGTCACCATCCGACGTGCCATGTCGGTGGCCCGTTCGAAGTCATTGCTGGCCCCCGTGGTCATCTGGTTCATGAACACTTCTTCTGCGATACGCCCCCCAAACAACACGGCAATATTTTGCAGGATCTGATCTCGGTTCATGCTGTAGCGGTCCTCCGTGGGTAACTGCATGGTCACACCCAGAGCACGCCCGCGCGGAATGATGGTCACTTTGTGAACCGGGTCGGTCAGAGCCAGCATGCGGGCTACCACGGCATGTCCGGACTCATGGTAAGCCGTATTGCGTCGTTCCTGCTCCGGCATGACAATAGAACGCCGCTCCGCGCCCATGATGATCTTGTCTTTGGCCCGTTCGAAATCATCCATGTCTACCAGACGTTTATTGAAACGCGCAGCGAAGAGTGCCGATTCATTGACCAGATTGGCCAGATCCGCCCCCGAAAATCCGGGCGTGCCCCGTGCAATGATATCGGCCCGAACATCCGGCGCAATGGGAACCTTGCGCATATGCACCATCAAGATCTGTTCACGCCCACGGATATCCGGCAAAGGAACCACCACCTGACGGTCAAAACGTCCCGGTCGAAGCAGTGCAGGATCCAGGACATCGGGTCGGTTGGTGGCGGCAATGACGATGACGCCCGTTGTCGCTTCGAAACCATCCATTTCCACCAACATCTGGTTGAGAGTCTGTTCCCGCTCGTCATTTCCGCCACCCAGGCCGGCACCGCGTTGTCGGCCCACCGCATCGATTTCATCGATGAAGATGATACACGGCGAATTTTTCTTGGCCTGTTCAAACATGTCGCGCACGCGGGCAGCCCCCACCCCGACAAACATCTCCACAAAGTCCGAGCCGGAAATACTGAAGAAAGGAACCTTGGCCTCCCCTGCGATGGCACGAGCCAGAAGGGTTTTCCCTGTTCCTGGATTGCCCACCATGAGCACGCCGCGCGGGATCCGTCCTCCCAATTTCTGGAATTTTCCTGGGTCACGCAAGAACTCCACCAACTCACTCACTTCTTCTTTGGCTTCATCCACCCCCGCCACATCCGCGAAAGTCACAGGGTTGGTATTTTCATCCAGCATACGCGCACGACTTTTACCGAAGGAAAAAGCCCCTCCTCGTCCGCCTCCCTGCATCTGACGCATGAAAAATATCCAGACTGCCACCAATAACAGCATGGGGAACCAGGACATGAGCATATTCATGAAGAAGGAAGGTTCTTCTTCCGGCTTGGCCGACACATTCACGCCATACTTGAGCAAGTCACTAACCAGCCATGGATCTGAAGGCGTGTACGTGGTAAAAGGTTTCCCATCTGAACGTTCGCCACGCAGCGCCCGTCCATCGATGATCACTTTGGTGACATGTCCGGCTTTCATCTCTTCGATAAAAGAGGAATAACTCAGAACATCGCCCGACGGTTGATGGTTCTGGAATTGACTGACCAGCAACATCAACACCAATCCTACGAAAAGCCAGGCCAAGACATTTTTAACGATGCTATTCAAGACTCTTTCCTCCAAGTCGATCTGACCAACTCCCCCAGACTCCGAAGGATCATTGTACGCTCAAGCGCGTCCACCCGTTCAAAATTCACCCACCTACCCCTATATGCTTCGGTTTCAATCCTTGCCCCAATAAATACACTTCCGAACTCCGGTCTCGGGATGCGGCGGGTTTTCGTGTCACTACCCGGACAAAACATTGTTTCATGCGCCGCACGAAGGATTCAAAATCCGCTCCATGAAAAGCCTTGACCAGAAACCTCCCTTCGGGTCCCTGCACTTCGAGAGAAAACTCCAGGGCCATTTCCCACAACTCGGCCGCACGTGCCTGATCATACAGGGTGACACCACTGATATTGGGGGCAAGATCCGATAATACAAGATCTACCGGTCGATTCCCCAGCAAGGCTCTCATCTGTTCCCGCACCGTTGGGGCCATGAAATCCCCCTGCAGGAAAGTCACACCCTCCAGTGCTTCCATGGGCAACACATCGACCCCGATGACCTTGCCGTGCACGCCCATACGCTGACGCGCCACCTGTGACCACCCCCCAGGACTGGCCCCCAGATCCACCACCGATATCCCGGGACGCAACAGGCGATCCCGCTCATCGATTTCCAATAACTTGTAGGAAGCACGCGACCGATACCCTTCCCGTTTCGCTCGTTGGACAAAGGGATCGTTGATATGTTCCCGTATCCAGGCCTTGCTGGTCCGGGTAGGTTTCATCGAGGGCGATAAAGAACCAGGATCTTGCCGATTTGTTGAACGAATGCGGCTGAAAGACGCTGCGTGAGGGTATTTGCCAGGACACTGCGTGCCGCTGCCGTGTCCACCCCGCTGGCCCTGACCTTGATCAGGCCATGGGCACGCAAAGCCCGTTCCATTTCCAGGAGAAGCGCATCCGTCATACCGGATTGCCCCATCAGGACCACCGGATCGAGGCGATGGGCTTCCTGACGCAGGCGTACCCGATCGGCCATCGACAACGCCAATGCCGCTCCCGCTTCCGGCAACTTCAACGGGGGCACAACAGCGGGACCCCCCTTTTTAGCGGTAACTTTTTTGGCAGCAACTTTCCTGACTCCGCTCTTTCCCCTGGAAACTCGAGGCCGTTCTGCGCGCCCCGCAGATACGGGAGAGGATGAGGACCTACGGCGCTCAACCATAACGTACTTCCCTGATCTCATATTCACGCATTCCCCCAGGAGCATGGACTTCAGCCACGTCTCCCGCTGATTTTCCGATCAGGGCACGAGCCAGAGGAGAACCAATGGAAATCTTGCCTTCCTTGATATCCGCCTCGTCATCTCCCACGATCTGATAAGTGTGGACATCACCGGTGTTCAAGTCCTCCATTTCCACCGTGGCCGCAAAAACACACCGTCCGTCTGCATCCAACGCTGCCGGATCGATGATTTGGGCATGAGACAACTTGGATTCCAATTCCGCAATCCGTCCTTCGATAAAAGATTGGCGTTCCTTGGCCGCATCGTATTCGGCATTCTCCGACAGGTCTCCCTGAGCGCGCGCCTCACTGATGGCCTGGATCACTGCCGGGCGTTGCACGTGCTTCAACTGGTGCAATTCTTCCTTGAGTTTTTCGGCACCCCGTACCGTCAATGGTGTCTTGTTCATGCTTCTCCTTCCTCGCTACTCAATTACGTGTTATATGGCCTGAGCCCCCATCGAGGGGTCAGATTTTCAACCCTCGGTGCAATGCCTGTAATTCATGGACATCACCGGACTGTCCGAGACGCATTCCCATGCAGGCTGCCCGTGCCCCGGCGACCGTGGTGTAATAGGTGATACGTCCCTGCAACGCCGCATTGCGAATCGACCAGGAGTCCTGTACGGCCCGGGAATGCTCTTCCACTGTATTGATGATCAGGGAAATCTCGCGATTCTTGATCATATCCACGACGTGCGGACGCCCCTCCATGACCTTGTTGACCAGTACCACCTCGAGGCCGGCGGCACTCAGCGTTGCTGCCGTACCGCGCGTCGCCACCAGCGCAAATCCCAATTCCACCAACTGACGCGCAATCTCCACCAAGGGTGCTTTGTCCGCATTTCTGACACTCAGAAAAACCTTTCCCCCAGTGGGTAGTTTGACTCCTGCCGCCCATTGGGACTTGACGAAGGCTTCGGCAAAGGTCGCCCCGACGCCCATGACTTCGCCCGTGGATTTCATTTCCGGGCCAAGAATGGGATCCACTCCGGGAAATTTGGTAAAGGGGAACACCGCCTCTTTGACTGAATAGTAGTCTGGAATCAACTCGCCGGTAATTCCCTGTTCGGCCAAACTTTGCCCCACCATGCAGCGCGCCGCAATTTTGGCCAGTGGACGACTGGTCGCCTTGGCCACATACGGAACGGTACGCGAAGCACGGGGATTGACCTCGAGAACATAGACCGTATCTCCCTGAAGCGCAAACTGCACATTCATCAACCCCACCACCCCCAAGGCACGCGCCATGGCCTTGGTCTGGCGACGGAGTTCGTCCTGGATGGCAGGGGTCAGGCTGTAAGGTGGAATGGAACAGGCCGAGTCTCCCGAATGAACGCCCGCCTGCTCAATGTGCTCCATGATGGCACCAATCACCACCTCCTGTCCATCACCGACCGCATCCACATCCACTTCGATGGCGTCGTTCAAAAAGCGGTCAAGCAAAATGGGGGAACGAGGGGAAATCGCCACACCGTGCATTCCTTCGCCATCCGTGATGACCTCGCGCAAATATTTTTCGAGATCCGCCGGGGTATGGACGATCTGCATGGCACGCCCCCCCAACACATAACTGGGACGAACGACCAAGGGATATCCCAACGCCTGCGCTGCCTCCAGAACTTCATCCCGATGGCCTGCGGTTCGGTTATCCGGTTGATGCAAACCCAGTTCATGCAACAGTTGCTGGAAACGCTGACGATCCTCAGCGCGATCGATGCTGTCCGGTGTCGTTCCGATGATGGGCACCCCGGCGGCTTCCAGTCCGCGTGCCAACTTGAGCGGAGTCTGACCACCGAATTGAACAATGACGCCTTCGGGTTTCTCCAGCGCCACGATTTCAAGCACATCTTCCAGTGTCAGTGACTCGAAATACAGACGATCTGAACTGTCATAGTCTGTGGAAACCGTCTCCGGGTTGCAATTGACCATGATCGTTTCGTACCCGTCCTCACGCAGGGCCAGGGCCGCATGGACACAACAATAATCAAATTCGATCCCCTGGCCGATGCGGTTCGGTCCCCCGCCCAACACCATGATCTTGCGTCGCTCCGTGGGATGCGCTTCGCACTCTTCTTCATAGGTGGAATAGAGATAAGCTGTTTGCGTGGAAAACTCTGCCGCACAGGTGTCCACCCGTTTGAATACGGGGCGAACGTTCAGGGCATGCCGCGCTGCGCGTACCGCTTGTTCCGTGCTACCCAGCAAATAGGCCATGCGCCGGTCAGAAAACCCCTTGCCTTTCAGTTCGCGCCAACGCGATGCACTCAACATCTCGAGCGTCAGGCCGCGTATCCGTTGTTCTTCTGACACCAGATCCTCGATTTCAGCCAGAAACCAGGGGTCCACATGGGATAGACGGTAGATTTCATCCCGCTCCAGACCGATACGAAAGGCATCCGCCAGATACCACAGTCGATGGGGGCCGGGATTGGCCAACTCGGTTTCGATGGTGGTGCGCTCGGTGGTCATCTCGTTCAGCCCATCGGCGCCAGTTTCCAGTCCACGCAGAGCCTTCTGCAAGGATTCCTGGAAACTGCGTCCGATGGCCATGACCTCTCCCACCGATTTCATCTGGGTGGTCAAACGATCATTGGCTTGCGGAAACTTTTCAAAGGCAAAACGCGGTACCTTGGTCACCACATAGTCGATGGTGGGCTCGAAAGAAGCGGGCGTCAACCCGCCCGTGATCTCGTTGCTCAACTCATCGAGCGTAAATCCCACGGCCAGTTTGGCTGCCACCTTGGCAATGGGAAACCCCGTCGCCTTGGAGGCCAGAGCCGAAGAACGGGAAACGCGCGGATTCATCTCGATGACGATCATACGTCCATCCTTGGGGTTGATGGCAAACTGAACGTTGGATCCCCCGGTTTCCACGCCAATCTCACGCAATACTGCCAGGGAAGCATTGCGCATCACCTGATATTCCTTGTCCGTCAGGGTCTGGGCTGGAGCCACCGTAATCGAATCTCCGGTATGCACCCCCATGGCATCGAGGTTCTCGATGGAGCAAATGATGATGCAGTTGTCGTTGCGGTCCCGCACCACTTCCATCTCGTACTCTTTCCAGCCAATCACCGACTCTTCCACCAATAACTCCCGGGTCGGCGACGCCTCCAGACCACGCTCGCAAATGGTCATGAATTCTTCCTGATTGTAGGCGATGCCTCCTCCACTGCCCCCCATGGTAAAAGAGGGGCGGATGATGGCCGGAAAACCGATTTGGGCCTGCACCTGCTGAGCTTCCTCGAGGCTATGCGCCACCGCGGAACGGGGCGTGGACAAGCCGATACGAGTCATGGCCGCTTTGAATTTTTCGCGATCTTCGGCCATATCGATGGCCTCCTTGCACGCCCCGATCATCTCGACGCCATAGCGCGCCAACACGCCTTCCCGCGCCAGGTCGAGGGCACAGTTGAGTGCCGTCTGCCCTCCCATGGTCGGCAAAACAGCCTCTGGACGCTCACGTTCAATGATGCGCTCGAGAGTCTTCCAGTTGACGGGCTCGATATAGGTGGCATCGGCCATGCCCGGATCCGTCATGATGGTCGCTGGATTGGAATTGACCAGAATGACGCGATACCCCTCTTCGCGCAGCGCCTTGCACGCCTGAGCCCCGGAATAATCGAATTCACAGGCTTGGCCAATGACGATGGGGCCGGCCCCGATGATCAGAATGGAGTGGAGATCGGTTCTCTTGGGCATGGTCAGATTCCAGATTCTTGCATGAGCGCAATGAAGCGGTCGAACAGAGGGGCCGCGTCATGAGGCCCCGGACAGGCTTCAGGATGACCCTGAAAACTGAAGGCCGGAACATCCGTCCGGGCAAGCCCCTGCACGCTCCCATCGAACAGGGAGACATGGGTAACCGTGAGATGGGCGGGCAAATCCCGGGAATCCACCGCAAACCCGTGATTCTGACTGGTGATCAAAACCCGTCCGGTTTGCTGATCGAGAACTGGATGATTGGCTCCGTGGTGCCCGAATTTCATCTTGAGGGTATGCCCCCCCGAAGCCAAGGCAAGCAATTGATGCCCAAGACAGATACCAAAAATGGGAACCCGTGCCGCCATAAGCTCACGAACGGCCTGAATGGCATAGGTGCAAGCCTCGGGATCGCCCGGACCATTGGACAGAAAAACCCCATCCGGGCGCTGAGACAACACTTCTCGAGCCGGTGTCATGGCAGGAACCACTTGAACGTCACATCCCCGCCCCACCAGCATGCGCAGGATGTTGCGCTTGATTCCAAAATCATAGGCGATGACCCGGAATCGCTTCTCGGCCCGCGTCATTCCTCCCGTCCGGCTCCAGACCCCCTCCGTCCAGGGATACGGTTGAGTGCAACTGACCACTTTGGCCAGATCCATGCCGTTCAGCCCAGGAAAAGCGCGAGCCACTTCCAGAGCAGCGGGAATGTTTTCCTCCCCCGCCCAGATACAGCCGTTTTGCGCGCCTTTTTCGCGTAACAAGCGGGTCAGACGCCGGGTGTCCACCCCTGCCATGGCAATCATGCCCCGTGCCTCGAGATATTCGGGCAACCCTCCCTGTGCGCGCCAATTGGATAACTGACGCGGGATGTCACGGACAACCAGCCCTGCCGCAAACAATTCGGCGGCTTCTTCGTCATCCTGATTGACCCCCACATTACCGATATGCGGATAGGTCAAGGTCACGATTTGGCGGCAATAGGAGGGGTCCGTCAGGATTTCCTGATATCCGGTCATGGCCGTGTTGAACACCACCTCCCCTCCTCGATGCCCTTTGGCTCCAATGGAATAGCCCCTGAAAACGCTGCCATCGGCCAGCACAAGAAAAGCAGGCACCCGAGAGGACGAGGGCAGTTCTACAGCCATGACTAACTCCTGAAGGGGTAATGTGAAAAAACGGGAAAGACGCATCGACGCGCACCTTTCCCGTTTCCGACTGTCGAAATGTTAGCGCAAAATACGCCAAAAAGCAACTCCGGACCCCGGAAGAACCCCGAAAAAAACAAAAATAGTTTAATTATTTCAAATAATTACAATCCAAGTACGGAGCGCATGTCATAAAGTCCCGCTGCCTGACCAACCACAAAACGGGCCGCCCGCACTGCGCCTCGGGCAAAGGTGGATCGATTGCTGGCACGATGGGTGATTTCCAGACGCTCGCCCTCCCCCATGAAAGACACCGTATGATCGCCCACCACATCCCCGCCACGCACCGTGGCAAAGCCGATGGTTTGAGAAGGGCGTGGACCCGTGGTCCCCTGGCGCCCATACACCGCCACCTCCGGCAAGTTCCAACCACGCACCTTGGCCACCACCTCGCCCATGCGCAATGCCGTCCCGGATGGGGCATCCACTTTGTGACGATGATGGGCTTCCGTGATTTCCAGATCATAATCGGCCGGCAACCACTGGGTGGCTCGCTCCAGCAACGCCAGAGCCACGGTTACCCCCATGCTCATGTTGGGCGCGCACACGATGGGAATCTCCTGGCTGGCCTCCTGAATCTGCGCCTTTTCCGAAGCACTGAAACCGGTGGTGCCGATCACCATGCCCCGCTTGGACCGCACACAGGATGCCAAGTGCTCGAGGGTGGCCTGAGGGCGGGTAAAATCGATCAGTACCGCACATCGTTCCAACCCTGCCTGAACGTCAGAGGTAATCGAAAGACCCAGGGGCGTACCCAGCCAATCCCCGGGATCACGCCCGATGAAGGGACTGTCCGCTTGCTCCAACGCCAGCCCCAGACACAGATCCGGAGCCATCGCAATGGCTTCCACCAACGCTCGCCCCATGCGCCCACCACTGCCTGCGATGCCTAGAACGAGCGCACTCATTCTCCAGTCTTCCCGGCATCGAGCACGCTGCCCTTGGCTCCCCCGGAGATCGGTCCGGTATTTCCCTCGGAATTGGCCTCCTGCGCTACCGGAGGAGGGGGGCCAGCAGGAGCAGTCGCAGGAGCCTCACCGGTCACAGGAACCGCCGGAGGGGCATCCGATGTCACCGCCGCACCGATCGGATAATCCGTGACATAACGAACCATTTTGTCGTCCTTGAAATAAACCGTCAAATCATGAGGATGACTCAACCGCCCGTCCTCCCGCACAAAGTAGACATAATCCCAACGATCCTTGTGAAAAGGATCTTTGAGCAATGGCGTCCCCAAAGTATAGGCGACCTGCGGGCGGGTCATGCCCTCCTTCAGGCGCGCAACCATGTCAGAGTCGATGATCACGCCCTGCTGGATATCCAGCGTATAGGGCTTGAGGTAAGAGACCCCGGGAATCGAATACCATGACCAACCGGAACATCCCGAGAGAAACAGCCCTGCACACGCCAGCATGCCCATCGTTATCGTACGCTTTATCATCCCTTTCACCTGAATGCTTTTATAATGAACCCATCTCTACCCCTGCGAGGCAATATGAGCGCCCCCCAAGATCTCAAGGACATCGGACTCAAAGCCACCCTTCCCCGCCTCAGGGTATTGGCTCTGTTCGAAACCAGCACCACCCGCCATCTAGGTGCTGAAGAAGTCTATCGCCGTCTTCAGCAGGAGGGCATGGACATCGGTCTGGCCACCGTCTACCGGGTTCTGACCCAGTTTGAACAAGCCGGCTTGTTGATCCGTCATCATTTTGAAAGTGGCAAGGCCGTATTCGAACTCAATCAAGGAACCCATCATGACCATCTGGTCTGTCTGCAATGTGGCCACGTGGAGGAGTTTTTTGACGCCGAGATCGAAAACCGCCAAGCTCAGATTGCACAACAACGAGGCTTCTCGATTCAGGACCATTCCCTCCAGATCTACGCCGACTGCCAGCGCCCCTCCTGTCCACATCGCACGCCAAAGACTACCCTTTGAGCATGGCTTGCAAGGTCCGTCCCATTTCGGCGGGATTGCGCGTAATCTTGATGCCGCATTCTTCCATCGTGGCCAACTTCTCCTGAGCCGTTCCCTGCCCCCCTGAAATGATGGCCCCCGCGTGTCCCATCCTTTTGCCGGGCGGTGCCGTCATCCCTGCGATGAACCCCACCACGGGTTTGGTCATGTGTTCCTTGATCCAGCGCGCGCAAATTTCCTCGTCCGAACCGCCGATCTCTCCCACCATGATGACCGCCTCGGTCGCCGGGTCGTCATTGAACCGCTGCATCACTTCCAGATGTTTCATGCCGTTGACCGGATCGCCCCCAATCCCCACACAACTGGATTGACCCAGCCCCAACTCGCGCAATTGCCCCACGGCTTCATAAGTCAGCGTCCCGGAACGAGAGACCACACCGATGGGGCCGGGCTGATGAATATGTCCCGGCATAATGCCGATCTTGAGCTGGCCGGGGGTGATCACTCCCGGACAGTTCGGGCCCACCAAAAGAGTTGATTTGCCACGCATGCGGTAACGGGTCTGGATCATATCGCGCACCGGAATCCCTTCCGTAATACAGATCACCAACTCGATCCCCGCTGCCACTGCTTCATCGATGGCCGCCGCCGCGTAGGGAGGAGGGACATAAATCACCGAAGCGTTGGCACCGGTTTCCCGACGTGCTTCTGCCACCGAATCAAAAATCGGTACCCCTTCAAAATCCTGGCCGCCTTTGCCCGGGGTCACCCCGCCAACAAAACATTCGTTGCCAAAGGCATACTCACGACACAATCGAGTGTGAAACATGCCCGTCTTGCCGGTGATTCCTTGAGTCAATACCCGAGTATTCCTGTCAATCAAAATGGCCATGCTTATCTCCGCACTGCGGCGACCACCTGGGCCGCCGCGTCATCCATGTTGGCCGCTGACAGAATGGGAAGTCCCGATTCCGCCAGAATCTGTTTCCCCAACGCCACATTGGTCCCCTCCAGACGGACCACCAGAGGGACGGTCAAATGGACCTGTCGCGCAGCTGCCACCACGCCCTCGGCAATCACATCGCACTTCATGATACCGCCAAAAATATTGACCAGGATGGCCTGTACTTCCGGATTGGACAACATCAATTTGAAGGCTTCCGTGACTTTTTCCGTGGTGGCTCCGCCTCCGACATCCAGAAAATTGGCCGGGTTTCCGCCGTAGAGTTTGACGATATCCATGGTAGCCATGGCCAAACCCGCGCCATTGACCAGGCATCCAATGTTGCCATCCAACGAAATGTACGACAGGCCGTGACGTGAGGCTGCGATCTCGTTGGGATCCTCCTCATCGAAATCCCGCCAATCCTGCCATTCGCCATGGCGAAACGCCGCATTGTCATCAAAGTTGAATTTGGCATCCAGGGCCAGAATTCGTCCCTCTCCCGTCACTGCCATGGGGTTGATTTCGGCCAAACTGGCATCGCTTTCGACGAAGGCACGATACAAGCCCAGCATCAGGTCGCGTGCCTGCGGCACCAGGAATTCCGGCACCTCGATCTGGCGAGCCAGAACCTCAGCCTGGAGCGGCAATAAACCTTGCCCCGGATCTATTTGTACCGTATGAATCTTTTCCGGGTGACGGGCGGCCACGTCCTCGATATCCATCCCTCCCGCCGCGCTACCCATCAGAGCAACCTGCTGGGTGGTGCGATCCACCACCATGCCGATATAGAGTTCCTGACGAATATCCACCCCTTCTTCCACCAACAGGCGGCGAACAGTTTGACCCTGGGGACCGGTTTGATGAGTCACCAGTTGCATCCCCATCATCCGACGCGCTGCATCTTCCAGTTCAGCATCCGTACGCACCACCTTGACGCCCCCACCTTTCCCTCGTCCGCCTGCATGAATCTGCGCCTTGACCACGCGCACTCCTGCCCCCAATTGCTGCCCGGCTGCCACGGCCTCACTGACCGTGAAACACGGAAACCCGCGCGGAACTGCCACCCCAAAACGCTGGAGGAGCATTTTAGCCTGATATTCATGGATTTTCATGGTCTACGTCTTCTCTATGAAAGGAGCCTGTGAACGCTGATTGTACCTGAAAACCGCCCCTCTATTCGACGCGCGCCCGCGACCAGTGCGGGTAAAAACGCGCGACCACCTCACCCGTACTGACCAGGGCATGGCATCCATCCAGATGAGGAGGGCGTTCCGTCATCTCCGGCGAAAGCGTGCCATAACGGGTTTGAAAAGCCACCGTCGCCACGACCCCCACCAATTCCGTCAAATGCGTACACCCATGAATACCCCCCAATCGATTCCGTACGATCCGGGTAAACCCTGGAGCGATGGCCACCCCTTTCAACGACGAATATTCAGGGACGATCTTTTCACAGGTTCCCGGATAGGGTCGGCTGGTCATGCGCGCCTCCGCCTCGCGAATCATCATGGCATCGTCCACGGTCAGGCGCAAAAACATGTCGTGAATGGGCGTTCCGGCAGTCAGACATCCTTCTGCCATGTCCACATCATGCCCCTTGACATCCCTCAACACGCCCTCCACATCGTACCAGCCATCCGGCCGTGCGTAACCATTCACTTCGATGACACGCCGATGTAGCAATTTCCGCTGTTCCTGTTCTTCCTGCATAGCCCCTCCCTTTTCCGAAAAAATTCCCGCATAATGATGGCGCTGTTCTGCCTTTCCCATGAGGTTCACGTCTTGTCCGGCTTTCTGATTCGCTTCTTCTTTCTGTTCCTTGGGCTCACCCCCTTGAGCATCCCTGCCACAGATCTGGTCATGCCCGACGACCCGCCGGCCACTGCGCAACCCATTCCCGCGCAGCCTCTGACCGATGACGAATTGCTGCGCGCCCAGCACGCTTTTGATCAGCATGATCAGACCACTCTCGAATCCATCGCGGCACGAGCGCACGGTCAACTTTCCGATTATCCCCGATATTGGGCTCTGGAAGGACGGTTGATGCAGGGAAATGCCTATCTGGTCCCGGAAATGCAGGAATTCTTCAGTGATTACCCCAACAGCCCGCTCACGCCCTTGTTGCGCGCCCATTGGCTGTCTCAGTTGGGGCGAAACCAAAACTGGAAAACCTTTGAAACCCAGTTTCGCCCGGAAGATGCCCACCAACCTGCACTTCAGTGCTATCACTGGCAAGCCCTCTTCGCCAATGCTCAGATGGACTTCTTCGACACTGCCGTGACCTATTGGCGTTCCGATGCTTCCTGGCCCGACTCCTGCGACCCGGTATTCCGACAATTGGTCGCGGCCCATCGCATTCGTACGGAGGACCTCTGGCAGACACTGCGGCATGCCCTGTCCCGCAATCAGTTGCGAAAAGCGCGTTACATCAATAGTTTCTTTCCGCCTTTCCAGGGTCTGAATGAAGATGACCTGAAACTGGCCGCAGGCCGTCCGCGCCAGTTTCTGGATGAGGCTCCTAACACGGACGCCCACTCCACCCGTGCACAACGCGAACTCGTGCTGTATGCCACAGGCCGCCTGGCCGCCCATGACCCACAGGCCGCAGCGACCTGGTGGGCAGATACCTCGGCCCATTTCGACCCGGAGGATCGGACCTGGGGTTGGCAACAGATTGCGCTTCAAGGAGCTTTGAACCTGGATCCTCAATCTCTGGAGTGGTTTCAGCAGGTGACTCCCCAACCCACCGAGGTCGAATGGCTGACCTGGGAAATTCGGGTTGCCCTGCGCCAGCAGAACTGGGCCACCGTTCTGGACACCCTGGCCTGCCTACCGGCCACCATAGCCCAGAAACCCGTCTGGCAATACTGGAAAGCGCGTGCTCTGGAAGGCGAACACCGTACGGCGGAAGCTCGAGCCCTGCTCGAGCGTGTCGCTCAATCTTCTTCCTACTATGGACTACTGGCTCTGGAAGAACAGGGGCAGGATCTTCACTTGCCGCCCCGCCCTGCACAGCCGAACCCGGAGATTCAGAAAGAAACCCGTGCTCTGCTGGAGCGCCCCCTGCGCCTCTATCGTCTGGGATTGCTGCCGGAGGCCCAGCGCGAATGGAGCCAGATCGAGCCCGCCCTGACCCCTCTGCAACACTTGGCGGCCGCCCAACAGGCCTTTCAACTGGGCTGGTATGACCGAAGCATTCACAGCGCGGATCATGCGGATTCACCCAAAGACATCACCCTGATCTTTCCCTACCCCTATCAATCTCAAATTCAGGCCAGTGCTTCCAAATACCACCTCTCTGAAGCCTGGATCCTTGCGCTCATCCGGCAGGAAAGTCGCTTTTTCAGCGTCGCCCGTTCGCGTACCGGCGCCCAGGGTCTGATGCAACTGATGCCGGCGACAGCTCGCTGGGCCGCCCGACGCAGCGGTCTCAAGAACTATCGCGTCGAAGATGTCGATCAACCCGACATCAATATTCTTCTGGGAACCTACTACCTGAATCATCTGACCCAGCTTCTGGGCAATCCGATTCTCGCCACGATGGGTTATAACGCCGGTCCCCTGCGCGCGCAGATCTGGGCTTCCGCCGGCATTGGTGACCCGCGCGCCTTCCTTGAAAACATTCCCTTTGATGAAACCCGCGACTATGTCCAGCAGATCCTCTACAATCAGGTCGTCTATGAACAGCGCCTCCATCCCGCGCCCAGTCATCGCCTGCATGCCCTTCTGAACGAGTTGGCGGGTGCGGTTCGGTGATGCAGATTTACGAAGTGGGCGGCGCCCTGCGTGATGAATTATTGGGACTGCCCAGCACCGATCGGGATTGGGTCGTGGTAGGGGCCACCCCGGAAGAGATGGAAGCTCGAGGGTTTCAGCCGGTCGGCCGGGATTTCCCGGTTTTCCTGCACCCCGTCACCCACGAAGAATATGCCCTGGCCCGCACCGAACGCAAAACCGCCCCAGGCTATCGCGGCTTCACCCTTCATGCCGACCCCATGGTCACCTTGGAAGAAGACCTGAAACGCCGTGACCTCACCCTCAATGCCATGGCGCGGGACCCCAATCATCGGTTGATCGATCCCTACGGCGGACTGGCTGATCTGGAAAACCGTACCCTGCGTCACGTCAGCCCGGCTTTCAGCGAAGATCCGGTACGGCTTCTGCGCGTTGCACGCTTCTTGGCAAAACTGGCTCCTTTTGACTTTGCCGTCGCCCCCGAAACCATCGCGCTCTTGCAACACATGGTCAACAACGGAGAAGTAGATGCCCTGGTCCCCGAACGCATTCTGCAGGAGTTGAACAAGGGCATGGAAACGGCCAACCCTGCGCGCATGTTCGCCGCGTTGGCCGAATGGGGGGCCCTGAAAAAATTCTTCCCCGCCATCGACACCCTGTGGATCCATACGGGCGACCTGGCCAAAAATGCCGTGGATCACGCGGCCCAGAGCCAATTGGGACAACCCCTGCGCTGGGCGGCCTGGATCTCGGCACTCTTCCACGGGAGTTCCCTTGAAATCTGGCGTCCACTCCTTGAAACCTGGTCCAGAAACCTGCGCTGGAGCAAGGAACAACACCAGTGGGTGGAACTGTCTTGCGCGCTGGGACCCGCCAGTCGCCATTTGTCTCCCCAGCAACCGGAGCAATGGCTTCCCATTCTGGAAGGATGTGATGCCTGGAGGCGACCACAAAGATTCCTTCGCTTTCTTGAATTACAGGAATGCCTGGGCGAAGTTCTCAAAGATCTCCAACCCGACCTGGGCGCACGGGGCAAGGTTGCCCTCGCCGCCTGTCAGGCACTGGATCTTCCCGCACTCGTACGTTCGGCGCCGACCCCGGCAGACATCCCCCAACGAATGCACGCTGCCCGTCATGCTGCGCTGTGCGCGCTCCCGCTGACACAACGCAGCGGCCCTTTCAGGATCCCTTGATTTTTTTGGCTGCCTGAGCGTGTTGCTCGGCATAAGACTGGTGCGCGGCGGCTTCGGCCACCCCCACCTTGATGGGATAGCCCATATCCATGAGAACGGAACCCAAGGCGGACAAACACAACATGACATTTTCCGACTTGGCTGAATAGCCCATCAGTCCAAAGCGCCAGATTTTTCCTGCCAGGGGGCCCAACCCGGCACCGATTTCCAGATTGAATTCGCTGAGCAGGGTTTTGCGCACCCTGGCCTCATCTACCCCTTCGGGTACACGCACGGCATTGAGTTGGGGCAGCCGGTATTCTTCCTTGACCAGATAGGTCAGCCCCATGGCCTCCAGTCCGGCTTTGAGTGCGAGGTAATGGCGAGCGTGGCGAGCCCAGGCATTTTCCAGACCTTCCTCGCGCAGCAGCACCAGAGATTCATGCAGGGCAAACAAGCCATTGATGGGGGCCGTATGGTGGTAAGTACGATTGGTGTTTCCCCAGTACCCCAATACCAGGTCGAGGTCCATGAACCAACTCTGGGAGGGAGTCCGGCGTTGTTTGACCAGATCCACCACCCGTTGGTTATAGGAGACGGGAGACAACCCCGGGGTGCAGGACAGGCATTTCTGGCTGCCCGAGTAGATGGCATCGATGTCCCATTCATCCACGTAGAGCGGTGCACCGCCCAGTTGGGTGACGGCATCCACGATGGTCAGGGCACCGTAGCGGTGAGCGATTTCCACCAGAGTCCGGGCATCGGACATACAGCCGGTGGAAGTTTCAGCATGAACGAAGGCCACCACTTTGGTATCCGGATTTTGCTTCAAGGCATCTTCAAGTTTTTGCGGGTCGACCGGTTCACCCCAGGTATCTTCCACTATGACAGGCGTACCGCCACAGCGCGTCACATTTTCGATCATGCGGCCACCAAACACCCCGTTCCGACACACGATGACCTTGTCTCCAGGATTGACCATATTGACGAAGCACATTTCCATGCCTACGGACCCAGGGCCCGAAGCCGGAAAAGTCAATGCGTTGTCCGTCTGAAAGGCATAACGCAACAGCATCTTCAATTCATCCATCATGTCCACAAAGACCGGGTCGAGATACCCGATACAGGGCAGGGACATGGCCGCCAGCACCCGAGGTGCGATTTCTGATGGGCCCGGGCCCATCAGGGTGCGCTGGGGGGGATAGAAGGAAGTGATTTTCTTGGGGGGAAGATATTGGATAGTCATCGGTGGGTCCTCAAGCGCCCATTGGGGCGCATTCTCCATACTCAATCTTTCATTTTAGCAAAATTTCCGGCTTTCACGAAGTGCAGATGTCGTCCTTCGGTATGGGACAGGTGTAGTGCCCCTCGCTCACCAGCGGAATCGAAGAGGGTATCTCCTTCCGGTTCTGGTCGGTGCGAGGGAATCAAGCCGGCAAAGTCAAAGAGAACGCGGTCAGCCAAGTGCGAGGGCGTGACTGACTGCAACCCCAGAAAAATATTGTCGGTGCGTCCCGGATTCGCCTTTTCCTGCTCCTGCAACCACTTTTTGATGGCCTGGCGTTGCAAATTTTCCTGGGAACCACACAGATTGCAGGGAATGATGGGAAAGCCCATCCCGCGCGCGTAGCGGGCCAGATCTTCTTCGCGACAATAGGCCAGCGGCCGGATCACGACATGATGTCCGTCGTCGGTCACGAGTTTGGGGGGCATGCCTTTCAGGCGCCCCCCATGAAACAGGTTGAGAAAGAAGGTTTCCACCATGTCATCGCGATGGTGCCCCAAGGCGATCTTGTTGGCCCCCAACACCTTGGCGGTACGGTACAGAACCCCTCGGCGCAGGCGTGAACAGAGAGAGCAGGTGGTTTTTCCCGCCGGGATTTTTTCCTTGACGATGGCATAGGTATCGGCATCGATGATTCGGTAATCCACGCCCAACTGCTCCAGATAGGTGGGGAGAATATCCGCAGGAAAATCCGGCTGCTTCTGATCCAGATTGACGGCAATGAGTTTGAAAGTGATGGGCGCGCGCTTTTGCAGATCCAGCAGAAGCGTCAACAGGGCATACGAATCTTTCCCCCCACTCAGACAGACCATGACCGTATCCCCATCCTGGATCATGGCGTAATCTCCCAATGCCTTGCCCAAAGCACTGCGCAGTCTTTCTTGCAGGCGAATGAAGGTGGAACTGCGGGAGTCACTCATCGGAAGAGGGGCGTGCGTCCTTGCGTAGAATTTTGAAGATGACGAACAGGGAGTAGAGCATGAGGAACCCCATGAGCACGAACCCACTGACGTACACCCAGAATCTGTTCGAGTAGGTCAGGTACCAAGCAACATTCAGGAGCAGGAAGAACCCCGCAATCTGCCAGAAAAAATTCATCGTCATGTCCTGAAATCCTGTAAATATCGTCATACTATCAAATAGGAGTATGATGCGCGCTATTTGAGGGCCGAACCTTTGGAATGGTATTCCACCCAGGCATTGTTGCCGAGTGTCGAAGCGAAAGAACACAGTCAGCAACTGATCCGACATATCAACGAAACCATCGACAGGGCCGGGGGATGGATCGACTTTTCCGATTTCATGAACCAACTTCTTTACGCACCCGGATTGGGATATTATGCGGCAGGGGCAGTCAAATTGGGCCCCGCCGGGGACTTTACCACAGCCCCGGAGATGACGCCCCTCTTTGCCCGTACCTTGGCCCACCCTCTCGCACGCACCCTCGGGGAATTGAATTCACAGGACACCACGATACTTGAATTGGGGGCCGGAACGGGGCAGTTGGCCCAAGACCTGTTGAAGGCCCTGGAAAAAAAAGATTGCCTGCCAAAACGTTATGCCATCCTGGAAGTAAGCACTGACTTGCGACAGCGACAACAGGAAAAAATCTGCCAGTTGCCTCCAGACTTGCAACGCAGAGTGGAATGGCTGGAACATTGGCCGACGGAACTGGAAGGAGTCGTGCTGGCCAACGAAGTGCTGGATGCCCTACCCGTCCAACGAGTACGTTGGCAGAATGGACAATGGCACCAATGGGGTATTGCGGTGATGGAAGAGGGCTGGCGCTGGCAAACTCAACCCCTCCCCGAAAGTTCCCCCCTCCTCGCGGGCATGCCGATCATGACCGACTACCCCGAACCCTATGACACGGAAGTTGCTCTGGCTGCAGAAGGACTGATGACGTTGTTGGGCCAGACGTTGAAGACCGGTCGGGCTTTTTTTATCGATTACGGTTTCCCGGCACGCGAATTCATCCATCCCCAACGCAGTGGTGGTACGTTGATGTGTCACTATCGACATCATGCCCATGGCGATCCTTTTCTTTACCCCGGACTTCAGGACATCACGGCTCATGTGGACTTTACCCGGGTTGCCCGGGCGGCCCGTCGGGCAGGCATGCAAGTCGAAACCTGGCAGACTCAGGCGGCCTGGTTGATTGAAGAAGGGATTCTTCACGAACTTGAAAAAGTACACGGGGAAACCAACACCGACTATCGTGCCGTCAGTGCGGTCCAAAAACTCTTGAGCCCGGCAGAAATGGGCGAATTATTCAAGGTGTTGGTACTGGGTCGGGGCTCAGAAAATGAGTCGGCATTAATCAGTCTGGGACTGTAAGAGTCGGGAAACTCACCTCGGAAGAGGGATACAGGCCCACCCTCTCAAGTCAAATGCAGCCGTTCCCAGATGACTGCCGTCAGCCCGGCACTGTTCATGGTGTAAAAGTGCAACCCAGGCGCTCCTCCCTCCAGCAACCGGTCGCATAAGTGAGTCACCACTTCCAGACCAAAGGCCTTGATGGAAGCGCTGTCATCCCCGTAGCCCTGCATTTTTTGGCGAATCCAGCGCGGAATCTCAGCACCGCAGGCCTCGGAAAAGCGACTCAATTGTGAAAAATTGGCGATGGGCATGATCCCTGGCACGATCGGCACGGTGATCCCCGCTGCATCACAGTCCTCCACAAAACTGAAGTAAGCGTCCGGATTGTAAAAATATTGGGTAATGGCTGAATCAGCCCCCGCCTCGACTTTTTCCCGAAAGTGGCGAATGCCTTCCTGCGCCGAGCGTGCTTGCGGATGCACCTCGGGATAGGCGGCCACTTCAATGAAAAAGTGGTCTCCTGTTTCTTCACGCACGAAACGTACCAGGTCGCTGGCGTAACGAAATTCACCGCCCCCCAGAGTACCGGAAGGCAAGTCCCCGCGCAAGGCCACCAGATGACGAATACCGTGGCGACGGTATTGCGCCAGGACTTGGCGCAAACTGTCCCGTGTCGCGCCGATACAGGACAGATGAGGCGCAGCAGGATATCCTTCCTGCTGAATCTCCACCACGGTTTCCAGGGTGCGGTCCCGGGTAGTCCCGCCCGCACCATAGGTCACGGAAAAAAAAGCAGGATTGAGTTGCGCCAACTGGCGCCGGGTGTGACGAAGTTTTTCCGCCCCCTCGGACGTCTTGGGGGGGAAAAATTCAAAACTGAACACCCGCTCATGATGCACGTGATTCATGGCTTCAATACCGGTAATGCTCGGGTTTGTAGGGCCCCGTGACAGGCAGGTTGAGGTATTCGGCTTGCTTTTCCGTCAGCAAGGTGAGGTGCACGCCGATGCGCTTCAAATGCAGGCGGGCCACCTTCTCATCCAGCGCCTTGGGGAGAATGTACACGCCCACCGGGTAGGTCCCGTGATTGTTCCATAATTCGATCTGGGCCATGACCTGATTGGTGAAAGAAGCAGACATCACAAAACTCGGGTGTCCCGTCGCACACCCCAGATTGACCAGCCGCCCTTCCGCCAATACGATCAGACGCTTGCCATCGGGGAAAATGACATGATCCACCTGCGGCTTGATATTGTCCCAATGGTAGTTGCGCAGGGAAGCAATGTCGATTTCCGAGTCGAAATGACCAATATTGCATACGATGGCATCATTTTTCATCACTTGCATGTGGGCGTGGGTGATGACTTCCACATTGCCCGTTGCAGTGACGAAGATATCGCCCAAAGCAGCCACTTCATCCATGTTTACCACCCGATACCCCTCCATGGCTGCCTGCAGGGCACAGATAGGATCGATTTCCGTAATCCATACCGTCGCACCCAGCCCACGAAAGGCCTGAGCACACCCTTTACCCACATCGCCGTAACCGGCGACCACGGCCACCTTTCCGGCAACCATCACATCGGTCGCCCGTTTGATTCCATCCATCAGGGATTCACGACATCCGTACAAATTGTCGAATTTGGACTTGGTGACCGAGTCGTTGACGTTGAACGCCGGGCACTTCAATTCTCCGCGCTTCAGCATTTCATTCAAACGATGCACGCCAGTGGTCGTTTCTTCGGAAATACCCCGAATGGAGTCGAGCAGATGAGGATACTTGTCATGCATCACCAGAGTCAGATCCCCTCCGTCATCCAGAATCATGTTGGGCAACCAGTTTTCCGGCCCAAAGATGGTTTTTTCGATGCACCACCAAAATTCCTCTTCCGTTTCTCCCTTCCAGGCAAACACCGGAACCCCTGTGGCAGCGATGGCTGCCGCAGCCTGGTCCTGGGTGGAAAAAATATTACAGGAACTCCAGCGGACTTCCGCCCCCAGGGCCACCAGTGTCTCAATCAAGACGGCGGTCTGGATGGTCATGTGCAAACAACCGGCGATGCGTGCCCCCTGCAGTGGTTGTTGCTCGGCATATTCTGCACGCAGGGCCATGAGCCCCGGCATTTCATTCTCGGCAATCTGGATTTCCTTGCGGCCCCATGCCGCCAATGTCATATCGGCAACCTTGAAGTCACCCACCAAAGTCTGTGAAATCGCGTTCATTGAAACTCTCCATTCATTCGTTGTGTACTGGCTCATTCCAGAACTCAGGCATCGGCCTGTAGTGCCTGGACGCGATTGCGCATTTCCCAGGTAAATTCCGGCTCTTCCCGCCCAAAGTGACCATAGGCCGCCGTCTTGCTGTAAATGGGGCGGAGCAGATCGAGGGACTGAATGATGCCCTTGGGACGCAAGTCGAAGTGCCGCTCGACCAGTTGGGCCAACTTTTCATCGGGAAGTTTCCCGGTTCCGAACGTGTTGACCATCAAGCTGACCGGACGGGCGACCCCGATGGCATAAGCCACCTGCACTTCGCATCGGCGGGCCAACCCAGCGGCTACTACATTCTTGGCCACATGGCGCATGGCATAGGCCGCAGAACGATCCACCTTGGAGGGGTCCTTACCCGAAAACGCCCCCCCACCATGGCGAGCGGCACCCCCGTAAGTATCCACGATGATCTTGCGTCCAGTGAGGCCACAGTCTCCCATGGGGCCTCCGATCACGAAACGGCCAGTGGGGTTGACCAGATATCGGGTGTCGGGTCCCAGCAGGTGAGCGGGCAGTACCGGCTTGATGATCTCGTCGATCACTGCTTCGGTGAGTTGCTGATGAGAGATTTCGGGGTGATGCTGGGTCGACAAAACCACCGTCTCGATACGGGCGGGCTGCCCATCGACATAGCGGACGCTCACCTGCGATTTGGCATCCGGACGCAAAAAGGGCATCCGTCCGTCCTTGCGCAATTCGGACTGGCGCTGCATCAGGCGATGCGACAGATGGATAGGTAAAGGCATGAGCGTGTCGGTTTCATCACAGGCATAACCGAACATCAACCCCTGGTCACCCGCCCCCTGATCGAGGTCGAGTCCACTCCCTTCATCCACCCCTTGAGCAATGTCCGGACTTTGCCGATTGAGGGCCGTCAACACCGCGCAGGTCTGGTAATCAAAACCGATCTCGGAACTGTTGTAACCGATGCGCCGCACCACGTCCCGTGCCACATCAATGTAGTTGATCTGTGCCTTGGTGGTGATTTCGCCGGAAATGACGATGAGACCCGTACTGGTCAAAGTTTCGCAGGCCACCCGGGCACGCGGATCTTGCGTTAGAATGGCATCCAGAACCCCGTCAGAAATCTGATCGGCCACCTTGTCCGGGTGCCCTTCGGATACCGACTCCGAAGAGAAAATATACTCACTCATGGCAAACCCTGCCCTTTATCGAAAATTGGAAAAGTACCGCAGCCGGGAATTGTACCAGCAATCCCGTTAGCGCCATGATGCGCCTGATTTTTTTCCCTCTTTGGTTACTCCACTGGCTCCCGCTCGAGGCCCTGTGGATCCCCGGTCGTCTGCTCGGCACCCTGGCCTTTGCCCTCGCCCGCGAACGGCGTCGCGTCACCCTCATCAACCTGGCCTTATGCTTTCCCCAGTGGAGTGATGCCCAGCGCCGTCAAGTGGCGCTCCGTCATTTTCAAGGATTCGTGACCAGCGCCCTGGCCCTCGGGGTAGCCTGGTTCGCTTCTGAACGGCGTCTGCGCGCCCTGATTCATTTTCAGGGTCTGGAACAGGTGCATCATGCCCAAACAAAAGGGCCGGTCATCCTGCTCACGCCCCATTTCTTCGGGGTAGACACCATTGGCCCCTTCCTGACCCTGGATTTCGACGTCATCACCATCAACTCAAAAATCAAGCATCCCACCCTTGACGCCTTGATCCGTGAACGTCGACTACGCTGGGGGAAAGGACTGATCTTTGCCCGCCAGGACAGTTTGCGTAGCGTATTACGGGCATTCAAACCGGGTTGGCTGCTCTACTACCTGCCAGATCAGGACTTTGGCCCCAAAGATTCACTTTTCGTGGATTTCTTCAAAGTCAAGGCGGCTACCGTCCCCGCTTTGGCCCGGATGACCAAATTAGCCAAGGCATCCGTCGTTCCCTGCGTCGTCCACCTCGATTTCGAGGCGGGGCGGTTTGAAGTCACTTTCTTCCCCTCCTGGGAACATTTTCCCAGCGGCGACGATGAAGCGGATACCCGCCGCATGAACCACTTCATCGAGGAGCGCATCCTCGAACAACCCGCCAATTATCTGTGGTCTCACAAACGCTTCAAGACCCGTCCTCCCGGAGAAACGTCTCCTTATGATGACCCTTTGAAGTCCCAATCTACCCAGTGAGCCAGAAAAAGCGTAGCATTTCACCTTCGACACCACCCAGTACGGGGACCATGGGGACACTTCCTTTCACCAAAATGCAGGGTTTGGGTAATGATTTTGTCGTACTCGACGGTGTTCGGGCCACCCTCGCCCTGACCCCGATGCAACTGCGTTGGTTGGCCGATCGCCATTTTGGCATAGGCTGTGATCAGATCCTGTGGGTAGAACCGGCACGAGACGCTGCGAATGACTTCCGTTACCGAATTTTCAATCGCGATGGGGGGGAAGTCGCCAACTGCGGCAATGGGGTCCGTTGCTTCGCCCGTTATGTTCGTGATCAAAACCTGACGCAGCGCACCCGCTTGCGCGTCGAAACCCTGGCAGGCGTGCTCGAACCGGAGTTGCTGCCGGATGGCAACGTACGGGTCGACATGGGCGAACCCCTCTTCGATCCTGTCCGCATCCCCTTTCTGGCCCCTGCCCTCCAACCCACCTATGATTTGTCCCTTGGAAAGGTGACCCGCACTTTTTCCGTACTCTCCATGGGCAATCCCCATGCCGTGCAGGTGGTCGAACGAATCACCCACGCGCCCGTCGACACGGAAGGCCCGCTGATCGAACGTCATTCCTCGTTTCCGGAACGGGTCAATGCCGGATTCATGGAGATCGTGGATCGCACCCATATCCATCTGCGTGTTTATGAACGTGGCGCTGGAGAAACTCTGGCCTGTGGTACGGGAGCCTGCGCTGCCGTCGTAGCCGGTCAACGTCTGGAGCGACTGGATCCTCTCGTGCACGTCACGACCCACGGCGGAGAACTGCTCATCGAATGGCAGGGCGCTGGACATCCTGTGTGGATGACCGGTCCTGCTGTCACTGTCTACACCGGGATCGTCCACATCCCGAACATCGAGGAACTTACCCATGCTGGACGCTGAAATCGTTGCCTCCTGGCTCAAGGACAACCCGGAGTTTTTTGTGTTGCACGGAGCGGTATTGAATGAAATTCAGATTCCGCATCCGCACGGAAACCATACCGTTTCCTTGAGCGAACGCCAACTGCTGACCCTGCGCAACAAGAACCGCACTCTGGAACAACGCCTGTCCGAATTGATCGGCTACGCAGAAACCAATGACAATATCAGCGGCAAGGTTCACCAACTGGCCGTGCGATTGCTGGTTCAACGCACGTTGAAAGGCGTGCTCGACACCATCCAGCATCAGATGCTGCATCATTTCGGGGTCCCCCACGCCACCTTGCGCCTCTGGGGGATTCAGGGCGACGCTTTGGAACATCCCGCCTTCCAACCTGTGGCCCAGATCCAGAAGGAAGCCATCGCCCATGTAGAAACCCCACGCTGTGGGCACCACACGCCCGTGCAATGCGACCAGTGGTTTGGCGAGTTGGCCCCCAGCCTGAAATCCTTCGCTTTGTTGCCCCTGCGTGACAGTGAAACTTTTGGCGCCTTGCTGCTGGCCTCGCCCGATGAAAACCGTTTTTACCCAGACATGGGCATCTTCTACCTGCAGCGCATCACTGACCTGATCAGTACGGCCCTGCGCGCCCATGAACAGTCCTGATTCTCCTTCTCTGACCCGCGCCTATCTCGATCAACTGCGCTTCGAACGAGGCTTGTCCCCGCGAACGATTTCCAGTTACCAGCGCGACCTGAACCCGTTGATCGTTGCCCACGCCGATCTTACCCAGGTCACTGCCCAGCAGATCCGTCGCCTCCTGGGAAAACTACATGGGCAAGGGCTGTCCGGACGCAGCCTAGCCCGAAGCCTGTCGGCTTGGCGCGGTTTTTTTGATTATCTGGTGAAATTTCATCACGCCGCCCTCAATCCCTGTCACGGGGTCCCTCCGCCAAAATCCCCCCGACCCCTGCCCCACGCCCTCTCCCCGGACCAAGCCTGCAAGTTGATGAACATACCGGGTAATCACATGCTGGACGAACGGGACCGAGCCATGCTGGAATTGTTCTACTCTTCCGGCTTGCGTCTGGCAGAATTGGCCCATCTGCGCCTACAGGACCTGAACTCGAGTGAAGGTTTGGTGCGCGTGCTGGGGAAAGGACACAAATTCCGCATCGTCCCCGTGGGCCAAAAGGCCCGGGAAGCCCTGACACTCTGGCTGGCCCATCACCCCCTGCGTCCCCTGAAACCAGAAACCCCCTTGTTCGTCAGTATCCGTGGTTCGGCCCTGAGCATGCGCGCCATCGAAGCACGCGTGACGTTGCGCACACGCCAATTGGGTCTGGATGACCGGGTCCATCCCCATGTCCTGCGCCATTCTTTTGCTTCCCACCTGCTCCAGTCCAGCGGCGATCTGCGCGCCGTACAGGAATTGTTGGGACATGCCCATATCACATCGACCCAGGTGTATACCCACCTCGACTTCCAGCATCTGGCTCAAGTCTATGACCAGGCGCATCCGCGCGCCCGGCGTCGGAACCCCACGCCTCAAGGCGAATAAAGCGCGCCCAGCACGACGCCATGGCGCGCGCCCGTTACCTCGGGCAGATTCCCGGCTTTCCCCTGCACGCGCGCCCATGCCAACCAGGCAAAAGCCAAGGCTTCCACCTGTTGCGCCGGCACCCCCAATTCGTCTGTGCATCGCACCCAAATCTCGGGCATCAGGATCTGCAAGCGTTTCATCAATTGGGTATTCAGCGCTCCACCCCCACAGGCATACAGTTCTGCACCCTTGTGCCCCCGGCACTCCGCCTGCACCGCAGCAGCCACTGAGCGCGCCGTCAATTCCAGCAAAGTCGCCTGAACATCCTCGAGCGGCAATGAAGACACCCACTCCCCTCGCCCCTCCAGCCACTCCAGTGAAAAATCTTCGCGTCCTGTACTCTTGGGCGCACTGCGCTGAAAAAAAGGATGGTTCAGCAAGGAATCCAGCAGGGCCGGATGACAATGTCCTTGCGCCGCCCAACGACCTTCGGGATCGAAGGGATGCCCCAGGCACCGGTTGATCCAGCCATCCATCAACAGGTTGGCTGGGCCGGTATCATAACCTCGGGTAGCCAGTCCCGGAATGAGTAACGTCAGATTGGCGATGCCGCCCAGATTGAGAATCAGACGGGGAATCGAGGGATGCCGGAACAGTGCGGCGTGAAAGGCGGGAACCAGTGGCGCCCCCTGCCCACCGGCCGCAATATCTCCCGAACGAAAATCGGTAATGACCGTCATACCGGTCAATTCGGCCAATAAAGCCCCATTCACCAACTGGAGACTGAACCCCTGTTCTGGACGATGACGTACCGTCTGCCCATGGCACCCCACCGCAACGACGGGAAAATCTCCCTGTCCTGCTCGTTGAACCAACTCATGAACCACTTCGGCATAAAGCGAGGAAAGTGTCCGGGACAGGCAAGCAGCACGCTCCAATTCATTGACCCCCGGACGGGTCAAATCCAGTAAGTCCATGCGCAGATCAACGGAAAAAGTGCGCTGTGCCTGGGCCAAAACCCTGGGCCGAACTGGCACGGAAAAATCCACCAGAACCCCATCGACACCATCGAGACTGGTCCCTGACATCAACCCCACATAGAGGGAGGATCCGGAATTATTCGAAACTGGCGAAGGCACTGCCGCGTACGGCATCGAGTTGCTTGAGATAGGGCGCCGTGGCCGAAAGAAACTGGGTACGGGCATGACCGGTCAGGTCGGTACTGGCAAAGCGCGGCACCTCGGGACCCAGCGGATCGTGCTGAACACCATTGATCTTGAATTCGTAGTGCAAGTGAGGACCGGTCGCCCAGCCCGTCATCCCCACATAACCAATCAAGTCACCCTGATGAATTTTTTCTCCGGAATGCAACCCGCCAGCAAAAGCCGAAAGGTGCCCATAAACCGTATCGATCCCATTGGCATGATGCAACTCGATCATGTTTCCATAGCCATTGCGCCATCCCGCATAGGTCACTGTGGCATTGGCTACGGCCACGATGGGGGTCCCCTTGGGGGCCGCCAGATCGATGCCTTTATGGGCTCGCCAGGTTTTCAGGATAGGATGAAAGCGCGCCGCAGAAAAGCCCGAGGTGATGCGCGAGAATTCGATGGGAGAGCGCAGGAAAGAGGCCTTGGAACCATGCCCGTCCGGTGTGTAGTAGTCTCCCCCCTCCGCATTTTCATAATAGACGCGGCGGATCGTCACCCCCTTGTTGACGAACTCGGCCGCCAGGATCTTGCCCGGCACCAGTTGGTCGAAGTCATTCTGGGTGGCTTCATAGACCACGGAAAAGGTATCCCCGGAACGCAAGTCGTTGTGAAAATCGATATCCGTGGAAAACAAGCGGGTCAACTGATGCGTCACGCTGTCCGGAATGCCCGCGCTGTCCGCTGCGGCAAAAAGGGAACTGTGGATGGTCCCATTGGCCTGAATGATGCGGTGCAAGTTTCCCTCTCCCACCAAGCTGGAGGAAAACCCCGAAAGGGTATGCGAAACCACCAATGTCCCTTTGTCGCCGTAGGGAAAATGCAGGGAGACCAGATCGCCGTTGGCTGCATGTTCCACGCGAATGGGTTTGCCGGGAGCCATGTGCTGATAGATGACGCGCGCTTTTGGATCGGACGCAATGAAATCGAGGGCAGCCTGGTCGCTCACGCCCATACGGAACAGCAGGGCAGCCAGGGTATCGCCCGAACGAATCTGATCCTGCTGAATGAAAGTGCCCGGTGTGGGTGTTGCCGTCCCCAGATCCGCCGTCATGTCCTCGATGACCGGAGCCAGGGGAACCGTCTGCATGGAAACCCCAGGGGTCATTCCAAAGGCCATCGCCACCCCGAACAGCATCATGAGGAGGGTCGCAACCTGTCCGCTACGGCGAGCATCCGTCGCATCGATGGTGGCGTTTTGGGTTAGAATCCAGCGTTTGAGCGCTTGCGCACGTTGCTTGAGTGAGTTCATGCGCGCCAGTCTAACAGAAACCTGACGCAGGCACAATTCCCCATGAATGACAAAAAGTTATCATCTATCGACCGTTGGGAGGAAATTCGCCGGGGGACCGACGAAATCCTCCCCGAGGAAGATTTCCTGCTAAGGCTTCGGGAAGGGAAGCCGCTGCGAGTCAAGGCAGGGTTCGACCCCACGGCGCCGGATCTACACCTCGGTCACACCGTCCTGCTGAACAAACTCAGGACACTGCAAGACCTGGGTCACGAAATATTCTTCCTGATCGGAGATTTCACGGCATTGATCGGCGATCCTACCGGACGCAATGCCACCCGCCCTCCCTTGACCCCGGAGCAGGTTGCGCTCAATGCCGCCACGTATCAAAGCCAGGTATTTCGCATTCTCGATCCCCATCGGACGACCCTGGCCTACAACAGCACCTGGATGAACGAACTGGGCGCCGCCGGCCTGATCCGTCTGGCTGCCACCCATACCGTGGCACGCATGCTGGAACGGGATGATTTTTCCAAACGATATCGCATGGAACAACCCATTGCTCTCCACGAATTTCTTTATCCTCTGGTTCAGGGATATGATTCCGTGGCACTCGAGGCCGATCTGGAACTCGGCGGTACCGATCAGAAATTCAACCTGCTGATGGGCAGAGAATTGCAGAAGCACTATGGACAACGCCCTCAGTGCATCCTCACCCTGCCCTTGCTCGAGGGGACCGACGGGATAAACAAGATGTCCAAATCCCAGGGCAACTTCATTGCCATCGAAGACACGCCCACCACCCAATTCGGAAAATTGATGTCCATTTCCGACCCGCTCATGTGGCGCTATCTGGAACTGCTCTCCTTCGAATCCCTGACCACCCTGACCCACTGGAAGCACGCCGTTGAAGAAGGACTCAACCCGCGCACCATCAAGGTTCGCCTGGCCCAGGAAATCGTCACGCGCTTCCATGGCCATGACGCGGCCAGACGAGCCCTGGAAGACTTTGAATCCCGGTTTCGGGACCATGTCCTGCCCGATGATCTGCCCCTCACCGAGATTTCGGTGGGCATCGAAGGATTGCTGCTCTCCCAACTGCTGCACCGTGCCGGACTGACCAACACCACCTCCGAAGCCCGTCGTCTGATCGATAATGGAGGCATTCGCATCGATGGAGAAAAGGCTACGGATCAGTCTCTGCGTTTTTTTCCCGGCACTGAAATGACATTGCAGGCAGGAAAACGGAAATTTGCCCGCGTGTGCTGCAAGTAATGCCCGGACATGCCCTTCCCGCCCTGCGCCTGGACTCGCGGGGACATCGCCATGTAGACCTGCGCGCCGTCTTGGCGCTGGCTTTGCCCCTGTTCCTGAACAGTAGTTTGCAGGTCGTCCTGAACCTGACCGACACCTGGTTCATCGGACGCCTTTCCACCGCCGCCATGGCGGCCATGGCGGCCTGTTATTACCTGATCTTCATGTTTTTCCTGTTGCTGGGTGGCGTCGGTATCGGTGTCCAGGCCATTGTGGCGCAGCACTTTGGTGCAGAAAACGCCCCTGCCGTCGGACGCACCACCTGGAGTGGGTTATGGGCAGCCTTGGCCACCACTCCCCTGTTTTTATTGATCGGATATGCGGGACCGGCACTGCTGGCCATCTTTGACCTCCCCCCCGAAGTCCACGACCTCGCCGCATCTTTCTGGTTCCCGCGCCTGTTGGGTGGCCCCCTATCCACCCTGATCTTCGCTCTGAATTCCTTTTTCAATGGGATCAGCCAACCCCGTCATGCTCTCTGGATCATGGCACTGGTCGCCCTCAGCAATGCTCTGCTCAACGAGTGGTTCATATTTCACTGGCACCTCGGCATGGCCGGTGCCGCCTGGGGAAGCACTGGCGCCCAGGCCATCGGCGTCGTCATTGCAATGGCCGTTTTCCTGCGCCCCGCTTTCCGCACCCGCTTCCATACCGGTCGAACCTGGCGACCTCATTGGCCCTCGATTCGACAGGTCTTCGCCATTGGCTTTCCCACCGGTTTATTCCCCGCCATGGATGTGGTGGGTCTGGGGCTTTTCCAACTCATGCAGGTCAAATTGAGTGCCGTGGACGGAGCCGCCACCCAGATCGTCATGATGCTGACCTCGGTTTCCTATCTTCCTGCCATCGGCATTGCCTTGGCGGGCACCACCCTCGTGGGACAATCCATCGGGGCGGGGGACAAATCCTGGGCCGAGGCTTGCGCCCGCGTCATCATTCGCATGGCCGTACTCTACATGGGAGTGGTTGGCATCCTGTTGGCTCTGTCGGCAGCCTGGGTCATTCCCCCCTTTCTCACGCCCGGCGACCCCCAAGGGGCGCAGGTCATGGCGCTCTGCGTTTCCCTGTTATGGATTGCCGCAGGATATCAGGTGTTTGATGCGCTCAACCTGTCCAGCGCCTTCTGCCTGCGGGGCGCGGGCGATGTCAAAGTCCCCACCTTGCTCCTGCTGGCCTGTTCCTGGGGGATATTCCTGCCCCTTTGTCACGCCCTGACGTTCTCCCCCGGACAGGGCTGGGTCAATTTCCTGCCTCAATGGGGATGGGGTGCCACTGGAGGGTGGATGGCCGCCTTTGTCTATGCCTTCTGTCTGGGATTGGCCCTCTGGGCGCGCTGGCGTTCAGGGGCCTGGAAACGCATTTCCCTGCTGACTCAAACCCAATAAACCGACCGCGTCATGAGTTTGGACGACAGGCGCATGGCCCATTTGAGGGACGGCGAAAATTCTGCAGCCCCCAGGCGTTGGGCCAGCTCGGCATGCCCGGCCTCGTCCTTTTTCATTTGTTCCACAATGGCGCGGGTGCGCTGATCGGCAGCAGGGATCTGAGCCAGATGTCCCGCCAGATGTCCTTCCACCTGTCGTTCCGTTTCCTTGAGAAAGGCCAGGTTCCAGCGATCTCCGGCCAACCCTGCCGCCACCCCCAAAGCCAATGACCCCGCGTACCAGAACAGATTGAGAAAACTGGTACGTCCACCCAATTCACCAATCCGCGCTTCACACCACGCCAGGTGATCCACCTCTTCGGCCGAAGCCCCGCGCAGGGCATCCCGGTTGGCAGAAATGCGGGCCGTCAGAGCTTGTCCCTGATAGAGCGCCTGGGCGCAAATTTCCCCGGTATGATTGATGCGCATGAGGCGAGCCGTATGCTGGCGCGCCTGCGCATCGAGATCGGCTTCCGGCAACCCGCGCGCCGGATTCGGGCGAGTGCCCTGGGCAGGGGCGGCCAGGGTTCGCAAGGCTCGATCAAATTCCCCCAGAATCCGATCCAGGGGACCGTGATGACGTCCTTCAAACTCAACGCCCGCAAATAGGCCACGGGGAAATTTCACTTTATCCATAAGGCCTGCAAGCATTGTGCTCCACCCTGATCCCGTTCGAACCGTTCCCTTATCCCATCAGTCATGGATTCCCATCCAGGACTGACGGTCATGATACCTCTTTTTCTCCCGAGGGGCGCCGAAAACGCCAAAAGTTTACGTCAATTTGTCCCCCATTATTTGCCGCTTGCCGGACCGGAAAATTTAATTTATAGCAAGTTTATGTTTTTTTGCTAACTTTATATAAACCTTCTATAATTTGCCCATGGATTCCATTCGCAACCCCTACGCGCCGGGTGCCGGTACCCCTCCCCCGGAACTGGCGGGACGGGACTCTTTACTGTCCACCGTACATATTGCTCTGGCCAGAATTCGCTTGGGCAAACCCAGCAAAAGTGTGTTGATGGTGGGTTTGCGGGGGGTGGGGAAAACCGTCCTGTTGGATCGAATGCGCGATGATGCAGAAACCGCCGGTTTCCACACAGTCCGTACCGAGGCCCCGGAGGGTCGCTCTTTACCTGCCCTTCTGGCACCCCAGTTGCCGTCTGGCGTCACTGCGCCTGTCTCATCAGGAACAGGCCAAAGCGTTGGCCCAACGGGCCCTGCGCGGTTTGTCCGGCTTCGTCAAAGCACTCAAGGTGCGCTATCAGGATATCGAAGTCGGCATTGACCTGGAACCCGAACCCGGATTGGCAGACAACGGTGACCTGGAAAATGATCTCACCGTACTTCTGGAAGCCATCGGCCTGGCCGCCCAAAGTGCGAAGACAGCCTTGGCCCTGTTCATCGATGAACTTCAATATGTCCGTGAAGACGAATTGGC
>JAJZFH010000029.1:68589-95685 GCA_021805445.1 Pseudomonadota bacterium
GCTGCGCCCAACGCAGCCTTCCGATCGTGTTGGTGGGCGCAGGCCTGCCACAGTTACGAGGACAGATGGGAAAAGCAAAATCCTATGCCGAGCGCTTGTTCGATTTTCCCCAGATTGGCCCTCTCGACCCGGAATCATCGCGAAAGGCATGGTCTGGAGCCCCTATCATGGAGATACGGGATTCACCGTGCCCCTCTTCGACGGATTCATGAAACGCATCATGCCCGATCTGAATTGAGGCCCGGTTGGCTGTTCAAGACCCCCGGTTGGCTGCGGCCCCGCGAATCAGGGTACCAATCCCTTCGTCAGTCAATACTTCCAGGAGTACTGCGTGCGGGACCCGCCCGTCGATGATATGGGCGGTCTTGACCCCATTCTGCACCGCATCCAGCGCACAAGCCACCTTGGGTAACATGCCGCCACGGATGGTGCCATCCTGGATCAATGCCTGCACCCGATGGGCATTCAATCCGGTCAATACCTCACCGGCCTGATCGAGAACGCCCGCCGTATTGGTGAGCAAGAGCAACTTTTCCGCCTGGAGGGTCACGGCCAATTTTCCCGCCACCAGATCCGCATTGATGTTGTACGCTTCTCCCTGCTCGCCCACCCCCAACGGCGCAATCACCGGGATGAAGTTCTGATGGCAAAGCAGATTGACGATGCCGGGGTCGATGCGCACCACTTCCCCCACCTGACCAATGTCGATGGCCTCCTCCGAAGTATCGGGCGCCTTGAGCATCAGTTTGCGCGCGTGAATGAAGTTGCCGTCCTTGCCGGTCAGTCCTACCGCATTCCCACCCGCCTTGTTGATGAGGGTGACGATGTCCTGATTGACCAGTCCACCCAATACCATCTCCACCACGTCCATCGTTTCATCGTCCGTGACCCGCATCCCCTGGATAAATTCACTTTGCTTGCCGACCCGTTTCAATAATTCACCGATTTGAGGTCCACCCCCATGGACCACCACCGGATTCATTCCGACCAGTTTGAGCAATACGACGTCGCGTGCAAACTTTTCCTGCAGCGCAACTTCCGTCATGGCGTTCCCCCCGTATTTGATCACGATGGTCTTGCCGTGAAAACGCTGGATATAGGGCAGCGCCTCGATCAGGACAGTACTTTTCAGATCGGCAGAGAGGGGCAAGTCGGTCATGGCAACACTCCAAAACAATGGCGCCATTCTACCTCAGAACCCGACCACCCAAGATTTCACTCTTGGCACCCCTTTTCCACTGTCATAAAAGTGTCATTCAAACGTCATATTTTTGTCATAAACCTGTGTCAAAGTGTTACGGAACCACGGAACTACCTTACCCAACTCATTAATTTGGAAAAAATTTCCATGTCTAATACACGATATGTCTCGCCCCCTTCGAGAACCTGTCCAAGTTCCTCGAAAAGAGGTTTAACGGCCAAGCGGACTGTTGCGGCCCTGCTGTCGGCATTGGTACTCCCCACGGCATTCGCGGATGACCAACAAATCCAGCAGATGCAGCAGCAAGTCAATGAATTGGAACAACGCCTGCAGGAAATGAAGGCGCAAATGGAAGATATCCAGAAAAAGAACAAGGAAATTGCGGATAAAAACAAGGAGATTGTGGATAAGACCCAACAAATTTCCGATAAAAACCAGGAACTCGAGGGTCAGCATCAGCAACTCCAAGCCCAGACTTTCGAGATTTCAGGAAAGTTCAAGGCCATTCAAGACCAGTGGGACCTGATCCCCACCACCAACAAAAATCAGGGTGGCTTTATCATGGATGGGGTCACCCTGGCCTTCGGCGGGTATCTGGCGGAAGAAAATGCGATACGCAGCAGCAATCTGCAAGCAGACATCAACTCCCCCTTCAGCAAGATCCCCTTCAACCCCAATCCCGGCAACCTGTTGCTCACGCCAGCACAAAGTCAGGCAGCGGCTTCAGGCTATTACAATCAGTCCAGTTTCAATGCGACGGCTCGTCAGTCCCGCTTCTCGGTGATGGCCCAAGGCAATGCAGACAAGAATACCCTGGTGACCGGATACTACGAAATGGACTGGTTGGGAGACAGCCCGACGGCCAACGGAACCCAGAGCAATTCCTATACGGCGCGCGTCCGGCATCTGTACACCAACATCGACTGGACGAACATAGGGTGGCATCTACTGGCAGGACAGAGTTGGTCCCTTGCCGTCCTGAATACCCAAGGGGTCACCCCGCGTAATGAAGAAATCCCTGTCGTCATTGACGCAGAGTACATGCCCGGCTTCGTGTGGAACCGGCAAGCCCAGATTCGTGTCGTCAAAGACTGGGACAAGAAATACTGGGCAGCGATTTCCCTGGAACAATCCCAGACTTCCGGGGTAGCGGGATCCACCCCCACGGGGGTGTTGAACAGTTACACCCTTCCCGCCCAGGCGGGCGGACTGTTGACGCCCGGCAATTACTCGGTCAACAAGTTTCCGGACATCATCGGCAAACTGGCCATGGAAACCGAGCGGGGTCACTATGAAGTCTTTGGCCTGCTGCGCAATTTTGACGGCACCTATACCAATGCCAATGTCACAGCTGCCGGACAGAGCAGTTGGGCCGGCTCGATGGGCTTTGGATCCGTCCTGAAAATCATCCCCCATACCCTGGATTTCAAAGTGAGCGGATTATACGGGAATGGGGTCGGACGTTATGGAACGTCCACCCTGAACGATGCCACCATTGGGCCCAACGGTGAACTGACCCCAATGCGCGGCGGATCCTTCCTGACCGGACTGACCTTGCATGTCAAACCCACTTTCGATATCTATGCCGACATCGGACGGGATTGGATCAACGGATATACCTATACCCAGGGCGGCCAAACCTACGGGTACGGCAACAATGTCCTGGCCAATCCTGGGCAGTTTACCAACAGTGCGGCCCTGTCAGGATACACGCCCTATAATCTGAACAGCGTCACCCAGGAAACTCTGGGATTCTGGTGGGCAGCCTACAAAGGCTACTATGGAGCCGCCAAAGTCGGGGTCCAGTATTCTCATACCGGAGTCAGCGCCTTCTCGGTGCGCGCCAGTCAATATGGCGGTGCCTTCACCCCCTATACCTTCGACAACATGATCCTTACCAGTATTCGTTTCTACCCCATGTAACATCCGATGCTCCAAAAGAAAAAGCGGAGGGGAATTTCCCCTCCGCTTTTTCTTTTGCCTCTCACCCCCTCTTCGGGGTTCTCCACCCTTCGAGTCCGTTTTACCAGGATCCGCCGATGCTGCGCACCAAGTCCACCACGGACTGGTTGAGCGCCGTGCGAACATAAATCTCCTCGCGTTCGGTGCGCAGTCGTATGGCTTCGGCATCGATCACGTCCAGATAGTTGGATGCGCCCTCGATGTACCGATGATTCGCCAAATCAAAGGTTCGGCGCGCTGCTATCACGGCCAACTTCTGGTGCTCATCATCCGTTCCCAGATTATTGATCTGGGACAGACTGTCCTCGACTTCCTTGAATGCGGTCAAAACAGTCTGGCGATATTTGTCGGTCTGTTGACGCGTCTTGGAGGTTGCCTGATCCACCACTGCCTGGCGCAACCCTGCATCAAAGATATTGTAAAACGCCAAAGGCCCCAAGGACCAGAACGTATTGGGCGCGGACGCCAACGCTCCATACCCATTGTTTTCGAACCCGGCCAGCGCCATCAAGGAGATCGTCGGAAAGAAAGCGGTTCTGGCCACACCGATCTGATCATTGGCCGCCACGATATTCCGCTCTGCCGCAGCGATATCCGGGCGCCGTTGTAAAACTTCCGAGGGGATGACCTTGGGAATGGCTCCATATTGAGCACGATAAATCCAGTCGGTGTCCGCCTTCAGGGTGAAGGTGGCCGGTTCCCGCCCCAGCAGTACCGCAATGGAGTGCTCGTAGATCGCCCGTGCACCCACCGTCTTGGCTACCTGCGCCCGGGTTTCTTCCAAAAGCGCCTGGGAACGTGCCACGTCGAGACCGGAGGTAATCCCCACGTCATGACGTTGTTGCATCAATTCGAGTTCATGCTCGTAATCCTTGACCGTCACTTCCAGCAAACCGATCTCCGAATCCAGCCCTCTCAACTTGACGTAATCACTGGCCAGCAAAGCTTCAAGACTGAGACGCGCCGACTCGATATCCGCCTTGCTGGCTTGTGCCGTCGCTTCAGCCGAAGCGATGGCACTTCTGATGGCTCCCCAAAAGTCAATCTCGTAGACGAACCCGATGCCCCCGATCGTATCACCATTGACATTGGCCTGATTCCCGTTACGGTACAAGCGGTGGGCGGATTGACGATTGGTGGTGACATCTCCCACAAAATTGATTTGGGGATACAGTTGGGCATCCTGCTGTGTCAGGAATGCCGTGGCCTGGTCATACCGTTCCAGCGCTTCCTGAATCACAAAGTTGCCGCTGTTGAGTTCCTTCTCCATCTGGTTCAACGTGGCATCATTGAAATACGTCCACCAATCTCCCCGCGATTGTGCATCCGCCGGGTGCACCAGACGCCATGGCCCATCCTCCTTGAATACGCCACTTTTCCAGTTGTCAGGACGATGGTAGTCGGGAATGAAGGAACACCCGCCCAACAGGGCAATGGTTACTGCCGAATAGAGAAATGTGCCCAGTGGTTTCATGTTATTTTCCTGGAACTACCTTGGCAGGCATCACTGTGACTTTTTCTCCTTCAAAAATATAATCGGGGGGGCTATCCACCACATCATCCAGGGTAGTGACCCCCGCCAGAACCTCCACATCACGCCCGAAATCGCGTCCCACATTGATTTTCTTCAGTTGAATATGGTCATCTTTGGTCACCACGGCCACCCGTATGCCATCGGTTCTCAGGATGAGTGCGCTGGAAGGCACACGCAGGCTGTTATTTTCCTTTCCGGCCAGGCTGAACTTGACTTCCGCATAGTCCCCCGGAGATAAGCGCTGATCGGAATTATCCACGATCAGTTCTGCCAGCATGGTTCCGGTTTTCTGACTGATGTTTTTTGAGGTTTGTATGACGGCGCCGTTGAATATGTTGTTCGGATACTCGGGGACCTGCAACGTGGCCTCGATCCCCAACTTGACCATGGGCGCGTAGAACTGTGGGACGGGGACATACAGACGCAAGGGGTTGATCTGAGAGACGGTAAACAACTCCCCCCCCTTACCCGCATCGATCAGCGCACCGATATCCGTCTTCCGGGCGGTCACCACCCCGTCAAACGGGGCCCGCAACTTTTTGAATTCTTCAAAAGCCTGTATGTTCCCAAGATCGGCTTCGGCTCCTTTCACCTCCGCTTTTTTCACTTCCAGATCGGCTACTTTCTGGTCCCGTTCCTGCTTCGAGACCGCATCGGTCACCACCAACTTCTGCCAACGATCCGCAGTGATCTGAGCCAGATTTTCATCCGCTTTGGCCTTGAGAACCTTGGCCTTGGCTTGTTCGTATTGTTGGTCCAGATCGGGCGTATCGATCACGGCCAGGATATCCCCTGCTTTCACCCGATCGCCAATATCGTGGTACCAGAATTTGAGATAACCATTGACGCGCGCAAAAATTGGCGCCTGATAGTAGGACTGAATGGTCCCAGGCAATACCAGACTGGCCGTTTTATCACTGCGATACGGGTGCAATACCTTGACCGAGGGTATGGCCTGGGCTTCCGTCCATACATGCAATTCACGAGCATCTCGGTTGCGTGAAAAAATCCCCCATACCGCCAAGGAAATGGCCAGTACCCCTACGACCCATGCCATCGGTTTGATGCTTTTTTTGGGAAGACTTTTCAGTTCATCGATATCAAACAGATCTTCATCCTGCATGGCTGGCTCCATTCATTTCTTCTGATCGGCCTTCAAGACCGTTACCCTCATCGCTTTCCGTGTCAAACTTGTCCTTGGCATGGACCAGACTAAACACAACCGGAACAAACAGTAATGTCGTCACGGTCGCAAACATCAGCCCCCCGATGACTGCGCGCCCCAAGGGAGCATTCTGTTCTCCGCCTTCTCCAAGCCCCAATGCCATCGGCGCCATCCCGATGATCATGGCCAATGCCGTCATACATACAGGTCTGAAGCGAGAGTATCCGGCCTCGATTGCGGCCAGCGTGGAATTTTTATTGATGGTCAGACGTTCACGCGCAAAACTGATCACCAAAATGCTGTTGGCCGTTGCCGTTCCCATACACATGATGGCGCCCGTCAGCGCGGGCACAGAGACTCGCGTGTGGGTGATGAACAACATCCAGACGATACCCGCCAACGCGGCCGGCAACCCCGTAATGATCACGAAAGGATCCAGCCAGGATTGGAAATTCACAACGATCAACAGGTAAATCAACACGATGGAAAATACCAGACCCATGAGCAGTCCGGAAAATGAAGACTCCATGATGGGTACTTGACCCTGCAACCGTACCGTGGCCCCCTTGGGAATGGCCCCCTTGGTCGTTTCGATGAGTTTGTGCACATCCGAGGAAACCCCCCCCAGATCGCGGTCCTGCGTCGTCGCCAGCAAGTCGAAACTGGGCATGATGGTGTAGTGGGTGACCACCGCATCGCCCCGGTCCCGCGTGATACTGGCGAGGGCACCCAACACCTGTACCTTGTGCGTGCTGGCACTGCTCACCAGGGTGTTCTCCAGATCCGACAAGGTATCCACTCGATATTGGGGGGTTTGCACCACGATCGGATAGGATACGCGGTTTTGGGGATTGAGCCAGAAGGTCGGCGCCACCTGAAAACTCCCCGATAACGTGCTGACCAAACTGTCCGTCACATCCTTTTCCGAAAACCCCAAAGTTTTGGCCAGGATCCGATTGACGTTCACATTGAACTGGGGATAGTTGGTGGACTGCTGAACCCGTGCATCGGCGATTCCGTCGATCAGTTCCAGTTTACTGCGCATCATTTGAATGTATTTGTAATTTTCATCCCAGTTGGGGCCGCCCACCTGAATATCGATGGGAGCCGGCGATCCAAAATTCAGGATCTGTCCCACCATGTCCGCAGGCAGGAAGGCAAACTCTACGCCAGGAAAGCGTCTTGGCAACTCACGTCTCAGTTTTCTGACGTAGTTTTCCGTTGGATGATGATCTTCCTTCAATGAGATCATGATGTCCGCATCCTGCGGACCAATGGTTCCCGTATTGATGTAAGCCAAATTGATGGGGAACACGGGCAACCCGATGTTATCCACGATCCCTTCCAGTTCCTTGGATGGAACGACCGTCCGGATGTAGGCATCGATCTTGTCTGTCAATTCGGCCGTACTTTCCACCCGCGTTCCCACCTGGGCGCGGATATGCATTTTGATCTGCCCGCCATCCACCGAAGGAAAAAAGTCCCTACCCAAAAACGGAAGCAGAACAAAAGAAACCAGGACCACCGACATGTAGATGGGGATGAAACGTTTGCGACTGCTCACCGCGCGCTCCAGCAAACTGGTATATCCCCACCTCAGGGCCGTAAAACGTTTCTCGAAACCATGCTGAAACCGGTTGAGTGAAAGGAGGACCTTCACCACGGGCCCCTTCTTCCCCGTGGGTTCATGATGGGCATGATGATCATGAGCCTTCAGGAGGAAGTTGGCCATGGTGGGCACAAACGTCTGGGACAGGATAAAGGACGCAATCATGGCAAAAACGACCGCCTCGGCCATGGGGACGAACAGATACTTGGAAACCCCCGTCAAGAAAAACATGGGGATGAACACGATACAAATACTGAAGGTCGAAACAAACGCCGGCTGGACGATTTGACTGGCAGCCTCGGTAATGGCCACCCGCACCTTCTTGCCCATTTCCAGGTGATGATTGATATTCTCGATCATCACCGTCGCATCATCCACGAGAATCCCCACCGCCAGAGAAAGTCCACCCAAGGTCATGACATTCAGGGTTTCTCCCAACATGGACAGTACTGCGATGGAGGAGAGAATACACAGAGGGATCGACAGGCTGACGATCAAGGTCGAACGCCAACTGCCCAGGAACAGCAAGATCATCAAACTGGTCAGGAGCGCCGCCGTCACCCCTTCCCGAACCACGCCGGAAATGGCTTCCTTGACAAACACTGACTGATCCGCCAATTGCTGTACCTTCAGTCCGTCCGGAAGCCCCAGGAGCAGTTTGGGGACCATCTTTTTAACATCCTCCACGATGGTCAACGTCGAGGTATCCCCATTTTTGAGGATGGTCATCAAGACGGACTTCTGACCATCCACTTTCACGATATTGATCTGGGGCGGATAACCATCCCGGATATAGGCGACATCCCGCAACAAGACCGTGGGGCTCTGAGCCTCACGAATAGTGGACTTGGACTGTTCCACCTTGACCGGCATCTCATTCAGTTCCTTGAAATCCATCGGACTGTCATTGAGATAGACGTTATATTCGAACCTGCCGATTTTTTCTGTTCCCGCTGGAATGATGAGATTCTGTTCCGCCAGGGCTTTTCCAATGTCTGCGGCCGAAACCCCCTTGGACTGCATGGCGATGGGGTTCAGATCCACCATGATTTCGCGCACCTTACCCCCATAGGGTGAAGGGACACCAGCCCCCTCCACGGTCGATAATTGGGGACGCATGAAGTTCTGACCGATGTCAAACAGGGTCGACTCGCCAAACTTTTTTCCGGACAGCGCCAACTGGATGATGGGCACCGTCGCCGCGTTATAATTGAGGATCAGGGGAGGCGTGATCCCGAAGGGCAACTGGCGCAATACGGTTTGTGAAATGGCCGTGACTTGGGCCATGGCGGTGTTGACATCGACATTCGGTTGAAAAAAGATCTTCACCACCCCGTAACCGGGCAGTGACTGGGATTCGATATGCTCGATGTTGGTGACCGTACTGGTCAGATAACGCTCGAAGGGATAAATGACCCGCCCCGACATGTCGGAAGGGATCATGCCGTTGTATGTCCACACCGCGCTGACGACCGGGATACCGATATTGGGAAAAATATCCGTCGGCGTCCGAATTACGCTAAAGACCCCTCCCAGCATGATCAAAATCGCCATGACAATGAACGTGTATGGCCGATTCAGTGCTAACTTTACAATACCTGACATCATAAGAGTGAATCCCGATCTCTAAAACATAACCATCTTGAACATGATTCAGAACAGTTTTTAAGGGGTGTGGGGACAGGAAACCATCAATCGATCAATGCCGCAGGTGTGAAAAATGCTGGTCAGCAATCGCCTTCTGGTCTGGCGTGAGCGTGTTGTAGAAGTCCTTCAGGGCTTGATCCATCTTTTCAAAATCCTTGAGACGCTGGCGCATCAAGGCAATGTGCTGGTCGAAACGGACCGGGGCCGGTTGCACATCCGTCTGTTTGCCTGCCGCCGTGGTTTGATCGCGAATTTCTCGAACGGCACTCAAGGTATCTTTTGCATAATGGTCCCAGGTGGCTTGCTGGCCCGGTGTCAGATTCAATTCCTGCTTGAACTGATCGAGGTGCCGCTGCGCATTCTCCACGGCATCCCCGTGCGATCCGGGTGTGGGCGCAGGCTCATTGGGCGGCGGAGGCGCGGCCGGATAATCCTGGGCATACGCGCCAGTCACGCCGAAAGCCATAAGTAACATCGTCATCCGTAAGGTCTTTTTCATCACTGTGTCTCCCTTCTCAATCGTCATCATCACCACCGAAGCCCCCATCCCCAAAACCCTCCATCCCCCCACCATCCATGCCACCAAAGCCCATGTCCATCCCCCCGAAGCCTCCGTAGCCGGGATAGCCGCCTTCGTAGCCGCCTCCCATCATCATGGGGCCACAGCCCGCCAATGACAGGAAAAGCACACTTATCCAAAGTGATTTTTTCATCCTACCTCCTTACAGAACCTTTTCAACCTGCACACCAGGTCCCGTCGATCTTGATTTGGTTCGCCATCCTATCGATTGTTGAAAAGGCACATTGTAACGAGTTGTAACTCGACTATTTCGATCTTCTAATATCCCATCAGTCGAGCGAGCATTACACCGGGGTCTGCTGCACGCATGAAGGTTTCTCCCACCAGAAAAACATGGATACCTGCGTCACGCAAAGTCGCCACTTCGGCTGGGGTAGAAATGCCACTTTCACTGATCATCAAGCGGTCTTCAGGGAGTTGAACACGCAACTCGAGAGAAGTCTCCAGACGTGTTTCAAAAGTCCGCAGATTGCGGTTGTTGACCCCGATCAGAGGCGAATCCAATTGCAGGGCCAGGGACAGTTCCCGTTCATCATGCACTTCCACCAGTACGGCCATACCCAGGGCATGCCCCAGACTTTCCAGTTGGTGCAGGCGCGCCAGATCCAGTGCGGCCACGATCAACAGAATGGCATCGGCCCCCATACAACGCGCCTCATAGACCTGATAGGGGGCACAGAGAAAGTCCTTGCGCAGGACAGGCAAGGAACAGGCCGCGCGCGCAGCCTGCAGGTATTCCGTGCTCCCTTGAAAATATTGCCGATCCGTCAACACAGACAGACAAGTGGCCCCATGCTCGGCGTAAGAACGGGCGATGGCTGCGGGATCGAAATCCTCACGCAGGACTCCCTTGCTGGGACTGGCCTTTTTGACTTCGGCAATCACGGCAGATTGCCCAATCCGTACCTTGGCCATGAGTGCCGCTGTGAAATCACGCAGGGGAGGGGCGCTGAAGACCTGCTCCTTGAGTTGGGCCAGAGGAACACGTCCCTGCGCTTCGGCCACTTCCTGAACCTTGGTGGCCATGATGGCAGACAGGATATCGCTCATGTCCGAATCCATGACACCAGATCTTCAAGCCGTTGGCGGGCGGCTCCGGATGCCAACGTGGCCCGTGCCAGTTCCACGCCCTCACGATGGGAAGCCGTCACTCCCGCCACATAGAGGGTGGCTCCCGCGTTCAGCAGGACGATATCGCGCGCAGGCCCCACTTCATCCCCCAAGACGGAAAGCAGAATGTGACGGGATTCCTCGGCACTCTTGACCAACAGTCCATTCAAGGGGGCGGGTTCTATGCCCACTTGGTGCGGATGAAACAGGTATTCGCGAATTTCTCCTTCATACAACTCAGCCACGTGGGTCGGGCCAGACAGGGTGATTTCGTCCAATCCATCGCTCCCATGAACCACCATGGCATGGCGCGTACCCAATTCCTTCAGGACCGCCGCCAACCGTCGGGTGAAATGGGCCGCAAAAACTCCCAGTAACTGGTTGGGTGCTCCGGCCGGGTTGGTCATGGGCCCCAGCAGGTTGAACAGGGTACGCACACCCAACTCCCGCCGCACGGAAACCGAATGTTTCATGGCCGTATGATGGTGGGGCGCAAACATGAACCCAAGTCCCCAATGGCGCAAGGATTGCTGGGCTCGTTCCGGCGTCGTACTCATCATGCCGATCCCGAGAGATTCCAGTACGTCCGCACTCCCCACGCTGGAGGAAACAGCCCGCCCCCCATGTTTGGCCACCCGTGCGCCTGCTGCAGCGGCCACAAATGCGGCCGTGGTGGAGATGTTGAAGGTATGCATGCCATCTCCTCCCGTTCCGCAGGTATCGACGACATGCTCCAGTCCAGTGGTATCCACTTTGACCGATAAAGAACGCATCACCTGCACTGCGGCAACCAACTCCGTCACCGTCTCACCCTTGTAACGCAAGGCGGTCACCAATGCCGCTGTCTGAATAGGGGTCGTAACGCCCTTCATGATGTCGCTCATGACTTCGGTCATCTGATCATGGGTCAAATCATTACCCGCGAAAAGAGATTCCAGTGCCTCACGGGGTGTCACCGAAGACCTCGCGCAATTCGAAATCGTGGGTAATTTTGGCGGTTTTTCCGAGCATGATCGTGGCCGAACAATACTTTTCTGCGGAAAGGTCGATGAAACGCTGAACCTGTTCGGCCTTGAGACTTCGTCCCGTCACCACAAAGTGAAGGTGGATCTGGGTAAACACTTTGGGATCCTCCTCTGCGCGCTGCGCCTCCAGTTCCACCACACAGTCCACGACCTCGGCGCGTGCCCGTTTCAGCATCATGACCACATCAAAAGCAGTACAGCCCCCTGCCCCCAGCAGAACCGCTTCCATGGGGCGCACCCCCAGGTTGCGTCCACCGGCCTCTGGAGCCCCATCCATCAAGAAAGTGTGACCACTGCCACTTTCCCCCAGAAAACTCATCCCTTCGACCCACTTCACTCGTGCTTTCATGGCATTCCTTGTCCTTGTGTCCCCTGATTTACCACATTGACTGCGGGTTATCGGGATTATACAACCGGCCGACGCATGCCCGTGCTCTTCAGCGTAACCCGCATTTCCTCTTTGAGGTTTGTACCGTTTTCTGCTCAGGCAAAAAAAACCCTCCTGAACGGAGGGAGAGGATAAGGGAAACGGTAAGAGTGTCCCTTGTGAGGTAAAGTTCACTCTGCCGTCAACGTTCGATTGGGCGTCTGAGGCAGACGAGGCATGTTCTGCGCAGGGAACTCTCCCGTCAGACTATTGAGAAAAGCCACGATATCCTCGACTTCCTCCTCCGTCAGTGTCTTTCCCAATTGGGAACGGGCCATGACGCGCACCGCTTCATCCAGAGTCGGGACGGATCCGGTATGAAAATAGGGGGCAGTCAAAGCCACGTTGCGCCAAGTCTGGACACGCCACAGGTGCTTGTCCGATGCTTCGTGCGTGACGTTGAAACGCCCCTCATCCTCCATCAACCGGTATTTGGCCACGTAAGGGTTGTTCGCGACAAAGATGGGGAATTTTTGATAGAAACCTTGCCCCGCAGGCATGCTGGGGCCCGCAAAATCCGGCCCTGTATGACAGGCAGTACAACCGATCCTCTCGACAGTTTTCATACCACGCAAGGCCTGCTCGGAGAGGGCCGTCTTGTCCCCTTTCATATAGCGGTCGAAAGGACTGTGGGGGGTCAACAAGGTCCGCTCATAAGCCGCAATGGCTTTGGCAATGTTATCGTACGTTACCGGATCCTGTGTGCCAAAGACCGCTTCAAACTGGCTGACATACCCCGGAATGGCGCGAATGCGCCCTTCCGCATCGGCCGGTGAATGCATCCCCATCTCCACGGGATTCACGATCGGCCCTTTGGCCTGATCTTCCAGAGTGGCAGCCCGACCGTCCCAGAACTGTACGCTCAGGAATGCTGAATTCCATACCGTGGGTGCGTTACGCCCCCCCTTTTTTCCACCAACGCCCACGGAGACTGGCCGGTTATCCGTTCCGCTCCCCATCACGCTGTGACAGGAATTACACGATACGGTGCCATCCACCGAAAGCCGTTTGTCAAAGTATAACTGCTGCCCCAAGGCAACCTTGGCGGCACTCATGGGATTGTCCGCAGGAACAGGAGGGGCGTCGGGCAGTGGCTCAAAACTCCAGGCAAGCGAAGCCACACTCCACACTGCCCAGGCGGAGGCCAGGAAAAGGAATTTTTTCATGAGGACTCTCCACAAATCGAGGGGGAAGACGACAGTCCCGGTATAAGCCCAACACCCGGATTTATTTATAATCAATATAAAATCTATGTCAACTCGATTATATATTTAATAAAATCATCATGCAGAAAAAGAAGATCCACAACCACAGGTGGTTTTGGCATTGGGATTACGAATGATGAACTGAGACCCTTCCAGATCTTCCTTGTAGTCGATCTCGGCACCCACCATGTATTGGTAACTCGCCGGGTCGATCAGCAGGGTCACGCCATTCTTGACCATCTGGGTATCATCTTCGTTGACCGTATCTTCAAAGGCAAAACCATACTGAAAACCCGAACATCCCCCGCCGGTGACAAACACGCGCAATTTCAAGTCCTGATTGCCTTCCTCATCGATCAGTGCCTTGACCTTATCGGCAGCACTGTCGGTAAAAATCAAGGGGTCAGGCATTTCTGTGAGAGCATTCATGGCATTCTCCTGAAAGGTGCAAGTTAGAATGGGTCCATTGTAGCAGTTTTTAAATTCCCTGCTGAAAACCTCAGGGCAGGATCGGAACTTGGGTCAACCCCAGAGTTTCTGGCCAATCAAACATCAAGTTGGCATTCTGTACCGCCTGCCCTGCGGCACCTTTGACCAGATTGTCGATAACCACCAGAACCACCACCATTTCCCCCTCCTGAGGACGATGCACCGCGATGCGGCAATGGTTGGATGCCCGCACCGAACGGGTTTCCGGGTGACTGCCCGGAGGCAGGACATCGATGAAGGGTTCATTGGCATAGCGCGCCTCGAACAGTGCTTGCAGATCCACGTCCCGCCGGGTCAAGCGGGCATAGAGGGTAGCGTGGATGCCACGGATCATCGGAACCAAATGAGGAACGAAGGTCAACCCCACCTCACGCCCTGCCCCCATCCTCAATCCTTGACGAATTTCAGGCAGATGACGGTGCCCCGGTACCCCATAGGCCTTGAAATTATCCCCGGCCTCAGCCAGCAAAAGGGACACTTCGGCCTTACGCCCAGCCCCGGATGCCCCTGATTTGACATCGGCAACGAGGTAATTCAGGTCCACCACCCCGGTTTCCACCAGAGGCAAAAAACCCAGTTGCACCGCCGTCGGATAACAGCCCGGGTTGGCGACCAGGTTGGCACTGCGAATGGAATCCCGATTGACTTCCGGCAAGCCATACACAGCCCCTTCCACCAGATCCGGACAGGCATGGGTCAGGGCATACCAGGACTCCCACTCTGCCACATCTTTCAGACGAAAATCCGCCGCCAAATCGATGACCCGCACACCGGCTTCCAGCAATTCGCGCACCTGTTCCATAGCCACGCCATTGGGGGTCGCAAAGAACACCAACTCACAGTCGATCAGGGACGTCACCCGCACCGAATCAGAAAAAGCGATGTCCACATGTCCGCGCAAACTGGGAAACAGATCCGCCACCCTCAACCCCACTTCCTTGCGCGACGTAATGACGCTCAACTTCATTTCCGGGTGTTGTGCCACCAGACGCAGCAACTCGACACCGGTATACCCCGTTCCACCAACGATGCCCACTTTGATCATTATTCTCTCCTGGCTTGTTCGGATGATTATAGCCCTGGTACGCCCCACGAAAAAAAACCGGCGCGAGGGGCACCGGTTTTTTTCGTGGGGTCGTAAGACCTTAGCGTTTGCTGAATTGCTTGCGGCGCCGTGCCTTGTGCAAACCGACCTTCTTTCGTTCCACTTCGCGTGCATCACGAGTCACCAGACCTGCCTGCTTGAGAACGGTCTTGAGATCGGGATTGAAATCGATCAGCGCACGGGTAATACCATGACGCGCAGCACCCGCCTGGCCAGACTCACCGCCGCCCGCCACATTGATGCGAATATCAAACCCATCCAGATAGTTGGTCAGGGTCAGAGGCTGACGAACCACCATGCGGCCCGTTTCACGGGAAAAGTATTCGTCCAGCGTTTTGCCATTGATTTCAAATCGACCGGAGCCGGATTTCATGAATACCCGGGCCACTGCGCTCTTGCGTCGTCCGGTTCCGTAATAATAATCACCAATCATGATCAGGACCTCAAATGCTCAGGGTTTTTGGTTGCTGGGCGGCATGGGGATGCTCTGCGCCCGCGTAAACTTTCATTTTCTTGATCATGGCGTAGCCCAAAGGACCCTTGGGAAGCATACCCTTGACCGCCTTTTCCAGAACCCGTGCAGGATGACGAGCCTGCAACTTGTTGAAATTGGTTTCGTAGATCCCGCCGGGGTAGCCCGTATGGCGATAATACTTTTTGTCTTCGCCTTTGTTGCCGGTCACGCGAATCTTCTCCACATTGACCACGACGATAAAATCACCCGTGTCTACATGGGGTGTGTAAATGGCTTTATGCTTGCCACGCAGACGCAAGGCAATTTGGCTGGCCAACCGTCCAAGGACCAGGTCGGTGGCATCCACCACAAACCAGTCGTGCTGGACTTCATGCGCTTTAGCGGAAAAGGTTTTCATAACAGCGTTCACTATTTCATGAAAAGAACTGCCGATTATATTGTGCCGAAAGCACTCTGTCAATGCCTTTGCCAAACCTTCAACACCCACCCCTTTCTCAGCACATGGTCACAGACAGGTGCCGTGGAAGATCCCGCAAGGCTTCCTGATTGGTCCAGGAAAAACATTGCAGGGCCGCTTCCTGCCAAGGCAACCAAACCTGCCGGACATGCTCTCGGGGGCAAAGAGTGATGGATACCGGTGCTGGCACCACCAACCCAAAACGGTGCTCGGTATTCTGAGTCACTCCCGGAGCATAGCGGTACCGCCAGCGCGGGTAAATTTCGTAAACCCGCGCCTCCTTCCAATCTTCCAGGCTCTCCGGCGTCGCACACAGCCCCGTTTCCTCCGCCACTTCGCGCCGCGCCGTCTCCCACAAGGGCTCTTCCGTGGTACCGCGACTGCCCGTTACCGATTGCCAATACCCGGGCGCATCGGCCCGTTCGATCAACAAGACCAACCCCGCAGGCGTATAGATCACCACCAGCACGGACTCAGGGATTTTGTAGGTCACGGTTTTTTTACCGCAAAATCTCCGACATAGACCGTCACAAAACGAGCGGGGTCCAAGTACTTCTTAAGCGCTTCATTGACGCTGGAGGAATCGGCCGCCATGACCTGATCATCCTGTTGCGCCAGAAAAGTTGCATCGCGCCGGTCAAACATCAGTTTGTCGAGTTGAGCAGCCAGTGAGCGGTCCTGTGCCCGCGCCAATTTGCGCGACTGCATCAGGGCGGCTTTACCTGCCTCGATTTCTGCCGGTGTCAGCCCCTGCCCCAGCACCTGGGCGATCACTTCGTCAAAAGCCTTGACCAAACGTGCCCGGTTTTGCGGCGCATAAATGGCGTAAGCCCCGAAGGCGCTATTGGACACCTGATCGTTAAGGCGCAAGAAAGAACCCACCCCATAACTCAATCCTTCCTTCTGGCGGATACGGGTGGCCAGACGAGAGTTCAGGAATCCTTCACCCAACACATAGTTACCCAGAGTCAGGGCCTGCGCTTGGGGGTCATCATCCTTGATCGGCAAGGGTTGCCACGCCAGAAAAACAGCGTTGGCCTTGTCTGCCACGTCCTGCTGCAGGGTTTTTCCGGGAAACGCCTGATAATCATCCAACACGACGGCATAGGGTTCTGCGTTTATCCACTGACCCAGCCCCTGTTCGAGCGCAGCACGCACGGGCACCGGACTGAAATCACCCACCACAGCCAGTTCCCCATGAGACGCCCCATAGAAGCGCCGATAAAACTGGACGACCTGATCCCGCGTGACTGCCTTGATGTCTTCTGCGGTTTCGTCAAACGTGGAGGTATAGCGCAGATCACCGCGGGGATGACGATTGAAATAACGGTGCAGCATATTGGAAGCCATGGCTTGAGGATCGCTTCGGCTTTCTTCCACATCGGCCAGACTGGCCTCGCGCCATTGCTTGAACTCACTCTCGGGAAAGGTGGGATTGCGCAAAATGCGGGTCACCAGATCCAGGGTGGCGGGCAGATTCTCCTTGACCGTCTGGATCATGACCGTCATGCCCGTGGCTGACCCTGAAAAAGCCACCTGCGCCTTGAGTGCCGTAAATTTGTCCTGGATTTCGGAACGGGTCATGCCATCGCTCCCCCGCTCCAGCAATCCCGCCACAAAATCCCCCACTTGCTCCTTGCCCAGCAACGAATCTGCCGTCCCAAAATGCAAACTCAGTTGGGCATAAACCGTCCCACCACGGGTTTTCTTGGACAGCAAAGCCACTTTCAACCCATCGGACAACGTGACCCATTGAGTTCGTTTCTGAATGTTGGCCGGAGATACGTCAAAAGCCTCTCCCTCCTGATAATCAGGACTGCCATGGTAACCCTGCAATTGGGCTTCGGCATCCACCCGTTGGGGCGCAGGGGCACGCAGGGGATTGGCGGTCGGAATGAACAATCCGAGCGTACGATTGCTGGGAATGAGATAGGACACGGCCACCCGTTGCACGTCCGCCGGAGTCACCTTGGACAAGCGGTCACGGGTCAGAAAGAAGAGGCGCCAGTCCCCATTGGCAATGGCCGTGGACAAGGCAATGCCGAACCTTTCGGGATCATTGAAGGTGGTATCGATACTGTTGCGCAGGTTGGCCTCGGCCCGTTCCACCTCCTGGGCCGTGATGGGTTGTTCCTTGATTTTCTCCACAGTGGCCAGGAAAGCATCGCGCACGTCATCCAATTTCTGGTCCTTACGCACTTCAGCCTGCAGGAACAGGACTCCAGGCTCTGCCAGATTGAAATAATCCGCGCCGATACTCGTCGCCAATCCAGTCTCTACCAAAGACTTGTGCAATCGTCCCGTGGGCGTATCTCCCAGTACCTGAGCCAACACCTCGAAAGCCGGGCTGTCGGGACTGGCCGCCGCCACGGCATGATAGACGGCTTCCACGTATTGCACATCGCCCACCCGCCGCAGAATCACCTGCCGCTCGCCATCCTGGGCAGGATCGAGCGTATATGTCGGCTCCAGCACGCGCTTGGGGCGGGCAATCTGCCCAAAAGTTTCCTGGATCTCCTTGAGGGTACGGGTCATGTCAAAGCGCCCGGCCACGACCAAGGTAGCATTATCCGGTTGGTAATACTTGTGATAAAAAGCCTGAAGATGAGCGATATTGACATTTTCCACGTCGCTCCGCGCACCGATGGTGGACTTCCCGTAGTTATGCCACTGAAAAGCCGCCGCCATGATCTTGTCCATCAAGACATCGCCTGGGTCATTCTCCCCACGCTCCATCTCGTTACGGACCACCGTCATCTCGCTGTCGAGATCCTTGCGCGCCACGTTGGAATGCACCATGCGGTCGGCTTCCATTTTGAGCGCCCAATCCAGATTGTTTTCCGAGGCGGGAAAGGATTCGAAGTAGTTGGTCCGGTCAAACCAGGTGGTCCCGTTGGGACGCATCCCGTGACTGGTCAGACCGCCCATGATATCAGGGTGTTTGGGCGTACCCTTGAACATGAGGTGCTCCAGCAGATGCGCCATGCCGGTCTCACCATAACTTTCCATGCGCGAACCCACCCGATAGGTCACGTTGACCGTCGTCGTCGGCTTGCTGTCATCCGGGGCCAGCAAGACTTGCAACCCATTGGTCAGACGGTATTCCGTGACCCCTTCCACGCGGGTTACCTCCGTTACGCCGGATGGAAGACCGGACGCCAGAGCCCCTTGCATCATCCACAATCCCAGCCAAGCGGCTCCCCATTTCCCCATCGTCTTGTGCATTCTGCCTGTCTCCTCGTCCATTATTTATTTTCAGAAATCTTGCGCCACTGAGTCCCTCATCCATAGAACCCCCGATTCGGGTTAGGTTCCCCTTCCTCTTGATTTTGCGAGGCATCGCTTCGCTCTGTCCCTGCGAACCGCTTTTCCTTGCATTCGCCCCAACACACTGGAGCAGCGGACTCATAGGCGACCGTCTTCCTATGCTATTATCGCCAATATATTGTTTATGAATCATACAAACATTCGGAAGAGCCTGCGGATTCGGGTCTCGGTCCCTCGAGGACTCTCGCTCGTTCCGCGAATTTGCGAGGTGCCGCCTAACGACGCCATCCCTGCGAACCCCTTTCAAGGAGATTACCCATCATGCCTCTTTACGATTACCGTTGCACGAATTGTGGCAAGGAAATCGAAGTCCTGCAAAAAATTTCCGATCCTGCCCCCTCCCAATGCCCTGCCTGTGGTCAGGCCACCCTGTCCAAAAAGTTGACGGCGGCAGGTTTTCAGTTGAAGGGTAGTGGCTGGTATGCCACGGATTTCAAAGGAGGCGATGCCTCGCAAAAGCCGCTCGCAGGGACAGAGCGAAGCGATGCCTCGCAAAGTTCGGCCCCCAGCACCGAAGCCGCCCCGCCGCCCTGTGCCAACGGCCCCTGTCCGGCCTGCGGATGAAACGCTATTTCATCACCGGAATCGTGGTCCTGATCCCGGTAGTCATCACCCTGTGGGTTTTGCGAGTCATCGTCACCACCCTCGATCAGACGCTCTTCCTGCTGCCTCTGAACTTACGCCCAGAGGCCTTGTTTGGCACGAATGTCCCTGGGTTGGGTGTGCTTCTCACCCTGTGTATCGTGCTCCTGACTGGAGCCGTGGCGGCCAATTTCCTTGGACAACGCCTGTTGACACTGGGGGAACGTCTGCTCGACAAAATCCCTGTCGTCAATAGTATCTACAGCAGTGTCAAACAGGTCAGCGACACCCTCTTCTCCAGTTCGGGACAAGCCTTTCGCAAAGTCTTGCTGATCCGCTACCCTCATGCCGACAGTTGGACCCTGGCGTTTCAGACCGGGATTCCGCAGGGGCTGGTGGCGGAACATCTGGGCGAACCTCACCTGAACGTGTATGTACCGACCACACCCAATCCCACTTCCGGCTTCTTTCTCATGGTCCCGGTCAGAGCAGTCATTGAGTTGGACATTTCAGTGGATGATGCGCTCAAACACATCATCTCCATGGGGGTCGTGGAACCCCGTCAGAAGCAACCCTCGAAGAATATATAATCATGTCGTCGTTTGTCCCGTTCCATCACTTGAGACTTTCTGTTCATGCGTACTGACTATTGCGGTCTGATCGACCGCCGCCATCTGAATCACACCGTCACCCTGTTTGGTTGGGCCCACCGCCGTCGCGATCATGGGGGGGTCATCTTCATCGACCTGCGCGACCGCGCAGGATTGGTTCAGATCGTAGCCAATCCGGAGGATGCAGCCACCTTCGCCGCTGCTTGCGGCATCCGTAACGAATTCGTCCTGAAGGTAACCGGGCAGGTCCGACTGCGTCCGGAAGGCACCCGCAACGAGCATTTGAAGAGTGGAGAAATCGAGGTCGTGGCCCACCAACTGGAGGTCCTGAATCCATCGCTCACTCCCCCCTTCATGCTGGACGACGACAATCTGTCCGAACAAGTACGCCTCGAATACCGCTACCTCGACCTGCGCCGCCCGGTAATGCAACAGAACTTCCAGTTGCGCTATCGGGTCGCCATGGCTGTGCGCCGTTATCTGGACGATCTGGGGTTCATCGACATCGAAACCCCCATGCTGACCAAGTCCACACCGGAAGGGGCACGGGATTATCTGGTACCGAGCCGTGTTCATCATGGCGAATTCTATGCCTTGCCCCAATCGCCCCAACTGTTCAAACAACTGCTGATGGTCTCCGGTTTCGACCGTTACTATCAGATCACCAAATGTTTTCGCGACGAAGATCTGCGGGCTGATCGTCAACCGGAATTCACCCAGATCGATATCGAAACTTCCTTCCTTGCCGCGCCTGAAATCATGGAGATGATGGAAGGATTGGCTCGCCACCTCTTTCAGACCACCATCCATGCGGATCTGGGGGCCCCATTCCCCTGTCTGACCTGGGCCGAAGCCATGCACCGTTATGGGTCGGACAAGCCTGACCTGCGCATCCCCCTCGAATTCACCGAGTTGACCGATGCCATGAAACAGGTGGATTTCAAGGTGTTCCGTGCTGCCGCCGATCTGAAGGACGGACGGGTAGCCGCCCTGCGCATTCCCGGAGGAGGTTCCCTGACGCGCAAGGAAATCGACGACTACACAACCTTTGTCAAGATTTATGGCGCGAAGGGGTTGGCCTACATTAAAGTCAATGACCGCACCCAACCCAACGACCAGGGCCTGCAATCTCCAATCGTCAAATTCCTGGATGAATCCACCCTGCGCCTGATCCTGGAGCGCACCGGCGCGGAAAATGATGACCTGATCTTCTTTGGCGCCGACCGCGCCAAGGTGGTGAACGATGCTCTGGGAGCCCTGCGCGTCAAGTTGGGACATGAACGCGGGTTCTCCACGGGCGGCTGGAAGCCTCTGTGGGTCGTGGACTTTCCCATGTTTGAGTTTGACGATGACAGTCAGCGCTGGGTTGCCTTGCATCACCCCTTCACGGCCCCCCGGGAAGGTCACGAAGCCTTTCTCGACAATGACCCTTCCCAAGCGCTGGCTCAAGCCTATGACATGGTACTCAATGGCTGGGAAATCGGCGGAGGATCCGTACGGATTCACCGCGCCGATATCCAGTCCAAAGTCTTCAGCGCCCTCAATATCGGCCCTGAAGAAGCACAGGCCAAATTTGGCTTCCTCCTCGACGCTCTCCAGTACGGCGCCCCGCCCCATGGCGGAATTGCCTTCGGCTTTGATCGCCTGGTAGCCATGATGACCGGCGCGGAACATATCCGTGATGTCATCGCCTTTCCCAAGACCCAGCGGGCCCAATGTCTGCTGACCCAGGCGCCCAGCAAGGTCTCTGAGCAGCAATTGCGTGAACTGCATATCAAAGTACGCTAAATGTCCCCTCTGACGGAAGAGGAAGAGATTCGGCTTCATGCTGCGCTCACCCTCCTCCAGTCAGGCCTGTGGCACCTTGCCCATGAAGCCCTCCGAACCTTGGAGACGCATCACCCTCATCCCCTGATACTGGCCAATCTGGCTTTGGCCGAGGAACGTTTGGGTCAGGAAAACGAAGCGCGCCAGCATCATGAAGCGGCGATTCGGTTGGCACCGGACAGCCCGGGCCTGCGCTTCAACTGGGCCAATTTTCTGGCTCGGTCGGGGACCCGCGAAGCCTTTCTCCTGGCCCGTGACCATTATCTGGCCGTATTGACCCTTGACCCCACCCATCTGGGAGCCTGGGTCAATCTGGGCACTGGCCTGGTGAGCACCGATCATCTCGAAGCCGCCAAGACCGCTTTCCATGCCGCGCTTGCCCTCGATCCGCAGCATCCCGGGGCTTTGCTCAATCTGGCTCACGTAGCGCTGAGCCAACAGGAAAATGAGGAAGCCGCCTGCTTGTTCGAACAGGTTCTAAAGGTGAGCCCTGACTTACTTGATGCCCACCGCGGACTGGCGACCAGCGCCAGCCGCCTGGGCCAAGAAAACAGAGCGGAAGTCCATCGCCAGTTGGGTTACGGGCCAGAACCGGAAATTTTTCTACCGGGGCATGGCAGTGCATTGCCCACCCTGCTGATCCTGGCCTCAGCCGCCGATGGCAATATCCCTTGGCAACCGCTGTTGGACCGCCAGCGCCACCATACCCGGATTCTGGCCCTGGAATTTTTTCCGGAAAATGTGCCACTCCCTCCCCACGATCTCCTCTTCAATGCGGTGGGTGATGCCGACCGCTGCCCGGATGCCCTGACCCGTGCGCTCCAACGCTGGCCACAGTGCGCGTCGCAGATACCGGCACGCAATGATCCGCAACGTGTTCAGGCCACTGCCCGAACCCGGCTGGTTCAGTTGAGCACCGGGATCCCGCATCTGAGAAATGCACGCACGGTAGAGTTCCGGCGCTCCCCTCGAGATGCCTCCTGCCGGGAATCCGCCCATCGTCTGGAGCACTGGCTACTGGATCAGGGGTACCACTTTCCTCTCTTGCTGAGGGCACCCGGTTTTCATGGCGGACAATATTTTGAACGCGCAGAACGGGCCGATGATCTGCCCGTTCTGCTTGAACGCCTGCCCGGTTCCTCCCTGCTGGTTCTGGAATGCCTGCCCACCCAAGGTCAGGATGAGATCTACCGAAAGTTCCGGATCATGACGCTGGGCGGGAACCTCTACCCCATCCACCTTGCGCTGTCCTCCCAGTGGAAGGTGCATTACTTCAGCGCGGAGATGACCACCCGCCCCGACTTTCGGGAGGAGGAACAGGCTTTTCTGGAAGACTACCGGGCTTTTCTCGGAAGTTCGGCAGTCAGCGCCCTCGAAGCCCTTCAACTCCGTCTGAGGCTGGACTACGGCGGCATGGACTTCACCCTCGACCATGAGGGAAATGTCTTGCTGTTTGAGGCCAACGCCACCATGGTCCTGCACCCTCCTCCCGAAGACAGGATCTGGGATTATCGCCGTCCCGCCTTCGAAGAGGCACTGAATGCCGCCCGCGCCTTATTCACTCCCACACCTGCAGTCTAAACAGGTATCGAGCTTCAACGGTGGCAAACCAGCCACTGTTCGTGGAGGAAAGCGAGTTTGAATCCAGATCGGCAAGGGCCTCGAACGCCAAGGAAAACAATCCGGTACCCATCAGTCCAGAAGGTTAGTTAGGGAACTGACCGCAGTCCTTACCCCTGCAGAAGAGGGAATCTTTCTGGTGGGCGTGCGAGCGCATTCCTTCGATGGGCATATTTCTTGCTTAAGTTTTAGACAAAGCATTTTCGGTCTGAAACCTTACAAGGAGACCCCATGCCAATCTGCGACCACCGGCGCATGGACTGCAATAACACCTTCGAACTACTGGTGAGATCTTCCACAGCCCCTCTGAGCGACTGCGCTCCCGAGCAAGACCGCACATGAAACTTTACATGACCCCCGGTTCCTGCTCGACTGGTATTCATATCCTGCTGGAGGAACTCGACAAGCCGTTCGAAGCCTACATCGTGAACTTGCCAGCGGGCGATCAATACAAAGCCGACTATGTCGCACTCAATCCAAAATCCACCATTCCCATGCTGGTGCGCGATGACGGGTCAACGTTGACCGAGTTCCAGGCGATCGCCTGGTGGCTTGCGCGTACTCATCCGAAAGCGAAGTTGCTGCCAGACGATCCTGATGGTGAGGCAACCGTGATCGAGACCATGGACTATGTCGTTGGCACGATCCACGGGCAGGGGTTTGCACGTATTTTCACCACAACCGGCTTCACGCCGAACGAGGCCGACCATGAGACAGTGAAAGCGCGCGGACGGGAGATCGTTGTGAAGGGCTTTGCACTGATGAACGATGCACTGGATGGCAAGGCGTATATCGCAGGCGACTTTTCCATCGCCGATGCAGCGCTGTTCTATGTCGAGTTCTGGGCCGATAAAATCAAGATCGACCTACCTGCGAACTGTCGCGCGCATTACCAGCGCATGCTAACGCGCCCGGTGGTCCAGCGGGTGTTACGGGAAGAGGGTTATCGCTGACATGATGCCCTTGACCACACGAACTTTTTGCCATGGGACACCGCACTCCTGCCGTAAATGCGACAAACCCTTCGGTATGGGCGCGCTGCGTAGCATTGCGCAGACAACTGGTTGCACTGGAGATCTTGGAGAGATCACTGGGATGAGTATTGGAGACGATGCATGAAACTTCAAATCGAACGATCATACCTGGATGCGATGGTCGATACGTTCCCTGGGCTGGCACCGCTGAAGGAGCAACTTCGCTTCGGCAATAAAGTCGAGGTGCAGTTCGAGAAACTGTCGAATGCCGAACTCGGTTACCTGAGGGATCTCTATCAAGAGGCGGGACCGGAGATGAGTGCCCGCGCTGCCCAACTTGCCACGCTACAAGAAGTCATGAACGACGATGGTGTCCGGTTCGAGGCTGAAGCACTGGAAATGGTCGTGCCGGCGATTGCACGCTACCTGACGACAAATGCGATCCGCGGTTGGTTGTTCACCGCGAATGTTTCCGGCAAGCCCCTGCCCTATGTCGTTACACGGCTGGACTATACGCCATCGTCGAACGATGAAACCGGAAAAGTGTTCGTTGAATTGAAGGCCAATGCCAAGGGCACCATCACGGTGACCACTTTCAGGATCGATGCGAACGATATCGACAAGAAAACGATTCCAGAAATCTTTGCTGCCAAAGGCTTCCTGAAAGAGACGCCCGAACTCATCCGTGTTTACGATGAAACCGTGGCGCGCTACTTCGATTGGCGCGCCCAATATGGGGCACAGTTTTCCGGTCGAGGCACTGGCTTTTTTACCGAGGATCCAAATTCTTCACATCGCAATACCGACTGGTCGCGTAAAGACGTGGTGGTGTTGTCGACTGGAGGCGGCACTGCCCGCCTGGTAAACGACGAGAGCATCCTGACTTCGCGTACTTCTACCCTGGAGGTGACGGGAGATATCCTGGGCCAGTATCTGAGCAAATCGGCCAAGAGCAATCGCTACGATGCCGAGGATGAAGTCAAGGAATCGCAAGCCGCAATACCAAAGGGGCTGTTCTCCCAACTCCCGGTTCACGCGTACATTCTCATGTTCCATCTGGAACTGCACCATTACTTATGGGTGCACGTCGACGATATGACCCTCTATCAATATCAACCGGCGCTGAAGCAGAAGTTGATACTACCGCAGGAACAGACCGACCTCATCGACATCCTGACCGCTGAGATGGATGTCTTGATGGATGATATCGTGGCCGGAAAATCAGGTGGCACCACGGTACTGTGCGCCGGTCCGGCGGGCGTCGGAAAAACGCTGACCGCCGAAGTCTATTCCGAAATCATCAAGCGGCCGCTATACCGCGTGCACTCGGGACAACTGGGATTGAATGTGGCCGCGATGGAGACGGCGCTCAAAGACGTGTTGACCCGGGCTCAGCGTTGGGGCGCAGTCATGCTGATAGACGAAGCGGATGTCTACATCAAGCGTCGCGACGACAACATCACGATGAATGCGGTGGTTGGGGTATTCCTGCGCGTTCTGGAATATTTCAACGGCCTGCTGTTTCTGACCACTAACCGCGTGGATGACATCGACGAAGCAATCATTTCCCGTTGCATCGCCATGATCAAATTCTACCCGCCACAAAGCGATGCCCGGCGCAAAATTTGGCAAGTGATGGTAGATCAATTTGAACTGAACGTCGATGCGGTACTGATAGACGAGTTGGTGGAAATGTTTCCGGCCGCAACCGGACGGGACATCAAGGGGCTGGCGAAGTTGGCGGCAAAGTTCTGTCACCAGAAGAAGGTGGAACCGACGGCGGAAGTATTTCAGCGCTGCTCCACCTTTCGTGGAATGGATTTAATTCGTCCAGTGGCGCAGGCATAAGCGATCACGGGATCAAAATACGCGCTACTGCGATGTTATTTAACCCTACTAACACCACATTCGGCGCACTGACGTATCCGAAAACATCCAGAAAGATGCCCGATCGATGCTTTGGCAACTCGCTGTTCAAACGCAGATCGCGATTACAACTGATACGCGGCATGAAGGCCGTTAATATGGCATCGATGCAGGGCTCTTTGGCTATACTTTACACTATGTATCGCAGGTGTATTTTAGAACGGGACATCATCGGGGAAGTTATCAAATCCTCCGGCATTGCTCCCTCCTTTACCCCCCGGTTTTCCTGTGGAGGGGG
>JAJZFH010000051.1 GCA_021805445.1 Pseudomonadota bacterium
CCCCAAAAAGTCTGGAACGCCCCGAATCCAAAAGCGGTACGTCCTCCCAGTTGAAGTTTTTCGCCCAGTTTGAACAAACTATAAAAAGCCGCCACCGGGCCAGCATATTCCAGCGTCCCTTCCCATCCGTTGAATACCATGTGGTGCCGGGTACGTTTCGATTGCCGCGAAAATGATGCCATCCGGATCTTCTGGCTCACCAATCCCACCGAGGTGGCCGTCATCTGCCAATACCGTTGCTGCTCCTCGTCATAGGGCAACGCCGCATTCGACGCATGAGCAATTTGGCTGATCCGCCCCAGGAGACGTCGAACCAGCACCGAAAACGTGGGAGGATGAGCCATCAGGCCATTGTCTTCCTTGAGAATCAAGGGGGTGATCGTGCAAAAACGCATACGGTTCCGATGACCAATGACCTGATTGAAGAAATCCGGCGTAATGGAGCACGCTTCAGGTACCTCGACCGTTTCGTCATTCATCCCGTAATAATAGGGAATGGGATCCCTTGCTCCATATTGGGCCCAGTGGATGGTAAAACAGCGACGTTCCTTGCCCAGGCCCTGCCGTCCGATTTTCTTGACGGTTGCCGTAATATCCAGCCCCCCGTCACAGGCGTCTCCGGTCAATGTCACACGCAGACGCGGATAATCGGGCAGCGGGGGAACCAGGGAATAAAGTCGCGCATGGTTTTCGGCAGCACCATAGAGCCGTTCAAACAAGGAGGGAGAAACCCGGCTCAAGGTGTTCCCCAAAGCGCCATGCCAAAGCGTATGCTGGTCCGCATCCGGTAAATTCCCCTGCAAAAAAAAATCCAGTACCAGACAACGCAAAGGTGGCCGAGACATTTCCATCAATTCACCGTCACCTTCAAATCAGGAGGCAAGCCATAAACCGGCATTTTGTTTTCATTGATCCCGATTTTTCGGGCCACACAACGCTGCGCCAGTTTGAACCCCAGAAGATCCACGAATTTCTGGTTGTTGGTGCGGGAGAGTATGGGTGAGAAATAACCAGCAGGTCCCAAATCGTTCTCAAACCATTTGACAAGATTGGCCTCGGTCTCATCGTAAAAACGATCCGCCCGCCCGGAAACCAACATCAGGATGAGCTTCAGATACCCTTCCTCGCCCCATCCCCACTCACCGGCTCTGTCATACCAGTCGATCCCCTCCAAGCCGGCCAGATGGGCGCGCGCAAACCACCAGTACAGCGCGAAAGCCAGTGGTTTCAGCGCAATGGGCTGGCCATTGATCAGGATCGTTTTGTCTTTGACACGCAACTCCATATGCACTTCTGTGCGCATACGGTTAGCCATCTGAACGGTTTGCATGAACCCGGCTTTACCATCCCGAAACGCATCGGGTAATCCGTCATTGAAACGGATGAAAGGAATCTCGGCCAGTTGCACCAGCGCATCGCGACAATCGATAGCCACCGGCACCTTGGGATCCCGGGTGTGAATGATCGACTGCCCAGGCGTCGGGTAATAGAAATCGGGATGACCCTCATAGGGTTCGCTGACCAGAACATGGGACAAGCGATCCTGTTCACGGCCAAACAGCGACAACGCATAACCCAGATAATAGCCCATGGTCTTGCGCCCCCCCGCCAATGATACATGCAGTTCCGTATCGGGTTGGCGCGTGAGGCCAGACACCAGCCAGCATATCTGGTCCGCCGCCCGTTCGTTATCGGCAATGGTACGAATATCTTCCAGCTCCGCCCCGTCCTCTCCGGTCAGGGCATGGATGGTTCGTTCACTGAATTCGATGTGCGGTAAACCGTAATCCCGGCATAGCCGATGAAACCATCCCGGAGTCCCCGACAACAGATTGAGAATGGCATGCTGCGCTCCGCGTCGGGTCGTCACCAACTGTATTTCATGGGGCACCCAGGGGGACTGCCCTGCTCCCGGATTGACCGCCAGGGCATACAGGGTTTCCGTTACGATCTGCGGCGACATGCCAATGGCGCATAACAGGATTCTCCGCCTTTCGACGGGCTCCCCACCACGGTTTTCCAGCGGCGTATTCTCTATGCTTGCGACCTTGGCCACATTGCCTCCCACCTTAGTGAATCGTCCAGGTGCCGCTCAGGGCACCACTAACCCAGGTACCAGCGCCCCCCATGGCGGTAACCCCGCCGGTGAAGGCCAACCCTGCGCCATTGGTAAAACCGGCCTGTCCGCTGCTGGTTACCGTACCATTGAGTGCCACTGCCCCCGTGGCGGGAGAAGCGCATGTCCCTGCCATGGTTCCCGGCGTGGACGTCGCCGACAGGCTCACTGTCAGGGAACATACCCCCGACCCGGACGCCCCGGACATCGTCCCGGCGTAGGTACGCGCCGCGGGAATTTGCTGCGCCGTGGGATAAAGCATGGCCTGACTCAGGGCATTCGACACGGCAACCGGTAAAGTCAGGGGGGCATACCCTCCCGCCGCCACCGAAGTTCCCGTTGCCTCTACCAGAAGAACGCCAGCCAGATCCGTCATTTGCAACGGCAGACCTGCCGTCCCCCCGGTCAGCATGATGCTGTCCAGGACAGCATCCTCACCCGAATGATCGGCTTTGAAAGGGGTTGTAAACAAGTCGCCGCCATTCCAGGTATTCCAGGTCATGACGGAGGTTGCCGCCTGAGCCAGTGCCATCTTTGGCTGAACCTGAAACCCCACCAACTGTAAGTCATCTTTGTTTTCATGTCTTCTTCCAAACAACCTCGTCGTTGAAAGAAGACATCCTAATCCCCTGGGGTAATCCAACCTGTTTCTGCAATATTGCAGAAGACGCTTATCTGTAAGATACGACATTGAACGAAATGACTTTTTTGTCATCATCCGGGCCCTGTTTGGTCTCAACGTACTGCAAATCAACCTCGGGATGATTCAGAGTCGCCATGGAACCTGCCGCCGAAACCAGTTTGGTACCTCCGGTAATGTCGATGGACAGTTGCTGTTTGTCCTTGACCCTGTCAATGATGCTTTGAAACTTGATACTGAGTTTGATCAGGTCATTAAAATCTGCCCGGACCCTTTGCACATCGACTTTTCTGTTCCGGAGTTCCGGAAAGAACCAGAACATCACGTCCGTGAACATCTCCCACTGAGGCAACGAACTGTCCGAACCCAAAAACGTTATTTTCTGCAGGGACTCGATATGCGGCTTCACTCCCCGGATAAACTGCTCTATGGGTGATTTCAATGGAGTGAGTTGCGCCATTTTTTCATCGAAACTCCGGATTGAATCATCCATTTTCAAGATGTCCCCATTGGGAATAACCAGCATCCTGATCCCTGTGGGATTTTCCACCTCCAGTGTTCCCTTGACCTCGGAAAGCGCAAAGATCAGGTGAGCCTTGGGCTCAACCTCACCTCGTTCACTGACATAACGAAATCCCACGGAAAGAAACTCCCGCCCCAATCGATAAGCGAACCAGGAAAGCAAGGCAACCGAGAGTAACATCAGAATCATGACCTCTCCAAAGCCATCTCGGCCCATCTGAATCGGATACACTCGGGAGAAAAGCGTATTGCCCTCCACCCCATCGGAAATCCAGTTTTCCAGCAGAATTGCGCCAAACACGCAAAGCGACATGGTCATTTTTTTCCCGAGATCGGGCAGGTCAATCGAGGATGTCAACCGATTTCTCACGCGCTACTTCTCCTTCGCCCAATCTTCCAACACGGCGTCCAGGTGTTCCAGGTCTTTCCCTGCAATGGTTAAGATGCCGCGTTGGTCCGCCTTCTTTTGCAACGATTCCGATACCGGGCTACCCACCAGAATAAGGGCCACATGCACCGTCAAACCGACAAAATGGTTCTTGATACTGTCCAGTTTGTCGATAAAGGGATTGATGTCCTTCAAGGTACTTTGTTTAACTGCTTTACACTCAATCAGGAAAGGCTGATTGCGACAGACGAAGGCCACATCAAACTCATTCATTTCTTCATCATTTTTAAGGCTGTCGACGGAGGCAAATGTGATGCCGTAGCAAATATTTCGTATGCAATGGTGACAAGGAAGGGATCTGACCATGCTTCTTTAGTACGTGCTCCATGGCATCGGCCTTTTTGCGCATGACCTCGTTACTGACCACCAAGATGGCCCGCTCTACCCCAAACACCGGATCCAGCAAAGGGATCAGATTGGGTAAAACTTGACCTGAAACAAGGCAGATATGGCTATGGCTCACGATTCTTCTTATTGTCCGGGAAGTTCGATCATCATTTTTTTCAAAAAATCCATCAACGCCAGATGGTAATATATTACATCAAAGAAAACCACAAATTTACAAAATTTAACCAACCACCTCCTGATCAAACTTTTGCCAGGCATCAGGATGGCTGGAGCGGATCGCCATCTCCCGTTTGATGAATGATGGATTTTCGATCGTTCAATGCCGCCGAAAGAGCGACATTACGCGCCACGTCACCAAAATCGGCCGGCATGAGTATCACCGTGGTGGAATTATTTTCCTGACCAATTTCCTGAATCATCTGAAAACGTCGCAATTCCAGAGCGGCCGGCGTGGCGCCGATAATTTTTGCGGCTTCTGCCAGTTTTCTGGAGGCTTCCAGTTCCCCTTCAGCCTTGATGATGCGCGCCCGCTTTTCGCGTTGGGCCTCAGCCTCCAGCGCCATGACTTTCTGCATGGACTCCGGGATGGTAATGGACAGGATCTCCACACGAGAAACCTTGACCCCCCACGGTTCGGTCGCTTCGTCGATCATGGCGCGCAGCGTCTGCACGATCTCGCCCTGGGAATGCAATACCCGATCCAGATCCTGCTGACCGATCACCGATCTCAGCGACGTAATCGCCACCTGCACCACCGCCAACTCCCGATCATTCACGTTCAGTAACGCCGCCGGAGCATCCACCACCGCATTCCAAACAGCCACCACCAATTTGACAGGCACACTGTCGCGGCTAATGGCATCAATGTCCGGAACACGACTGGTCACAGTCCGCATATCCACAAAACGGACACGATCGACCCAGGGGATGACAAAGTTGAGGCCAGGGGTCAGTACCCGACTGAACTTCCCCAAACGAAGCACGACCCCGCGCGAATACTGGTTGACCATCCTGATGCAAAACAAGAGGATGAACAGTCCCACCAAAGCCGCTATAACCTCAGTCCGCAACATGCCCCCCCCTCGATCCATTCATTCCGTCACCTGTGCTCCCGACTTCAACAAAGCAAGCCCAAGGGACAAACCCTCAACCAGACAAAGACCCAGTAATCCCCATCCCGCACTCTTACCCGCCATCGACAAATAGCCCAGTGAAATCAGTAGCCCACTCAGAGATACCAGAATACGCCCACCCTTGACTTCTTTCCAGGTGAAATAGGAATACCCTGCCCCCAAACCCAGCAACAGATACGCCGTACCGCCAATGTGCTGTCCACTTTGGTAAACGTAGAACCCCGACTGATCATCATTACCCAGCATGATCCACGGCATGTACCACAACCACATCGTCAAAATACCCAACCCACTTGCCACCCATCTGATCTTCATGACATCACCCCACTCAACAAAACAGTGGCCAGTGTATGCCAGCCCAAACACCCACCATGGCAATGCAATATTGCAAGCAATATCTACAAACCCAGCAGCCAATCCACCCTTTCGATCATCC
>JAJZFH010000054.1 GCA_021805445.1 Pseudomonadota bacterium
ATCACGAAACGGATATCCGGTTTGTCGATGCCCATCCCAAAGGCAATCGTCGCAATCATGATCCCTCCTGACCGCTGCAGAAACTGGTTCTGTGCCTGCTCTCTATGTTCCGCACTCAATCCTGCATGATAATGAAGACAGGGCCAGCCGGAGGTGCGCAGTCGTTGGGCAAGACTTTCCACCATGCGACGCGTGGGGCAGTACAGGATTCCGCATTGCCCGGCGTGCCGTTGAAGAAAATGTTCTACCTGGGGCAGGACGGCTTTTCGTTCCGTCACACAATAATGCAGATTGGGGCGGTCGAAACTGCTGACAAAACACCGTGCTCCATTCAATTTCAGGGATTCACCGATTTCCTGGCGGGTGTGTGCATCGGCCGTTGCCGTGACGGCAATGCGCGGGACTTCGGGATACTGGTCGGCCAGCACGGACAACTGTCGATATTCAGGACGAAAATCATGTCCCCATTCGGCAATGCAATGACACTCATCGATGGCAAACAACCCCACTTGCCTCCTCTCGTACAAGGCCTTCAGGGTGGATTGAAAAGGGTGCTGAACCAGACGCTCGGGTGACAGATAGAGGAATTTCAGCTCATGACTCCGCAGGGCATGTTGAATGTCTCTTGCTTCTCCCTCGGGTTGAAACGAGTTGAGGCATGCTGCAGCAATTCCGCGTTTTCTGAGTGTCTGAACCTGATCCTGCATCAGGGCGATGAGCGGGGAAACGACCAGGGTCACGCCGGGTCTCAACAATCCGGGGATTTGGTAGCACAAAGATTTGCCCCCGCCGGTGGGCATCAGCACCAGCGCATTTTCCCCGCCCTCGACATGATCGATCACCTCCTTCTGGAACCCGCGAAATTCCGGGTATGCAAAAGTCTCGCGCAAAATTTTCAGTGCAGGGTCCATGACCACCAGTATGGGCGATCACCCGATCAGGAACGGCCCCAATAGAAATACGGATTCTTCGTTATAATCACAACCAGCCATTGTCATGAAGGGTACCTTCCCGGCTGAAACCTTGGATTTGACAACTCGGGGTGCACGCGGCGCACCCTGATGCTTCTGTTCGTTCGCCGCCTCGAGGAGATTCCATGCCGACTTACCGTTCACGTACCACGACTCAGGGCCGCAACATGGCGGGCGCGCGCGCGCTGTGGCGCGCCACCGGCATGAAGGATGGAGATTTCGAAAAGCCGATCGTCGCCGTCGTCAATTCGTTCACGCAGTTCGTGCCGGGCCACGTGCACCTGAAGGACCTGGGCCAGTTGGTGGCGCGCGAGATCGAAGCGGCCGGCGGCGTCGCGAAGGAATTCAACACGATCGCCGTCGACGACGGCATCGCCATGGGGCATGGCGGCATGCTGTACTCGCTGCCGTCGCGCGACCTGATCGCCGACTCCGTCGAATACATGGTCAACGCGCACTGCGCCGATGCGATGGTGTGCATCTCGAACTGCGACAAGATCACGCCCGGCATGCTGATGGCTGCGATGCGCCTCAATATCCCGGTGGTGTTCGTGTCCGGTGGTCCCATGGAGGCGGGCAGGGTGGTCAAGGTCGTCAACAACGAGAAGAAGATCATCAAACTCGACCTGATCGACGCGATGATCAAGGCGGGGGACTCCACGGTGTCCGATGCGGAAGTGGCGGAAGTGGAGCGCTCTGCGTGCCCTACCTGCGGTTCCTGCTCCGGCATGTTCACGGCAAACTCGATGAACTGCCTGACGGAGGCGCTGGGCCTCTCGTTGCCAGGTAACGGTACGATCGTGGCCACACACACGGACCGCAAGGAGTTGTTTCTGCACGCGGGTCGGTTGATCGTCGAACTGGCCAAGCGCCACTACGAGCAGGACGATGACTCCGTCCTGCCGCGCAGCATCGCCACCAAGGCGGCGTTCGAAAACGCGATGGCGCTGGACGTTTCGATGGGCGGCTCCACCAATACGGTGCTGCACCTGCTGGCCGCCGCACACGAAGCGCAACTGGAATTCACGATGGCCGACATCGACCGCATCTCGCGCAACGTGCCGTGCCTGTGCAAGGTGGCGCCGATGACGGACAAGTTCCACATCGAAGACGTGCACCGCGCCGGCGGCATTATCGCGATCCTGGGCGAACTGGCACGCGCCGGTCTGCTGGACACGTCGCTGCCGACGGTACACAGCCCGACGATGGGCGCGGCGATCGAGAAGTACGACATCTGCCGCAGCGACGACCAGGCAGTGCATCAATTGTTCCGCGCTGCGCCGGGCGGCGTGCCGACGCAGGTGGCGTTCTCGCAGTCCGAGCGTTACGAGCAGAACGACCTCGATCGCAGCGCCGGTTGCATCCGTGACCGCGCGCACGCGTATTCTCAGGATGGCGGCCTCGCTGTCCTGTATGGGAATATCGCGGAGAAGGGCTGCATCGTGAAAACGGCCGGCGTGGACGAAAGCATCCTGAAGTTCTCCGGCAAGGCGCGCGTGTTCGAAAGCCAGGACGCGGCGGTGGAAGCGATCCTCGGCGATACCGTGCATGCGGGCGACGTCGTCATCATTCGCTACGAAGGTCCGAAAGGCGGTCCGGGCATGCAGGAGATGCTGTACCCCACGTCGTACCTCAAGTCGAGGGGACTCGGCAAGGCCTGCGCGCTGTTCACGGACGGCCGCTTTTCCGGTGGCTCCTCCGGCCTCGTGATCGGCCATGCCTCGCCAGAAGCGGCGGAAGGCGGCGCGATCGGCCTGGTGGAAGAGGGCGACATGATCGACATCGACATCCCGTCCCGCACGATCGACCTGCGCGTCACCGCCGAAGACCTGGCGCACCGCCGCGCCGCGATGGAAGCGCGTGGACACGACGCATGGCAACCGCTGAACCGCGTGCGCCACGTCTCGCAGGCGCTGCGAGCCTATGCCGCCCTGACGACCTCCGCCGACCGTGGCGCAGTGCGCGACCTGTCGCAACTGAAGCGCTGACGACCCCCTCCCGTCACGTAGAGTCTGAGACGGTACCCAGGATGCGAATTGACACAATTTTCTCCGACAACTGGACTAGAATGGCCCATCGAGGTCAGTCCTGTCGAGCGGGGCAGTGGAGACCTCTGTCAAGGGAGAAGCGGGAATGAAGATCGGAATGATGGGGTTGGGCAAGATGGGGGGGAATATGGCGACCCGATTGGCGCGCGCCGGGGTGACCGTGGTGGGCTATGATCATTCGCCCGAAGTGGTCCGTTCCTGGGTGGCGTCCGCGGGCATTGTGGGCGCCGAGTCGGTGGAAGCCCTGATCGCAGCCCTTCCCGCACCCCGGGTGATCTGGCTGATGTTGCCCAGCGGTGCCATTACCGAAGAACAACTGGTGAGATTGAGTCAGCGCCTTGAGCCGGACGATGTTGTGGTGGATGGGGGCAATTCCAACTATCACGACAGCGAGCGGCGGGCGGCATTGTTGGCCGGGAAAGGCATCGGTTTCATGGATGCCGGTACTTCCGGCGGGGTGTGGGGATTGGAAAACGGCTATTGCCTGATGGTGGGGGGGACTCCGGAAGTCGCTCGGCAGGTGCGGCCTTTCCTCGAGATTCTGGCACCTCATCCCGAGCGGGGTTGGGCCCATGTGGGACCGGTGGGCGCGGGACATTATGTCAAAATGATCCACAACGGCATCGAGTACGGCATGATGCAGTCCCTGGCGGAAGGGCTGGCCCTGCTGCAGGGGAAAACGGCCTTTGATCTCGATTTGGCCCAGATCACCGATCTTTGGGGGGAAGGGTCGGTGGTTCGGAGTTGGTTGCTCGAACTGACGGCAGATGCTCTGCGCAAGGGCGTGGACTGGAATCAGATGGCGGCGGTGGTGGCCGATTCCGGGGAAGGGCGATGGACGGCCATCGAGGCCATCGAACAGGGTGTCCCCGCACCGGTGCTCAGTCTGGCCCTGCATCTGCGTTTTCAGAGTCAGGATCGGGAGGCGCTGACCTTCAAACTGCTCTCGGTGATGCGCCACGCCTTTGGCGGGCATGCCATTCAAGCCAGCGGGCAGTGAACAGGAGCGTCTCATGAAGGAACTCGAACCGACCACACTGGTGATTTTTGGGGCTGCGGGCAATCTGGCGCAGCATAAATTGATTCCGGCCCTGTTCCAGTTGGAGCGCCTGGGGCGTTTTCCCGCGTCGCTGACGCTTCTGGGGCTGAGTCTCGAAGAGGTAAATCAGGACTCCTGGCGCGTCAAGATCCAGCAACTGTTTCCTCAGGAAAAGGATGCATCGATCGAACGGTTTCTGGCCCGCTGGCATTATCAACGCATCGATCCCAGTGATTCCGCTTCCTATCAGGCGCTTCAGACCACCTTGAAGGACGAGGGGGTGTTTCCCCCCAATCACGTGTTCTACATGGCGGTGCGTCCCGCGGATTATCCGGGCATCATCGACCAGTTGGGCAATCAGGGCTTGTTGCAGGAAAAGAATGGCTGGCGCCGGGTGGTGATCGAGAAGCCCTTCGGCTATGACCTGCTGAGCGCCGAGACCCTGCAAGCCGGATTATACCGGCACTTGCAGGAACATCAGATCTATCGCATTGACCATTATCTGGGGAAGGGAACGGTCCAGAACGTTCTGGTGTTCCGGTTTGCCAATGTTCTGCTCGAACCTCTGTGGAATCACCATCACATCGATCATGTGCAGATCACCCACTCGGAGACCCAGGGCATCGAGGGGCGCGCCGATTATTATGAAGGGGCGGGCGCCCTGCGCGACATGATCCAGAGTCACCTGTTGCAGGTGCTGACCCTGGTGGCGATGGAACCGCCGGTTTCGCTGGAGGCAGAGCATCTGCGGGACGAAAAGGTCAAGGTGTTGCAGTCGATTCGCGCCATTCCCCCCAATGCCGTGCATGCCCATGCCTTTCGCGCTCAATATATCGGGGGGGCGGTTCATGGCGAAACCGCTCCGGGGTATCGCGAGGAATCCGGGGTAGCCCCCGACAGTACCACTGAAACCTACGCGGCCATGAAACTGTATATCGACAACTGGCGCTGGGCTGGCGTGCCGTTTTACCTGCGCACCGGAAAACGGCTGGCCGAAAACAGTTCGGCGGTTTACATCCGGTTCAAGACACCGCCCCAGGATCTGCTGCGGGGCGTACGGTCAGGGCCGGCACAGCCCAACTGGATCATGATGGGCATCCAGCCGGACGAATGTTTGCGCGTGGAGATGCAGGTCCGCATGCCGGGACTCGAGTTACAGACCCGCACCCTGAGTCTGGACGCCACCTACCGGCAAGGCGATGAAACCGATTACAGCGCCTATGAAGAATTGTTGCTGGATGTGGTCAAGGGCGATCATTCCCTGTTTTTGCGGATCGATGAGGTGGAATCGGCCTGGAAGATCGTCGATCCCATTCTCAAGGTATGGGCCACGGAACGGGAGTTCATCCAGACCTACCCGGCGGGATCCTGGGGACCACGGGGGACTTATCGACTCTTCTCGCACGAAGATCAATTCTGGCGTCACGGTCTCGATCCGTCGGGAGCCGATCTGCACCCTTTCTGAAGCCGTGATCGACATGCGGACCTTTCTCTGGAAAGACCATGGTCGGGTTTACCTGTACCCGGATCCGGAGTCTCTTGCATCGGGCGCTACGGAGCATCTGGTACGGATCCTCCGGACGGGTCTGGCGCAGGCCTCCCGCTTTCATTGGGTGCTGGCAGGCGGCAAAACGCCGGCCGCCTGTTATCGTCAGATGACCAGGGAAACTTTGGATTGGCAGCGTCTGGACTTGTCCCTGGGCGATGAACGGTGCCTTTCCGTGGACCACCCGGAGCGTAACGATACCTTGATTCGAAATACCCTGCTTCAGGCCGAAGGACCCCGTTTGGCCCGCTTCGAGCCCATGCGGGCAGAATGGGGGGCCGAGGTCGCCAGCGCCCATCATGCCAAGGTGTTGGAGACGTTGGGACCCATCGATCTGGTGATGCTGGGAATGGGCGAAGATGGCCATACGGCGAGTCTGTTTCCAGGGCATGCCAGCCTGTCGTCCCAGGCCCCGGTGGTGCCCGAGTTTTCAGCGCCCAAACCTCCCCCCGAACGAATTTCATTGGGTTTGACCCTGTTGCAGAAAGCCCGTCAACGGGTCTTTCTGGTGAGCGGGGAGAGTAAACGCGCCATCCTGCAGGCGCTCGATCGGGGGCAGCGCCTGCCGGTTGGGCAGGTAGGCGCGGGCGATTGGTTCATCGATCAGGATGCGTGGTTCGAATGCCCGTAAAAACTGCGGGTCATTCGTTTACCGGGCGACTTCCATAATCCAGGGTCAGGGTGGTTTCGCCAAAACGTGCGCGGAATAGATCCCATAGGGTTTCATCCAGTTGAAAGTCGGGCAGGCGGAAGGAAGCCTCCACCTCAGGATGGCAGTAGCGCAGAACAAAAGCGCAGGGACCGGGCTGGAAGGAAGGGCGCAGTTCTTTCAGGAGAGAGAGGGTTTTTGTGCTTTGGTCTCGGGAAACCTCCAGAGTGACCTGACGCGCAAAGCGGGTCTGAGCCTGGGGCAGGGACAGAACCTGTTCGGCGGTGAGTCGTACCCCCTGGGTAAAATTGTCCAGGGTCGCCTTGCCCTCCACCACAAGCAACCGATCTTCCTTGAGCAGGGGACGCACCTGGTCAAATAATTCGCTGAATACGGTGATCTCCACGCGGGCCGAGCCATCGTCCAGCATGACCATCCCCATGCGCCCGCGCCGGGTCTGCTGGACCCGACTTTGCACCACGATCCCGGCCACTCGAATCAACTCGGCACGGGGGGCCAACTGCTCCAGCGGAGTCAATCCCCAGTGCTGCAGTTGAGGGCGGTAGTGCGTAAACGGGTGACCACTGAAGTAATAGCCCAGTACGGATTTTTCCTGGGTCAATTGTTCATTGGGTGACCATTCGGGATAGGGCGGTAGGGGGGGGTCATTCGATGCCGGTTCCGCCAGTGCATCGAACAGACCTTCTTGCTGGGCATGGCGCTGGGCCTGTTCACCATGATTGAGGGCGGATTCCACGGCATTGAGGGCGGCAGCCCGGTTGGGGTGCAGGGTATCGAAGGCCCCTGCCTTGATCAGGGCTTCGATGACCCGGCGATTGACGCTGCGTTTGTCCGTCCGACGGCAGAAATCAAACAAACTCCGGTAGGGTTCGGGAGGGGTGCCACTGCGCTGCTTGAGGATTTCGAGGGCCGCCCCTTCCCCTGTGCCTTTGACCGAGCCGAGGCCATAGCGGATGGTGTCATCCCCGGCGGGACGAAAACGGTAATCCGATGTATTGACGTCCGGGGGGAGAATGACCAGTCCATTCTGCCGGGCATCGGCCACGAAGAGCGCGACCTTGTCGGTGTCGTCCAGATCGCCGGACAGGGTGGCGGCCATGAATTCGGCAGGATAATGGGTCTTGAGCCAGGCAGTCTGATAGGAAATCAGGGCATAGGCGGCCGAATGGGACTTGTTGAATCCATATTCGGCAAACTTTTCCATCAGATCGAAGAGTTGGGTGGCCAACTTGACACTGATCCCGCGCGTGGTGGCCCCCTCGATGAAGCGACTGCGCTGCCGACCCATTTCGGCACTGTCCTTTTTTCCCATGGCACGACGCAACAGGTCGGCGGCCCCCAGGGTATAGCCCGCCAGGATCTGGGCGATCTGCATCACCTGTTCCTGATAGACGATGACCCCGTAGGTGGGGCGCAGCACGGGCTCCAGAGACTGGTGGAAATACTCGGCAGTGGCATTGCCCTGTTTGCGCTGGATGAAGTCATCCACCATGCCGGACTGGAGAGGCCCCGGACGATTCAAGGCCATCAGGGCGATGATGTCCTCGAAATTGTCGGGTCTGAGCCGTTTTTCCATATCCTTGGCCGTGCGCGATTCCTGCTGGAAAACGGCGGTGGTGTTGCCGCTGCCGAAGAGTGCATAGGTTTTGGGATCGTCGAGGGGAATCTGTTCTACCGTGAAGTGCCGTTCCCCGGGGGTGCGTGCCCGTTCCCGGATATGACGTACCGCCCAGTCGAGGATGGTGAGTGTGCGCAACCCCAGAAAATCGAACTTGACCAGGCCGACCTTTTCCACATCGTCCTTGTCGTACTGGCTGACCACGGCTTCCGAACCTTCGGGCTGGTAGAGCGGGGTGAAGTCGGTCAATTTGCCAGGGGCGATCAGTACGCCTCCCGCGTGCATGCCGACATTGCGCGTGAGACCTTCCAGCGATTCGGCCAGGGTCAACAATTCCGCCACCTCTTCTTCCTGGGCGGCGCGTTGGTTGATCTGGGGTTCCTGTTCCCGGGCCTTGGTCAAGGTCATGCCAATTTCGAAAGGGATCAACTTGGCCAGTTGGTCCACGAAGTTGTAGGGCAGATCCAGCACCCGCCCGACATCCCGGATCACAGCCTTGGCCGCCATGGTGCCGAAGGTGGCGATCTGGGCGACAGAATCCCTTCCGTAGCGTTCCCGGACATAGTCAATGACCCGGTCCCGTCCATCCTGACAGAAATCGATATCAAAGTCAGGCATGGAGACCCGTTCCGGGTTGAGGAAGCGTTCGAAGAGCAGGTCATAGCGCAGGGGGTCGATATCGGTGATCCCCAGGCTGAAAGCGACCAGCGACCCCGCGCCCGACCCCCGTCCCGGGCCCACCGGCACGCCATGGTGTTTGGACCAGTTGATAAAGTCCGCCACGATCAGGAAATAACCGGAAAATCCCATCTGAACGATGGTCTGGCACTCAAAATCCAGACGTTCCCGATAGGTGGCGGTTTCTCTTTGGCGCAGGGTTTCATCGGGATACAGTTGTGTCAGGCGGTGTTCCAGACCCGCCTGGGCTTGCTGGCGCAGAAAATCGTCGAGGGTGATCCCGGCAGGGGTGGGGAAATCAGGGAGGCGGGGTTTCCCCAGCGTCAATTCCAGGGAACAGCGGCGTGCGATCTCCACCGAGTTGGCGAGGGCCGCCGGAAGGTCGCGAAACAGTTCGGCCATCTCATCCGGAGACTTGAAATACTGCTCCGGGGTAAAAAGACGCGGGCGTTTCGGATCCGCCAGCAAGCGACCTTCCGCGATACACACGCGGGCTTCATGGGCCTTGAAATCCTCTCGGGCGGGAAACTGGATGGGGTGGGTGGCAACCACGGGAATATCCAGTTCTGCTGCCAGTTGGACCGTGGGTTCGCAGAGGCGATCGCGCGCCGGGTCGCCGATCCGCTGGACTTCCAGATAGTAATCATCTCCCCACCGGGTTTTCCAGGCCAGGGCCCGCTCCCGGGCCAGGTTCCACTGTCCCGCCCCCAGGGCTTGACCCACATCACCCCGATCCGCCCCCGAGAGGACGAGAAGCCCTTCTTTTTCCTGGGTCAGCAGGGCGAGGGGCACATGGGCGATGCCCTGTGCCTGATGTTCGCGCCAGGCTGCCGACAGCAGGCGACAGAGTGCGTGGTAGCCGGCGAGCGAGCCAGCCAGCAGGACGACCCGGAAAGGATGGGGGTAACTTTCGTCGGGGGCAATCCAGACTTCCGCGCCGGCAATGGGTTTGAGGCCGGCCTTGCGGGCCTGCAGGTAGAAACGAACCCAGCCGAACAGATTGTTGAGATCGGTCAGGGCCAGTGCCCCCATGTTCAGGGAGCGCGCCAGTTCCACGGCTTCGTCGATGCGTACCAGGCCGTCAGAAATGGAGAATTCGCTGTGCAGGCGCAGATGGATGAAAGGAGGCGCGCTCACGAACGGCGTACTCGAAAGAAAGTGCGGAGCAATTCGGCCGAGGCTTCGGCGCAGACGCCTCCGAGGACCTGGGTATGGTGGTTGAGGCGGGGCTCGGAAAAGAGGTCCACCACGCTGCCACAGGCTCCGGTCTTGGGGTCGGCGGCTCCATAGACCACGCGTTCGAGACGGGCATGTTGAATGACCCCGGCACACATGCAACAGGGTTCGAGGGTGACGTACAGGGTACATTCCGGCAGGCGATAATTATTCAGGGTGCGCGCGGCCATGCGGATGGCTTGCATTTCCGCATGGGCACTGGGGTCACAGGCACTCAGGGGGGAATTATGTCCGTACCCGAGAATTTTTCCCTTCTGGACCAGAAGGGCGCCGACGGGCACTTCCCCAGCCAGGGCACCTTGCCGAGCCAAGTTCAGCGCTTCGCGCATGAAGGCTTCATCTTCATCCATCATCACTGGGGCAGCGGTGGGTTCACCCCCACCAATTCGCCCACTTTGGCGGGGTCAACGCGGGTAATCAGGTGCGTATAGGGCCGAATGCGGTGCCCCTTCGCCAGGGTACGGGTCGCATCGGTCCAGGAGAGCGGAGAAATGTCCAGAAAATGCTCGACGCCTTCTGCGATGCGCGGGAGGATGGGTCTGAGGTACACGGTGAGCAGGCGGAACAGTTCCAGCACCGTACTGCAGACCTGCTGGAGCGCGAGGGTTTGCGCTGGGTCGCGCGCCAAGTCCCAGGGCTTGTGCTGGTCGACGAACTGGTTGGCGAGGTCGGCCAGTTGCATGATGTCGCGCAGTACCCGGCTGGTGTCCCGTGCTTCGTAAGCCCGGGCAATGGCCTCAGCCTGGTTCTGGAACCGGGTGATGAGGGCCGTCTGCACAGGGGTCAGGGTATCGGCCAGATGGCCGTCGAAACGTTTGGTGATGAAGCCGGCGCTGCGGCTGGCCAGATTGATGTATTTTCCGACCAGATCACTGTTCACCCGTGCGGTGAAATCCTCGAGGTTGAGGTCGATGTCTTCCATGCTGCCATTCAACTTGGCGGCCAGATAATAGCGCAGGTAACTGGGGTCCAGGCATTCCAGATAATGCCGGGCGGTGATGAAGGAGCCCCGGCTCTTGGACATTTTTTGACCATTGACCGTGAGGAAACCATGCACGAAAAGGCGTGTGGGGGGGCGCAGCCCGGTCTGATGCAGCACAGCGGGCCAGAACAGGGCATGGAAGTACAGGATGTCCTTGCCGATGAAATGGTAGAGTTCCCAGGGACTGTCGGCCCTCCAGGCTTCGTCAAAATTCAGCCCTTGCAATTCCGCCAACTTTTTGAAGGTGCCGATATAACCAATGGGGGCATCCAGCCACACATAGAAGAACTTGCCTGGAGCATCCGGGATTTCAAAGCCGAAGTAGGGAGCGTCGCGCGAAATGTCCCAGTCTGTGAGCCCGCTTTTGAACCATTCGTCCAATTTGTTGGCGGCTTCTTCAGGAATGGTTCCCGAACGGGTCCAGGCACGCAGAAAGTCCTCGCACGCCGCCAGTCGCAAGAAATGATGTTCGGACAGGCGTCGTTCGGGGGTGGCGCCAGAGAGGGCCGAACGCGGTTCGATCAGGTCCGTCGGGGCATAGGAGGCGCCACAGACCTCGCAACTGTCGCCATATTGGTCGGGGGCCTTGCAGCGTGGACAAGTGCCCTTGATGAAGCGGTCCGGCAGGAACATGGCTTCTACCGGATCATAGAATTGCTCGATGGAACGGACGGTGATCAGGCCTTTCTGCTTGAGGCGCAGGTACAACTCTGTGGCATAGTGCCGGGTTTCGGGTGAGTGGGTGCTGTAATAGAGGTCCTGCTCGATGTGAAACCCCTGGAAGTCTGCCAGATGCTCGGCATGGGCGAGATCGACCATGGCCTCCGGGGTTAACCCGCGCGCCTTGGCAGCCAGCATGACGGGCGTTCCATGGGTGTCATCCGCACAAAAGTAGTGTACGGTATGCCCTTGCATACGCTGAAAACGGACCCAGGTGTCCGTCTGGATATGTTCCACCAGATGGCCGAGGTGGATACTGCCGTTGGCATAGGGAAGTGCGCTGGTGACGAGAAGGGTGCGAGACATGGATGATCCTGAGAAAATTGGTCCGGCTGCAAAAACTTCCCGAACGGAACTGATGACGATTGGCAATCCGACATTGTATCAATCCGGTGCGGGATTTTCGAGACTCATACTATAATGATTTGCTAAACCGTCCTCTCATCACCGATTCAGGAGAAAATATGCCCACTCTCGCCGCAGAAGTACGTCTTCAGGGTTTCATCGACCCCAATACGGGTAAGCCGTTGGGCCCCAAGGCCTTGCAGTCGCTGACTCAGGACCAGGGCCACCTGAGGGTGACGGTGGCTTTGGGCTATCCCGTGGCGACTCTCGGGGAAACCGTGATTCAGGGATTAAGCAAGGAACTGGGCAGTGTTGAAGGCGTGACGGCGGTCACGGTCACCCTGCTCAGTCGGATCAAGGCGCATGCGGTGCAGGCAGGGCTTGCGCCGATCAAGGGGGTTCGCAACGTGATCGCCGTGGCCTCCGGCAAGGGTGGGGTGGGTAAGTCCACGACTGCCGTCAATCTGGCCCTGGCCCTGCAGGCCGAAGGCGCCCGTGTGGGCATGCTGGATGCGGATATTTATGGCCCATCCCAGCCGACCATGCTGGGTATCCAAGGAAATCCGGAAACCCATGAAGACGGGGAATCCATGAAACCGCTCATGGGACATGGGCTACAGACCATGTCCGTGGGATTTCTGATCGACCCCGATCAGCCCATGGTATGGCGGGGTCCCATGGTGACCCAGGCGCTGGAACAACTGTTGCGCGACACCCATTGGGAGGATCTGGATTACCTGATCGTCGATATGCCGCCCGGAACGGGGGATGTCCAACTGACCTTGGCCCAGAAAGTTCCCGTCACCGGCGCAGTGATCGTGACCACGCCTCAGGACATCGCACTCCTCGATGCGCGCAAGGGTTTCAAGATGTTCGAGAAGGTGGGGGTGCCCATTTTGGGGGTGGTGGAGAACATGAGTACGCATGTCTGTTCGAACTGTGGTCACGAAGAACCCATCTTTGGCAAGGGAGGGGCCGAACGCATGTGTGCTGATTTTGGTACGGAATTGATCGGCGCGTTGCCGCTCGATATCCGCATCCGGGAACAGACCGATTCGGGAAATCCCACGGTGATTGCCGACCCCCATGGTTCTTTGGCCCAAACCTATCGTAAAATAGCGCGACGTGTGGCCCTCAAGGTGGCGCAGCGGAGCGAGAATCCCAGCGTCAGGTTTCCCAAGATCGTGGTGCAGAACACTTGAACAGGGGCGCCTGGGTGGAGGGGGATTTTCCTGGGGTGGCGTGGTGGTCGAGGAGATCGAAATGAGTATCAAAGCGGACCGCTGGATTCGGCGTATGGCTGAAGAACACGGCATGATCGAGCCCTTTGAGCCAGGACAGGTCAAAGAGGTGAGGGGGCAACGCATCGTTTCCTACGGGACGTCCAGTTACGGCTATGATATTCGCTGTTCGGACGAGTTCAAGTTGTTCACCAATATCAACTCCACCATCGTTGATCCGAAAAATTTTGATGCCAACTCCTTTGTGGATGTCAAGGCACCGGTCTGCATCATTCCGCCCAATTCCTTCGCCCTGGCCCGAACGGTGGAGTATTTTCGCATTCCACGCACGGTCTTGACGATCTGTCTGGGAAAGTCTACCTATGCCCGATGTGGCATCATCGTCAATGTCACCCCCTTCGAACCCGAGTGGGAAGGGTACGTCACCCTGGAATTTTCGAATACCACTCCATTACCTGCCAAAATTTACGCCAATGAGGGGGTTGCACAGGTGATCTTCTTCGAATCGGATGAGACCTGTGAAGTGTCCTACCGTGACCGGGGCGGAAAGTATCAGGGACAGAGCGGTGTCACCCTCCCCAAAATTTGAATGTCCGGGAATGCCGGAGATTTCCGGACTGGTTTTGTATACAGGGACTCATCCCCCTGGGAGGAAGGATTCTTTTTTCTTTGCAGGATACGATCGTCACACCTGTAAATTTACAGTGAACTGATTTTTGCCGACCGGTTCATGGGCAGTGGACCCGGGATCTTATTTCCCTTTGGGGCAGCAGGCTTCCTTTCCTTATAGTCAGGATTCCCGTTACGGGAACTTTTGACGACAAATGAAAAGGAGGTCATGGTAATGAGCAGGTTCGCCAAATCTTTTGCGGAAATCAATCTGGGCATGTTGTATCTGGCGCGCGAAGTATTACAGCGCGATCGGTTGCAGGGCCTCCTCAATCTCGGGCTACTCCCACCGGTGGCAGATCTGGTGTTGGACATGTCGGCTGCCGAAATCCATCATCTGGCCCAGTCGCCGGTGCTTCTGGTGGGGCTACGCTGGCGTTCGATGCGCGTCTGGGAATGTCTGGGCCAATATGCCATGGGGGCGGACGCAGCTTTGCCCCGCGCTCTGTTGCTGGGCGAAGGGGAGCGGGATCATGGCTACCAAGCGTGACCTGCAGCAGGAGATCCGACGCTACCGACAGGCGGAACGGTTGCTCGAACTGGGGGCACGGGTGCCCGTGGTTGCGGACCTGACTCATCTATCCAGTTGGTTCTTGAGAAAATTGTCTCTTGAAATCAATGGAGAAGCGCCGCGTAAGGGGCAGGTTCCCAATTCGGATCAATGGTACCTGCGGCGCAAGCACCTTCTCCAGTCTTCACTGTTTTGCCAAATTTATTCCAGGGTAAAAAATCTGGTGGGGGAGGATGAGGATGACTGCACATCACTCATGGAAGGGTACAGCCAGTGGCGCGACGTGGTTCTTTCCTGTGGTTTATCCCCCTGCCTGACGCTCGATCGTGCCTGGTGGCTGGTCAAGTCTCTGGAAATGCGCCACTTGCAACAGTGCCGGTGCCAGGGGTGCCAAGGGCTCTATGTGCAACCCTGGAGCCGTTTGCGCCAGGGTTACCGCTGCGACCCCTGTCGACAACGCCGACAGGGGGCCTCCGGTAATGCCCGTTCGCGTTTGCCGGGGGCCAGGTCATGACTCTTTGGACCGTTCTCCCGGCATCCCGCTGTCGCCCGATATTGCATCCGACTCTGCACCAGATGGCCACTCGTTTTGCCGGGGAAGCCCAACTCTTCGAACGGGTGCTGCTTCCTTCCGTGGAACGCATGATCGAGTGGGTCCTGAACTTGCCCTGTCCAGACGCCCTTCGACCGGGGGACTCTCCGGTCTTTCAGGGCGTTCTGGCTTCCGCCCTCGAGGAATCGACCCATGCCCCCTTCTGGATGGGATCTTCAGGGCAGGAATGCTGCCTGGGGACCCTCGGGGTTCTGATTCGAAAACTTCATGGAGCCATCGTATTCTGGCAGGTGACTCCTGTGGACCAGAGGGCAAGGGAATGTCGGTGGGGCGGTTTCTCGGCGGGGTTGGCGCGTTGGTGTGCCCATCAGGGGGGCGACCGGGTCTGGCTCGAACCACGGGGAAGTGGGACGTCGTCCTGGCAGAGCGAAGACCATCTGGCAGGACGCATTCTGGCGGGAGAAACTTGGCTCTGGCTGGAGCAGCAAGGAAAAGAGGCGTTTTATCCCGCGGGCAGCAACGATATCGGAGTCTTGGGGGAAGGTCGAGGAATGGAATGGCGAGTGGCGGAGATTTTGTTGACCCAAGGTCTCTGGGATCCATGCCAGAAACCTGGGCGAATTTGGCAGGATGCTGGCCTGTGGTACCTGCTCTGGCCCAGGGTCGGGGAAGATCTGCGGCGCGGGTTGGGCGTGGAAGGAGGCACGTTGCCCTCCGGATCCCGGGACTTGTGTCTGCACTGGCAGGTGCGGGGCGTGCTGAGCCCTGCCCCGGCGGAGGGAATCGAGCGATGGCATCCCTTGCTGCAGCGCAGGGTCTCTGCGGTATGTCCAAGTCCGCTCTGGCAGAGGTGGATCTCGGAATGGTTTCAGGCTCACGCTTTATCCTGAAGTGGGGCAGGTGGGAGGGATACTTTCTGCGGTTTTGGGGACGCTGGGGGCTGGCGGCTTTGAGTCTCCGGTGGATTGGCCAATGGAGTGGCCTGGACAGTCCATGGTTTGCGCATCTGAGCACGCATCTTCTGATGTTGGCCAGTGCTGCCGATCTGTGGCGGCACCGTCTCCTGTTTCGACGAGGACGTTCTGCCGCCGGCGAGATCAGCATCGACTCCCTGTTCCGGCGGATCCGAAACTCCCGGACAGCGCTTTGGCTGGGGTGGGGAGGGCCTTGGGATGCAACCCGCTTGCAACGGTATTGGGATGCCAGCATGGGGGAACCGAATCAGTTGTCTCCGGCGCGGGAACATCATCCGGTCTGGCTCGAGAATCAGGGGGGGGGACATATGATCGTGCTGGGGGCGCCGGGGACGGGGAAGACCCAGGCTTTTCTCCTGATGGCCCTGCAGGCCTTGGCCCGTGGGGACGCCGTGCTCGTATTGGATCCCAAGGGCGGAGAGTCCTTCCCTCGTTGCCTGCAAAGCGCGGCGCTTCAACGGAATCGCATGTATCTGGGAATCGATGTCCACCGTCCCGACCAGAGTGGTTGCCTCGATATTCTGTCGGCCGGACGAGACCCCTCCGAACTGGCCAGTCGACTATGCCAACTCCTGCCCTTCGCGGAACGCGCGACGGTGTTTGGCCAGTTTGCCTGGATGACCCTGTTTCGGATCATTGACGCACTGCGTGAACTGGAGGAACCCCTGACTTTTTCAAGCCTGCGTTTTCATGTGGGGGACCAGGGGCGGCAACTGGTTCGGAGGTGCTGGCAACGGTTGGGGCGGGAGCATGCGCTGAGCGTGGGCATGGACCACCTGTCGCGACACGATGCTGTGCATTACTCGAAGATGATCGTGTCCCTATTGCCCCTTCTGGAAATTCTCTCCACGGGCGTCCTGGGCGCATTGCTGGGGGATGTTTCCGGGAGGAAACGTTTTACCCTGAAGGAACTGATCGAGCAACGTGCGGTGGTGTACGTGTCGTTGGGCGCCTTATCCAATGCGCGGGTGGCCCAAATGTTGGGAACGCTGGTGTTGGGGGAATTGGCGGCTTTGGCGGGAGACCGCTACCGTGACTCCACGGTACAGCGGTCCACGGTGCGAATCTTCGTGGATGAAGCGGCGGAACTGTCGGGAGAAACCTTTGTGCAATTGCTCAATAAGGGACGTGAGTGCGATATGCAGGTGACGTTGGCAGTTCAAACCCTGACCGATCTCGAAGTGGCCATGGGAGGAATGGCTCCTGCCCGCATGATGGTGGGCAATGCAGCCCACCTGCTGGTGTTTCGTACCCTGGATGCGGAATCCTGCCGAACCCTGAATGATCGGGCTGGCCGGGTCCAGATCCAGAAGCGTCAGGCGGGGACGACGGCCCCTGCCCCCCGGCATTGGTGGCAGGGTCAACCGCGCGCCGGCGCCACGCTGCAGCGCCAGTGGCAGGAAGTTCCCCTGATTCCCGAAGGCTGGTTGACACGTCTGGACGACTTGAATTACCTTGGGTTCTTTTCAGGACAGGGGGTGGTCTGGGGTTGCCTGCCACGCCTTCGGATTCCTGGAGAGGCCGGGTGAGCAGTCATGTGGCATCCCTTGGCCGTGGAAATGATACAGGCCCAGCAACTCTGGGGCGGACAGTGGATTCTCCAGTGGACACCCGGAATTATCGGGCGTTTGGGGGACACCCTGTGGGGAGTGGCAGCGTTCCGCGCTTTGGCCCTGCTGCATTGGGGTGGGGGACTCTATCCCGTGGCCTTGATGTGGCAGGTCGGCAGTCCCTCGTCCGCACGCGACGAATGGAACCGCTGGATGCGCGTCTGGCGTTGGCGACGGAGAACGGGATGGGGGGTGCTGGGATTGATGGGGCTGCTTTTCTGGCCGACGATTCTTTCTCCCGCCGTGATTCCTGTGATGGTGATGGGGTTCTTCCTGTTATTCCTATAGAATGGGATTTTCATTGGTTTGTTGATGAAGAGAATGCTTTTGCGGTAGTCTGGCGAGACCCCGGTCTCACCGCACCTTCGGAGAGTCGCTGTGTCCGCAGAAAGATTTCAATCCATTGCCCGTCAGACCCTGCTTCGCTTCGTTCTCTGCGCAGGAGGATTGGCCTTGCTGGTGTTTTTGGTCAGCGATGGTTTGACGTATGCGGAAGGAAGCGCTTTTTTTTCTTGGGAAAGTTTGGGCTATTTGCTCAGCACGTTCATTCTGGTGGGCGGTATTTTGACTCTTTCCATCGGCAAATGGATGCTGGAAAGCGCCCGGCGCGTGCAGGCCCTGCAAAGGGCCGTGGTTCATTTCAGCGACCAGCATCGGGTTTCCCTGGAGTTTGTGCGCGCGCTCGTGGAAGCACGCGCTGCGCGTCGGGACGAAATTACCGTGGTGGCGGACATTCTGGAAAGGATGGCCGACAACATGGAACGTCATGAAAACTTGCGCATGCGGGAAGAGGCGAAACAACATTTGTGGTCTCGAGTCTTTGACAGCAGCCTGGACGCCATTGCGATCTCGGCGCGCGATCGTCGGTTATTGACCGTGAATGAGGCTTTTCACCGAATTACGGGGTACAGTGAAGAGGAAGTGCTGGGCAATGAAATGCTGTCGAGCACGGTAAGCATTCCCAATGAAACGCCGCTGACACAAATCTGGGGGGCCGTGGAGGCGAACGGCTATTGGAGCGGAGAACTGCTGGACAAGCGCAAGGATGGTACCCTGTATCCCCGTTGGCTCAGTCTCAGCGTGGTGCGCGATCCCAGTCAGCAAGTGACGAACTACATTGCCGTTTTCAAGGACATTACCGAACAGAAGGAAAGTGAGGCCCGTTTCATCTATCAGGCCAACCATGATCGCCTGACGGGTTTGCCCAATCGGCACCTGTTGCAGGATCGTTTGTCCCGAGCCATTCGCCTGGCCGAACGCAACCAGAATCGCCTGGCGGTGCTTTTTCTCGATCTCGATAATTTCAAATGGGTCAATGATTCGCTGGGCCATGCCACTGGGGACCAATTGCTGATTTCCGTTTCACAGCGGCTCCAGGCGGGGGTGCGTGCCTCCGATACGGTGTCCCGTCTGGGAGGAGACGAATTCGTGGTATTGCTTCAACAGCCGACCGGTCACCAGGAATTGGCCATCATTGCGGAAAAATTGATAGAGGTCATCGAGCAGCCCATCGTCCTGGGGGGCTATGATTTTCATACCACCACGTCCATTGGTATCAGCATTTACCCGGAGGATGGGACGGATTCGGATATTCTGCTCAAGCATGCGGACACGGCCATGTACGTCGCCAAGGCGAGTGGTAAATCGGGTTTTTGTTTCTTCGATCCGGAGATGAATCGCCAGGCCGTGGCCCGGGTCGAAGTGGAACGAGACCTGCGTCGTGCCCTTCAGGAACAGGAATTCGAATTGTATTTCCAGCCAAAATTTTGCCTGGCCACGGAAAGATTATGTGGACTGGAAGCCTTGATTCGCTGGCAACATCCACGCCGCGGACTCGTCCAACCCGATGATTTCATTCCCGTGGCGGAAGAAACCGCGTTGATCATCCCGTTGGGGGAGTGGGTTATTCGGGCAGTCTGTCGTCAGGTGGTGAGTTGGAGAGATCAGGACTTGCCTTACCATCATCGAGTGGCTATCAATTTGTCCCTCCTGCAAGTGGAATCTGACGCCTTTGTGGACACCGTGGAAAGGATACTGGAGGAAACGGGTGCCCCACCCCAACTGATCGAGTTTGAATTGACCGAGAGCATGGTGTTGCGCAATCCAGGACGCTCGGCCAAGGTGCTTCAGCGATTGCGCAAGTTGGGTATTCATCTGGCCCTGGATGATTTTGGGACGGGGTATTCCAGTTTGTCTCATCTGCGTCAGTTGCCTCTGGACGCGATCAAGATCGACCGAAGTTTCATCCAGAATATCCCGAACAGCGGAGAAGACAACCAGATCGTGCGCATGATCGTGGCGTTGGGCAAATCGGCACAGATGATCGTCATTGCCGAGGGAGTGGAAACTGCATTGCAAAAGGATTGTCTCAGTCACCTGGGATGTGACTTTTTACAGGGGTTTCTTTTTTCGCGGCCCATTCCCCGGCAAGAGTTGGAACTTCTGCTCTTGCACGACAATGAGAAAAAAGCATGCCCCCCTTGTACCGGCTGTCATCAGACCTTATCTGAGTCGGTGGGATGAGAGGGCACAGGGGGTGCCTCCGCCGGAGTTACCTTCGGGCAACACTGAAATGATCAGGAGAACGCATTCATGAAGTTACACTTTCGTCATATTTTGGTTACCTTCGCCTTGTTGCAAGGGACCTTGGCTTGGGCTGAGCCCAGTTTGGAGCAGGTTTATGAAGCGACGCGCAGTGGCCGACTGGAGGAGGCGCAACAAATGATGCAGGAAGTGCTGCGCGCTCATCCCAACAGTGCCAAGGCTCATTTTACCGAAGCCGAAGTTCTGGCGCGTTCCGGTGACCTGGCAGGAGGGCGGAACGAACTGGCTCTGGCCCAGAAACTTCAGCCCGGATTGCCTTTTGCCAAGCCAAGCGCTGTGACTGAATTGAAAAACGAGTTGGATCACAGCACGGGAAACGCCACCGTTCCTGCCGGGGGAACGGGTCATACCCCTTGGGGAACGTTATGGGTGGTGGGGGGGATCGCCTTGCTGTTGGTGATTTGGCTGGTGCGTCGACAAACGGCGCAAGGTCCGATGGGCATGGGGATGTCGCCGCGCCCGGGAGGGGGTTACTACAACAATGGGATGGGTGGCGGGGTTCCTCCATCCATGGGGCCGACGGGCGGCATGGGCGGAGGTTTGATGGGTAGTCTGGCGACCGGGGCGGCTTTGGGTGCCGGGATGGTGGCGGGTGAGGCACTGGCACATCGTCTGGTGGATGGACCGAGCGAAGGGGTTGGATCGGCGGCCCCGAACATTTCTGACGCGCGGGGCAATAGTGATATGGGAGGACGCGATTTTGGCATCAGCGATGGGGGTTCCTGGGATTCGGGGTCGGATTCCGGTTGGACCAGTGACGATTCGGGTTCCGACTGGAGTTGACCCCGAATCGAGCGCCGTCCCATTCTTTTTCATACATTGAAAATCCTGCGTGTGGCATGATGCGCCTAGGGAACGATTTGTGTTTTTCCGACTCCCTGTGAAAGCAGAGATTCTTTAAGTTCATCCCCTATAAAAAATGGAGGAGTTTTTCATGGTCGTAAATCGTAAAAAAATGATGGCGTTGCTGGCTGTAGTGGCCATGGGGTCGTCCCTTTCCGTTCTGGCCGATACCGGAACCCCTCCATCCGCAAGTGTGCCTGCATCCTCTGCCAGCGCACCTGCACCCGTGGCGCAGCATAACGCCCATCATGCCCATCATTCGGATATGTGGATGCAGCACAGTCGAGCCATGTTGCTGGACATGAAAGAGCAACTCAATCTGATGCCCGCGCAGCAAGAAGGATGGAAGGCATGGTCAAGCGATGTCCTGTCCATCACGCAGGCACAAACGGAAAGAATCCGTCACTGGCGTGCGGAGCATGAAAAAAAGGCTCTGGAAGAGGATCGTGCGACAGCGGATCATGCCCGGGTCTCCACGCCCGAACGTATGGCTCATGGCCTGAATCACATGCGTCTGGAGGTCGAACGCATGCAGGATCATTTGGCGTTACTGGAAAAATTGCAAGCCAGTACGCAAAAGTTTTATGACGCCTTGGATACCAATCAGAAAACCATTTTTGATCTCTACTGGCAGCAGGCCTACGCGGTCGGGAGTACGTTGGGGCACCCCATGTGTGGGCATGGCGAGGGGATGGGCATGGGCATGGGGATGATGAGCCATCCGCCCATGCCTCCCGCACCCCCCGCACCCCCTGCTCCTCCCGCCGAGACCAGTCACTGAACTGAATGGTGAGTGCTCATTCTCATCTGCATCCCTACTCATCCCGGGAGAACCTGCATGAATGCTGACCAAAAGAGAAAGGCACAGGTTGTCTTGGCGTGGGTGTTGGTCGGCGTCTTGTCCCTCGTGACCGAATCGTCCTGGGCCCGTGGTGGCGGGGGCGGTCATGGTGGCGGAGGGAGAGGTGGCGGTGCCAGGGGAGGAGGATTCCATCAGGGGGGTTGGGGGGGCGGCGGCTGGCGCGGCGGGGGTGGTTGGCGCGGTGGTGGCTGGCGTGGAGGTGGTTGGCGCGGTGGCGGCTGGCGCGGTGGCGGCTGGCGTGGAGGTGGTTGGCGCGGCGGCTGGAGAGACGGTGGGTGGCGCGGTGGCTGGGGAGATGGCTGGCGCGGCGGTTGGGGAGAAGGCTGGGGTTGGGGCGGTTTTGGGCTTGGTCTGGGTTTGGGCTATGGAGCCTGGGCCTGGAATGACCCTCTCTTCTATGATCCCTACCCGGTGGGCTACCCTGTTTATCAGGCCCCCCCCACTGTGGTGGTCTCTGCCCCGGTTTCTCCTCAGGAAACGACCTATGTCGGACCGGAAACGCAAGAGCAAGGAAACGAGCCGCCGGGAGCAGT
>JAJZFH010000014.1:0-2682 GCA_021805445.1 Pseudomonadota bacterium
TACATGAGGTAGGGGCGGGCCCCTGGAAGTTTACGGCGCAACAGTTCCAGGGTGTGCTCGGGCATGGCGCCCCCTGAGTTGGTGTAGTAACGCAGGGAACAGGTTGCGGGATCGGGCCAGGTCAGGGAGGACAGTTGTATCCAGAGCGGAGGGACGGCTGCCAGTCCGGTAATGGATTCCCGCTGAATTTCCTTGAGGATGTCCTGGGGGAGCAGATGGTTCAGGAGGACGGCACAGGCGCCACTCAGGAAGGCTGTCGTGATTTGATTCAAACCATAATCAAAACTGAGGGGCAACACACTCAGAAGGCGGTCTTCCTGAGTAAGGTTCAGATACTGGGCCACGCTCTTGGCCCCCGTGACCAGATTGAGGTGCGACAGCACCACCCCCTTGGGTTTGCCCGTGCTTCCCGAGGTATACAGGATGGCGGCCATGTCCGTCGGAATGGTCCGATGAAGCGGCATGGAGGGGGCAGAGGGGGGGATCTTCAAAGGATGGCAGGGCGGGTGCGCCATGGCCGGTGGACGGAAAGGGTCTACCAACATCGTTGCCGCCAGTGCTGGGCATTGGGCGAGGATTTCGCCCAATGCTTCGAGTCTGGGCGCCGAGGTAATGAGGAACCGTACCTGGCAATCGTTGAGGATATGCGCAATTTGATCGGGTTTCAGGATGGGATTGATGGGAACGAAAACTGCGCCGGCATGACTGATGGAAAAAAAGGAACAGACGGTTTCCGGACGTTTCTCCAGATAGACGGCCACTCGATCCAGCCGTTGCAGGCCCAGTTGGAGTAGACGAGTCGTGATTTGGCGAACCTCCTCCGCCAGTTCGTCGTAATTCAGACGGGTTTCACGATAGACTAAAGCCTCACGCTGGGGGGTACGATGGGCGGTTTCCAAGAGAAGATCATGAAAAAATTCGGGCATATTTTTAAGTTTGTGGGTTATTATCACCAGTGTGTCGAAAAAATTATACCCCCTGCTTATCCCAAAGGGAACAATCGTGATTTCTGAACAAAAAGACCAGGTCCGAACCCTGCTGATCTTTGGTTTTCTGTGCTGGGTAGGAATGGCGGGGTCCTGGGGGAGGGTGTGGGCCTCCGGTTTTTCGGATATCGTGGCTCAGGTCAAACCGTCCATCGTGGCGGTGGGGACGACGGATCCCGTGCCGGGAACGCCCCCCAATTTCCTGGGTACGGGATTTGTGGTGGGAGATGGCAATTACGTGGTGACCGCCGCTCATGTGACGTCCCTTCCGCTCGACTACGAAAGAAAACAGACCTTGGCGGTGTATTCGGGGAATGCCCGTCATCTCCGGACCACGGTGGCGGAAATCAGTGCGAGCGATTCCGAACACGATCTGGTTTTGCTGCATGCCGAAGGGTTGAATCTCAAGCCCCTTCGTCTGGGTGATTCCACCCGCCTTCGGGAGGGGGATGCCTTGGCGTTCACGGGGTTCCCCTTGGGATATGTGCTGGGATTTTATCCGGTGACGCACCGGGCCACCCTGTCGGCATTGACGCCCATCGTCATGCCCATGGCCCATTCGACCGAATTGACCGGTCGCGCCATCCGGCAAATGCCGACTCCTTATCTGGTCTTTCAACTGGATGCGACGGCCTATCCGGGTAACAGCGGCAGTCCCTTGTACGAGGCGGCAACCGGGCGGGTGATCGGTTTGCTCAATCTGGTAATGGTGAAAAGTACCAAGGAATCCTTGCTCTCTGATCCCTCAGGGATTGCTTATGCCATTCCGGGTGAATATATCGCGCAATTATTGAGGTCTGCGGGGATCAACCCCTGACAAGGAGTGTGGTTTGGAAACGCTGTTATTGGTTGAGGATGATCTCGGTCTTCGGAAACAGCTGCGCTGGCAACTGGAGGGGTTTTCCCTGCAGATGGCCGGGTGTCGGTCGGAGGCCATCGCCTGTCTGCGGCGTTTCGAGCCGAAAGTGGCGTTGCTGGATCTGGGGCTTCCTCCCGACGCGGAGGGTGTGAGTGAGGGGTTGAAAACACTGCAGGAATTGTTGGCCTTGATGCCGACGACCAAAGTCATCGTATTGACGGGAAATACGGATCGAGAAAATGCAGTTCAGGCAGTGGCGATGGGCGCCTATGATTTTTGCCAAAAACCCTTTGAGCCCCAGGTGCTGGCACTCATCCTGGAGCGTGCACTTGCCTTGCATCGTCTGGAAGCAGAAAATTCTTCCCTGAAAACCCTGCAGACCTCCACGCCACTGCAGGGGATATTGACGCACGATCCGGTGATGCAACAGTTGTGCAAGACCGTCGAACGGGTGGCTTCCTCGGAAGTCACCGTCCTGGTTCACGGGGAAAGCGGAACTGGCAAGGAACTCTTCGCGCGTGCCACCCATCACTTGAGCCCACGGTCTGAACAACGCCTGGTGGCTATCAACTGCGCCGCCATCCCCGAAAATTTGTTGGAAAGCGAACTGTTCGGATACGAAAAAGGTGCGTTTACCGGTGCCTCCAAACAAACGATCGGACGCATCGAATATGCTCAGGGGGGTACCCTTTTTCTGGATGAAATTGGGGATCTCCCCTTGTCCCTGCAGGCAAAGTTGCTCCGCTTTCTCCAGGAACGAGTGATCGAGCGGCTCGGGGGAAGGGCCGAGATCCCGGTCAATGTGCGCGTGGTCTGCGCCACGCATCAAAATCTTGC
>JAJZFH010000014.1:2782-5476 GCA_021805445.1 Pseudomonadota bacterium
AAGGACAGGCGAAAGCGCGTTCCTTTTCCCACGGTGCTGGAGACGAGTACGCTCCCGCCCAGTTCCTCCATGTAGGTACGACATTCGTAGGCCCCGATGCCCATGCCGGAGGTTTTGGTGGAATCAAAAGGGCGGAACAGTCGTTCCTTGACGAAATCTTCCTCCATTCCTTTGCCACTGTCCTGAATTTCGAGAATGGCTTCCGTTGGGCTGGAATCCAGCAGAATTTCCACGTGACCGTCATAAGGGGTGGCTTCGCAGGCATTCTGGATGATATGTCCGATGACCCGTTCCAGACGGTCCGGATCTGCGCTGATCCGGGCGTTTTTTTGTACGGTCAGGGAAGGAGTGGGCTTGAATTTGGATTTGCTGAGTAGGGCTGCACGCACCAGTTGATGAAGATCGATCCGTCGATGTTCCTGCCCGGTGGAGGCTCCTCTCAGTCGGAGTAACAACTGATTCATCTTGGTGACGGAATGATCGATGGTGAAGAGCACGTCTTCCTGAAATTCGGGGTTGTGTTTATGTTTTTCTGCATTTTCCAGAAGCAGACTCAACTGGGCGATCAAATTTTTCAGGTCATGTACGATGAAGGCCGACATCCGGTGAAAGGATTCGAATTGGCGGGCCACCAGCAAGGCTTCGCTGGCCCGTTGCTGGGCCAGACTGTTGGCCAGTTGATGGCCGGCCGCTTTGAGCAGGTCGCTCACTTCCCAGTTGAATTCGATCTTGCTCAAGGGCTGAGCCAGCAGGATGAATCCGATCAGTTGGTTGTAGAGCATGAGGGGGACGATCAACCAGGCATCCTCTATCTCTGAAAGCCAGTCAGGAATCACCAGATCCGGATAGGGGGGAGTCTTTGGCCGGTACTCGTCCAGATTGATGACCCAGCGGGAACGGGACAGAAACTGGATCAGGGAAGAATCCGGAGGCAAGGGGCGGGGCGCCCTCTCTATCCCCAGGGCCGCCACGCATTCATAGTTCTTTCCGGGGTCACTCTCCATCCACAAGGCCCCTTTCGGGCACTCCACCAAGGTTCCGAGTGCAGTGATGGCGGCTTCGTAAATTTTTCCCGGTGAATCGGAACTGAGCAGTGTACGGGTAAACTTCATCCATTCTTCACGGTAATCATACTGGTAACTGAAAAAATGTTTGTTGATCCATACCTTGAACTTTGAGCGGATCTTTCCTGAAAACAACACGACCAACAACAGCAGGGATGCCGCTGCCAGGAAGGTGAACTGCAGGACGGGTCCCCAGTCGCCACCGACGGAGCGCAGGTAATACCCGGCCGCCGCCATGAAAAGCAAATACAGGCCGGAACCAAACAAGCTGACGGAGTGGAACACCAGATGTCGGGAAACATGAATTTGCTTGGCCCATTCCCGATTTCGCAGTACGGAAACCAGAATCAGGGGGGCCGTCAAGGCATTGATGAAACCCCGGGCAATCCACAGCGTACCCCTGACATGGGAAAACAGCAGGCCTTCCGCATAGAGCAAAAAGTCATAGACAAACATCGTCCCCAAACCCAGACACATGAATTTGATGCCCCAACGGGCATTGACGGGGGTATTCCTGAAATACTGTTCCACCAGCATCATGCCGAAGATGGACAGCGCGACATGTAACACCAGATCGGACTTTGGCATCGTGTCGAGTGCATTGGCCCCGCTCCATTGATTGTAGAGAAGGATGACCAGGGTCAGGCCCAGAAGAATCCGGAGCAGACGCTGGAGGGAACCGAGCAGAGCCGGCGCGGGACTGTCGGGCGTTATCAGGGCCTTCAGAAGAAAAGCCATCCAGAAATAATCCCGAATGAATTCTGCCAGGTCGGACAGGAAGGGAATGGTGTAGCGCAACGGAAAAAGCACGAGCATCAGCGCCCAGCCACTGTTGGCCAGGCAGGCCAGGGCCAGGGCCGTGCGGATGGGGTTGGCGGTTTTACGGCCGAGCAGGTACAGCCCCAACAGCGCAAAAACGGTCAGGGCGCTGAGTTGGCTGGCAAGAGTGATGGGGGAGGTCAAGTTTTTCCCAACAGACCGGGAAGAAACCCCCAACGGTATCCGTTGACATGGTAGAGGGTTCGGATCTCATCGGTCCAGCGCGTGTGCCACTCCAGAACCTTGCCGTAAAACTCTATCCGGCTGAGGGAGTTTTCTTCGAAGAGGTGCTGGAAGGATTCCTGGCGCATCAGGAAAGCGGGCGAGGTCCCATGACTGGCTTGCTCGTTATAGGCCGTCTTGAGGATGATGAGCGAGGAGTCATCCGCGATGCATAGATCCATGGCGGTGACGACATCATCGAACCAGTAGCGGTAGACTCTTCCCTTTCCCCGGGCGCAAAAACTTTCGAGAATCCGGGTATAAAACTGTCCTTGCGCGTTATCCCGGTGAATGGCCGTACCCTGATCGTTTTTCCACCCTGAGCTTTCGAGTTGTCCAAAATCCCTGACGGCCTGATCCATGTCCTGCGCCTGGGTCAGGATTTCCAGGCGGGGGACCAATCCCAGTTTGGTCAACAGGTTGCGTTGTTTCTTCATGTTGGCGCGCAGGTTCTTGCCGCGCGCCTGCCAATAGGCATCGAACGTGCCTTGCAGGGTGATTCGTGCCGTCTGGATATAGTCCAGGGTTTTGAGGGTACGAGAGGCGGGGGGGCGGGGAATGAGGTCCGGGTCTTGCTGGGTGATTCCCA
>JAJZFH010000066.1 GCA_021805445.1 Pseudomonadota bacterium
CCCGGTACCACACAACAACAGCGCTGCCTCCCTGATCTGGACAAAAGCAATCCCCTTGCCCTTCATTGCCTGTTCGATCTGTCCCAAGGTCCTGGGTTGGTAATCTGCCAGGAAGTCCAGAATCGGGTCATAGACAGCTTCCTGCATTGTTGCCTCACCCAAGGCACCTTTGACCGTGAGAGAAACATCAGGACGATACTGAACCAGCATCACCTTCTGCTTGCGTAACCCTTCAGCCTGTTCCAGAGGATTGAGCCGTCGCGCACCCTTGACCCAGTAATCCTTGCGGAACTGCTGGTTGACCATAAAATCCCGTACCGTCTCGCGAAACAAAGGGTCTGGGATTTCATTCAAAAAAATCTGCTGTTCAGCAGTGATGTTAATCGCTGAAATGTGATCCAGAAAATTGGCCGACCCCGCAAAATCCAACTTGGCCGACCCCAGCCATCGGGTCATGGCAGCGAAGGACATGGGTAACCAATCCCGATTGAAGTATTCGTGAGCAAGATAATTGCGATTCTGCCCCTTAAGTGCCTTCAACCTTTCTGCCACTTGAGGATTCGCACGGCTGTAGGTAGGATTGGTGGTCAGGAGTTTGTCCGCGAAATCAATGGCGGCATCGATGCGGGAGATGGTTCCCTGACCTGAGGACCCCATGATGTCTCCATGCCCGGTCAACAGATCCCGTAAGGGCACCATCGCAGCCCAACCGGGCTGGGTGTTGTAACTGATATAAAGTACGCCACCCACCTTAAGCTTACGGCGGACAAAGTCCACGATCACCGCCCGATTGTCATCAGAAATCCAACTCCAGATTCCATGCAGACCAATATAATCAAAATCCGGCAGGTCTGAACGGGTACAGAATTCAGCAAAGGACTGGTCAAACAATTGGGCTCCAGCACCTGATGCCGCAGCCAATTCCTGAGCAAAGTCTGCTTGAGCAGGATTGAAATCGGTAGCAAACCATGAAACTGTGGAAGCCGCCGCGTGTAAGTTTGCACTCATGCCCTGCCCAAAACCCAGTTCGCAGGCAGCACCCACTTCTGGACAAACCAGACCGGCATTGAGAAAGGCCAGTTTCAGCCGCAGCGGGTTGAGTTCGGTGTAATAGCCAAAGGTATAGCCGATATCGGCCACATAGCCCGAGGTCCAGTCTATCATGGTTTCCTTAATTATGAGTTCATTGATCACATTCTCGCAAGACGAAGACCTGATTCCGACTTCGCTCCTAACATTTGCTCAGCCCTTCCAGCAGCGGCCCCAGGTGTGACTCAAACTTTCTCCATGCCTTGGAGCTACCTTTGTACATTTTGTTGCGCACCTGCACTGCGCTTGCCGTATTCACGACACGCTTCTTTTTTTCGAATTCCAGACAGCCTTCTTGCCATTCCAGACCGCAGTATTCCAGCAGCTTGCGCGTCTCTTCTTCCTGATTTTCTGTCAACTTTTCGTAATTAAGATCGTAGATGCGGCCTGGGAAACGCTCACGCCAGAACTGCATCAAGCTCTCGTACATCCTGTAAAATTCAGCAAGATCGACAAGATCGTGCGTGAAACCGAGCCCTTGCGCAGGAAAGTAATTCCTGAAATTCGACCAGCACACTGCTACCGGATCTCGGTTCATGTGTATGATCCTGATGTCAGGCTGTGCGAGCAACAGAAAACCCAAGAACAGGCAATTTAGCGGCATCTTGTCGGTCACATACCTGCGCTTATCCCCCAATGAACTCAGTTCATCCAGATATTCCGATGCAATCATCCGGCTTGCCTGCTCCAAATCGCTGCCGGATGTGTTCAGAAAATGCTTCCGCACCAGATTGTCCAGCGTAGCAAGTTCGCCTGCGCCATATACTTCGCTATGGGAAGCCAGAATTTGCTCGACTAGACTCGTACCCGATCTCATCATCCCGACAATGAGTATGGGAGTTCTGTCGCGCAACACTTCCGGCGCTGCGGCAGGCACGCGGTCAAACGCCGCCCGGATTCTGTCGAATAACTTCCTGTCCTGTTCGATGGAATAGCCCAGTTCTTTCTTTCTTAAAAAATTTCCCTCCTCATACAACGCAAAAGCATCGTCGTACTCTCCGATATCTTCGCAGGCCTTCGCCAGCGCAAAGCAAATATGCGCCCTTTCTGCATTCTTCTTTACAGACTTATACAATCCATGAAGAACTGCCAGTTGCGGATCTTCCCGCGTGAATTTCTTCAATTGCGACAGACTGCGGTGGCACTCCGGCAAGTTCGGATTGATTTCTATTGCCAGTTCGTAACAATCTCTGGCACCCTTCATTTGACCTATGGCCTTTAACAGGTTACCAAGATTATGGTGTGCCTCGACATAACGCGGCTTTAGAACGATCGCCTGCCTGAAACAGGCCTGCGCATCATCCTGCTTCCCCATCTGCTTATATGCATTGCCGAGATTGTTGTGCGCTTCCGCATAGTCTGGCTTGATGGCGATCGCCTTCTGGCAATAACCTGCCGCATCGCCATGCCTCCCCAATTCGTTCAATATTGCACCCAGATTGTTATGCGCCTCTGCATAGTCAGGCTGAATCCTGATAGCATTGCTAAAACCGGCTTCTGCATCATTTGTTTTTTTAAGAATAGCCTGCACATTCCCCAGATTATTGTAGGCTTCCGCAAAGTCTGGCCTGAGACTGATCGCCTTGTGGTAAGCGGATTCTGCTTCTTCATGTTTGCCTTTTGCAATGCAAACATTGCCAAGCAAATACCATCCTGTCGCATCTTCGGGTTTAAGCGACACTAAACTGCGAAAACTTTCTTCAGCCTCATCCAGCAGCCCCAGTGCCTGCTCGACATCGCCAAGATTAGCATGTGCCTCCGCATCGTCCGGCATCAGTGTCAGCCCCTTTCGCATCGCCTGCAGCGCGTCACGGTTTCTGTCCATTTTCCTCCATGTCGCGCCGAGCACTTTCCAGATATAAGCATCATTCTGATTGCTTTCCAGCATGTTCAGCGCGCGTTTTTCCACCTCCTCATACTGCCCGTTGTTAAAAGCATGCCTGATCAACTCGTATGCAGCCAGTTTCGACGTTTCCTGCGCAGCAAGCCAAGCATCCAGCCTGTCTACTGTCTCGCCGTGCAGTCCAAGATTTCTTCCCTGGCGTAACACATCGCGTGCATTATCGATTTGACCTGCCTTGATGAGCGCATCTATAAAACTGACCCAGTATTGATTATGGTTGGGATATGCCTCCAGTGCATTTTTGAACAGCGCCAGCGAAGCTTCAACGTGGCCAGTCTGAACTGCGATCACGCCAAGGTTATGGTTCGCATCAGGCTGAGTGGGCTGACTCTCAAGAATCGCGCGATACAACCTTTCAGCATCTTGTAATCGACCCGAACGGTGATGGTCAACTGCCTGTAGCAGAACTGCATCGACTGAGAAAGAGTCGGCGGTGGTCTTTTCGGCAACAACTTGCATTATATGGTTCTCTTGTATCTTGCTGTTATTCTACAGTTTTTTACGCTATTTTATGCAATTTATTATCGAAAAACCCCACTGCCTTTTGAGCAGTGGGGTTCGATTTATTGCAACCCACGATATTCTGCGGGCATCTCCGGAGAGATTAAGAAGCCAGTGTGACGTGGCCTAATCCAGCTGTCAGCGTATGAACACCGACGATTTCGACGATCGTGGTATCCGTTGCCGCATGCGTTCCCGTCAAAGTTTCAGCCACATAAGTATTGCCGCCATATACGCCATAAGCGACAGTATGAGCTGCTGCACCAAGCGCTGTCTCGACCAGACCGATCGCACTTGCCACAGTAGTTGCAGCTGCCGTGGAGGTCGCGGTCAGCGCAGTAGCCGATGATGCAGAATCCGCCGAGAAGTGGATCACATCGCCCGTCACAGCACCGGTCACCACGTAGTTGGCAGTGGTGGCATAAGCCGTACCACCCGTGCCGACATTGATCTGGTCAGGGCCCGATGCCAGCGTATGCGCACCCAGCGTCACGTTGAAAGCGCCAGTGGTATTGGTCGTAGCGCCACCCAGAACGATCAGGTTGGAACCCGTACCCACCGTTACATTCACCGTGTTCGAGAGTGAGCCGTCAATGATCAGATCGTTGCCGTTACCCAGAGTGATGCTATCGATAACGGTAGATGCCCCACCCGTAGCACCCGCCAGTTGCAGGTTGATATGCGCGTTGTCTGTGCCGCCTGCAACCGTCACGCCCATTGCCACCGTATTCATGGCAGGATTGATCGTCATGGCAGTACCAATAGGCGAACTGGCAACAGTGGTTGTGTTGGTATAGGCTACGTTGCCCAGCAGATCCAGTGCCGCGACGTTTGCATTGTGATCCATCGACACCGTCATGGAGCCCGTGCCGCTGTTGTTGTAGGTTTCCTTCACAACGGATGCATCATTGCTAACCGCACCGATGGTCACCACAGCGCTGCCGGAGTTCGTGAAACTATCCGCAGTCGTCGTCGTACTCGTATTGGTCAGCGTGGTGATCGTTGTAGCACCACTGCCCGAAAAACCCATGGCCAGTGACAGACCGGATGCAACCCCCGCATCGGTAAGCGTACCAATGACAGCAGCCGCTGCATCATTGTTGCTGATGCTGATCACACCTGAATTGTCGTTCAATTTGGTGATGAACGATGCGCCGGTTCCGGTGAAATTCAGCGTGCCCAGGCTCGCATCCGTGAAACTGGCTATCGTCACACCCGTTGCCGCCGCATTGGTCTCGGTGTTGTTCAAGGTGAACGAGGTCGCCGCGGTAGTGGCTTCGTTCAGTGTGCCGATAGTGAGTGCACCGGTTCCACTGACGTTTAACACAGACAGGCCGTTGTCGACCAGCGTGGTGATGGTGTTGACACCCGTACCCGTGCCGACATCGTTGCTCACCAGATTCACTGTGCCAATACCCACCAGGTTTGCATCTTCCAGCGTCAGGCTGAACAAGGTCAGGTCAGCCTTGTTCGTTGCAGTACCGAGAGTCAACGCCAGCGTGTCAGCCGAACCCGTCGTATCTGAAGTCTGGTAAACGATTCCACCCGCTGTTTGAGCCGCTGCGATCGAATCAATCGACAAGGAGGTTCCTGCAGTCACATTAGTAAAGGTTTCAGCAGTCGTTGCTGTCATGTTCTGCACATCGATCGCATTGAAGCCCTTCAGCACGCTCATGTCGAACGTGCCGCTTGATCCTGTATTGGTGCCCAGGGTCGTGAAGCCGGTCACGTTGGCAACCGTCTTGGTAGTTCCGCCCGTGAAGGTTGAGGCTGCATTGTTCAACACAATTTCGTTGTTGGTTGCGGAGCCGCCTGTAACAGCCTTGGTCTGATCAGCGGTGATCGTGATGATGTCCTGACCGGTCGAACCCGTGAAGGTATCGGTGCCTGCAGCGTGCAGGGTTGCCGTGATCGTTCCGCTCGAGGTCGTCGTCAAGGTCGAGCCCGCAAACGTGTTTGCAAAAGTGCCGCCATCGTTAAAGCCGGCTGCGCCGCTCACAGAGATCGCCAGCGCAGCCGTGCTGCCTGCGCTACCCACCCCTGAACCCACAGTAGTACTACCCAGACTTCCCACTTCCAACTTATTGGTGCCGGAAATGTTCAGGTTTTTCAGTGCGGGATCGGCTATGTAAGACAGGCTGGAGTCTGCTCCGCTCGTGTTCACGTTCAATGTGGTAAGGTCAAGAGCACCACCACTACCTGCACCATACATAGCGCCTTTAACATTATTCAGATTCAGCGCAAGCGTTTTAGTGGCAACCGTATTCGTTGCAAGTTGAGCAAAACGTATGTTATGACCATTGCTAAGTGTCAGCGTTTGTAATGAGTTGTCATAAATAGAGGCTGTTGAAAAATTATTGATCGTTACAGTCTTGATCGTGCCTGCCAGACTAGTGCTCTCGTAATTCACGTCGAGGACACTCACCCAACCATCGACAACCCCAACAACACCCGTCACGCCTGCTACTGCCGTAACAGGAGCAACCGCAGCAACAGCGGCAACCGCATCCACGCCTGGCGCCTGCGCAACTGCCGTAACAGGAGCAACCGCAGCAACACCTGCAACCGCTTTGACCGCCTGAACTCCAGTCACCGCAGCGCTTTGATTGACGGTGACTGAAGTCGTCGAGGCATTGCCCTCGACAAACACATCTCCACCATCAACTGTTGTCAATCCCTGTGTTGGGTCTGTCGCAATTGCACTGGCAAGCGTGCTGGCTACAGTCAGGTTCTGGTTGATGGTAACAGTCGAGCCGCCATAGCTTCGAATATAATTTGCAACTTGATTTCCCGTTGTCGTAAAAGCGCTCGTATCATTGATGGTGATCGCGCCTGCGTTCGAAGAAGAAGTTATAGTACTTCCTATCCAAGAACCCGTGCCTACTGTGATACCCATTCCAATGTCGCCAGTGTCGTTCACGGTGATCGCGCCGGTGGACGCGACGTTCTGGTCGATAGCGATTAGTGCACCGCCTGTTTCATTGACCGTGACAGCCGTACCGCCGTTGACAACGACGGTATAAGCAGTAGAAGCCGAGTTGTTAACCGTTACCGTTCCAGCCGGATCTGTCGCTGTTGTGCTACCCACAGTCACGCTGCCACTATTGGTGACGGTCACGTTGTTTCCGCCAATCGTGGTCACCGCATTGGTAGTGCCGTGCGATGTGTCGGTGATGTCCGTCGTTGCTGCGGCCGTGATAAAATCGCCATTATTTCCAGCGGAAGTCACGGTTACAGAGGTCAAACCAGTCAGCCCGGACACATCAAACGTAGTTGTTGCACTTGACCCCGCATTTCCTGCCGTAGCAAGGGTAAGGGTTTGAACACCAGTGATCGTTGCGCCAGTTGGAATAGTGTCACGGCCTGTAGAACTGCTGTCGGTCAATTTCAGGGTATTACCCGTGCCGGTCGCGGCAATGGTGTCTGCACCACCCAAAGTTGCTGTAGAGAGTGCTGCGCCAGCGTTGTTGTCAAGCGTACCGTTGATCGTGCTGTTGCCTGCAGGTGCGATGGTGTCCACACCTGTAGTGAGCGTGAATGTTGTCGCTGATGCTGCGGAACCGACATTGACCACGGAATTCACGTTGGCGGCCAATGAGGAGAAAGTCGTCGTTGCCACGGCACTGCTGGGCACTGCGGTAAACAACGCAGAACGTGCCGCGTTGGCAGCGGCGGACCCGTTGTAACCAATGATGTCCGGGGTGCTGGTGCTCATCATGGTGGTGAATTGTGTGGCGTATGACACACGGTTCTGCACGGTGATGTAATCGGTGCTGGTGGGAGATTCATTCAGCACGGTGTTGTAGATGGTGTTGACAAGGGTGCTGATGGACACACCGTCCATGAGTTGCCCACCCCAATAGGTTATGGCCGCGCTTCCGGCAGAGCGTCCCAGTACGTTCTGGTACACCTGTTGCACTTGCGCAGCCGGGCTCAATCCGGCGTAAAGACCGGCAAATTCAGGGCTACCGGTAAAACCAGCAGTCATGGCGGCTGAAGTCTGACCTTCCCAATAGTTAAGACCCAAGACATCTGCAGGGCGACCAAAATATGCAAGATAAGCTTGTTGTACTTGTGTGGCGGTAAGAGCCATTATCATTTCTCCTGGTAATTATCGAATTCGAACCCAAACTCTGGGCATAACCTCGCCCATCAATACATAAACTTCAACTTCCGTGCCATCGTACGCTATGGTACAGCGCATCCTGTCTTTTGTCATCCCCAATCAAACTTTCAAACTGTTTCGCTCTCCCGAATACCCCCTGATCGAAGTTCGGCTAGATATTAGCAAGACCCATCGCCATAATCTGTGATACAAATCACATTTTCTGTTTTTTTGAGTCTTTATTCCATGAGTGAAAGAAAAACAGGTGAATCATGACCGTCCTTCTCGGTCCTTGTCAAGCAAAAAGAAGTTTCCCCAAGAGTACGGTCTTTAAACAGCGGAATTTTTTTCATGACAAGGTGATTTGATCAGGTTATAGTGGCCGTGGCAACGATTTTTTCAGGTGTGTTGACTGGGTATGAGTACAGTAATGGTGACGGGCATCACAGGTCAGGATGGTTCTTACCTGGCGGAACTCTTGCTGGGAAAGGGGCACCGGGTGTTCGGGTTTGCCCGCCGTGAGAGCGGGACTGGTTCTGCAGTCGCCCACCCGTTGGGATCGCGGGTAGAGATACTGTTTGGGGATATGGCCGCAGAAGGGGACATTTCTTCAGCGGTCGAGATGACGCAGCCCGATGAGATTTACAACCTGGCCTCTCAGTCCCGTCCTGCGGAATCCTGGTCCCGCCCCATAGACACCCTGATGGTCAACGGACTGGGGCCGGTTCGCCTGTTTGATGCCGTGCGTCGATACAAGCCCCGCTGCCGTGTGTTTCATGCCTCCTCCTCCGAGATGTTTGGTCAGCCTGCTGCCGGCCCCCAGAACGAGCAATCCACTTTTTTTGGTGCGGCCAATCCCTATGCTGCCGCCAAGGTCTATGCCCATCAGATGGCGCGCATTTATCGTCAAAGTCACGGGATGTTCATTGCCTGCGGCATTCTGTTCAATCATGAAAGTGAGCGGCGCCCTTTGCATTTTCTGTCTCAGAAGGTGGCGTATGGGGCTGCCTGTGCGGTTTTGGGGGTGCTGGATTCCCCTGATCTGAATGAACGGGGTCATCCCATTGTGCGGGAGGGAAAACTCTCTCTGGGGAATTTGGATGTGTCCCGAGATTGGGGGTATGCGCCGGATTATGTGGAGGCCATGTGGCGCATGCTTCAATTGGACCGGCCTGACGATTTCGTGATCGGCACGGGACGGTTACGCTCGTTGCGCGACTTATGTGCCGCTGCCTATGGCTGCGTGGGACTGGACTGGACGGATTTCGTGGTGAGTGACCCTGCATTGGTGCGCCCCGTGGAGACCGGACGTAATCTGGCAGATCCTGCAAAAGCCAGGTCAGAACTGGGATGGGAACCCACCGTGACCTTTGAATCCATGATCGCTCGAATGGTGGCGGCACAACGGCAAAGATTGGTTGAACATTTGACCGATAAAACCACGATGTTGAATCAATAACCTTGGGGGGCGAAGGAATGAAGCGGATCGCATTGATTACCGGGGTCACAGGACAGGATGGCGCCTATTTGGCCGAGTTGCTGCTGGACAAGGGGTATGAGGTACACGGGATCAAGCGACGCAGTTCACTCTTCAATACGGATCGCATCGACCATCTGTACCATGATCCCCATGTCTCAGGACATGACTTCGTACTCCACTATGGGGATTTGACCGATTCGAGTTGTTTGATTCGCATCATCCAGAAGGTTCAACCCGACGAGATCTATAATCTGGCGGCTCAAAGCCACGTAGCCGTGTCCTTCGAGGAGCCGGAATATACCGCCAATTCCGATGCGCTGGGGACTTTGCGAATTCTTGAGGCCATCCGGATTTCGGGATTGGAGAAGAAGACGCGCTTTTACCAGGCATCGACTTCCGAAATGTATGGTCTGGTGCAGGAAACCCCTCAAAAGGAGACGACGCCCTTCTACCCGCGCAGTCCCTATGCCGTGGCCAAACTGTACGCCTACTGGATTACGGTGAACTACCGGGAATCCTATGGCATGTATGCCTGCAACGGGATCTTGTTCAACCACGAATCTCCCCTGCGCGGGGAAACTTTCGTGACGCGCAAGGTGACCCGCGCCCTGGCACGCATCAAACTGGGACTGCAGGCGTGTCTTTATATAGGGAACCTCGATTCCAGACGGGATTGGGGTCATGCCAGGGACTATGTGGAAATGCAGTGGATGATGCTGCAGCAGGATCATCCCGAAGACTTCGTCATCGCCACCGGGGTGCAGTACAGTGTACGCCAATTCATCGAAGCCGCCGCGCTGGAACTGGGCATGCCGCTGCATTGGAAAGGACAGGGAGGGGATGAAAAAGGGTACGATGCTGCCGGTCGCTGCGTGGTGGCGGTAGACCCCCGTTATTTCCGTCCCGCCGAGGTGGAAACCCTGTTAGGGGATGCCACCAAGGCACGGGAAAAATTGGGGTGGGTCCCGCGTATCACTTTTGCCGAACTGGTGACCGAGATGGTGCACGCGGACCTCAAGTCCGCCGAGCGCGACGAACTGGTCAAGCGCCACGGGCACAAGACCTACGACTATCATGAGTAAACGGGCAGAAGCCGGTGTTTCCTGTGGTTCAGGTACTCCCCTGCAGAACAATCCGTCTCTATAATTCCCTGGAGAAGGCCGGTCGAAAGGTGAACGACGTGACACATCTTCCATCCTGTGAGGTCAATGCTTCATTTGGGTCAGATGCCCAATAAACGAGAAATCCACCACATATCTTTGATATTCTAACCACTTTTCGCATAGGTTCTATCGAACGAGTTGACGAGGGTTCGATTTTATCCGCACCGCGTATCCTGCGCCAACTTTAATTTCCACTTCCCCGACCCGTCTGAAGTTATAATGCAGCCCTCCCTACTCCGTCGAGTGGCTTCGGAATGATAATGCGTTTCTTCTGGGAACCCCTGACCCTCTTCGCCCGCCACAGGATCTTGCTGCGCCGTCTGACGCGGCGCGAATTCGAGGCCAGATACCGCGGCTCGATATTGGGCCTGACTTGGGCAGTGATTACGCCGGTGACCATGATGGCGGTCTATACTTTTGTGTTCCACTCCGTATTGGCGGCCCGCTGGCCTGGTCACGCCGTTGACGACCGGATGGGCTACGCGCTGAACCTGCTGGCCGGGCTGATCGTCTTCAACGTGATCGCCGAGTGCTTGGGCCGGGCACCACGCCTGATCCTGGAAAATCCGAGTTATGTGAAGAAACTGGTTTTCCCGGTGGAAATCCTTCCGGTGGTGGCGCTCCTGGGCGCCTTGATCTCTGCCTCGATCGGTTGCCTCGTGCTGCTGCTCCTCCAGTGGGCGACAGGGGGTCCGCCATCACCGGCAATCCTGCTGTTGCCGCTGCTCGTCATGCCGCTCCTTTCTTTGTGCCTGGGTGTCACGTACCTGCTGGCAGCGCTCGGGGTATTTCTGCGCGATATCGGCCAGATCATCGGCCCACTGGTGATGGTACTGATGTTTTTGTCGCCCGTGTTCTATCCCGCAGAAAGCGTGCCCCAGCCTTGGCGCGACTGGCTGGAACTCAATCCACTGGCGGCGGCAATCGGCTGGGTCCGGGGAGTTATTTTGCTCGGCAACCTGCCATCGGTCGGGGCCTATGTCGGCCAACTGGCAGCCGGAGTACTGTTTCTTGCGCTGGGCTACCGGACGTTCATGGCCTTGCGGCCCGGTTTTGCCGATGTCGTCTGAATTCCCGGAAAGCGTCCTTGCCTGCACCGAATTGGGGAAAGCGTACACGATTTACGCGCGACCGGAGGACCGCTTGAAGGAGTGGCTGAAAGGCGGACCCCACGGCAACACGTTCTGGGCACTGAGAAATGTGTCGCTGAGCATACGCCCCGGTCAAACAGTGGGCATCATCGGGCGTAACGGGTCAGGCAAATCCACTTTCCTTCAAATGGTGGCCGGCATCCTCAACCCAACGGAAGGCGTCCTCCATACCCGCGGCCGCATCGCCGCACTGCTCGAACTCGGCACCGGCTTCAACCCCGAATTCACCGGCCGCGAAAACATCCGCCTCGGCGCCTCCCTCCTCGGCCTCGACCCCGACACCATCGAAGCGCGCATCCCCGACATCGCCCACTTCGCCGACATCGGCCACTTCTTCGATTACCCCGTCAAACTCTATTCCTCAGGAATGCACGCCCGCCTCGCCTTCGCCCTCGTCGCCCACGTCGATGCCGATCTCCTCATCGTCGATGAAGCCCTCGCCGTCGGAGATGCCGCCTTCTCCCAAAAATGCATGCGTTTCATGCGCGAATTCCGCAATCAGGGCACCCTCTGCTTCGTCTCCCATGATGCCGCCGCCGTCATCAACCTCTGCGATTCCGCCCTCTGGCTCGACCACGGCACACTCCAGGCCTTCGACGATGCCCGCTCCGTCTGCAGGGAATACAACGCGATGATGTTGGGCCAGGCGCGGCAACAAGGTATCCATCAATCGGGGGGGCGCATTCTGCCCCCCCCCGTCGTGACCGAAATACCGGAGCCCTTGCTGACGGCCCCTGTAATGGAATTGCCGAACTGCTCCCTGGATACCGTCGATCTGGTCGATGAGACAGGCATTTCGGTCCATGCCCTACGGGGCGGTGAACGGCTCTCCCTGCGATTGTCGGGAAAGATCGACCGGTCCGCCCAGCCGCTGAATGCAGGATTCGTTTTCAAGGATCGATTGGGACAGACCCTGTTTGGCGTTCTGGCCGATGTCTCGCTGAACGCCCAGTGCGATGCGGACGGAAGTTTCGAAGCGCGATTCATTTTTGACCTGCCCATGCTTCGGGCCGGAGATTTTTCCTTCACGGCAGTACTGGCGTCACCCTGCGATCATTCGTTGATCGTCCGGGCGCGCCGCGATGAAGCATGCGTCCTTCGCCTCGACCCGCAACGGGTGACTCACGGGCTGTTGCCCATCCCCGTCGCGGTCGATTATCGTGTTGTTTCAAGATCCCCTATTTCAGAACGAGTGAATCATGAATGATATTTTCCCCGAGACGCTGTCCCGCCTGGGTACGTCCCTGGTCTTCGCAGAACCTGCCCTGACAAGCCCCGATACGGCCTGGAGTTGTCATCTGCCCTTTGCTTTCTGGCTTGTGGAGGCGTTACGCCCGAACATCCTGGTCGAACTGGGCGTGCACACCGGGGTTTCCTACTGTGCCTTTTGTCAGGCAGTGGCGCAACTGGGTTTGCCGACCGCAACCTATGGCGTGGACACTTGGCAAGGGGATGCGCACGCCGGTTCCTATGGCGACCGGGTGCTCGACACGCTGCGTGCCCATCATGATCCGCGCTATGGCAGTTTTTCCAGCCTGGTGCGCACGAACTTCGATGCGGCGCAAACCCATTTCTCCCCAGGATCCATTGATCTGTTGCACATCGATGGCCTGCACACCTATGAAGCGGTACGGCACGATTTCGAAACCTGGCTCCCCCTGATGTCTGAGCGAGGGGTAGTGCTGTTTCACGATACCATGGTGCGCGAACGCGATTTCCGGGTCTGGAAACTATGGCAGGAACTGAGTGGACGGTATCCCTCATTTTCCTTCCCCTTTGGTCATGGACTGGGGGTTCTCGGCGTGGGCAGTCGTTTGCCCGACGCTATTGGCTGGTTGCTGGGCCAGGCAAGCCAGAGCACCCATGGTGCCGTGGTTCGTTTCTTCTCTGTGCTGGGAGAAAGGCTGGAAACCCGTTCAGGGATGGAACGCGCCTTGCGGGATGGCTTGCAGGAACGGGAGCGCCACCGGACTCAAGTCCATAGCCTCATGACCGAAGTCTCTGAACTCCATGAGCACAGAGCAGTCGCAACGAGCGCACTGAATGCCTGTCGCGCCGAGATTTCCCTTCTCAAAACCTCGACTTCGTGGCGAATCACGGCCCCCCTGCGCCTTGCCAATCAGAAAATCCGCCAGACCATGGATAGCCGCACGCCCCCCGAGGTCTCGACGGTCGTACCCGAGCCCCGCCCGACCGCGATCAAACAGTACTACCCGTTGCGCGACGCATGGTACGACAGCGAATCGCCCGAGGTGTCATTGGTCGTCCTGAACTTCAACCGTTCGGACCTGACGCTCGCCTGCCTGGATTCCCTGTGGGAATATACTACGAACCACCGTTATGAAATCGTGCTGGTGGACAACGGCAGCAATGCCGATGAGTTCCTGAAACTGGCACCCGCCGCCGCTGGCGCACGCACGGTCCGTCTGGGCATCAACCGATTCTTCAGCGAGGGTAACAATATCGGCTTCGAGGCTTCCCGTGGCCGCCATGTGGTGTTTCTGAACAATGATGTCACGGTGACGCCGGGTTGGCTGACGCCGCTGATCCACCGTCTGACGAATGATCCCGGGATCGGCGCCATCGGCCCCAAGATGGTGTATCCCGACGGGGTACTGCAGGAAGCAGGGGCAGAAGTTCGTCTCGACGGCAGCAGTTGCCAGTTCGGCAAAGGAGGGGATCCTCTTGACCCCATTTATGGGAAGGAACGGGAGGTCATGTATGTCTCGGCAGCAGCCCTGGCCCTGCGCCGCGAAACATTCGAACAGGTTCTTGGATTCGATCTGTGTTACGAGCCGGCTTATTACGAAGACAGCGACCTGTGCATGAAAATACGACAGACGGGATTGCGCATCGTGTATTGCCCGGATTCCACCATCGTGCACCACGAGAGCGCCACTTCCCGCGACCTGGTCCAACAACTCCGGCTCGACGCCGTCGTCCCGCTGAACCAGGCACGCTTTCTGGCGCGTTGGAAGCCAGTCATGACTGGCGAAATCGCTGCCGTGGCAGATCTGATTCCCCCGCTCGCCCCCCCCCTCCTGCATCAGGCAGAATTGCCTGATGTCCTTCTTTACACGCCCTACGCTCTCATTCCCGGTGGAGGCGAACGTTATCTGCTCACCATTGCCGCCGGACTTGCCGGGCTTGCCAATGTCACGCTGGCAACCCCGTACTCCTATTCGCGCCTCAGACTGCGCACAATGGGGCGCGAGTTGTCGCTCGACCTGGATGCCGTCAACATCGCCACGCTCGATCAGGCGACGAAATCCGCGCCTTACGACTGGTCGATCGTGATCGGCAACGAGTTGGTTCCTGCAATTCCTGCAAAGGGAAGGCGTAACCTCTTCATATGCCAGTTTCCCTTCCCGGTTCCGGAGCAGGTGCTGGTCGACAGGTGGAACTACACTGACGACTACGAGCGGGTGGTCGTGTACAGCCCGTATGTCCAACGCCATTATTCTTCCCTGCTGTCGGCAGCCGGCAAGCCGAAATTGCCGATCTCGATCGTCAGCCCACCCGCGCCGTCCGTGTTGGCGCCCGATGCAGCGACCCCGGTGAAGAAACCCATGATATTGGGCGTCGGACGCTTCTTCGTTGGAGGTCATGCCAAGCGCCAGGACCTCATGATCGATGCCTTCCGACAACTTGTCGTTCTGCATCCTGAAGCGGAACTGCATCTGGCCGGATCGCTTCCCACCGAAAGCGAGTTTCGCGCCTATTTTGCCGATTTGCAAAAGAAAGCCGAAGGATTGCCGATCTTCTTTCATCCTAATGCTTCTTCTGAGCAACTGGCCCGACTCTACGCCGAGGCCTCACTCTACTGGCATCTGTCGGGGTATGGTATCGATGAAGCCAAAGAAGCCCAGTGCTGCGAACACTTTGGCATCACCATCGTCGAAGCGATGTCGGCCGGGTGCATTCCCCTGGTGGTCAATCGCGGCGGCCCCCCCGAAATCGTGCAGCAGGGGGTTACCGGCCATGTGTTCGAATCCCTTGACGATCTCGTGAAGATCAGCGACCGAATCCTGTCCTTGCCGGACGATGATGCCGACATCACCACCCTGCGAAGAGCGGCGATGAGTGCAAGCAGGAAATTCGGCAGCGAACGTTTCACCGCCGAGTTTCTGAGCCTGATGGAGTTTTCTGGCAGATGACCACCCGGAAGGATTCTGGCAATGGCATGGACATCAACACCGAGCACGCCATTGCCTGCACCGAATTGGGGAAAGCGTACACGATTTACGCGCGACCGGAGGACCGCTTGAAGGAGTGGCTGAAAGGCGGACCCCACGGCAACACGTTCTGGGCACTGAGAAATGTGTCGCTGAGCATACGCCCCGGTCAAACAGTGGGCATCATCGGGCGTAACGGGTCAGGCAAATCCACTTTCCTTCAAATGGTGGCCGGCATCCTCAACCCAACGGAAGGCGTCCTCCATACCCGCGGCCGCATCGCCGCACTGCTCGAACTCGGCACCGGCTTCAACCCCGAATTCACCGGCCGCGAAAACATCCGCCTCGGCGCCTCCCTCCTCGGCCTCGACCCCGACACCATCGAAGCGCGCATCCCCGACATCGCCCACTTCGCCGACATCGGCCACTTCTTCGATTACCCCGTCAAACTCTATTCCTCAGGAATGCACGCCCGCCTCGCCTTCGCCCTCGTCGCCCACGTCGATGCCGATCTCCTCATCGTCGATGAAGCCCTCGCCGTCGGAGATGCCGCCTTCTCCCAAAAATGCATGCGTTTCATGCGCGAATTCCGCAATCAGGGCACCCTCTGCTTCGTCTCCCATGATGCCGCCGCCGTCATCAACCTCTGCGATTCCGCCCTCTGGCTCGACCACGGCACACTCCAGGCCTTCGACGATGCCCGCTCCGTCTGCAGGGAATACCAGGAATCGATCAATGTCGAGCGCCGCGGGGGGTATTCGAAGACCAACCAAGGACCCCACTCCAGTCCATCTTCTCCCGCCCCCGCCGGGCAAGTCTGCTCGCAGTTCGTAGTCGGAGCATTCGACTCCCAGGGACCATGGCATGGGTTTCTGGAGGCTCGCATCATCGATGCTGAGCTTACTCGGGCAGGGGATCCGTCCTGCCGTATCTTTCAGAACGGCAACCGGGTATGCCTGCGGGTGACGGCGCGTTGCGACAAGGACCTGGCGAGTCCAGTCATCGGTTTTTCCTGGAAAGACGCGCGTGGACAGGAGATCTTTGGCGGCAATACCCTCGCCGCCCTGAGCGACAGCGAAACATTGTTGACGGGTGAAGGCTTCGTCGCCGAGTTCATGTTCACTTTGCCCATATTGCATACGGGGACCTACTTCATCACCCTGGCATTGGCTGAGGGTGACCAGTTCAATCATGTGCATCATCACTGGATGGACGAAGCCTTTACCCTGCAGGTCAGTTCCACAGTGCCGGTCATCGGCATCATGGATGTTCCGTGCGAATGTAAAATCCTCCATGCTTCCTCTCGAATGGAAGCAGCGGGGACTGTTTCCCCAGAGGACGGCAACAGATATCTGACCAGCACGCCTTGAGAAAAATCAGCCTCGTTTTCCAAAGCCCCTATAATACGAAGTCGCGGATTCCCAAGGAGGGACAGAGTGAAATTACCCATTGACGCCCCTGAATTCATCGAGTACCACTGCAACATTTGCGGTGCTGGAAATCGGCTGGCGACCAGTAAATTCCGCCGCGAACTGGCGCTTTGTGAAGCATGTGGGGCAAATGCCCGTTTTCGGGGAATCATCCATGTCCTGGCGCAAGCCCTGGGTGAAAGTGACGCTCGCCCCCTCAAGGAATGGAGCGAGTGCAGGAACATCCGTGGCATCGGCATGAGTGATTGGCCCGGCTACGCCGACCTTCTCAAAAAGAAATTCAGTTATGAGAATACGTTCTATGATCGCCTTCCACGGCTGGATATCCAGAATCCCGATCTCGAACTGTCGGGCAAGCACGACTTTCTCATCAGCACGGATGTGTTCGAACATATCCTGCCGCCGTTGCAAAGAAGTTTCGACAACCTGCTCGCCTTGCTGAGACCTGGGGGAAGCCTCATATTCAGCGTACCCTACACGCGCACCCCCAACACCCTGGAACACTATCCAGGACTGCGCGAATATGAAATATTTGATTTCCGCAACCGTAAAATACTTGTCAACCGCGATGAAGACGGTAAACTGCAGGCCTACGACAACCTGGTTTTTCATGGTGGAGAAGGGACGACACTGGAAATGCGCCTGTTCTGCGAATCAGACATATTGAACCTCCTTGCCCAGGCCGGGTTCGAAAACACACGCGTACACGATCAACCACAACTCTCCATCGGCTACTACTGGCCGGAACTGGAGCAGGCCGATGCGAACGCTCCCCCCCTCTACGCCTATATCATCAGCGCCCGCCGGCCTGTCGCTACTTGCTGATGGCACTCCTTCCCCGAAAAAAGACGCGCATCGCCTTCGAAAATTTTTTGCTGGCGCATTATGAACGGAACTTGCGCGTCGAACAGGTTCGTTCCCGTCCCTTCGTGCTGTTACTCGATCCAGCCTCCGTGTGTCAACTCCAGTGTCCAATGTGTCCGACCGGGTTGGAGAATGCCGGAAAGGTGGGCCATGGCCGAACTGCTTACCGACCCCGTGGCCTGCTCAATCGGAAAGTTTTTGATGCCGTGCTCGACGAATTGGGGGATACCCTGTTTTTCGTCCACCTCTACAACTGGGGAGAACCGCTGCTCAATAAGGACTTGCCGTATTTCATACGGGAACTTGTCCGACGAGATATCGTTGTCGACACCAATACCAATCTCTCCTTACCCCTCAGTGATCTGTTCATAGACGAATTGCTTGGTTCAGGCATCGACCGGATCGAAGCTTCGATCGATGGTTTCAGCCAGGAAACCTATGGACGTTACCGAATCAAGGGGCGTTTCGCTCTCGCCCGAGACAACTTGCTGAAACTGGTTGCCGCCCGCGACCGCCTCGGCCTCGATACCCAGATAGTCTGGAACTTCCTGGTTTTTCGCTTCAATGAACCTGAGATCGAGACGGCAAAACAGTTCTGCGAAGATCACGGTATCGAGTTCGTACGCCGGGAGGCAGCCCTGTCCGAACCCTTGCGTGCTGAATTCCTGCCCACATACCGCGAAGGAGAAATCCTCGAAGGATTCTTTGAGCAGCGGGCAAAACCATTCGATCCCACCTCCGTCAGCAGACGCCCGGAGCAGAGTTGTGGTTGGCACTACTATTACTCCGTCATCAATGCGGACGGCAGCGTATCGCCCTGCTGTGCACCCTGGGAAGCCGACTGGGATTTCGGTTTCGTGGTGCCGGGAAGCACGCGTTTCTCTGACCTCTGGAACGGCGAGGCAATGCAGGCATCCCGCCGCGATGTCGCAGGACACCGACTGCTCGAGGAATTACGTCACTCGGGTAAACTGGGCTCGATCCTGTCAGTGGACGATTTCGTCCGGCAAGGAACGATTTGCGAAGGCTGTCAAATGCCGTTGCCGATGCTCGATCTTTATTCGGGTCGAGCCGACCTCATCATTCCCCATTACTTTCAGACCGCAGGAGGAAATGATGCGTTCCTGGACCGCGCCTTTGAACTGGTGCGCAGTAATCCAGCCGCTTTTGTCCAGCACCTGTCAAGCAACAATAAAATCACGCAGTTTATCGCCCAGCATACTTACCCTTTAAAATGACGGGACGGGTGTCATGATGGACAACTTTCTGCTGATTCTTTTTCTGGTCCTGCTGCTGGTGGCTTTTTCCGAGTGGCCGCGGTTTTTCATGGCCCACTGGTTCATGCGCGAGCCGGAGTTCCTGTGGACCGGGACGGGGGAACCGGCAGGGGCAGTTCCCTTGGCGGATTGGCGACGGGTGCTCGAAGTCCCCCTTGAAGAAAAACGCCTTGCGGTCATCAAACGGGCCTACCGGCGCAAGGCTCAGGTAGCACACCCCGACCGGGGGGGGGATACCGCCGCCATGACCCAACTCAACGAAGCCTATCGTCTGGCTCTGGAAGAACTGGGAGGAAATTGAATTTTCTCTCATGAATCCCGTAAAATGCAGGATTATGGTGTTTCCGTGAATGATGATCCGACAATGAGTGCCCCCCAACCTTCTCCCTTGGCGGAAGATTCTCCCGCACCCGAATGTCTCCAGTCCGTTCCCGCGGGTGGGCGGAACAAGGTGGAACTCACCGTCAATCTGCGCAAGATTCCCTTGTTTGCCCTGTTGACGGATGCGGAAATGAAGGAGGTTCAGGAGGCTCTGCGTTTTCGTTTTTTTGAAAAGCGGGCCACCGTGATCCAGCAGGGGGCGGCCAATGGCGGACTGGTTTTTTTATTGTCGGGACAGTTGCAGTTGATGCGAATCACGGAAGATGGACGCGCCCTCAGCCTGGAGTTGATTCCTGAAGGCGGTTTCTTCGGAGAGATCAGTCTGCTCAACGAGGGGCCCTATGCCGCCTCTGCCGTGGCTCTGAGCCGGGTGCTGGTGGCCATCCTGCCCTCTGCCCAGGCCTTGCACCTGTTCGCCCACTCCCCCAGCGTCGCCCACCATCTCCTGCGTCATCTGGCCCGCCAGGTCCAACGGGATGCCGAATTCAAGGCACTGCTGAGCATCACCAACACCTCCCGGCGCATCGTCAATTTCCTGTGGCTGATCAAAAAGGAAGCCCCCACCCACCAACTCGCCGTGGAAAACCTTCCGACCCATCAGGACATCGCCAACCTGATCAATACCAGCCGGGAAACCGTCACCCGCGTCCTGAATCTGTTGACCCAGAAGGGGATCATTCAGCGGGAAGCCCACCGCCTGATCATCCTGGACCCGGAAGCCCTCAACCGGATGGCTCTGGAATAAGGTCAGTGGGAGTGGGCGACCTCGAAATGGGGAACCGCATCCTGGGCGGTCTTGACCGGGCTATGATCGAAATAGTGGGCCAGCTGCCTGACGTCGTCCTTGCTCAAGGTACCGGCATCGGCGTTGAGGTGCAGGTAACTGTTGAGGTAATCGTAGCGGGCTTTGGCCAGATCCCGGCGTGCCTGATAATACTGGGACTGGGCGTTGAGCAGGTCGAGGTTGACCCGTTCGCCCCCCTGAATGCTCATGCGGGTGGCCTTGATCAACTGCTGGGCTGAATTCACCGCTTTTTCCAGAGCGCGGATACGGGCAAAACTGCTCAGCACCAGGCCATACTGCTTGTACAGATCCACCAGCACCTTGTTGGTCTTGTCATCCAGATCCGACTGGGCCCGTTCCAGATTGGCCTTGGCCTGACTGGACAGGGCGGTGACATAGCCTCCGGCGTAAAGCGGGATGCTCAGTTCGATCCCGATGGAACGCACGAACATGTCCTGGGCAAAGGTATAGATGGAGCCCTGGTTATTGCGGCTGACACTCCCCACGAGGTCCAGTTGAGGGGCATGACCGGCCTGATCCTTCTTGACTTCCTGTGCGCTGGCATCCACCGCATACTTTTGCGAGGCGATCTCGGGGTTATGGTCGAGCGCCAGGGCTTTCCACCCGTCAAAATCCTCCGGATCGAGGGGAGAAGGATGGAATTCATCCGTCAGGGGTTCCAGATCGGGGACATCGGTCCCCACGATGCTGTTGAAACTGCGCTTGACCGTGGCCAGGTTTTCCTGTGCCTCGATCACCTGGGACTCGCTCAGGGCATACTTGGACTGGGTTTCCAGGGTATCGGTCAAGGTCCCCTGCCCTTTCTGGAACAGCCGTTCATTGGCCTGCATCTGTTCGCCGTAAGCCGTATGTTGCGCCTGGACCAGGTCGAGTTGATCCTGGGCATACAACACGTCCGTATAGGCTTGTACCAGACGCAGGATCAGATCCTGGGCGTGTCCGGAAAACTGGGCATCACTGTAATTGGCCTGGGCCTTCCCCTGACGGTACATGGCCATGTCCCCCAGATTGAAGAGGGGCTGACGAAGGGACAGGGTCGTCACTTCACTGATGTAATTCACTTGCTGGCCCGGCAGGGGGGACCCCACATTCGAAATCCCCAACAGGTTGGTGCCCTTTTGATAGTCCAGGGATAAGTTGGGCAATAACTTGGAACGCCCCAGGGCCACGTTTTGCGCCCCCGCATCCCGCTCATGTTGCGCCGAACGATAGGTGGGGTCGTTCTGGAGTGCGGCATCCAGAGCCTCTTCCAGCCCCAGCGCCCACCCCTGGCTGGAAACCAGACCCAATAGGACGAGGAGGGTACCTCGTCGAGGAACGATTCTCATACGCTCACTCCTCACTCATGGAGGTCTTGATGCGATCGAACATGGGCTTGAGCAGATAACTCATCATGGTTCGATTGCCGGTTCTGACAAAGGCCTCCACCGGCATGCCGGGACGTACCTGCAAGTTACCCAGCAGTTTGGCGCCTTTTTCGGTCACCTCTGCGCGCATGGTGTAATAGGATTGTCCTGTTTTCTGGTCGGTGAGGCGGTCGGCAGATATCTCGATCACGCGCCCCGGAATATGCGGGGTGGTATTCCGGTTGAAGGCCGGAAAAGTCATGTCGACTTCCAGTCCCGGATGCATCTTGTCGATGAGTTCCAGAGGAATTCTCCCTTCGATGATGAGGGCATCATGGGAAGGAACCACTTCCATCATGGGCATCCCCGGAGAGACGACCCCCCCCTGGGTGAACACCTTGAGATCCACCACGGTGCCATCCACGGGAGATTTCACCTCAGTATTGCTCAGATCGAAATCCTGACTGGAAAGACGGTGCTGGATCGTGATCGCTTCTTTTTCCACCTCGGTCAATTGCTGGCGGACCTCTTTCTGATAATCTTCCAGCCGTTGGCTTTTCTTCAACTTCATTTCGGCGGCCTGCCGCTGGGTATACCCCAGGCGCCCGCTTTCCTCGGCCAGAATACCGTTGACTTCCGCCTGATTGCGCTGCAGGTCCAGAAAACGGCTCTTGGCTACATACCCTTCCTTGACCAGATCGCGCATGTTGTCGATCTGTTCCGTCAGGTACTGCAACTGCTGGGTGCGGCTGCTCCTGGCGGCTTCCAGTCCGGCAGCCTGCTGTTCCAGGCCGGCGATGTTCTCGTCCATGGCAGAAAGTTCATTCTGCAGGGCTGAACGGCGTGCCGTGAACAACTGTTGCTGCAGGGCCATGTCATCCTTGACGCGCGGATCGTCCTGGTGGGCCAACAAGGTCTGGGGAAAGCGCACGGTGGCCTTGCCATCCCGTTCGGCTTCCAGGCGGGCTTGCACGGCCAGATCGGAGTCATACTGGGTCCGGCTCATCTCGGCCTGGGCCTTGGCCTGGGTATCATTGATCCGCACCAGTACCTGCCCTGCCTTGACCGTATCGCCTTCCTTGACCAGAATCGCCTCGACGATGCCCCCCGGTTGGTACTGGATCTGCTTGCGGTTGGTGGCTACTTCCACCACACCGCTGACGGCCACCCCCTGATCCAGCGGCGCAAAGATCGCCCACAGCAGGAAGCCCCCCACCCCGCCCAAGATGATCCACCAGCCCATGCGGGTGTATACCCGATCATCGGTCTTGACGATGTCCACCGCCGTGACATCGATGATTTGATTCTTGTTCTTGAGTAATGGATTGATGGGATTCATCATGCCCCCTTCCCTGCCGCCTGAGCGGCTTGCTGTGCTTGTTGCTGCGCCTGCTGGAGTTGCTGTTGCTGCTGGGCCAGATGGGCCAGGACCTGGTCCGTGGGACCAAAGAGTTGCGCCACCCCGTCGCGCAGCAGGAGCAGTTTGCTGGTCGCGCTGATGATACTGGTACGGTGCGTAATGAGGACGATGGTTTTTTTGCGCTGGCGCAGTTCCAGAATGGCGCGCACCAAAGCCTGTTCGCCCACGTCATCCAGGTTGGAATTGGGCTCATCCAGCACCAGTACCGCAGGGTCGCCATACATGGCCCGAGCCAGTCCCAAACGCTGTTTCTGTCCACCCGACAGTCCGTTGCCGCCATCCCCCAGGATCGTGTCATAGCCTTTGGGCAGTTGCAGGATCAGGTCATGCACGCCCGCCCGTTGCGCGGCTTCCACCACCATTTCCGGAATCACCACCCCGAAACGGGCGATGTTCTCGCTCACCGTCCCCTCGAACAATTCGATATCCTGGGGCAGATACCCCAGATGCGGTCCCAACTGGTCCTTGTTCCACTGCACCACGTCCGCCCCATCCAGCCGTACCTTCCCCATGACCGCAGGCCATACCCCGACGAGCAGACGCGCCAGCGTGGATTTACCGGAGCCACTGGGTCCGATTACGCCCAGAACGTCTCCGGGCACGATGGCCAGGTTGAGGCCCTTGATGACCGGGATGGAGGCCCCCGGAGGCGCTGCCGTCACGTTCTCCACCGTCAGCACCCCCTCCGGGGGAGGCAATTCCATGCCCGGCACCCGCGGCGGATTCGTCGCCAACAGCAATACCAGACGTTCATAGGCACTGCGCGTGGCACTGAACTGGCGCCACACGCTGATGAGCAACTGGACCGGTCCCATGGCCTTGCCCATGAGGATGGACCCGGCGATCATCATCCCTGGGGTAATGCTGCCCTTGACCGCCAACCACCCCCCCACCCCCAGCACCAGGGATTGGGACGTCACCGACATGAATTTGGTCCCCGCTCCCACGATTCCCGCCTTTTCACTGGCTTCGGCCTGCAGGGTGATGAAGCGGGTATGCAGGGTGTACCAGCGCCCCTGCAATTGGGGCAACATTCCCATGGCTTCGATCACCTCGGCGTTGCGCAGGTTATTGCTGGCCAGGTTGCTGGAAGAGATGGCGAGGGCATTGGCTTCGGAGAGGGGTTTGTGGGAAACCTTTTCATTGAGCCAGGCCAGCCAGATCAGGATCAGGGTACTGATCAGGGAAAACAACCCCAACCAGACGTTGAACAGAAAGATCACCAGCAAGTAGATGGGAAACCAGGGGGCATCAAAAAAGGCGAACAGGGCATTGCCGGTCATGAACTGGCGCAAGGCCGTCAAATCCTGCAGAGCCTGCCCGGCATTGCCGCCGGCTTTCCTGAGACTTTGCTCGAAGGCGGCCGTATACACCCGTTTGTTTAGCTTTTCATCCAGTTTCGCCCCCACCCGGATCAAAATGAAACTGCGCACGAATTCCAGGGCACTCATGAAAACATAGGCCCCCACCGCCATGATCGTCACCATCAGCAACGTCATCTCGTTGCGACTGGGCAAAACCCGATCATAAACCTGGAGCATATATAAGGAAGGGGCCAGCATCAGCACATTGATAATGGCACTGAACACCCCCACCGTGCGAAATACGCTGCGGTAGGCCAACACTGCCTGACCGATTTCATTCTGCGGGATTTTGGGAAGAGCCTGGAAAGGTTTCATGAAGGATGTGGGGATATTTTTTATGTGATGAAAATCACTGAAATTACAGTGATGAAAATCACATCAATCTACCATACCTCCCGAGCACTGTCCAGATTTTCCAACTTCAACTCTGCAAATCGAGCGACTTCTCTCTGAAAAAGTCACCAAACAGGCATGGCCGCGAACAGATCAACGATGCCAGGAGATCTGTAAAGCCGGTTCAGCGACAGGTCGGACGAAGCCGCGCCCACGAAGAGATGACTCCCCATCAGTTTTAATCGAAACACTCAAACCGTTTGAGGGGCGGTAGAATGTCGCCATGTCGGCCCAATCTCCCCCTCCTCCCTCTCCCACCTACAATGCCAATCAGCAATTGCTGAGATATCTGGGTCTGGCAGCCGTCGTGGGGATATCCGGTTCTCTCGCCGTTCTCGCCTTCCATCAGTTCCTTTTATGGCTGGAGGACCTCCTGTATGGCTCAAACCAGGGTTTGGTGGCCAACGCCGCCCATCTGTCGCCGGGGGTTCGGGTATTTTTTCCGGCCTGCGGCGGATTGCTTGCAGGAGTGATCCTTCAATATTTCCTGAACTCCAGAAAAGGGGACACTGGCACGGATTACATGGAAGTCATCGCGGCGGGCAGTAATATTCCCGTGCGCTCCTCGCTGTTGAAATCGGTGGCCTCGGCTGCCACCGTGGTTTCGGGGGGGTCGATCGGGCGCGAGGGTTCCATGGTCCAACTGGCCGCACTGACCGGAAGCGTTTTCGGCAGCATCCTCCGCCTGACCGCTGCAGAGCGGCGCTTTGCGGTAGCCTGTGGTGCGGCGGCGGGACTGGCCGGCGCTTACAACACACCGATTGCCGGTGCATTGTTCGTCGTTGAAATCATTCTGGGCGAAATCGGGGTGAAAAGCCTTGGGCCCCTTTTGCTGGCAGCGGCGATTGCAGATTTCGTGGTGCGCCACATCAGTGGTGCCGCGCCCATCTTCGCGGCAACACCCGGCAATTTGCAGAGCCTGATGGAACTGCTCATGGTGGTGGGGATGGGACTCGTTTCGGGGCTGTTGGGCCCCTTGTTCATCCTGGCTTTGGATCACACCCATCATTTTTTTTCCCGGTTGCGCCTGCCCCTCTGGGTGAAAATGACCCTCGCAGGACTGATCGTGGGGGGGCTCTCGGCCATTCGTCCGGAAGTCTGGGGGAATGGCTATTCGGTGATCAACTCATTGCTCCATCAATCGTGGTTGTGGCAAAACATCCTGCTCATCCTGGGACTGAAGATACTGGCCACTGTTCTGACGTCCGGTTCGGGAGCGGTGGGGGGCGTGTTCACGCCCACGTTGTTTATCGGGGCTGCACTCGGAACGCTGGCTGGCCATATGGCCCAAACTTTTCTACCGGAAACTTCATTGACCGCTTTTACCCTGGTGGGCATGAGCGCATTTCTGGCTGCCGTGACTCATGCCCCGTTGACCGCAGTGATGATGGTCAGCGAAATGACTTCGGGTTACGGCCTCGTCCCTGCGTTGTTGGTGGCGAGTCTGGCGGGGCACTACGTCTCGTCTGTTTTGCATCCCCCCTCCATTTACGCGCACTCGATTCCGACGGATCACCCCACACAAAACCCGCCCACCATTTCTTTCTGAAGAGAGAGAACCGGGCGGGGGAGATTTTTCTCCCACCAGAGGCGCTGATCGGTTCTGCCTCGAACACCTCGACATCCTCTCGGGGTAGCGAGGGAATGATGGCGAAGGGCCGCTCGATCCTCTTGGCAAACCGGTAAAAGTCAGATAGAATTGCGCTTCTCTACAACATCGATCAAAAGATGTTGACCTTTCGAGGTGTCTGTCCCCATCGTCTAGAGGCCTAGGACATCGCCCTTTCACGGCGGTAACCGGGGTTCGAATCCCCGTGGGGACGCCAATAAAATCAAGCGGTTAGCACATTACACCGCCCCAGATTCGCCGTCCGTACGGAATCAGTACGGAAAGAGCCTTTTAAGATCCCCTATAGCGGCAGTGCGGCGTTCCACCCCGCATTGCTGCTGTCGATTCTGGTTTACGGCTATGCTACCGGCGTATTTTCCAGTCGCAAGCTTGAAAACGCGACCGGGTATGTATAGTTTTTGAAATTGCGAATAAATTCTCTCGGCAAGAATGCGCGAACTATCCGATTAAACATCAAGCCCGACAGGCTGCTAGACAAAAGGGCGTGATAGCCACGAAAATCGAAATCTTGGAATCATTTCATGGAAAGCACCCAGAAAAAATATGGCATACAATCTGCTGAACTACTTTGAAAAAACCGTGTTATGGTATCTCTCGGTAAGGTGAGGTGACACATGCAACCCGTGAGCCAGTATCAGGAAATAGAACGCGCCATCGTTTATGACGATGGTCAGGCGGCCAGAGAACATCTGGAGGCAGGAAGACCGATTTATTTCATGCGACACGACCAGATCATCAAAAAGTTCCCTGACGGCAGGGAACAAGTCGTAGACATCAGCGACGACGGAGTAGTATTGATTATCCAGGATCTGTAATGCCTCAACTCTGGGTCATTGCTGGCCCCAATGGCGCTGGAAAGACGACTATTGCCAATCGCTGGCTGGCCCATCGGATCCCCGTTGTTTCACCGGATACATTTGCTACCAATGAAGGATTGAGTTCGGTAGATGCAGGCCGCAAGGCTGTTGTCATACAAAATTCCCTACTGGATTCCGGTTCTGACTTTGCCATCGACACGACGCTATCAGGGAAACGGGAACTCTCTTTGATGCGTACAGCCGCTCAACGCGGGTACAAGGTCAGTCTGGTTTTTGTCTGCGTTGAATCCCCAAAGATTTGCAACTTACGAATACTGGAACGCGTGGCCAATGGGGGGCACTCAGTACCGCCAGAAGATGTGGTCCGAAGATTCGAACGCAGTCTGAACAATCTCAGAGAGAGTTTCAATGTAGCCCATCGGATTTTTGTTCTCGACAATAGCGATGAGCGACGCAATCTATTGTTTTCCATTGAAAATGGGCGCGTCAAGCACCTGTCAGGTCATTTACCGTTATGGGCAAAATCCTCCATTCCCGAGGAACTTCTGGTTTTTCGCAAAGAGAAAAGTATCTGAACGGCTTAGGCAGGTTGTTGAAAAACGAGGCCATCCTTACGATTTCTTCCTCATGAAACTTCGAATCCCCGTGGAGACGCCAATGAAATTTGGTCATTATCACGGCTTGCAGTCGAAATCGCAAGAAGTTATACTTTAATATAACTTCTTGCGTGGGAGGTGCATCATGCACACAACCAATCTGCGCAAGGTTGGAGGCTCGATCATGTTGGCCGTGCCGCCAGCCTTCCTCGATCAACTGCACCTGCAAGCCGGCGCAACGGTCGGCCTCACAGTCGACCATGGCCGCCTGGTGGTCAACCCCAATCCGCGCCCCCGCTACACGCTCGCGGAGTTGCTGGCCGTGTCAGACTATTCGCAACCGCAAACGGCCGATGACCGTGAATGGGTTGATGCGCCCGCCGTAGGCGGTGAACTGCCATGAAGCGGGGCGACATCTATCTCTTGTCGCTCGATCCGACTGCCGGACACGAGCAAAGCGGTAGCCTTCCCGTCTTGGTCGTGTCTCCCGCCGAGTTCAATGAGGCCACCAAGTTGCCGGTGATCCTGCCCATCACCAACGGCGGCGAGTTCGCCCGCCGCCTTGGTTTCGCCGTACCCGTGACCAGGATCAAGACTACCGGCATCGTGCGCTGTGACCAGCCGCGCGTAATCGACCTGGCCGCACGCCACGCCCGCAAGGTAGACACACTGCCAGCGCTGCTCATGGATGAAGTGCTGGCGAAAGTCGCCACTCTCTTCGAGTGAGCACTCACTGAGCGGCGTTATTTCCAATTCCAAACAATGACAGACAGTGCCGCGACCCCTTATAATGGTAGTGTAAAACTCCCTGTCCTATTTTTTGGGTATACCGGTTCATGACCTCAGCACTTTCCGCCCAACTCGACGCTTTGGGGCAACGGGCTCGCCAGGCTGCCCGCGTGGGCGCGCGCGCCAGCACTGCGACCAAAAATCAGGCGCTGCGCGCGGCGGCCCGGATCCTGCGCCAGGATCAGAAAAGCCTCTTGCACGCCAACGCGCAGGATGTGGCCAATGCCCGCGCCCATGGACAGGATGCAGCCTTCATCGACCGCCTCACCCTGACCGCCCAATCCATCGAAGCCATGGCCGTCGGCCTGGAACAGATTGCAGACCTGCCTGATCCGGTGGGGGCGATCAACGGGTTGACCCGCCGCCCCTCAGGCATCGAGGTGGGGCAGATGCGGGTTCCCCTCGGCGTCATCGCCATCATCTATGAATCCCGTCCCAACGTGACCGCTGATGCCGCCGGTCTTTGCCTCAAGGCGGGCAATGCCTGTCTCCTGCGGGGAGGGTCCGAAGCGCACCATTCCAACCGGGCCATTGCCCGTGCCCTGCATGAAGGGCTGGAATCCGCCCAACTCCCCACCGATCTGATCCAGGTCTTGCCCATGACCGACCGGGCGGCAGTGGACATTCTGGTCACCCTGACCCAATGGGTGGATGTCGTCATCCCCCGCGGCGGGAAGGGACTGATCGAACACATTTCGGCCCTGGCCCGGGTACCGGTCCTGAAACACCTGCACGGCGTCTGTCATACCTACATCGATGCCGGTGCGGATGTTCCCATGGCCCTGCGCGTGGCGGACAATGCCAAGACCCAGCGCTATGGCACCTGCAATACCATGGAAACCCTTTTGGTGCACCAGGACATCGCACCGTCCATCCTGCCCCCCCTCGCCGCCCTGTATCTGGCCAAGGGGGTGGAACTGCGGGGCGACGAAACGACCCGCTCGCTGATCCCCCAAGCCATTCCCGCCACTGAAGAAGACTGGTCCACCGAATATCTGGCCCCGATCCTGGCCATACGGGTCGTGCCCGATCTGGATGCCGCCCTCGACCATATTTCCCGGTACGGTTCCCAGCATACCGATGCCATTCTCACCAACCATTGGGAACATGCCCAACGGTTCCTGCGCGAAGTGGATTCCAGTTCCGTCATGGTCAATGCTTCCACGCGCTTTGCCGATGGCTTTGAATACGGATTGGGGGCGGAAATCGGCATTTCCACGGACAAATTGCATGCACGCGGCCCCGTTGGCCTGGAAGGGTTGACCAGTCAGAAATATATCGTGCTGGGACACGGGGAAACCCGCACCGGATGAAATCCATGATTGGGGTACTGGGCGGGACCTTCGACCCGATCCATGATGGGCACCTGGCCATGGCCCGATTTGCGCGCGCCCAACTGGATCTGTCCAAAGTCCTGCTGATCCCTGCCGGGTTTCCCTGGCAACGACAACCCCGCGCTTCCGCCGAAGACCGTCTGCATATGGCCGAGTTGGCCGTCGCCCAGCACCCCTTCATCGAGGTGGATGCCCGGGAGATCTGCCGTCATACCCCGACGTATACCCTGGACACGCTCGAGGAATTGCGCACGGTCTACGGCAGCGATCAACCCTTCTGCCTGATTCTGGGCAGCGACGCCTTCCTCAACCTCCCCACCTGGAAAGAGTGGATGCGCGTTCTCGATCTGGCCCATGTGGCTGTGCTGTGCCGTCCGGGGTTTGACCTGCCCATCGAACACTTTATCCCCCCTCTGCGCGAAGCCTGGAATGCACGGCAGAGCAACGTGTCGGACATCCGGAACGCTCTCGGAGGACGAATGATTCGCCTTGAAATGCCGCCCATGCCCATTTCCTCGACCCAGATCCGGCATGCCCTGGCCCATTCCCTCCCCTCGCTGGAGAGTTTGTTGCCTCCGCCCGTGTTGAATTACATTGAAACCCACCACCTATACCGTCCCCTCCCATGAATGCATCCTTGTCTCCCTCCACTCCTGCGAGCGCTCCGGAACCCATGACCCTGCCCGCCGTTCCAAGTTCCCTGCTGCCCACCGTACTGAATGCCCTCGAAGACATCAAGGCGAAGAATATCGAAGTGCTGGACGTTCGCACGCTGACCAGTCTGTTCGACACCCTGGTCATCGCGAGCGCCGATTCCACCCGCCAGACCCGCGCCCTGGCCCACCATGTGGCGGATGAAGTTCGGAATGCCGGAAGAAAAGTTCTGAGCATGGAAGGCCTGCAGAGTGGCGAATGGATCCTGGTGGACCTGGGCTCCCTCATCGTCCACCTCATGCAACCCACGGTCCGTGATTATTATGACTTGTCTTCCCTGTGGAAAGGCCCCCTCAGACCCGCATCGCCGCCGGCGCAGGACCCCACCCCTTGAGATTGCGCCTGCTCACCCTGGGACAGCGCATGCCCGCCTGGGTCACGGACGCTTCCCGGACCTACGAAGCACGCATGCCCCGCGAGTTCTCCCTGGAGGTAGTGGAACTGAAGGCGGCCCCCCGCCATGACGGACGCACGCGCACACAACTGTTGACCCGCGAAGCAGACGATCTTCTGACCACCTTGGGCAGTACCCCCTTCCATGCCCTGGATGAACGGGGCAGTCTCTGGACCACCCTGGAACTGGCCAAGAAACTGGAGCAAGCCCAGCAGAGCGGGGACTCCCTGGCCTTTGTGATCGGCAGTGCCGATGGCCTTCATCCCCGCATTTTTCAACACTCGCGGGCCCCACTGGCGCTCTCGCGCATGACCTTGCCCCATGGTCTGGCGCGCGTTTTGATGGTGGAACAACTCTACCGTGCCGTCATGATCCTGAAAGGGCACCCTTATCATCGAGACAGTTGAGGACGAACCCTGTGAACAATCAGATCCTGGTCAATATCACCCCACAGGAAACCCGCGTGGCCATCATGGAATTGGGCGTTCCCCAGGAAATTCATGTCGAACGGTCCTCGGCACGAGGCATCGTGGGAAATATCTACTGGGGACGGGTGGCCCGCATCCTGCCCGGCATGCAATCGGCCTTCGTCGATCTGGGGCTGGAACGGGCCGCTTTCCTCCACGTCGGCGATATCTGGACTCCGCGTCACACGGACAACCCCCCGTGCCCTATTGAAAAAACCCTTTCCGAAGGCCAGACCCTCCTGGTCCAGGTCATCAAGGACCCCATCGGCACCAAAGGCGCCCGTCTCTCCACCCAGATCAGCATCGCGGGCCGTTATCTGGTCTATCTCCCCCAGGAAAATCATATCGGGGTTTCACAGCGGATCGAAAGCGAAGATGAACGGCAAACCCTGCGCGAACGCGTTCAAAACCTGATCCCGAACTGTACCCAGGGCGGATTCATCGTGCGCACCATGGCCGAATCCACTTCCGACCAGGAACTCCGGCACGACCTGGAATACCTGACCCAACTCTGGACCGAATTACAGGCAGCCTGTCGTCAAGCCACGGCTCCCTATCTTTTGTATCAGGACCTCAGCCTGGGACAACGGGTCATCCGCGACTTCGTCATGGAGGATACCGACCGAATCATGGTGGATTCCCGGGAGAATCATGCCGGACTGGTGGAGTTCGCCCAACATTATTGCCCTCAGGCGCTCCTCTTTCTGGAGCATTACAGTGGAGCCCGCCCGCTCTTCGACCTGTTCGGGGTCGAGGAAGAGATCGAAAAAGCCCTGTCGCGCCGGGTCGACCTGAAATCGGGGGGCTACCTGATCATCGACCAGACTGAAGCCATGACCACCATCGACATCAATACCGGGGGGTTCGTGGGGCACCGCAACTTCGACGAAACCATTTTCAAGACCAACCTCGAAGCGACCCATGCCGTTGCGCGTCAACTGCGCTTGCGCAACCTGGGCGGGATCATCATCGTCGATTTCATCGACATGGACACGGAAGAACACCAACAGGCCATTCTCGAGGAATTTCGCAAAGCGTTGGCACGGGACCGCACCCGCATCACCGTCAATGGATTCACTTCCCTGGGCCTGATCGAACTGACGCGCAAACGCACACGCGAGAGTCTGGCCCATGTCCTCTGCGAGCCCTGCCCTTGTTGCAAGGGCAGCGCCCAACTCAAGACCCCGCAGACCGTGTGTTATGAAATCCTGCGCGAAATCGTGCGCGTTGCCCGCCAATATGATGCCCGCGAATTTCGCATCATCGCCCACCCCCTGGTCACCGATCTTTTTCTGGACGAGGAATCCCAGACGCTGGCCAATGTCAGCGACTTCATCGGAAAACCCATTACCCTGCAGACCTCGAACGATCCCAATCAGGAACAGTACGACGTCATCTTCACATGAGACGCTGCACCAGCATTTCCAATGCCCCTACCCCGATCGTCAAGGAAAACTGAAAGAAAAGCATCAGAATGACGGGGCTCAGATCGATGCTCCCCAAAGGACGGACAAACCGTCGCAACACCCTCAAAAAAGGGTGGACCAACCCCTCCACGGCGCCCAACAACGGGCTATAGGGATTGATCCAGCTCAGCACGGCCAACAAAAACACGGCGGCCATCCAGACATACAGAATCTGACGCACCACGTCCACCAGGGCCAGGGCCATCCCCCAGGGCAGCAAATGCCATACTCCGGCCCCCTCCACTTCCAGCACATGCAGACTCAAGTGGGACAGGGACATGATCAAGTCGAGAAACCAGGCCCAGAACAAGGCAGACCGATCCCGCCCGGGCAAGGCAGACAATGCCGGACGAATCCATTGCAAGGCGAACTCCGTCGAGGTCACGGCCAATTTCATGAGCGGGTTGGGACGTTTCGCCCCTCCCCCTTCCAACAAATAACGCAGTACGGCCATGCTGGCAAAAAAAGTACCCACCAGATCCACCAGCGACCTACCCCAATCGATCATCAAACCACACCCTCCAGTTCCCGCGAACGCTGAGCCGCCGCCTGCACTGCCTGTTCCAGGACCTGCGCCCAGGCACCCTCCTCGAGTACCCGCAACGCCGCCTCCGTGGTTCCGCCCGGAGAGGTGACCCGTCGACGCAACTGGGCCGGCGCGTCCTTTTCAGAACACGCCAGAAGCGCGGCGCCCCGCACCATTTCCTGTACCAGGGCACGAGCCATGTCTGCCGGAAGATCCAGATCGAGCGCCGCCTGGTGCAGTATTTCCATCAAATAAAAAACATAGGCCGGACCACTGCCTGACAAAGCCGTGACCGCATCCATCTGAGATTCCCTGGTCAACCAGTGAACACTCCCGACGGCATGCATCAGGGCCTGGACCCGCGCCCGATCCTCTTCGGAAACTCCGGGGAGCGCAAAGAGTCCGGTCACCCCGGCCTGAATCAACGCCGGGGTGTTGGGCATGGCGCGCACCAGATTGGCATGTCCCTTCAGTCCAGCCGAGAGGCGTGACGTGGTCCAGCCCGCCACGATACTGACGAGGAGCGCCTCGGTCGGCAGAGGAGGGAAATGTCCCAGAAGTTCGGTCATCTGCTGAGGCTTGACGGCCAATACCACCGTGCTGGCTCCCCCCAGATCCGCCGGCACGGCGGCATACACCCGGATCCCCCAGCGGGCGCCCAACTGCGCGGCGGTGGCCTCGTTCACTTCGACCACTGCAATGTCGGACAGCGCCTGCCCATGGGACACCAACCCACCGATCAGGGCCGCTGCCATATTGCCGCCGCCCACAAATAGAATGCTCATCTTCAGTTCTCCCGCCGTCCGAACAAAATCGTTCCCAGTCGCAATAGTGTAGCGCCTTCTTCCAGTGCCAGCGGATAATCTCCCGACATCCCCATGGACAGGGTATCCAGGGAATGGCCCGCCGCACGCAGAGAGTCCAGTTGTTGGCGCAGTGCCGCAAAGTGACGGCGGGTGGTGTCTTCGCCCCCCTGAAAGGGGGCTGGAGGCGCCATCAGACCGCGCAGAGTCACGCCCGGCATCTGTGCCACCGCCTCGGCCAACGCCGGGAGTTGAGCAGGACCGACGCCCCCTTTGCTGGCTTCCCCGCTGATATTGACCTGCAGGCAAATGGGCAGGGGGGGCTGACCGTCTCCCATCCGAACCTCGGACAAGCGCCGGGCCTGACCTTCCTCCGTCACGCCATGAACCCAGTGGAAGCGGGACGCGATGAGGCGCGTTTTATTGCGCTGGATGCGCCCGATGAAATGCCACTCGAGGTCGGTACGTCCCACCCGGTCCTGCTTCTCGAGGGCTTCCTGGACATAACTTTCACCGAAAAGACGCACGCCTGCCTCGGCGGCGGCACGAATCTCGGCCACCCCCTGCCCTTTGCTCACCGCAATCACGCGAATTTCCCGTGGGGGGGTCAGGGAAGCGAGGACCGCCTGGATTTGCCGCCATCTCGAGACATCGAACATTACAAACCATTTAGGGTATCATCACAGGCTGAGATTTTAACCTTTATTGCGGAGAATGGTTATGGCAGGTTTGACACCGGACACTCCCTGGCCCACGGAAATCACCCTTCAGCAGGTCACGCGCGTCCTTGATGTCGTCTTCAGTGACGGTCGCCAGTATCACTTTCCCATCGAATTTCTCCGGGTCCATTCTCCCTCGGCAGAAGTCCGGGGTCACGGCCCCGGTCAGGAAACCCTGCAGACCGGAAAACGTCAGGTAGGTATCCAGGAAATCGTTCCGGTCGGACAGTATGCCATCCAGTTGCGCTTTACCGATGGGCATGAAACCGGCATCTATTCCTGGGACTATCTCCTCGATCTGGGCCGTCATCAGGAGGAATACTGGGCCGACTACCTCAACCGCATGGAAGCCGTCGGCGCCAGCCGCGATGCCCACTGACATCATGACGAACACCCACTTCGGTTTCCAATCCGTGGCGGAAAACGAAAAGGCCGACAAGGTCGCGGCGGTTTTCGACTCGGTGGCTTCCCGCTACGATGTGATGAACGACCTCATGTCGGTGGGCATGCACCGTCTCTGGAAGAAATTCACCCTGCAGGTATCCGGCGTTCGTTCCGGACAACGGGTTCTCGATCTGGCCTCGGGCAGCGGCGACCTGGCGCGAGGTTTTGCGAAAAAGACGGGCAAGGAAGGGCAGGTCGTCATGACCGACATCAACCCGGCCATGCTCAGCCGTGGACGGGACCGGGCCATCGACCAGGGGTATCTGCTCCCCACCCTGCAATGTGATGCCGAACGGTTGCCCTTCCCCGCCGGTTACTTCGATTGTGTCAGCGTGGCCTTCGGACTACGCAACATGACCCACAAGGAGCGGGCTCTCGAAGAAATGTACCGGGTCCTGAAACCCGGCGGTTGTGCCCTGATCCTGGAATTCTCCAAAATCTGGGAACCGCTCAAGCCTTTCTACGACCTCTACTCTTTTCAGGTGATTCCCAAAATTGGACGATGGGTCGCCGACGATGAAGCAAGCTACCAGTATCTGGCCGAATCCATCCGCATGCATCCGGATCAGGAAACCCTGGGCACCCTGATGAACCAGGCACATTTCGAAAATGTCGAATGGTTCAATCTGAGTGCGGGCGTGGTCGCCCTGCACCGAGGGTATAAATGGTGATGAGAGACCCCGCCCAGACCGTCTCACACGCTCTCCATGCCCTATTGGATACGGCGCCCTGGGCGTTGGAACGGCTTCGGCCCTTCGCCGGACAAACGCTGGTCCTGAATGTGGGGACCTGGACCCTGTTTTTCACCATCGATGAGCGCGGTTCCCTGGTGCTGAACCGGGAGCGCCCATCCGCGCCCGCACTGACCCTCGACCTGTCACCCTCTGCCCTGCCTCTGCTGCTCCTGCGCCCGGAAGAGGCGCTTCACCACCTGCATCTGTCCGGGAACAGCGCCTTGGCCACCGAGATCGGATTTCTGGCCAAACACTTCCGCCCGGATCTGGAAGAATTGCTGAGTCGAGTCGTGGGAGACCGGGGCGCTCATCGTCTGGGCCATTTTTTCAGGCAGGGCAGTGCCTGGGCACGGGAAACGCTGTCCCGTTCCCAGAGCATGCTCCAGGAATACGCGACGGAAGAAATTCACCTGCTCCCCAGCCGGGCCCAGGCTCGACGTTTCGCCCTGCAAGTACACCAGCTGGATGAAGACCTCGGGCACCTGGAACAACGCCTGGGCAGACTACTCTGATGCGGATCTGGCGGGTTGCTTTCATCCTTTATGTCGTCCTGCGCTATGGCCTCGACGAACTGGTGCTGGCCCATGACCGTTTGGGCCCCCTGCGCCGACTCAGCCGTTCCCTGCTGTTCTGGCGCCATTTCAGCACGCCCCGCGCACTTCGCCTGCGCCTGGCCCTGGAACGCCTGGGGCCCATTTTCGTCAAATTCGGTCAGGCCCTCTCCACCCGGCGCGATCTGATCCCGCCAGACATTGCCGACGAACTGGCCCGCCTTCAGGACCAAGTCCCCCCCTTTCCCGGAGAAGAGGCCGTCCGAATCCTGGAAAAGATCTATGGGCGCCCCTTGTCCCAGGTCTTTACCGAATTCGACATCGAACCCATCGCCAGCGCTTCCGTCGCCCAGGTCCATTTTGCCGTTCTCAAAAACGGCAAACAAGCGGCGGTCAAAATTCTGCGCCCCGAGGTGGACCGTGTCATCCAGCGCGACGTCGCCCTCATGCTCACCCTGGCCCGACTGCTCGAATACGGGTTCAAGGAGGCCCGGCGCCTGCGCCCGGTGGAAGTGGTGGCCGAATTTCGCAAGCATCTGTCCGACGAGTTGGACCTGATGGTGGAGGCTTCCAACGCCAGCCAGTTGCGCCGTAATTTCTCCGACCGGCGCCTGCTCATCATCCCCGAAGTCTACTGGGATTACTGCGATACCCGGGTGATGGTCATGGAACGCATGTTCGGCACGCCCATCAGTCAGGTGGACCGGCTACGCGCACGAGGCGTGGATATTCCAAAACTGGCGCGCGATGGCGTGGAAATCTTCTTCACCCAGGTTTTCCGGGATGGCTTCTTTCATGCCGACATGCATCCGGGCAATATCCAGGTCGCCGAGGACGGGCGTTACATCGGCCTGGATTTCGGCATCATCGGCACCTTGACCGCCGAGGACAAAAGTTATCTGGCACAAAATTTTCTGGCATTTTTCCAACGCGACTATCAACGCGTGGCCGAAGCCCATATCGAAGCCGGATGGGTACCCGCCCATACCCGCTCCAACGAGTTCGAATCGGCCATTCGCTCGGTCTGTGAACCTATTTTTGACAAACCCCTGCGCGAAATTTCCTTCGGCAAGGTACTGTTGCGCCTCTTTCAGGTTTCCCGCCGCTTTCAGATGGAAATTCAACCCCAACTGGTCCTGCTGCAAAAAACCCTGCTGAATGTGGAAGGATTGGGGCGGGATCTCGACCCCGAACTGGATCTGTGGAAAACCGCCAAACCTTTCCTGGAACGCTGGATGAGCGAACAAGTGGGTTGGCGGGGACTGATCAAGGCCATCAAACAGGAAGGCGGGCAATGGGTCACTCTGGTCCCCCAACTCCCCCGTCTGGTCCATCGCGCCCTCGAGGACGGCGTCCAACGAAACGCCCTGGTCGGCGAAGTGGCGCGGTTGCGTCGACAACACCATCAAACCCAGCGCTGGATGATCTTCCTGATGGTTGGAATGGGACTCCTCTTCGGGATTTTGCTGGCGCTGGCATGGATGATCTGGATGGACGTTCCGGCCAACTAGCGTACCCCCCTTTTCTTCTCAACTCATGGACTGCCGACTATGCGCTATCGTCTGGGCTCAGATGCCCCCCAGGTTTCTCCCTCTGCCTTCATCGAAGAAAGCGCCACCCTCATCGGCAAGGTCATTCTGGAAGATCAGACCAGCGTATGGTGCCAGGCGGTCCTGCGGGGGGACAATGAGCCGATTCGCATCGGACGACGCAGTAATGTGCAGGATGGCGCACTGCTCCATACCGACCCGGGGGCTCCCCTCACCGTCGCAGACAACGTCAGTATCGGACATGGAGCGGTGTTGCATGGGTGTACGGTGGGGGCCGGTTCGCTGATCGGAATCCGGGCGGTGGTCCTGAATCATGCCGTCATCGGCAGGAACTGTTTGATTGGCGCCAATGCGCTGATCACCGAGGGCAAGCAGATCCCCGACAACTCTCTGGTGGTGGGGAGTCCGGGTCGGGTCATCCGCACCCTGAACGCAGAGGAAATTGCCGGTCTGGCGCATAATGCCGAGGTGTACGTGAACCGTGCCGAACAATTCCGGAACACCTGCGTGCGTCTCCCCGACCCGCTTGCCCATGAATGACTTCTCTTCCGAAACCCGCCTGATCCCCGGCCCTGCCGGTCTTCTGGAAACCGTCATCGACCGTCCCGTGGGCCTTGCCCGTGGTCTGGCCCTGGTGGCCCACCCCCATCCGCTGTTTGGCGGCACCCTGAACAACAAGGTCACCCAGACCCTGGCTCGCGCATTCACTGATCTGGGTTACGTCACCTGGCGCATGAACTTTCGGGGCGTGGGCAACAGTACCGGAAATTTCACGCACGGACGGGGCGAAACGGAAGACTGGCTGGCCCTCCACGCGCGCGCCGCCCAGGAAACGCCCGGAGTCCCGCTGCTGTTGGGCGGCTTTTCCTTTGGGGCCTTCGTCATGACCGAAGTTGCCCGCACCCTGCCCTGTCAGCGTCTGGTCCTGGTGGCGCCGGCCGTGGGTCATTTCCCCGTGGGCACCGTCCAGCCCCAAACGCTCGTCGTACACGGAGAACGGGATACCACCGTGCCTCTGACGGATGTGCTGCACTGGGCCGAGCCGCAGGACCTTCCCGTCCTGGTGGTCCCCGGCGCCGACCATTTCTTTCATCAACGCTTGATCCTGTTGCGCAACTGGGTTAGTCTGGTCTGTCGTTCCTAACCTTCCTTCGAGAAACCCGTGCTGCTGCTTTCGATCAAATCCTTCCATATCATGGCCATGGTGACCTGGTTTGCCGGATTGTTCTACCTTCCTCGTCTCTTCGTCTATCATGCACAATGCCCGGCATCGGATACGCTGGGACGGGAACGCTTCAAAATCATGGAGCGCAAGTTATTCTGGGGCATCACCACCCCCGGCGGCGTATTGACCCTCCTGTCCGGCCTGTTCATGGCCTTCGGGCTGGATGACCGGGGCGGCTGGCTCTATGCCAAACTGGCCCTCGTGACCTTGCTGGTGGCCTACCATGTCTGGTGTGGTGCCCTGGTCAAAACCTTTGCCCGGGACCGCAATCCGCACGGTCATGTCTGGTACCGCTGGTTCAATGAATTCCCCGTGCTGATTCTCGTCCCCGTGGTCATTCTGGTGGTCTTCAAACCCTTCTGAGTCTCTTCATGAATCCTCCCGACCAAACTTTTTTCTGCCCATGTCCACGCGGACTGGAAGACGTGCTATCCCAGGAACTGGCTTCCCTGGGCGCTTCGGACATCACACCCCGGGACTCCGGGGTCGGTTTTACGGGGAATTATCCCCTGGCCATGCGGGTCAATCTGGAAAGTCGCCTCGCCAGTCGGGTTCTCTGGCAAGTGGCCAAGGGCCCCTATCATTCCGAACAGGATCTCTACGATCAGGCCGTGCGCTTGCCCTGGAGTGACTGGTTCTGCGTGGAACGAACCCTGAAGGTCGATACCCGGGCGCACCATTCTCCCTTGCGCAGTCTGGATTTTGCCACGCTACGCATCAAGGATGCTCTCTGCGACCATTTTCGTGCGCAACAGGGTCAGCGCCCTTCCATCGATACCCATCAACCCGAAATCCGTGTCTATCTGTTTCTGGATGCCACCCATTTCACCCTGTCCCTGGACACCTCGGGCGATGCGCTGTTCAAGCGCGGGACACGACCGGAGGGCGGCGATGCGCCCCTGAAGCGCAACCTGGCGGCCGGACTGCTGGCCCTGGCCCAGTGGCAGCCCGGGGGGCCCCTGCTCGATGCCTTCTGCGGCGCAGGCACGATCTTGCTGGAGGCAGCGGAGCAAAGTTTGCAGCGCGCGCCAGGACTGAACCGTTCCTTTGCCTTTGAGCGCCTGCACTCGTGGCCGGTGGCCCGGCATTGGCCCGCCTTGCTCGAGGAAGCCCATGCCCGGGTCCTGCCGCCCACCGCTTTGCCCCTGTGGGGCCAGGATCTGAAAGGCGATGCCCTGGAACTCACCCGCCTCAACTTGGCCGCAGCCGGACTGGAAGGGTGTGTGACCCTGAAGCAGGTCAACGTGCTGGAGTCCTCCCCGCCCTGCCCCTCGGGGCTGCTCCTCAGCAACCTGCCCTATGGGGTACGGCTCGGGGAACAAGCCGAGTTGTCTCTTTTTTATCCCGCCCTGGGCAATACCCTGAAGCAGCGTTATGCCGGCTGGACGGCCTGCCTGTTCAGCGCTGACCTGAGCCTCCCCAAATCCCTGCGTCTCAAGGTCACGCGCCGCACCCCCTTGTACAATGGCGCCCTCGAGTGTCGCCTGTTCCGTATACCCCTGGTGCAAGGGTCAAACCGCACCTGAAGAGAAGGATGAGCGCCAACGACTTGCTGTAATATGACAGTCACATGAAGGGCGTATAACACTCCCTCATGGACACGCATATCGAAGTCATCCCCCCTATGGAGGCGAATTTGGGAGCCCATATTCTGGTCGTGGAAGACGAAGTCGCCATTCAGGAATTGATCACCCTCAATCTGGCTCAGGCCGGTCACGAGACCGAAGTCGCCTCCGATGGACTGGAGGCCCTTTCGCGCGTGCAGGACATGCTCCCCGACCTGATCCTGGTGGACTGGATGTTGCCCGGCATGAGCGGGCTGGATCTGGTCCGACGCCTGCGCGCCCACCAGCGGACACAGCGCATCCCCATCATCATGCTGACGGCACGAGTCGATGAATCGGACAAATTGCTCGGACTGGAATCCGGCGCCGATGATTACATCACCAAGCCCTTCTCGATCCGGGAACTGAATGCACGCATCAAGGCCGTGTTGCGCCGACGCGCCCCCCAGATGACGGAAGATCTGGTCCTCTTCAACACCTTGTCCCTGGACCCCGCCACCCACCGGGTTCATGCGGGGGCCACGGAGATCCTGCTGGGTCCCACCGAGTTCAAGTTGCTCCACTTTTTCATGACTCACCCGGAGCGCGTCTATTCCCGGACCCAGATTCTCGATCATGTCTGGGGAGATCACATTTTCATCGAAGAACGCACGGTGGATGTCCACATCCGCCGTCTCCGCTCAGCCCTGGAAACCACCGACAACGACCGGTTTCTGCAAACCGTTCGAGGCGCGGGCTACCGCCTGACAGCCCTCACCTGAGCGTATCTCTCCCCCTTACCCCGGTGAGGGTGGTACTCTTTGGTTTTTGGTTGATTGCGGGTTGATGGGTCATGCGGTCGTTTGTCAGATACGTTCTGGGAGTTCTCGTCACGGTCCTGGTCCTGTGCGCCGGGATCACGGCCCTTTGGGGCTGGGCCTGGGGCCTGGGACTGCTGGCCCTGTTCATGGGTGCCGTGGCCGCACGGGACGCCTGGAAATTACAAACCCTGCACCACTGGCTTCAGGAACAGCAACTCTCCCCAGGATATCAGCCGGGACGGACCTGGGAACAGGTTTTCGGGCGACTGCATTCCCTGGAGCGGCGCATCGATGAAAACCAGGCCCGCCGGCAGGAGGCCATCGAGCGTTTCCAGCAGGTCCTGACCCTGTTGCCCAGCGGTATCGTGATCCTCGATCAAACCCACCGTATTCTCTGGTGCAACCCTGCCGCAGAATCTCATTTACAGATTCACCTGGAGCAGGACCGGGGACAAAGCCTGCCTTATCTCATCCGCCAAACCGAGTTCCAGAATTTCCTGGACCAGAAACCCGCCCCTGACCATCGCTGCATCCTGCATCGACGCTCCCAACAGGATCTCTCCCTGGCCTTGCAACTCATCCCTTACAGTGCCCACGAACGCATGCTGGTCACTCAGGACATCACCCAATGGGAACGGGACGAAAAGGTGCGGCGCGATTTCGTGGCCAATGTCTCCCATGAACTGCGCACCCCCCTCACCGTGCTGGGGGGGTTCATCGAAACCCTGCAAAACAGCGGCCCACTTCCGCCCACTACCCGGGAACGCATCTTTCAGACCATGGAAACCCAGACCGACCGCATGCGCCGACTGGTGGAAGAACTGCTCTCCCTGTCCCGTCTGGAAAGCCAGACCGGGGTTGCGCCGTTCATCCCCATTCCCCTTTCTGCCCTGCTCACCCAAATGCTGCAGATGGTCAGCCAGTTGAGCCAGGGGCAACATACCCTCGATACCCAGGGCCATTTCGATCAGCGCACCCTGCTGGGAATCGAAGCGGAACTCGTGAGCGCCTTCGGCAATCTGGTGGCCAATGCGGTCCGTTATACCCCGCCGGGAGGACAAATCACACTGTCCTGGCGCGAAGAGGGGGGGGAAGGTATTTTTACGGTGCACGATACGGGCATCGGCATCTCTGCCGAACATATCCCCCGTCTCACGGAACGGTTCTATCGGGTGGATCAGGCCCGTTCCCGCGACACCGGGGGGACGGGCCTGGGATTGTCGATCGTCAAGCAAATCGCCCTGCATCACGACCTCACCCTCACCATTGACAGCCAACCGGACAAAGGCAGCACATTTGCCCTTCGTTTTCCTGCCCATCGTCTGGGACTGCCCGAAAACGACGCGTCCTGATAGAATGGAGGGACTTTTCTCAGAGATGCGCCATGCCTTCCCAGGATATCCAGATCATCAACAAACTCGGGCTCCACGCCCGCGCCTCCGCCAAACTGTCGCAAACCGCCTCGGCCTATCCCTGTGAGGTCAAGATCGGTCGCAATGGACGACAGGTCAATGCCAAGAGCATCATGGGCGTCATGATGCTGGCGGCGGGCCGCGGCAGCTGGGTCACGCTGGAAACGCACGGTGAAAAAGAAACGGAAGCACTCGAGGCGCTGTCCCACTTGATCGAAAACCGCTTCGACGAGGGCGAATGAGATGAGTTTCGCGCTTCATGGCAGCGCAGTCGCCCACGGCATTGCCATCGGACGGGCGCACCTGTTTTCCCAAACCACGCTGGAAGTCGCCCACTATGTCGTGCTTCCCGAGCAGCGGCCCGCCGAAATTCAACGCTTTGAACAGGCGCTGCACCAAGTCACCCAGGAACTCGAAGGACTGGAGCGGCAAATCCCGGCAGGCGCCCCTGCCGAAATGGCAGCCTTTCTGCAATTACATCGCCTGATCCTGAAGGATGAGATGCTGGCGCGCACGCCCAGACAGTCCATTCAAACGCAGGGGTGCAATGCCGAATGGGCGCTGAAACAACAACTGGACAGTCTGATCGATCGGTTCGAGCAGATGGAAGACCCTTACCTGCGCCAACGTCGGGACGATATCTGGCAGGTTGGCGAACGCCTGCTCAAGGCGCTGACCGGACAACCTGCGCCGCACCTTCCCGCCCATCACGAAGCAGCAGACAGTATCCTGGTGGCCCACGACCTGAGTCCGGCAGACATGGTCCTGTTCAAGGAACACCCCTTCCAGTCCTTCATTACCGACATGGGCGGGGCAACCTCCCACACCGCCATCCTGGCACGCAGTCTGGGCATCCCCTCCGTCATGGCCCTTCACCATGCCTGGCAAATGATTCGCGAAGGAGAACTCCTGATCGTGGACGGCATGGCAGGGGTCGTGATCGTGAATCCGGACAACCAGATTCTGGCCGAGTACCGCCTGCGCCAGGAACAATGGTCCCTGGAACGGCAAAAACTGAAACGCCTGCGCACCACCCGGGCCACCACACTGGATGGGACCCCGATCGAGTTGCTCGCCAACATCGAGATGCCCGGAGACGTGGATGCCGTCAAAAAAAGCGGTGCCCGGGGCATCGGTCTGTACCGCACCGAATTCCTGTTCATGAACCGTCCCGGCCTGCCGAGTGAAGAAGAACAATTTCATGCCTATCGACAAGTCGCCGAGGCTCTGCGCGGACTGCCGGTCACCATTCGCACGCTCGATATCGGGGCCGATAAACCCGTGGAGCCCAGCGGCATCGCTTCGACCTTGAACCCGGCGCTGGGACTGCGCGCCATTCGTTACTGCCTCGCCGAACCTCAAATTTTTCTGACTCAAATCCGGGCCATCCTGCGCGCCTCGCACTTCGGGCAGGTCCAGATGCTCCTGCCCATGCTCTCCAGTCGCTCCGAACTGCTCCAAACTCTGATGCTGGTGGAACAAGCCAAAGCCGAACTCACCCAGCAAGCCATCCCCTTCGATCTTCACCTGCCCATCGGCGGCATGATCGAAGTCCCGGCCGCTGCGCTGGCCCTCCCCCTGTTTCTGGACAAACTGGACTTCCTCTCCATCGGCACCAACGACCTGATCCAGTATACCCTGGCCATCGACCGCACCGACGATGCCGTGGCCCATCTTTTCGACCCGCTCCATCCGGCCGTCCTGATGCTCATCGCCCACACCCTGCGTACAGCCCAGAAAGCCGGCAAACCCATCGCCGTCTGTGGGGAAATGGCAGGCAACCCCACCATGACCCGATTGCTCCTCGGTTTCGGCCTGCGCGAATTCTCCATGCATCCCGCCCACCTGCCCGAAGTCAAACAGGTCATCCTGAAAACCAGCCTGACCGACCTCCAGAACCCGGTCAAGCGCATCCTCTCCACCCATGACCCCGACAAACTGGAGGAAATCCTGACCCGCCTCAACCAGCAGGTGTGCTGACACCATACTGCTGGCGATAGGCCTGCAAACGCCCGAGGGTCTCGACCTGGGTTGAATCCCGTGCCAAATGGACCACCAGGTGATCGAGGGTCGCGACGCAACAGACGGGGAGCCCCCATTGGCGGGTCACTTCCTGGGTGGCGGACAGTTCGGTCTGACCGCGTTCCATGCGATCCAGAGCAATCACCACCCCCGCTGGAATGGCTTGGGCCCGGTCGAGCAGAACCACCGATTCACGCACGGAGGTCCCGGCCGAAATCACGTCATCCACGATCAATACCCGCTTCCCCCGAGGATCAGCCCCCACCAGGACGCCGCCTTCTCCATGATCCTTGACTTCCTTGCGGTTGTAGGCAAAAGGCACGTCCCGTCCCCGCCGTGCCAGCGTCAGGGCGATTCCTGCCACCAGGGGAATCCCCTTGTAGGCGGGTCCGAACAGAAGATCGAAGGGGGGTGCCTGCGCCTCGATGGCATCGGCATAAAATTCGCAGAGGGTGGCCAGTGCCGCCCCCGTATTGAACAAGCCGGCGTTGAAAAAATAGGGCGACCATCGCCCCGCCTTGGTCCTGAACTCGCCAAAGCGAATCACCTGCCGTTCCACCGCAAACGCCACAAAACGATCTGCAAAATCACTCAATCTTCCTCTCCGGTTTCATCCCTGTCACACGTCCATCCCGCTGACTCACGATCCTTTTGCCCATGTCAGAGCGTAGTCTGGAGCGATCTCCCTGTCAATCGAGGCGACTCCAACGCTCACGGTTCGACCTGTTCCAACGCGCCGATTTCACGCCGCAGGTTCCACAGGACCACGAGCCCCGGCAAGGCCAGGAGAGTCGCCACCAAAAAATAGATTTCCCACCCGGTCTGTTGGGCCAGTATCCCGGCAAACGGCCCGATCAGGACCCGTCCCAGAGCCGCCAGAGCAGAGAGCAGGGCAAACTGCGTGGCACTATACCGCGTGCTACAGAGACTCATCAACAAAGCCGCAAACGCACTGGTGCCCATTCCGCTGGTAAAGTTTTCGAGAAAAACCGCCCCCACCATGCCGGTGAAATGATGCCCCCACGCCGCCAAACCCATAAAAGACAGGGTCGCCAAACCCTGAATCCAGCCAAAGTACCAAAGGCTGCGAAACAATCCCCAGCGCAGCATGAGCCCTCCCCCGACAAAACTTCCGGCAATGGTCGCCCCCAGCCCCACGCCCTTGTTCACCATGCCCACCTGCACCAGATCAAACCCCAGACCCCGCAATAGAAAGGCACTGGACAAGGAAAAAGCCAAGGCATCGCCCAATTTGTACAGCACCACCAGCGCCAGCAAGGGCGAAGCCCCCGAACGTGCGAAAAAATCCTGCCAGGGTCCGGTGAAGGTTTCCTGCCATGAATGCCCCTGTCCAGAGGGGCTCTCTGGCTCCTGCCCCCAGAGCGTGCCCAGGATCCCGACCCCCATGGCCAGCGCCATGACCTCATAAGTCGTCGCCCACCCCCAGGCAGCGGCCATACCCAACGCCACGGCACCGGCACAGAGCATGGCCAGTCGGTAGCCCAGCATGGCGCTGCTGGCGCCCAACCCGCGGACAGCGGGGGACAAGATATCGGTACGGTAAGCATCTACCACGATATCCTGGGTTGCGGAAGCAAATGCCAGCAGCAGCGCCCAGACCGCAATCGACTCCCCCGGCCGGGAAGTGTCGGCCTGCCCCAGTGACCAGATCAAAACCAGGGTCAGCACCTGGGTCACCAGCATCCAGCTGCGACGCCTCCCCAAAAAGGGCCAGCGCCAGCGGTCCAGAAACGGGGCCCAAAGAAATTTCAAGGTATAGGGAAGTCCGGCCAGCGTGATCCACCCGATCTGGTCCAAGGCAATGCCATCCGTCGTCATGCGCGCCTGTAAGGTGGCCCCACTCAAGGACAAAGGCAGCCCCGAAGAAAACCCCAGGAACATCACGACCCCCAGCGAGCGAAAGTTGTCTTTCGTGATCACAAACACGGGTTATCCTCTCACGGACGGAGAGCGAAGCATCGGATCACGCTTGCAGGCGAATGCGGTAATAGGCCAGACTGCCCCACAGATTGGGCATCAGGTCCACCGTCCGGCCTGCCGGATTCATCACCCGTCGCTCTATCACCTGAATCCCAATATCGGCACAGAGCCTCTCAAAATCGTGCAGCGTACAGAGATGCACATTGGGGGTGTCATACCACTCGTAAGGCATGTCCTCAGACTTGGGCATGGTCCCATTCAAGACCTGCCAGCGGTGTTTCCAGTAACCAAAATTCGGGAAGGTGACGATCCCTTCGCGCCCCACCCGCAACATCTCACGCAGAATCTCTTTCGTGTGACGCATGGCCTGCAACGTTTGGGAAAGGATCACGGTATCGAATGAGTGATCGGAAAAACCCGACAACCCTTCCTCCAGATTGACCTGCAACACCGGAATACCCTGGCGCAAAGCAGCCACCACCCGCTCCGGAACGATCTCGATGCCATAGCCACTGACCCGTCGAACGCGTTGGAGATGGGCCAGCAACTGACCGTCCCCGCAGCCCAGGTCGAGCACCCGACTTTCCACGGGCACCCCCTGGGCGATCAATTCATAGTCGGCGCGGATCATGGGGGGCACTCCCCGGCGATCCGTTCGAAATAGGCGAACATCACCGCGAAATAATCCTCGTTTTCCATCAGAAAAGCATCATGCCCCTGATTGGAATCGATTTCCGCATAACTCACCACCGCCCGGTTATCCAGCAAAGCCTGGACGATCTCGCGGGAGCGCGCAGGGGAAAAACGCCAGTCCGTGGTAAAAGACAGGACCAGAAACTGCGCGCGCGCGGGCTTCAGCGCCCGTGCCAGAACGCCGCCCGCAGCGCGTGCCGGATCGAAATAATCCAGGGCCTTGGTCATGATCAGGTAGGTATTGGCATCAAACCGCTCCGAAAACTTTTTCCCCTGATGGCGCAGGTAGGATTCGATCTCGAATTCCACCTCGAGGGAAAAACGGGGGGTTCCTCCGAGCAATTCGCGCCCGAATTTCGTCATCATGGCGTCATCGCTCAGGTAGGTGATATGCCCCAACATACGCGCCAGACGCAACCCGCGTTCCGGCACGACTCCCTGCGCATAGAAATCTCCCCCATGGAAGTGGGGATCGCTGGTAATGGCCTGGCGCGCCACTTCATTGAAGCCGATATTCTGGGCAGAGAGGCAGGGCGCGGCGGCAATGATCAGGGCATGACGGACCCGTTCGGGAAAACGGATCGTCCATTGCAGGGCTTGCATGGCGCCCAAACTGCCCCCCATCACCGCTGCAAATGTGGAAATCCCCAGATGATCCGCCAGCCGGGCCTGGGACTCGACCCAATCCTCCACCGTCAGGAATGGAAAACCCGACCCATAGGGCTGGCCCGTGACCGGGTTCACACTGGAGGGGCCCGTCGAACCATGACAGCCTCCCAGGTTGTTGACCCCGATCACAAAGAACCGATCCGTATCCACAGGTTTGCCGGGCCCGACCATGTTCTCCCACCAACCCACCGCACGAGGGTCCCCGGCATACTGCCCCGCCACATGATGGGAACCGGACAAGGCGTGACAGACGAGAACGGCATTGTCCTTCCCTTCCGCGAGAACCCCGTAGGTCTCATACACCAACTGGTACTGCGGCAATACCGCGCCGGAGGACAGGTGCAAAGGGACATCGAAATGGGCGATCCGGGCGGTGACGATGCCGACAGACGATGCAGTCCGGGTCATCACGTGCGCTCAGGACCCACTCAATTTGCGGCGCAGCAACTCATTGAGTTGTTGCGGGTTGGCACGCCCACCACTGGCCTTCATGGCCCGCCCGACGAAAAAACCAAAAACCTTGTCCTTGCCCGCGCGAAACTCTTCCACCTGAGCCGGATGCGCGGCCAACAATTCATCGATCAATTTTTCCAGTACCGCGTTGTCCGATACCTGGGAAAGGCCACGAGCCGCAATGAGCGCATCCACCTCCCCTCCCTCCTGCCACAAAATTTCGAATACCTCCCTGGCCATCTTGCCCGACAAGGTGCCATCCTGTATCCGCCGCAGCAAAGCCGCCAGTTGATGGGCACTCACGGAGGAATCCTGCACCTCCAGACCGGTGCGCTTGAGGGTGGCGGCCAATTCTCCCGTCATCCAGTTGGCGCAGAGTTTGGGGTCCAGGGTCCCCTCCCCCGTCATGACCAGAAAATAGTTGGCCCATTCCCGAGAGGCCGTCAGCAAGCCGGCATCGTAGGCGGACAGGCCAAATCGGGTTTGCAGACGCTGCGCCAGGGCTGCCGGCAACTCCGGCAATGCGGCCCGTTCCTGCTCGATCCAGGCGGCATCGATACACAACGGCGGCAGGTCCGGGTCCGGGAAATAACGATAATCCTGCGCATCCTCCTTGGAGCGCATGGTGCGTGTCTCATCCCGCTCCGGATCGTACAGGCGGGTTTCCTGAACCACCTTCCCCCCGCTTTCCAGCAACTCGACCTGCCGTTCAAATTCATGCAGAATGGCCTGCTCCAGAAAACGGAAGGAATTCAGATTCTTGATTTCACAGCGCGTACCGAACTCGACCTGTCCTCGGGGCCGCACCGAGACATTGGCATCGCATCGGAACGATCCTTCCTGCATGTTGCCATCGCAAATCCCGATCCAGGTCACCAGTTGGTGCAATGTACGGGCATAAGCCACCGCTTCCGCTGCGCTGCGCATCACCGGTTCCGTCACGATTTCGAGCAAGGGTGTCCCGGCACGATTCAGATCGATGCCGGAACGCCCATGAAAGTCCTCGTGCAACGACTTGCCCGCATCCTCTTCCAGATGCGCCCGGGTCAGGAGGACCTGATGCGGCACCCCCTCCAGGGCAAAGGTCACGACACCGCCTTTGACCACCGGTTCCTCGTACTGGCTGATCTGATACCCCTTGGGCAAATCGGGGTAAAAATAATTCTTGCGCTCGAACCACGAATGCGGGTTGATCTGTGCGCCCACGGCCAGGCCGAAGCGAATGGCATCGGCGACGGCCTGGCGGTTTGGAACCGGCAAAACGCCGGGCAGGGCCAGATCCACCGCATCGGCCTGAACATTCGGAGCCGCGCCGAAAGCCGTGGGCGAACCGGAAAACATTTTGGAACGGGTTGCCAACTGCACATGGGTTTCCAGCCCGATGACCATTTCCCACTTCATGCCTTTTCTCCCCGCCCGGGAACCCGGGCATGCCAATCGGTGGCCTGTTGATACCCATGGGCAATGGCCAGGAGGCGTGCCTCGCCGAAGTGGGGGCCAATCAGTTGCAGCCCCACGGGCAGCCCCTGACCATCGAATCCCACCGGAATGGACATGCCCGGCAAGCCCGCCAGATTGACCCCAATGGTAAAGATGTCGGACAGATACATCTGGACCGGGTCGCTGCCCTTGTCGCCAAAACGAAAGGCCGTACTGGGCGCGGTGGGCCCCATCAACACATCACACCGTTCAAAAGCCTGTAAAAAATCCTGCTGGATGAGGCGGCGTACCCGTTGTGCCTGCAAATAGTACGCATCATAATATCCTTGGGACAACACATAGGCACCGGTCAAGATGCGCAGTTTGACCTCTGCGCCGAACCCTTCGGCCCGGCTGCGCGCAATCATTTCATCGAGATCACCGTACTGTTGCGCGCGCCATCCATAACGCACGCCATCGTAGCGGGACAAGTTGCTGGAGGCTTCGGCGGGGGCCAGTACATAGTAAACCGGCACCGACAGGTCGCTGTGCGGCAGATCGACGTCCACAAGTCGGGCACCGCGGGATTCATAGACGCGCAGGGCCTCCTCCAGGGCCTGCGCCACCTCGGGATCCACCCCTGCCCCGAAATACTGGCGGGGCAAACCGATGCGCAGTCCTTTCAGGGAAGGTTCGAGTTGCGTGCTGAAGTCTTCCGCCGGGCGCGCCAGCGAGGTGGCGTCCCGTTCATCGAATCCCACCAGGGTGCCCAGGCTCCAGGCCAAATCCGCCGCGCTGGGGGCCATGAGCCCGCCCTGATCGAGACTGGATGCGAAGGCAATCATGCCGTAACGGGAAACCCGTCCATAGGTGGGTTTGAGCCCGCTGATCCCGCAGAAGGCTGCCGGTTGGCGAATCGACCCCCCGGTATCCGTAGCGGTCGCCAAAGGGGCCAAACGGGCCGCCACGGCCGCTGCAGATCCCCCGGAACTGCCCCCCGGCACATGCGCCGTTTGCCAGGGATTGTGCACCGGACCGTAAAAGGAGGTTTCATTGCTCGATCCCATGGCAAATTCGTCCATGTTGGTCTTCCCCAGAATGACCGCACCAGCCTCATTGAAGCGCTGGATGACGTGTGCATCGTAGGGGGCCACGAAATTGGACAGCATGCGCGACCCACAGGTGGTCCGCCATCCCTCGGCACAGAAAATGTCCTTGTGCGCCACCGGGATTCCCGTCAACGGGCCGCCCTCTCCCCGCGCCAGGCGCACATCGGCGGCTCGAGCCTGGGACAGGGAACGGTCGGGGTCCACCGTAATGAAACAACCCAGGTGCGTATCGTACTGTTCGATACGCTGCAGGTAAGCCCGTGTCAATTCTTCGCTGGAAAAGGTGCGCTCGCGTAATCCGGCGCAGAGCGCGCGCAGTGAGGTGTCATCAAGATTCATGAGAAGCCCTTATTCGATGACTCGGGGAACGAGATACAGGCCATCCGCCACTTCGGGGGCCAGGGACTGAAAGAGTGCGCGCTGATCCCGGGTGGTGATTTCATCATCCCGCAGACGCAGGGTCAGATCAAAGGACTGAGCCAGAGGCTTGACGCCTTGGGTATCCACTTGCTGCAGGCGATCGATGAGCCCCAGAATGCTGTGGAACCGGGCCGGCAAGCGGTCCAGCTCCTCCGCACTCAGTTCGATACAGGCCAAACGCGCCAGTTGGCGCAGGGAACTTTCATTCAATGAATCAGACAAGGAACCTCCCATGGAAAGGAATGGTGTAATCGCGTATCATAAAGGGCTTTGATCCTGTATCCAAGGGAGCATCATGTTCGAATTTCTGCGCGGTTATTTTTCCACTGACCTCGCCATAGATCTCGGGACCGCCAACACCTTGATCTACTCGCGCGGCAAGGGCATCGTCCTCAATGAACCCTCGGTCGTCGCCATCCGCCATGACCGCGAGAATCATGGCAAAAAAGTCATCCAGGCCGTCGGTCTTGCTGCCAAAGCCATGCTGGGGCGTACCCCGGGCAACATCACCGCCATCCGCCCCATGAAGGACGGGGTCATTGCGGATTTTACCATCACTGAGCAGATGCTCAAGTACTTTATCCGCCAGGTACATGAATCCCGCCTGCTCTCACCCAGTCCACGCATCATCATCTGTGTGCCCTGCGGGTCCACCCAGGTGGAGCGCCGCGCCATCCGCGAGTCTGCGCTGGGCGCAGGAGCGCGTCAAGTGTTCCTGATCGAGGAACCCATGGCGGCAGCCATCGGGGCAAACCTGCCGGTGCGCGAAGCCACCGGCTCCATGGTGGTGGATATCGGCGGCGGCACCACGGAAGTCGGGGTCATGTCCCTGGGGGGCCTGGTCTATGCCTCCTCGGTACGCACGGGCGGGGACAAGTTCGATGAAGCCATCATCAACTACATTCGTCGCAATTATGGCATGCTGATCGGCGAAACCACGGCCGAACAGATCAAGAAAGAGATCGGTTCCGCATTTCCGGGTTCAGAGGTCCGGGAGATCGAGGTCAAGGGACGCAACCTGTCGGAAGGCGTCCCGCGCACCTTCACCATCTCCAGCAACGAGATCCTCGAAGCCCTGACCGACCCCCTCAACAACATTATCGGCACCGTCCATCAGGTGCTCGAGCAAACCCCTCCCGAACTGGGGGCGGATATCGCCGAGCGAGGCATGGTCATCACCGGAGGGGGCGCATTGCTGCGCGACATCGACCGCCTCCTCATCGAGGAAACGGGATTGCCCGTCCTGATCGCGGAAGATCCCCTGACCTGTGTGGTGCGCGGCTGTGGTCAGGCTCTGGAGGACATCGACAAGTTGGGCGTGGTCTTCACCTCCGATTGATGGCGTTCTCCTGCGGTCCGGCATGTCGCCCCTGAAATCCCGCCCCAGCGATCTGTTCTCGCAGCCCACTCCCCTCTGGCTGCGGAGCGGGATTTATGGCCTGATCGCCCTGACGTGCATTCTTTTCGACCACCATTATCACCGTCTGGAACGGGTCCACCAAATCCTGCGGATCTGGACCCTCCCCTTCCAGGAATTGGCGCGGGTTCCCCTCTGGACCGAACGGGAAATCGGCCGTCACCTGACAACCCTGGAACGCCTGCAAGCCGAGAATAACGCCCTGCGTCATGAATTGCTGGGGCAAGCCGCCCTGGTTCAACAAGCCCCCCTCCTGAACCGGGACCTGACCCGGTTACGCGCCCTGATGCAACTCGGGAGCAGCCCTCGATTCACGGGGCAGGTCTGCCGGATCATCGGCAGTGCGCGCAACCCCTTCGTCCAGAAGGTCCTGCTCGAAGGCGGGGAGAGTCAGGGCATCCGGACCGGCTCTCCCGTCCTGACGGATCAGGGACTGATGGGACAAATCACGCGCGTCTACCCCGACGAAAGTGAAGTCACCCTGATCAGCAACCGCAACCTGACCATTCCCGTCGAAATCGAACGCACCGGACTGCGCACTCTGGCCATGGGAACTGGCCACCAAGGGGAACTTTCCTTGCCCTATGTCCCTTCGGAAACCGATGTCAGGGTCGGGGATCTTCTGCTCACCTCCGGCATCGATGGCCTGTATCCGCGCGGATTGACCGTCGCCACCCTGACTTCCGTCACGCACCATCCCTCTTCCGCATTTGTCGAAATCACGGCGCGCGTCAACGCCGGGACCGACACCTATCCCGACGTGCTGGTCATGACTTCCAACACTTCTTTCCAGAACCTGCGCGCTCTGGACAATCCGCCTCTTTCCCCGATTCACAAAAAGCCCTGACATGGACTCCATTGCCCCCCTCCCTGCGACGACCCTGCGCGTTTCTCCCTCGCGCGGGTGGATTCGTACCAGTCTGGGATTGAGTCTGATCTTCCTTTTTCTGCCCTGGCAAGGCTGGGGGCTGTGGATACGCCCCGATGCCACGGCCCTGCTCCTGATCTACTGGGGAATTTTCGAACCCACCGAGATGGGTGCCGGCCGCGCCTTCCTTCTGGGCCTATTGAGTGATGTGGCACAAAGCCATGTGCTCGGCATCCACGCCCTGACGTATTCAACCCTCTTCATCCTGGTTCAGTATTATCGACCGCGCATTCTGTCCTTCTACCGCCTCAACCAGATGCTGCACGTACTGATGTTGCTGCTGCTCACCCAATGGCTGGAAGGATTGGTGGACGGCTCGTTGGGTTACTCCTGGCCAAACTGGTCCTGGTGGGTGATCCAGCCCTTGCTGGGCGCCCTGAGCTGGCCGTTCCTGCCGCTCTTGCTGGAACGTGCCTCGCGTCCCGCTGCTCCCCCACAGTCCCCCTGACATGACGCCCCCCCTGCGCGACCCACACCAGGAACGGTGGAATTTTCGCTTTCGCCTTGGAGTCACCTGGTGGCTCGTCATGGTTCTGTTCCTGGCCCTGATCACCCGCCTTGCCTGGCTTCAAATCGTGGCCCAGCGGCATTACCATACCCTGGCAGAAGCCAATCGAATCGCCATCGTTCCCCTGGTCCCCCAGCGCGGACTGATCCTCGATCGCCATGGCGTGGTGCTGGCAGAGAATCGTTACGAATTCGATCTGGAAATCGATCCTCATCTCTGTCCGGATGTCTCGGCCACCCTGGAAGCCCTGACCCAACTGGTGACCATCACCCCCTCGGACCGCAAGTTGTTCCAGAAGATGCGCGATGAAAGCCATGGACTGGCCCCCGTTGCCATCCGCACCCATCTCACGGAAGAAGAAGTCGCGCGTTTTTCCGTGAATCGATACCGTTTCCCGGGGGTGGACATCGAAGCCCGCCTCACCCGTACCTACCCTTTGGGCCTGCATGCCTCCCACCTGATCGGCTATATCAGCCGGATCAACGAAGATGACCAGGACCGCCTGGAAGATGAAGACCTGAGCGACCAGTATCGGGGCACCAATCATATTGGCAAACAGGGCATCGAAAGTCATTATGAGTCCCTCCTGCACGGGACGACCGGATCCGAACAAGTCGAAACCGATGCCGCAGGACATGGACTGCGCAGTCTGGCCCAAACAGCCCCCATTTCCGGAGACGATCTGTACCTGACCATCGACGCCAAACTGCAACAAGTGGCAGAGGAAGCCTTTGGCCTCCAACGCGGGGCTCTGGTCGCCCTCGACCCGGAGACGGGCGAAATCCTGGCCTTTGTCAGTCAACCGGGCTTTGATCCCAATTTATTCGTGGACGGGATCGATCAAGAACACTGGAACGACCTCAATACCTCCCCCGACCACCCCCTCAATGACCGCGCCCTGCGCGGACAATACCCCCCCGGCTCCACCGTCAAGCCCTTCATGGCATTGGCCGCGCTGCAACTGAAGGTACGCAGTGCCGACGAAGTCCTGTACGATCCCGGTTATTTCTCCTTTCCCGGCAGCAGCCATCACTACCGCGACTGGCGCGAGGGGGGGCACGGCAAGGTGGATATGGCGCTTTCCATCATTCAGTCCTGCGACACCTACTACTATAGTCTGGCCAATCAAATGGGGATCGACAGGATGCATGATTTCTTCACCCTGTTTGGATTTGGACAAAAAAGCGGCATCGACCTGGATGGGGAAGCCGCCGGACTTTACCCTTCAACCGCCTGGAAACAAAAAAAATATCATCAGGACTGGTATGCGGGAGATACGGTCATCAGCGGGATCGGTCAGGGCTATGTATTGGCGACCCCCCTGCAACTGGCCGTGGCCACGGCCACGCTGGCCAACCAGGGGAAACGCATGACCCCCCACCTGGTACGGGCCATTCGTCATGCGGCATCCGGCCGGATAACCCGCATCGCCCCCAAAGTCGGCCAAGCCCTCACTTTCCGCCCGGAGGACCTGGAAACCGTGCGAAACGCCATGATCGGGGTCATGAAACCCGGCGGAACCGCTGCTCAGGCCGGGGCGGGCGCCCCCTATTCGATTGCTGGAAAAACCGGCACGGCTCAGGTCGTGGGCATCCGTCAAGGGGAAAAATACAATGCCGGCGCCCTGACCGAACGTAATCGCGACCATGCCCTGTTCATCGCCTATGCGCCGGCAGATCACCCCCGTCTGGCCTTGGCGGTTCTGGTGGAGAATGGCGGTCACGGCGGCTCGACGGCCGCGCCCATCGCCCGCCAGGTTTTTGATTATTATCTGCTGGGCAAACGGTCGCCCCCGCTGACCCATGATTAAGCGCGCCTATGTGCGTTGGATCGCGCCCATGGACCGGACCTTGCTCCATACGACCCTGTTTCTCGTCCTGTTCAGCCTGATCGTGCTCTACAGCGCCTCAGGAGAAGAAGTGAGCAAGGTACTGAGCCAGGTGCGCAACCTGGGGCTGGCCTTCCTCGTGATGGGACTGGTGGCCCGGACCAATCCCCAGATCCTGGAACGCCTGGCTTTCCCCTTGTATGGGCTGGCCCTGCTGGCCCTGATCGCCGTCGCCCTGACGGGAGAAGTCAGTCATGGCGCGCGGCGCTGGCTGCACCTCGGCCCCCTGCACGTGCAACCCTCGGAATTGATGAAACTGGCCCTGCCCATGGCCCTGGCCGCTTTTTTCGAGTGGCGTTCCCGCACCCTGAACTGGCGTGATTTTGTGGTGGCCACCCTGATGATCCTGGTGCCGGTCGGTCTGGTCCTGCGCCAACCCGACCTGGGCACCGCGCTCCTCATCGCCAGTTCCGGATTCTACATCCTCTATTTTGCCGGTTTGCCGTGGAAAGTGATGGGACTTCTGAGCGCACTTGCCCTGGCGGCCCTTCCCCTGCTCTGGCCCCTCTTGCATGGTTACCAGAAAAAGCGCATCCTCATTTTTCTCGACCCCACCCAGGATCCACTGGGGGCGGGCTATCATACCCTGCAAGCCATGATTGCCATCGGTTCCGGGGGGGTGCTGGGGAAAGGCTGGTTACAGGGCACTCAGTCCCATCTGGATTTTTTGCCGGAGCACACCACGGATTTCATCTTTGCCGTGTTTGGCGAAGAATTCGGTTTGGTGGGAGAATTGGCCTTTCTGGGGGCCATGCTGGTGTTGATCACCCGGGGCTTTTACATCGCCAACGAGGGATCCACCCCCTTTTCCCGCCTCATGGCGGGAGCGCTGTCCATGACGTTGTTCACTTATACGTTCGTCAACATGGGCATGGTCAGCGGAATCTTGCCCGTGGTGGGGGTCCCCCTGCCTTTTCTCAGTTATGGAGGCACCTCTTTGGTCACCTTGTTCAGCAGCGTAGGGTTTTTGATGAGCGTGCATCACCACCGTAAATTGGTCAAACAATGACACCACACCAGAAAAGTCTCCTGAAGGACATCCTGCGCTCGAGCCTGATCCTGGCCATTCTGGCCGGGTGCAGTACCACACCGCCACCGCCTGCGCCCGTATCCCATGCGCCTTCGGAGGGAGGGCGTTATCAGACCGATGGTCCAGGCCTCCATCCTCCCGCCAATCTGGCCGACATTCCCGATGCCGTGCCCAGAAAGGATCCCTTGAACAAGTTTGCCAACCGCCCGTATACAGCCCTCGGCAAGGTCTACGTCCCCGACCTCTCCAACAAACCCTATAAAGTCCGGGGGATGGCCTCCTGGTACGGACGCAAGTTCCACAACCAGAAAACCTCCACGGGAGAGCTCTATGACATGTACGGAATGACGGCGGCAAATACCACTCTGCCTCTCCCCTGCTACGTCCGTGTCACGAATCTGGCCAACCACAAATCGGTGGTGGTGCGCGTCAACGACCGGGGTCCGTTCAAGTCCGACCGGGTCATCGATCTGACCTATACCGCCGCCTGGAAGTTGGGCTTCGTCAATCAGGGCTCGGCATGGGTGGAAGTGGAGCGGATTTTTCCGGAATGACTACGAAGGCGTTCTCACCGTCCCTGTTGCCTGGCTCTCGGCATGGTAACTGGAACGCACCAGAGGCCCGGAAGCCACTTGGCCGAAGCCGAGCCTCCGGGCGTCCTCTCCCAGTTGCTCGAATACCTCCGGCGCCCAGTAATGGGTCACCGGCAAATGATGGACAGAGGGCTGGAGGTACTGTCCCAGGGTCAACATCTCCACCCCATGGGCACGCAGGTCCCTCAAGACTTCCCGCACTTCCTCGAGGGTTTCACCCAGCCCCAGCATGAGTCCGGATTTGGTCGCCACGGCTGGATGCAACGCCTTGAAGGAGCGCAGCAAATGGAGCGAATGCCCATAGTCGGCCCCCGGTCGGACCGAAGGATAGAGACGGGGAACGGTCTCCAGGTTATGGTTGAACACCTGGGGCGGTGCCTGACTCAGGAGTTCCAGCGCCGTATCCAGGCGTCCACGAAAATCCGGCACCAGAATCTCCACCTGCGTTGCGGGAGAAGCCTCTCGAATGGCTTGAATGCAGGCCACGAAATGCCCCGCCCCGCCATCGCGCAAATCATCGCGATCCACACTGGTCACCACCACGAAACGCAACCCCAGACGCTGGATGCTGCGCGCCAAACGCTGGGGCTCCTGAGGGTCCACCGGATCGGGGAGTCCATGACCCACGTCGCAGAAAGGGCAACGACGCGTGCAGCGATCCCCCAGAATCATGAAGGTGGCGGTCCCCCCGCTGAAACATTCCCCGATATTGGGACAGGCGGCTTCTTCGCACACCGTATGCAGGTTCTCTTCCCGCAACAGGGTGCGCACCGCCTGAAACTTTGCCCCCGTGGGAATCTTGACACGGATCCAGGCAGGTTTGGGCTGGGGTGCCCGGGGTTGAACCTTGATGGGGATGCGTGCCGTCTTGAGCGCCCCTTTTTCCTTGATGCTCACCGGCCTTCCTCCCCATCCAGTTGCTGCCGTATCTTCTGCATGAGCGCTGCGCGCAGTCCCGGAAGCGTTTCCGTCACGCCCAGATCCCGTGTCTGAGTCACCGGCGTGCCCTTCAATCCGCAGGGATCGATCCCCGCAAAAGGCTCCAGATCCATGGCCACATTGAGTGCCACCCCATGATAACAACGACCCTGGCTCACCCGCAGTCCCAGGGCCGCCACCTTGGCTTCCCCGACGTAGACGCCAGGCGCTCCAACCCGTCTTTTGGCCGGAATCTGACGGGATTCCAACAGCGCAATCACGGCTTCCTCCAAATGGTGCACCAGCGCCCTGATGCCCAGCGCACGCCGGCGCAGATCCACCAGACAATACACGATGGCTTGTCCCGGACCATGATAGGTGACCTGACCGCCGCGATCCGTCACCACGACGGGAATCGTCCCGGTGTGGTGCAGATAACTCCGTTGTCCTGCCTGGCCCAAGGTATAGACCGGCAGATGTTCCAGTCCCCACAACTCGTCCGGGGTGTCTGCCCGGCGCTGGGCGGTCCAGTCGCGCATGGCCTGCCAAACGGTTTCATAGGCCAGCGGGGCAGGGAAACTGCGGGTCACCCAACGTTCAAACCGTTCCGTTCGGCCAGCGGGCAAACTGTCCAATGCGGCTGCTCCTAAAGCACCATGACCACATCCGGATGGCCGGACAGGACCCGATACAAACCATCCAGTTGTTCCCGCGAGGTCGCCCTGAAGGTGCAGGTCACGCTCAGATATTTTCCTTTGGAACTGGCCCGCATCTCCAGATTTTCCGCAGAAAAATCCGGGGCGAACTGCAGGACGATATCCAACACGGTCTGGGCAAACCGTTCGGTTCTCAGTCCCATCACCTTGAGGGGGAATTCGCAGGGAAACTCGAATACCTCGTCACGCGGGGTCTCAATCATGATTTTTCAGCGCCTGGTAGGCACTCAGCAGACGGAGGCCGATGGGGCCGGGTTGGCCTGCACCCACGAACTTTCCGTCCAGTCGTGTCACCGGGACCATTTCCCGGGTACTGGAGGTGATCCAGATTTCTTCGGCCGAACGCAACTCCTCTTCCGTGACCGGGCGTTCGGCATGGGCAATCCCCAGTTGCGCCGCCAGGTGCAAGACCAGATCCAGCGTGATCCCGGCGAGGAGCAGAGAGTTCCGGGGTGGAGAACACAGCACCCCATCCACCACCAGTACCACATTGCTGGCCGCGCCTTCCGTCAGAAAACCGGCGCGCAACAGCAGGCATTCCACCGCTCCCTCATCCAGCGCCTGCTGACGCAGCAGTACATTGGCCAAAAGCGCCGTGGTCTTCAAATCACAATGCAACCACCGATCATCCCTTCGGGTCACGGCCGCCACCCCTGCCTGCACCCATGCCGACGGCACGGGCGTCAAGGGCTTGCTCATGGCAAATACCGTGGGCGAAACCCCGCTGGGAAAGCCGTGGTCCCGTGGGGCCACGCCGCGCGTCACCTGAAGATAGAGGGACTGGTCGGGCGTCGTGGCTTCCTGAATCAAACGTTCCAGAAGGGACACCCATGCGGTTCGCTCCAACGGGTTGTCCAGACGAATCCCCGCCAGGGAATGTTCCAGACGGTCGAGATGGGCACCCAACGCCAGGGGCTTCCGCCCATACACCGGGATCACCTCATAAACCCCATCCCCGAACAGGAAGCCCCGGTCCAGCACAGGGATCCGTGCCTCTTCCAGAGGCAGAAAAACACCATTCAGATAAACCTGGCTCATTTCAGCATCAACCTCACCGAATCCCAACTGCGTGTGAAAACATTCCCCGCCGGAACACCCTCCAGCGCCACCAGATCTGCCCCATTGACCCACTGCCCGGCGTAGTAGACCTTCAGGGTACCCATTTTCTGACCGACATCCACCGGCGCAATGACCGGTTGCAGGGTCGTCAACACTTCCCGTGTCTCTTTTTCATGCCCCACAGGGGTAGTCACCCAGATATCCCGTGTAAAACCCACGGAAACCATCGGCTTCCCCCCCTTGTAAGCATTCAGGGTGCGCACCGGCACCCCCTGTCGAAAGAGGATACGCGATTCAAATGCCTGAAACCCCCAATTGAGCAACTTTTGACTTTCATGGGTGCGGGCCTGATCGCTATTCGTTCCCAGTACCACCGCCAGCAAGCGTCGCTCGCCGCGCCGTGCCGAACTGATCAGGCAAAAACCTGCGGAATCCGTATGTCCGGTCTTCAACCCATCCACGGACGGATCGATCCACAACAGACGGTTGCGGTTGGGCTGGGCAATTCCGTCATAGGTATACTCCTTCTGCCCATAGAGCGGATAGTATTCGGGGAAATCCCGAATCAGCGCCTGTGCCAGAATGCCCAAGTCCTGTGCGGTACTGTAGTGCTGATCATCGGGCAACCCCGTGGCATTGACGAAATGGGTATTCTCCATCCCCAGGGTCCGGGCCATGGCATTCATCCGTTCCACAAATTTTTCTTCCGTTCCCCCCACGGTTTCAGCCAGAGCCACGCCCGCATCGTTGCCCGACTGGATGATCAGACCATGCAGAAGGTCCGTGACGCTGACCGCTTTGTCGGGTTGGATGAACATGCGGGAACCGGGCATGTGCCAGGCATGGGTGGAGGGAAATATCCGCTGTTCCGGATGGATTTTCTTTTCCCTCAGGGCCTTGAAGACCAGGTACGCGGTCATGAGTTTGGTGAGGGAGGCCGGTTCCATTCGCTGATCGGGGTTCAAACTGGCCAGTGGCTGATTGCTTTCCACCTCCACCAGAGTATAGGCACGGGCCGCAATGAAAGGGGCCACCAACGAGGGGTCGGCGCAGGCCGCAGTCACCCCGCCCACCCACAAAAGCATCAAGAAGAATAACCGCATAACCTGTACGTGCCTCTGAAATCGGTCCGTGATTATACGACCCGCGTCACATTTCTGCCGCATTCTTTCCGGACGGCGGAGAATTCAGCCAGGAGGCGGCAAAATCAGAGGCAGAAATCGATGGGCCGTAGTAGTACCCTTGAACTTCCTGGCATCCGTGGTCCTTCAGGAAATCCACCTGTTCCTGGGTTTCCACCCCCTCCGCAACCACCGTCAACCCCAGATGTCTGGTCATGGCCAATATGGCGGATACGATGGCTGCGTCGTTCTGGTCGTGGACGATGTCGCGGATGAACGCCCGATCTATCTTGACCACGTCCAGAGGTAACTGTTTCAGGTAACTCAGCGAAGAATAGCCGGTCCCGAAATCATCCATGGCAAAGCGCACCCCCAGGCCCTTGATGCGTTCCAGCAAACCGAGCGTGGTTTCCGTTTTTTGAACCATCAAACTTTCGGTGATTTCCAGTTCCAATGCATCTCCGGGCATGCCGGATTCAGTCAGGCACTGTTTGAGTGTGTTGAAGAATTCCGCATCGTGATGGATCTGCCAGGCCGACACATTGACGGCCACCTTCAGCGCGTGCCCCTGACGGCGCCATTCCCTGGCCTGCCTACAGGCCGTATGCAGGACCCAGGCTCCAATGGGAATGATGACTCCGGTTTCCTCGGCCACCGGAATGAATTCCAGAGGGGCCACCCCCCCCAATTCTTCGTTCGTCCAGCGCAATAATGCCTCGAAACCCACGACCCGTCCGCTCCGGATATCGATTTGTGGTTGATATTCCAGAAACAGTTCCCCCCGCGCGAGCGCCTGGCGCAAGTGGATCTCCAGGCGCAAACGTTGCTGGACCACCACGTTTTGCGAGGTCGTAAAAAACCGGAAGGCATTCTTGCCCACGGATTTGGCATGGTACATCGCCACATCTGCCCGTGACATCAGGGATTCGGGGGTATTGCCGTCATCCGGAAACATGCTGATCCCCACGCTGACCGTCACACAGGTCTCGTGATCGAACTCCGGCAAACGAATCGGTTCCCGGACGGCGACCACGATCTTTTTTGCCACTGTCGCCACGTCCTGCACCGAGTCCACTTCGGGCAACAGGATGATGAATTCATCCCCGCCCAGGCGTGCCACCGTATCGCCCTCGCGCAACACGCCACTCAACACGGTGGCCAGGGCTTTCAACAGGGCGTCGCCCGCCGCATGACCGTAGGTGTCGTTGATCCCCTTGAAATTATCCAGATCGATGAACATCAGGGCCATTTTACGGCCATGACGCTGGCTGTTGGCCAGCACCTGGCACAAACGGTCTTCGATCAACCCCCGATTGGGCAAACCCGTCAGCAGATCAAAATGGGCCAGATAATCGAGATGCTGTTGGGCCTTCTGCATCTCGCGCATCTCACGGGCATTTTCCAGGACCAGAGAGAGCGAATTGGCAAAACTCTTGGCCAGTAGCTCATCCTCCTCGGTGAACTCCTTCCCTTCCCACTTTTCACAGAGGTAAATACGTCCATAGCCCCTGCCGCCACGGGAAATCGGGACGGCCAGCAAGGAATGCATGACCGGATGTCCTGGTGGGAACCCTGCACTGCGCGGATCTTGCGACAGTTCCGGGAGACGAAGCACCGCATCCTCGCGAATGACGACGCCCAGCAAACCTCGTCCTTCAGGGAAAGTACCGATGCCGGCCACCTGCTGATCGGTCATCCCGGTATGATGAAAATTGAGCAGTCCGCCCTGCTCGTCCAGGATGCCGATGGCGCCGTAACGGGCCTGAATCAGTTGGGCCAGGGCCTCGATCCCGTGCTGCAGGAGATCGGCTTCGAGAGAAGTATGGGAAAGGACCCTGAGCAGGGTGCGGGAGGCCTCGTGCAAATTTGCCAGGCGGAAAGTCCAGGAGGCCAGTTGTTCCTTGTCATGCAGGATCTCCCGGTTGAGGCGATGGGTTTCCCGCACCAGGCGGGACTCCTGTTGCAACAAGGCACGCAGAATGCTGGTCCGGGTCACCAGGCCGACGAATCCCCCCTCCCGATCCAGCACCGGCAGGGCATCCTCATCCCATCGATCCATTTCCCGCATCGCATGGGACACCGAATCGGTGAAAGACAAGACGTGGGCGACACGATGCTCGACCAGATCTGCATAGATCCAACCGGGATGAGTCGCCCTATCGGTCAACGATGCCAACCCACAAAACCTTCCGTTGCGCACCGAATCGGAAAACACCGCCACGAAACGACCTTCCGTGCCTTCCGGTCGTTCGCTGTCGAGCCGACGCGGCACCTCGGTCAACAGACAATCAGCCAGTTTGAGCGACTTCATGGACGCGACTCTGTATCTGTACCTTGACATCCAATGTGACGTGAAGCACTTCGTCAGACCCCATCATGGGCCGGATGTCCTTCAGCACGAAACTGATCAGTTCTTCCCTGGGAATGCGGCGCAACAGGGCACCCCGTACCAGAATGTCGCTCAGTATGTCATCGTCCGCGATTTCGATATGTTCGTAGGGAGTTTTGATCAACAATTCCAGGGAACGACGCAGGGCAATACACCCGATGGGGGCATTTCGCCCCAACACCAACATATCCTTGATGGGGGGGATGACATATTCCATGACTTCCGCATTGATACTTCGATGGCTGACCGCCGATTTCATGGATAACTCCCTATCCCTCTGGTGGGTTCGTTTGTTATACCATAGTTACAAATTCATTGTCTGACGGACAGTTGACGACCGGACCTCAGCCCGCCCAAGTGTAGCGTCGAGCGATCAGGACGGCGTTATTTCCCCCGAAGCCAAAGGAATTGCTCATGAGGGTATTCAATGTGGGCAAGGCCCGGGCACCTTCGGTTACGTAGTCCAGATCACAGGCCGGATCCGGCGTGGTCCAATGGGCCGTGGGCGGGACGATGCCCCGCTGCAACGCGCCCAGGGCGGCGACCATTTCCACGGCGCCCGAAGCCCCCATCAAGTGACCGTGGAGGGCCTTGGTGGCGCTGATGGGAATGTGTGCCGCGCGATCTCCAAAAACGATTTTGAGGGCGCGGGTTTCCACCCCATCCCCCACCACCGTACCGGTACCATGGGCATTGATGGCGTCCACCTGTTCCGGTGCCAGTTGGGCCATGCGCAGGGCTTCCTGCATGGCACGGGACTGCCCTCCGGCATCGGGCTGGGTGATATGCCCCGCATCGGTGGTATTTCCGTACCCCACGATTTCGGCCAGGATGGTCGCCCCCCGTGCCCGTGCCGAACTTTCAGTCTCCAAAACGAGTGCGCCCGCCCCTTCTCCCAGAATGAACCCGGAACGATCCCTGGAAAAAGGACGACAGGAGGTTTCAGGACGCACAGGATCGGGTTTGGCCAAGGTCTGAAGCGATTCCCAGGCTTTCATCACCCCCAGAGTCAGCAAGGCCTCGCTTCCTCCTGCCAGAGCATAGCGGACGCGCCCATGCCGTACCGCCAGAAAAGCCTCGCCCAACGCCACCGCAGAGGATGAACAGGCCGAACTGTAGGTAAAACTGGGACCACGAATCTTGAATTCGATGCTCAACTGGCCCGCAGATCCATTCGCCATGAAAGCCACGATGGTGGTTGGGCGGGGACGGGCCTGAGCATCCAGAAAAGATTCATGATAGGCCTGCTCGAGGGTGGTGGCCCCCCCAATACCGGTTCCCCAGAATAGTCCACAATGCAACCCTTCGTCACCAGAAAAGTCCAGACCCGCCTGAGTCAGGGCTTCCCCCGCCGCCAACAGGGCCAATTGAGCCACCCGATCGAGGGTCAGACGACGCAACTTGGTAAAACGGGATTCCACCGGGGTCGAGACAGGCGCGGCCAAGGCGGAGTTCAGGGACTTTGCCCACGGAACATCGAGAAAACGGATACCGGAACGTCCCTCTTCCAGGGCCCGAACCAGTGCCTCAGCCCCCTCTCCGAGCGGGGTGAGGGCGCCCACCCCCGTCACGACGACGCGTTGCATGTCTGCAGATTCTGTATTCATGAAAGCGAATCCATCAAGAACCGTTTGGAATACGGGTGATCAGTCTGCTTCGCCCAGAGTGATGCCCTGCTGGACAACCAGAGTATCCACCTCACGGGCGATATCTCCGACCGTCTTCAAGGGTACCGGTTCTCCCGTCATTTTCAAATCAAATTTATCTTCCAGCATGAACATGAACTCCACTGTTGCCAGAGAATCCACACCTAATTCTTCCAGTTTGGACTCTGGCTGAACCTGCTCCTGGGTCAGTCCAAACTCCTCCACGAGCATTTTTTGTATGATGGGTAATGAACTCATTTTTTTTTAGCCCGCCAACCGCAACTTGGGACGCAATTTCAGATCATGTCGATCGGATTGTTGCGTTATGAAAGCCAGCGATTCCTGGGCTACACGCTCCTTTTCGAAATCCATGGTGATGATGTGATAACAATTATCGAGGAGAACCTTGCGCACCTGAAGGGAGGAAATCCCTCTCTCGATCTGTTCCGCATTCTTCGGACTGGCCAGATCATCCTCTACTGCGTGCATTATAAGGGTAGGCGCGTGGATTTTGTGTAAGTTTTGACGTACCGACTTCATCAACTTCTCGGTTTCAAAAACCCCCTTGAGGGGAGAACGTGAAGAACCGATGGCAGAAGTTCCCCGTTTTTCCATCTGGGTTGCCACCCATTGCCGAATCCGCTCATCCTTCAGGCCATAGGGCGGCCGCTCCGCCAAAGACAAAAAATGACGGAACGGCGTGTAATACCCCAGATATTTGAGCCAACGCATGCGTGTCACATTCCATCCGTCATAACGCAGGGGCGCGGAATACAGACACAGCGCATGCAGATCACTGCTGCGCCGAGTCGCCAGGTGCAAGGCCAGATCAGCCCCGATACACAAACCCGCCACACTGACCTGGTCATGTTCGCGACGCAACAGATCGAAATTGGCCTCTACCTGCTCGCTCCAGTAGGTCCAGGGGGTCGTGTCCCTGGGGACGGGTTCATCAAAGACCGAATAGCCCTGGATATTGGGGATATGGATGGTATAGCCCCCCACCACGCATAACTTGCGGCCAATATACTGGAGTTGCTGGGGCGTTCCGTACAAGCCATGCAACAGCAATACGGCTCCCTTCCCCTTGCCTTCCATGTGTATCGTCTCGATGATCCACCTCCCGAACATTGATGGGTTTATCGCCCACCCGCAACAACCTTCATCCTACCTTAAAACCCGGATCCCAACCATTTCAAACATGAGGAAAGGGATCACACATTGAACCTGAAATGCATGACATCTCCATCCTGAACCCGGTAGTCTTTCCCCTCGAGGCGCATCTTCCCTGCTTCCCTGGCCCCGGTTTCACCCCGGCACGCAACGAAATCCTGATAGGAAATCACCTCGGCACGAATGAAACCCCGTTCAAAATCATTATGGATGACTGCGGCGGCTCGAGGAGCGGTGGTTCCCTCCGGGATGGTCCAGGCACGGACTTCCTTGACGCCCGCCGTAAAGTAGGTTTCCAGTCCGAGACAACGGTAGGCCGCCCGAATCAACCGATCCAATCCGGGCTCTTCCATCCCCATGTCCGCCAGAAACAAGGCCTTGTCCTCCGCCTCCAGATCCACCATCTGGGCTTCGAGCGCGGCACAAACCGGCACGACCCACGCGCCCTCGCGCCGGGCGCGCTCCTCGACCTGCGCCAGAAGCGGATTATGCTCAAACCCATCCTCCAGCACATTGGCCACATACAACAATGGCTTGGCCGTCATCAGACACAGGGGTTTCAGGGCGTGCAACTGATCTTCATCCAATCCTTGAGCCCGTACCGCATGCCCCTGATTCAACCGCTCCTCGACCCGTACCAGCAATCCCTGTAACTGGATGGCCTCCTTATCCCCGGCACGAGCCATTTTCTGGGTTCGAATCAAAGCCTTTTCCACGGTCGAAAGGTCGGCCAGGGCCAACTCGGTATCGATGGTCTCGATATCCTCCAGGGGAGATACCCGTCCTGCCACATGAATGACGTTGGAATCTTCGAAGCAACGCACCACATGGGCAATGGCATCGGTTTCCCGGATATTGGCCAGAAACTGGTTCCCCAACCCTTCCCCCTTCGAGGCCCCAGCCACCAATCCCGCGATATCCACGAACTCGGTGACGGCAGGCACCACCCGTTCAGGATGAACGATGTCGGCCAGGGACGCCAGACGAGGGTCCGGAACCTCCACGACCCCCACATTGGGCTCGATGGTACAAAAGGGATAATTGTCGGCGGCGATCCCCGCCTTGGTCAAGGCATTGAACAAGGTCGACTTCCCCACGTTGGGTAATCCCACGATCCCGCATTTCAAACTCATATTCCATACTCCTCAAGGAGGGGACAGCGGTTTATGCAATTCATTCATGGCATGGGAGAATTGCCCCGTCATCACCAGGGGAAAGACGGACAGGCCGCGTTCCAGTGCCAGATCGATGGCGGCCTGCTCCTCTTTCGAGGGACGGTGCAGAACGTAACTCGCCACCGGCTGGTGCGGTCCGGGATGGCCGATGCCGATGCGCAGGCGCCAGAATTCTGGCCCCCCCAACTGGGCGATGAGATCCTTCAGACCGTTATGCCCCCCGGACCCCCCGCCTTGTTTCAAGCGAGCCACCCCGGGGGGCAAGTCCAGTTCATCGTGCAGTACCAGAATTTCCGCCACTTCGATCCGGTAGAAATGGGCCAGAGCAGCCACTGATCGCCCACTCGAATTCATGAAGGTTTCGGGACACAGCAGCCAGCCGGAAAAAGGATGTTCGGCCTTGGCCACCCGCCCCTGAAAACGGGATTCACGGTGCCAGTCCAAACGCCATTGTCGGGCCAGGACTTCGATTCCCCAAACCCCGGCATTATGGCGGGTGTCCTGATAGGCCGCACCCGGATTTCCCAATCCAACGATCAAACGGATGGGCATCTTCCTTCACCCATTCAAGGGAATCGAAAAAAGAGGCAACGCTTACTTCTTTCCTCCCTTGGCGGCATCCGCAGGCGCTTTCTGGCTGATGGCCGGCACATCCGCCACCGATACCGTCGGCGCCAAATCTTCCTCGGCACGCGCCGCACGGGGCAGAACTGCCGCCACCACCGCAGGATTTTCGCCCTTATGGAGTGCGGCAAATTCGATTCCATTCGGCGCTTTCAGATCTGCCACATGGAAAGGATGAGCCACCGTCAGGTCATGCAGATCCACTTCGATGTACTCAGGCAAATCTCCCGGCAAACAAAGAACTTCGATTTCCGTCAGGATATGGCTGATGATGGCCCCGGACTGCTTGACCCCCGGAGAGTTATCGCCGTTGATGAAGTGCAGGGGAACCTTGGTGTGCAACTTGCGGTTCACATCCACCCGCTGAAAATCCACATGCAGGATCAATGCCTTGAAAGGGTGTCTCTGCACATCGCGCAATAATGCCGGATGGGACTTTCCGTCCAGGTCGAGAGAGATCACGGAAGAATGAAACGCTTCCTGACGCAACTTGTGAAAAAGTTCGTTATGATCAAACTCGATGACCAGTGCCTCCTGGTTGTCTCCGTACAAAATACCGGGAACCCGGCCAGCCCGACGCAGGCGGCGGCTCGCTCCGGTGCCCTGCGCAGTGCGATGTGTGATTGTAATTTCCATGATTCATCCTCGAGTGGTTGAGTGTTTGAAACCCCCGACCGCGACCAGCCGGAGGGACGTACAAAAAATGTCATTCCATGAACAGGGAACTGACCGAATCCTCGTCACTGATCCGACGCATGGTTTCGGCCATGAGTTCCGCGATGCAGATCTGACGAATTTTCTTGCAGGAGAGAGAAGCGCCGGCCAAGGGAATGGTATCCGTCACCACCACTTCGTCCAAGGCAGACTCGTCGATCCGCTGGGCCGCGCCTCCCGACAAAACCGGGTGGGTGATATAGGCCAGGACGCGTTCCGCCCCATGGGTCTTGAGGGCCTGTGCACCGGCGCACAGGGTATTGGCCGTATCCACCATGTCATCCAGAATGATGCAGGTCCGCCCCGCCACGTCGCCAATCACATTCATGACCTGAGCCACGTTGGGCTTGGGACGGCGTTTGTCGATGATGACGAGATCTGCTTCCAGACGCTTGGCCAATGCCCGTGCCCGCACCACCCCGCCCACATCGGGAGAGACCACCGTCAGACCCTGATAACCGGCGCGCCAGATATCCCCCAGCAGAAGCGGGGTGGAATACACGTTATCCACGGGTATATCAAAAAACCCTTGAATCTGATCCGAGTGCAGATCCATGGTCAACACCCGGTCCACGCCTGCGCCTTGCAGCATGTTCGCCACCACCTTGGCCGAGATGGCCACCCTGGCCGAACGGGGGCGCCGATCCTGACGGGCATAACCAAAATAGGGAATGGCCGCCGTGATCCTGGCCGCTGAAGCGCGCTTCAGCGCATCACACATCACCATGATCTCCATCAGATGATCGTTGGTGGGCGCAGACGTCGATTGAAGAATGAAGCAATCCCGTCCCCGCACATTCTCGAGAATTTCCACCATGACCTCACCATCGCTGAAGCGACCCACGGTGGCACGCCCCACGGAAATATTGAGGTAAGCCGCGACTTCGCTTGCGAGTTTGGGATTGGCGGTGCCGGTGAACACCATCAAATCGGTAGAAGGCATGAAACTCCTGACAAACGACGGCTAAACTGAATCGATGGCAGGGGAGGTAGGGATCGAACCTACGAATGCCGGAATCAAAATCCGGTGCCTTACCACTTGGCGACTCCCCTGCAGCACTACCCTGTCGTGCACAACGGATGACCTTGCCGTCCGCGTGCCACAAAACCCTGATACTCCGGAGGAAACCTCTTCAACACCTGGTTTGCCTCGTGGCAGGTCAAAAAATCCAGAAAACAGCAACTTCCCGACCCACTCATCCGGGCCGCTCCAAATTTCCCCATCCAATCCAGCAAACGCGCCACTTCGGGATGCATACGCCGGACCACGGGCTCCAGATCGTTCCCGATCTTCCTTCCAGAAAAGTCCCGTATTTTGACGGGTAATGAGTTTCTTGTCAAATCCGGAGATGAGAACACTGCCCGGGTCGAGACCGAAACGCCCGGCGTGCCAATGACATACCAGCGTTCCGGCACCAGCACCGGCACCAGGGCCTCCCCTACCCCCTCCGCCAAAGCACTTTCTCCGCCGACAAAGACCGGCACATCCGCGCCCAACTCGAGACCCAGACGCGCCAGACGTGAACGCGCCCAATGGATTCCCCAGAGCTGGTTCAAAACCAGCAGGGTCGTCGCCGCATCCGAACTGCCGCCGCCCAACCCGCCACCGATCGGAATACGCTTGTGCAGGCGCAGACGTGCCCCCGATGTCACGCCCGCGCGTTCTTGCAGCAGACGCGCCGCTTTCAGGGTCAGATCCTGCGCCTCGGGGACCCCCGGAATCATTTCCGCCCGTTCGATCCGTCCCGAATCCAGCACTTCGCAGTCGAGCGTATCCCCAAAATCCACGAAAGTGAACAGGGTCTGCAAGGTGTGGTAGCCATCCGCACGCCGTCCCGTGACTTTCAGGAAAAGATTGAGTTTGGCAGGAGCGGGTGCCTGCCACCAGGCCCGTTCGGTTTTTCGGCCCCCGTTCATTCCTTCTGTTCCAGCACCCAGTGATCGACCTTGATCCGGATCTGCAAATCCTCCCGTACCAGGCGGATCATCCCCGGTAGCCATTCGCCGCCCACCACACGCCAGTTGGCGTAGGTCATGACCCAACCCTGTTGAGACAGGCGTTGGGGATGGTGCTCGGCATCCCATTCCATCTGAGCCGGCAGGGCGGGGTCCGACCGACCGCGCAACCACCAGGGCAGCCCCTGCAAGGGCAGGGCATACCCCAGGACGGTTTGTGTCAACGTCGTGGGATCGCTGGCACGGTAATCCCGGTGATCCGACAGGGTCAGGTGGGTTTGCACAGGGGAACTGTCGACCAATGCCACGGTCGTACCCAAGGGCGAACGCAACTCCAGGTGCTGTTCCGTCCCATCATGCAATTGCCATTCCAATTGGCCGCTCTCGCTCCCCGTCGGTTGCCGCACGGCGATGCGCCCCTCCAGCCGCCAACCTTGAACCGCGCCTCGTCCCACGGTCAGGTCCCCCTGGGGACCGGGGCTCCACAGGGCGCAACCACTCAAAAGGGACAGCGCGCACCAAAGAACGATGCGTGTCCCCTTTTTCATGAGTCTCACATCAATGCAGGAAGCGATGGACGGTCGCCAGCAAGGCGGCATTATCCGGATGCTCCTTGAGCATGCTTTCCCAGATTTGGCGGGCTTCGGTCTGGTCCCCTGTGGCCCAGAGCGCCTCTCCCAGATGGGAAGCGATTTCCGGGTCGGGGTCTGCTGCAAAGGCGCGTTTCAGCGTATCCACGGATTCGTGGAAATGTCCTTCGCGGTATTGCACCCAACCCAGGCTGTCGATGATGAACGGGTCATCGGGAGAAAGAGACAGCGCCTTGCGGATCAGATCCGCCGCTTCGTCGAGACGCACATTGCGTTCCGCCATGCTGTACCCCAGTGCATTGTAGGCATGCGCATAGTCCGGGCGCAGGGCAATGACGCGGCGCAGGTCTTTCTCCAGCACATCGAAACGATCCAGTTTATCTGCCACGATGGCTCGCTCGTACAACAGGTCCGGCAAATCCGGAAAGGTGGCCAGAGCCTGGCTGAGGGTATCGAAAGCGCCCTGATCATCGCCAGCATCGCGCTGGATCTGTTCCTGGGCCAAGGTTCTCTGCTCCAGACGTTCGGCAGAAGGCGCGGGCATACGGCTCAGCATATCCAGGGCTTTCTGGGTCTGCCCCTGCTGCGCCAGGATCAAGGCCACCCGGATCTGGGCCAGGGGATGCTGCTCCCCGCTGGTAATGGCCTCGTACCACTGAATGGCCTGTTCCCAATGGTGCTGTTCCTCTTCCGCCTGTCCCAGATAAAACCGGACCCGGTCAGGATCGCGGTATTCTCCCGCCAGAACCTTCTTGAATTTTTCCTCGGCGGCCGGATACTCCTTCGACTGCATATCCAGCAACCCCACGGCCAGCAACAAGTCCGGTTGACCGGGATCTGCTTGCAACAGGGCTTGAAATTCCCGTTGACCTCCGGCGTAGTCCTTTTGCTCCACCAGGAAACGCGCGTATTGCAAGCGCACTTCGCGTGCGTCAGGGTGCTTGTCGAGAAAGGAACGGTACAGATTCTGCACCTGGGCAGGATCACTCTTTTGCAGGAGTTGGGCCTCCAGCGCCACGCCCATCTCCCAGTCCGGACGAAGTTGCAGTGCTTTCCGAACTTCCGCCAACGCCAGGTCGATTTTTCCATCCTGGGCCGCCAACGTACTGACCAGATAATGTCCTTCGGGGACGTCCGGATAGGGCCCCGTCAAACGTTGCGCCAATGCCAGGGCGTGGACATGATCCGGGTGTTGAACCAGAACGACATCCAACCCCAGAAAATCATCACCGGCGCTGTTGCGATCCACGGCAATCAACGGAGCCAGAATGGGCAGGGCGTCGATCAGATTGGGCTGGGACAGGATCAACCCGCCCAAGGTTTCACGCGCTGCAGGCGACTTTGGATCTTCCTTCAACCATAACGTCAGAGCCGACTGAACGGCGGGCAAATCGTGGGCGTACAACGCCACCTCGGTCGCCCGACGGGCAACGCGCGGATCTTTGGTGGTGCGGGCCAGATCCAGATAGGTCTTGGTCGCCAGACCGAGATGACCGCGCTGGGCGGCGATTTCCGCCAATAACAGTTGGTAAACCCAGCGTGCCGTCAATTCCTGGATCGGCAGGGGCGGCGTACGAACGGCTTCAGGAACCGGCGGAGTCGCAGCGACCGGGGTCGATCCCGCCCCCGTCTGCGTTTCCCCATGGGCCAGAGAGGACAGCCCCCCCAGCAGGACCAGCACCAATCCCATTTTCCACTGTTTCACACCCTTGGGTGCCTTGATCTTCATAATCGGGTGTTCCCCTTCAGGATTTGGCACTCATCAAGCGCTGATATTTTTTTTCCAATTCTGCCTTGCTTTCCTGGTAATCCGGATTCATGGGAATGCAATCCACCGGACACACCTCACGACACTGAGGCGTATCGTAGTGTCCGACACACTCGGTACATTTGCCCGGATCGATTTCATAAACCTCGGCTCCCTGGGAGATTGCCTCATTTGGGCATTCTGGTTCACAGACATCACAATTGATACATTCATCGGTAATCATCAACGCCATAGACTCTATCCTCGGTTACTCCACTGCTTTCATTTTATCCAATAGTCTTTGATGTACCAGTGGATTGACAAATTCCGACACTTCCCCACCCAGCCCGGCAATTTCACGGATCATCGTCGACGAGATGAACAGATATTGTTCGGCAGGCGTCAAAAACAAGGTTTCGACCTCAGGTTGCAGGCGTCGGTTCATTCCGGCCATTTGAAATTCAAAATCGAAGTCAGAAACGGCGCGCAGTCCCCGGATCAATACCCGGGCCTGTCTGGAGCGCACGAAATCTGCCAGCAAACCGGAAAAACCGACCACCACGACCCTTTCAAAGCGGACCAGGGACGCTTGCGCCATTTCCACCCGTTCTTCCAGGGTGAACAAAGGGCGTTTGGGACGACTGTCTGCCACCGCCACCACCACTTCATCAAACAACCCGCAGGCGCGCCGTACCAGATCCTCATGTCCCAGGGTCATCGGATCGAAGGTTCCGGCATAGACGGCACGGATAAATGTTTGCTGGCTCATGGATCCTCATCAAAGTACGCGTTCACCCGACTCGCCGGCCGGATCGACTCACTCAGCGCCGTTGAAACAATTGTAACCGAGCCTGCCCCACTTTCGTGCACCGAACCTCGCGCCAGAGGTCCGATTCTGACATACCTCCGGAAGATTCACAGTAAATCCACCCACCCGGACGCAAATGAGCGGGCAATGCAGACCATACCCGATTCATTTCGTCACTGCCAAAGGGGGGGTCCAGAAAGATCAGATCATAAGTCGTCGCCTCGGTTTCCAACCACTCATGGGCCTGAATCTGCCGGACGGTCACGCCGCTGGCCCCCAGACGTTGGGCATTGGCGCGCAAGGCCACACAGGCCAACCGATCCCGCTCCACCAGGACGACCTGCGCCGCCCCGCGGGATGCCGCCTCGAACCCCAGGGCACCGCTGCCCGCAAATAAATCCAGACAATCCCATCCCGACAAGGATTGTCCCAACCAGTTGAACAAGGTTTCCCTGCCTCGACCAGGAGTCGGACGCAGTCCGGGACGGTCATGAAATGTCAGCCGTCGACCCCGCCACTGCCCTCCGATAATCCGAACTTCCCCTTTCATTTGGAGTAAAATCCCCTTTCGTGTTTTTCCGTCAGATGGCTATTGTCCAATGTTTGGTCTGTTCAAAAAAGCCCCCCAGGACATTTCTTCGTCCGCGTCCCCTTCCTGGTTGGATCGTCTCAAGGCGGGATTGCGGGGTAGTCGGGATAAATTGCAGCAGGGGCTTTCTGGTTTGTTTGGGCAAAAACTGGACGACCTGTGGTTCGAAAGCCTGGAAGAAACCCTGATCCTCGCCGATGTGGGGGTTTCCACCAGTCGCCGACTGATCCACACCCTGCAACAGGAAGCACGGCGACGGCGCATCGAAGAGGGTGAGGCCTTGAAACCCCTGCTCAAGGACGAATTGATGGCACTTCTGCACCCCCTCGAACGATCCTTGTCCCCTCCGCCGACAGAGGGTCCCCAGGTCATTCTGTTCGTGGGGGTCAATGGTGCCGGAAAAACCACCAGCATCGGCAAATTGGCCCAATATTTCCTGAATCAGGACAAGAAGGTGCTCCTGGCCGCCGGGGATACCTTCCGCGCCGCCGCCGTGGCACAACTGGTCGCCTGGGGTGAACGCCATGACGTTCCCGTCATCACCCAGGAAAAAGGCGACTCGGCCGCCGTCATCTTCGATGCCATCCAGGCCGCGCGTGCGCGCGGTATCGATATCGTACTGGCGGATACGGCAGGACGGCTACCCACCCAGTTACACCTGATGGAAGAGATTCGTAAAGTCAAACGGGTAGCGGCCAAAGCCGACCCCACCGCCCCGCACGAGATTCTGCTGGTCCTCGATGCCAATACCGGTCAAAACGCCCTGACCCAGGTCAAAGCCTTTGACGATGCCCTCCAACTGACCGGCCTGATCATCACCAAACTGGATGGCACCGCACGGGGGGGGGTCATTGCGGCCATCGCCGGGGAACGGCCCATTCCCGTCTGTTTTCTGGGCGTGGGCGAAGGAGCGGAAGATCTGGCTCCCTTCAGCGCGAGTACCTATGTGGATGCCCTGATCGAATGATTGAATTCAAGGAAGTTTTCAAACGCTACCCCGCACACCCCAATCTGTTCGAGAACTTCTCCTTGACCCTGGGGGCAGGGGAATGGCTGAATCTGGTCGGCCCCCCCGGCAGCGGCAAATCCACCCTCCTGCGCATGATGGCTGGCCTGGAAAAACCCGGCTCGGGTACCCTGACCTTCAATGGACAGAATCTTTATCGGCTGAGGGCCACGGCGCGGAGCCGCTTGCGCCAACGCATGGGATTGATCTTTCCAGACCCGACTTTCCTGGAAGAGCATTCCCTGCTGGACAATGTCGCCCTGCCTCTGGACATCCAGGGCTTGCCCCGTAAGGAGCGATCGACCCGGGCTCAGAATGCGCTGCAGCGCGTGGGATTGGGGAATCAGTCTTCCCTGACGGCCCGGCAGTTGTCCCAAAATGCACGTCAACGCCTGATGGTCGCCCGGGCCATCAGCGGGTATCCGGTATTGCTGCTGGTCGATGACTTTTACCATGGCTGGCCCCAGGAACAACGGCAATTGCTGGAGAATTTGCTGGGCAGTTTCCATCAGGGCGGGGTGACCGTGGTGATTGCCGGCCTGCCAGGCGGCAACCTGCTGTCACCCAAGGCGCGGACCCTCACGCTGAGCGTGCCGGCACCCCACCGCATCGGGGACGACGCATGAGGATCTGGCTCCATCATCATGCCAGCGCTTTCCGACAGGCCGGCTCCTTCATCCTGGGTCAGCCCCTGCGCCATACGGTATCGATACTTCTGCTTGGCATGCTGGTCGCCCTGGCTCTGAGCACCGGCTTTTTCTGGCAAAGAATCAACCACTGGGTCCAACACACGCTGCCCGAACCCACCCTGACCCTGTTCATGACCGATCAGGCCAATGAAGCCCAGATGCACGCGCTTTGGGATTCTCTGGCCGCCAATCCTCAGATCCGCGCTTTTGAATACATCTCGCCCGCCCAGGCATTGGCTTCCTTGCGCAATTCGCCCGACCTCGCCCCGGCACTCAAGGTATTGGACCGCAATCCCCTGCCTGGCGCCTTTGTGTTGCACCTGCGCGACCCCAACCCCTCCCGGTTCAATCAACTGGAGCAGGAATTCTCTCATCGGGAGGGAATCGCCCAAATCCGTAGTGACCGGCTCTGGGCTGAACGACTGGAGACAGTCAGCACGCTGGCCGAATCGATTCTGGGTTTCTGTGCCCTGCTCTTCGCTTTTCTCTCCTTTCTCCTCATCGCATACCAGGCGCATCAGCAAGCGTTACGCCGACAAGGCCTGCATTCCCTGCTGAATCTGCTGGGGGCCTCCTCTGCCTACCAACGCCGCCCCTTCGCCTATTACGGCGCCCTGCTGGGGGCCAGCGCAGGACTTTTGGCCTGGGCCACCCTCCTTTGGGCACTCGCGCTGATCACCCCCCTCACCCACGCGCTCGGCGCCTTATTTCAAATCACCCTCGACCTCCCCCCCCCGGACATACGCGATGGCGGCATGCTCCTCCTCTTCTCTGCCTTGGGGGGCGGGTTTGCGGCTTTACTGGGGCAAGGGAACTCACGAGCCAATTAGCACTCTCACGCAAAGAGTGCTAAAATAGCCCTGTCAAGGAGGATACGAGTCCATGGAATTGACCGCCGACCACTGTCTGACCCCCACTCATTCGGGGAGTCTGGAAGATTACCTGCAACGGATTGCGCGCGTTCCTTTGCTGAGCGCCGAGGAGGAAGTCAGTCTGGCGCGTCGCCTGCGCGACCACCACGATCTGGGCGCAGCGCAACGCATGATTCTGTCCCATCTGCGACTGGTAGCTTCCATTGCCCGTCAGTACAGTGGCTATGGTTTACCCCAGGCCGATCTGATCCAGGAAGGCAATGTGGGGCTCATGAAAGCCGTCCGGCGTTTTGATCCCGAACGTGGAGTACGCCTGGTTTCCTTCGCCGTGCATTGGATCAAGGCCGAAATTCATGAATATATCCTGCGCAACTGGCGCCTGGTCAAAATCGCCACCACCAAGGCACAGCGCAAGTTGTTCTTCAGTCTGCGCAGTCTCAAACCCGGCTTCAGTTCGCTTTCCCCGAACGAAACCCGAAAGATCGCAGAACAACTGGGGGTTCGGCCTGAAGATGTGAGCGAAATGGAAACTCGTCTGGCAGGTCAGGATATCTCTCTGGACCCCGGACCGGAGGACGATGAGCACTGGGTCAGTCCCGTGGCCTATCTGGCCGATGAAGGGGCAGGACCGCGCGAAACATTGGAGGCCAATGAAAACGCGCGCAACAGCCACGAAGGTCTGCAGGAGGCCCTGACGCAACTGGATGCCCGCAGTCGCAAGATCATCGAGGACCGCTGGTTGCGGGATGAAGATGCCCCGCCCATCACGCTCCATGACCTGGCCGACGAATGGGGAATTTCAGCCGAGCGGGTGCGTCAAATCGAGGTCCGAGCCTTACAAAAGATTCGCGCCACGTTGCTCCCTTCGCCCCATCCGGCCTGAATTCGCCCCCGCGGCTAGAAACTACAGAAAATGAGTTCGAAGGGAACGGGGGTGGACATGACACCGGTGCGCGTGATTTCGTCCGTTTCCAGAAAACGGATATTGAGTTGATATTTGTTGGCGCTGATTTCCGGAACACACTGAAATTTTTCTTCGATGCCCACCCTCAGCAACCGCGCATCGGCACCTACCTTGTTCTGTTGATAGACTCCGTTGCACGCCTCCAGATGGAAGGACTTGCCACTTTCGAGCATCAACCGGATGTGCAGCTCCAGAGCCGTCCGTGTGGAAAGCAGCGGGGCGACCCAGGCACAAAAATGGCTTCGCCGTATCTCGACCGGCAGGGACAACCAGTAATGATAGGTGGGCATGTCAAAATCACACACCCCTCCGGGAAGGTTGGCGCGTTGCTTGATGGCCATCAGGCCTTCATGATTGCGCAGATATTCTGCAAACTTTCCCTTGGAGGCATGTAAACTCTCGATCGCCTCATCGAGTTCTTTCAATGTCCTGCCCAGCGTGCCCGCGTCGACCTCCGGGTTGCATCGCAGCGACGACAGTATCCCCCGTTGCCGCTCCAGTCCTTGCAGCAAATCGGACTTGACGTCGGCACGAGCCGTGGCATCGACGATTTCGAAAAGGGAAAGAAGAGCGGCGTGATGATCGAGCGGATCATCACGCTGCAGAAAATAAGAAACGTGCCGGAACAACGCGGTCAGGCGAAAAAACACGCGAACCTGCTCACTCAACGGAAAGTCGTATAGGATCACCGGGGGGCACCTCGGAGCAATCGCAGGATTCTGACGCAAACACAGGAGATATGCAAGTCCTCCGCTCCTTCCGAAGCCTACCGTTTCATGAGGCCCTCGGGGAACGGGCGTGTTCTCCGGCCATGAAACGGTACTGGTGATCAAGTTTTTTCACCACCGTCTCCAGACTCTGCAGGTCCCCGTTGTTGTCGATCACGTCATCCGCCACGCGCAAACGGGTTTTACGATCCGTCTGGGCAGCCATGATGGCCCGCACCGTCTCCGGCGTCATTTCCGGTCGCAGGGATGCCCGCCGAATCTGAAGTTCTTCCTCACAATCCACCACCAGCACCCGGGAGAGCAAGGGACGGTAGGAACCCACCTCGATCAGCAAGGGAACCACCAGCAGGACATAAGGCTGGGTTGCCGCATCCAGTGCCGCATGGACCGCTTCCCGGATCCGTCCATGCATGATGGTTTCCAGTTGCTTGCGCGCAGGCGGGTGGTTGAAGACGTGATTACGCATGGCCGTCCGATCCAGACTGCCATCCTCGCTGATGAAAGTTTCCCCGAATTTCTCTCGAATCGCCTGGATGGCGGCGCCACCCGGGGCAGTCATTTGACGGGAAATGGCATCCGTATCCACCAGTCCGGCCCCATGTCTGGCAAACAAACTGGCCACCGTCGATTTTCCCGCGCCAATACCCCCGGTAACTCCCACAATAAACTTGCTCATGCTCCTCTCCCTTGCAAATTCATCCATAAAACGCACTCGGTGGCCAAAATCATGAAGGGACCGAAAGGAAAGGCCACCTTCAGCCCCTTGCGCGCCCCCAGGGACAACCCACCCACCACGCCCAGGGATGCGGCTCCCATCAGGATCAAAGGCAATTGTGCCACGCCCATCCAGGCCCCAATGACCGCCAGCAACTTGACATCTCCCTGCCCCATGCCTTCCCGCTTCGTCAATCCACGGAAACCCCAGTACACTCCAGCCAGCATCAAATACCCCAATACCGCGCCCCAGACGCCCTGTTCCAGGGAAACTCCGCCCCCCAGCGCATGGAAAATCAAACCCGACCACAGCAAGGGTTGAGTCAACCCATCGGGAAGCAATTGGGTTTCCAGGTCGATGAATGCCAGCAACAACAGTCCCCATTGTAACCCGACGAAGGCCCAGCCTTGAAGGTCTGCCCGACCCAACCACAGCGTCGCCAGCGCACTCGATGCCACCAAACCAGGGAAAAGATGTCGATGGCGGGTCCTGAAGTCATGGACCCAGACCGTTTCCTGACTTACCCAGGGAATCCGGTCCTCACCGAGTCCGTCGATCCAGCGGTTCAGGATGCGTTGTTGCCCCCAATGCGCCAGTCCAAATCCCAGCAAAGCGGCCACCAACCCATTCAGGAACGGCATCACTCCTCCGTCTTCCGGGGCACAGAGCCAGAATCATCCGCGGTCAGGTGCACGCGGGCCACCCGTACCCGACGATCCTGGGTCTGCACGATGTCAACGGGGTGACCCGCCACCTTGAGAGCCGTTCCCGGTTCCGGAATGTCCTCCAGAATTTCCAGGATCAGCCCATTCAGGGTTTTAGGGCCAGTCACTGGAAAGAGTGTCCCCACTTTCCGGTTGAGGTCCCGCAGGGAGCAATCACCATCCACCAGCAGAGTATGAGCACTCTCCCGGGTAAACAAGTCGCGATGATGGGAACGCCCGCTGAATTCTCCGACGATTTCTTCCAGAATGTCTTCCACGGTCACCCACCCCAGCAATTCTCCATACTCATCCACCACCAGCCCAACCTTATGCTGGGTTTTCTGGAAATTTTGAAGCTGTGTCAATAACGCCGTTCCTTCGGGGATGAAATAGGGTTGGCGCATCACGCTCATCAACCCTTCGCGGGTAATCCCTCCCTGCTGGAACAGATTGAAAATCTTGCGCACATGGACCACCCCCACCACCGCATCCGGTGTTCCACGGTACAACAACTGGAGGGTATGGCGAGCCGTCCCCAACTGCGCCATGATTTCGACCATATCCGCATCGATATCGACCCCCTCGATGCGCGAGCGTGGAGTCATCACGTCCTCCACCGTCATCTGGTTCAATTCCAGCAGATTGAGTATCAAATCCTGATGATTGCCCGACAAAAAGCCACCGCCCTCCAGCACCAGCAGGCGTAACTCATCCAGCCCCAACCCCTGCGTCCGGGTCTGGGAACGTCGGCGCAACCCCATCAGGAACAGCAATGCCCGCACGAACAGGTTGATGAACCAGATCACCGGGGAAAACACCCACAACAATCCGGTCAGGATGAAACTGATGCGCAACGCAATGGGCTCAGGCCAGGTGGCTCCGATGATTTTGGGCGTGATTTCGGAAAACACCAGAATGACCAGCGTCACCAGAAGCGTACTGAAGGTCAGGGTCATTCCCCCTCCTCCGACCCAGCGCACGACCAGAACCGTGACGATGGAAGCCGCCGCCGCATTGATCAAGTTGTTTCCCAGCAACAACATGCTCAACAGGCGTTCCGTTTGTTGCAACAGGGATTGGGCCAGACGCGCACCGGGACGGTGTGCTGCCAAGTGCTTGAGGCGATAGCGATCCAGCGCCATCATGCTGGTTTCGGCCATGGAGAAAAACCCCGACAGGACCAGCAACAAAACCAGCCCGGCCAACATCCAGCCCCAGGAGAGCTCATCCACGATGAAGCAGGATCTCCACCACAAACTTGCTGCCCAGATAGCCCACCAGGAGCAGGACAAACCCCGCGAGGGTCCAGCGAGCCGCACGCCGCCCACGGATCCCCCAAAGTTGTCGGGCCATCAACAGCCCGGCAAAGATGACCCAGGACAGCAGGGAGAAAATCACCTTGTGGTTCCATACCAGCGGTTTGTCGAAGAGGGCTTCGGAAAAGAAGATCCCGCTGACCAAGGTTGCCGTCAGGAGAAGGAAACCCACCCAGATCATCTGAAAGAGCAGAACATCCATGGCGACCAATGAGGGCAAGGCGCCCAGAGGAGTGAACGGACGGTCATGGTCATGCAGTCGCTGTTCCATGATGCTCATGAGAACAGCGTGCAAGGCCGCCACACCGAACAATCCATCGGCCATCAAGGAAATCACCAGATGAATCTTGAACGTCAGTAAATGGCTGTATTCCACCGGTTTCTCGGCGGGCAGCACGAGAGGGGCCAGCACCAGCGCCGCGACGATCAACATCAGGACAGACTGAAGGATGCCCAGACGGCAGCGAAAACTGGCCATCCAATACATGGCAACGGTTGCTGCGCCCACCAGGGACAAGGAGTTCCCCAGCGACAAAACCATCTGGTGAGAAGCGAAGAGAACCCGATGCAACAACAGGGCGTGCACCATCAGGGTCAACAGGAGCAAACCCTGCACGCGCCACACAGGGTGACAGGGGGGCGTTTCGACGGGCACCGGCTGCCGTGAAACGAGATCCCGCAATCCCAGCAGAAGATAAAGTGCCGCAGTGATAAAATAGAGGGAGGTGTCGACCATAGTGTCGATAGTTTACCACTCCCAACCTTTGATGAGGCTTCTCCTTCCATGCTCGATCAACTTACCGAACGTCTGACGGGTGCTCTGAAAACCTTGCGTGGGCAGGCGCGTTTGAGCGAAACCAACATTCAGGATGTCCTGCGTGAAGTCCGTATTGCACTGCTGGAAGCCGATGTAGCGCTGCCCGTCGTCAAGGAATTTGTCGATACGGTACGCAATGAGGCTCTGGGACAGGCCGTATTGAGCAGTTTGACGCCGGGACAAGCCTTCATTGGGGTCGTCCATCGAGTGCTGACCCGCCTCATGGGGGAGCACAATGAGGGACTGAATCTTGCTGCCCAGCCCCCGGCCGTCATTCTCATGGCGGGCTTGCAGGGTGCAGGCAAGACGACCACCGCAGGAAAACTGGCCAAGTGGCTCAAGGAACAGCAAAAAAAGAAAGTTCTCCTGGTGAGTTGCGATATTTACCGGCCTGCGGCCATCGAACAACTCCAGATCCTGTCTCGATCGATCGAGGTGGATTTCTTCCCCTCCTTCTCTCATCAACCGCCTGAAAAAATTGCACTCGCCGCACTGGACCACGCCCGTCATCATTACCATGACATCCTGATCGTGGATACTGCGGGGCGTCTGACCATCGATGATGCCATGATGCAGGAAATTCAGCGCCTTCACCAAACCATCCACCCCATCGAAACGCTCTTCGTGGTGGATGCCATGCAAGGGCAGGACGCCGTCAATACGGCACGCGCCTTCGGCGCCGCCCTGCCGCTCACCGGGATCATTCTCACCAAACTGGATGGAGATGCGCGCGGCGGAGCCGCCCTGTCGGTGCGCCATGTCACGCAGCGCCCCATCAAGTTCATCGGGGTCGGTGAAAAACTGACCGGGCTCGAGGCGTTTCATCCAGAACGAATGGCCTCGCGCATACTGGGAATGGGCGATGTCCTGAGCCTGATCGAAGAGGCCCAACGCTCCGTCGACAAGACGGAAGCAGAAAAACTGGCCAAAAAACTCAAGAAGGGGAAGAGTTTCGATCTGGAGGATTTCAAATCCCAATTACACCAGATGCGCAAGGCGGGCGGAATCGAGGCCATGATGGACAAATTGCCGACCCAGTTGAGCCGAGGCCTCACGCCCGGTGCCTCTGCCCCGGATGACCATGCGTTGCGCCGGATCGAAGGGATCATCAACGCCATGACCCCCCTCGAGCGGCGACGTCCCGAACTCCTCAAGGCATCCCGCAAACGACGCATTGCGCTGGGCTCCGGGGTACAGGTGCAGGAGGTCAACCGCCTCCTGACCCAGTTCGAACAAATGCAGAAAATGATGAAAATGCTCTCTCAGGGGGGAATGGCCAAAATGATGCGGAGCATGCGCAACCTGATGCCTGGACAATGATCCGGTGGGGGGATCCTCATGCGCTGTGAAAGAAGAAACTCCCCTCTTCCGTTTGTGTTCTCCCCAGAATGGTTTCAAAAGCCAGCGCCGGCACCGGCCGGGAATACCAGAACCCTTGGGCGTAGTCACATCCGAACAACCGTAACATGTCGTGCTGCGCACGGGTTTCCACCCCCTCCGCAATGGTCTTGATGCCCAATTTATGAGCCATGACGATGATGGCCTCGGTCAATGCCTTGTCACTTTCATCCACCGTGATTTCGGAGATGAAAGAGCGATCGATCTTGAGATAATCGATGTCGAATTGTTTGAGGTAGGACAGGGCGGAGAAGCCTGTGCCGAAGTCATCGATGGAGACTTCTATCCCATGATTCCGGTAATCCAGAAAACTTTGCTGGATACGCTCGGATTTTTTCAGCAACATGCCTTCCGTAATTTCGACGGTGATGCAATTACCGGGTAGCCCCAACCCCGCCAACTGCTTCAGCCAAAGGGCATCGCCCTGGTCGAACTGGATCGGGGAACGGTTGACGCTGACTTGAATGATTTGTCCAAAGCGCTGTTGCCATTGAGCAATATGGGCAATCACCTGAAAAGAAAGCCAGTTTCCGATCTCGTGGATCAATCCGGATGCCTCTGCCAGGGGAATGAAAACCTGGGGCCCCACTTCACCGCGCCCAGGATGAAACCAGCGCAGTAACGCTTCCACCTTCTTGAGTCGCCCATCCCCCATGTCCAGAATGGGCTGATAATACACCGACAACTCTCCCCGTCGTGCCGCAAGACGCAGATCATTGGTCAGGCTCATCTTGTTTTGAGCTTCCTGTTGCATGGCCGGGAGGAAAAAGTGGAAGCGGTTCCGCCCTTCCGCCTTGGCGGAATACATGGCCTGATCGGCATGCTTCACCAAGGTATTGAGATCTTCCGCGTTGTCCGGATACAGCGCAATTCCCACACTGGCTGAAATGAAGCAACGATCTCCATCACCCAGATCAAAGGGAAGAGCCAGGGATTCGGTGATATCGTGCGCCGTCTGCTGAACATGCAGTAACGCGCACTCTGGCAAAATGACGGCGAATTCATCTCCACCCAGACGAGAAACCGTGTCGGTTTCCCGCACGTTTCGGGAAATTCGACGCGCTGCCTCCTCCAGGAGCACATCCCCCTTCATGTGGCCCAAGGTGTCATTGACTTCCTTGAAGCGATCCAGATCCAACAGCAACAAAGCCATGGGGGCGCCGTTCCGGCGATATTTCTTGATTTCCTGATCCAGACGTTCCAAAAACAACTGGCGATTGGGGAGCCCCGTCACATAATCATAATTCGCACGCTTCCAGGCCACAGAATCGAGGTTATGACTTTCGGACAGGTCACTCATCACGGCGATGAAGTTCTGAACCCTTCCCTCGGCGTCAGTGATGGCGCACAGACTGAAATTTTCCGGGTAGATCTCGCCGGTTTTACGGCGATTGGAAATTTCTCCCTGCCAGTTCTGTTTTCGTTTGATCTCGCGCCAGACCGACTTGTAGATATCCGGGCAACTCAGCCCTCCGTGGAGCCTGAACAGATTTTTCCCGATCACCTCATCCTGCGTGTACCCGGTCAATCGGGCATGGGCCACATTGGTATCCTGAATTCGTCCTTCTCCGTCCGTAATGATCAGGGCATCGTTAGCCCCGGCCAAAACTTGAGCCACTTGTCGCAGGTTTACACTCATGGTTCTCCACGTCTCGACTCAAAGAAAGAGTGATATTTACATTTTGATACTCGGCAGAATTCGACCAACAATATGACATGCCACCAAATTTTGCAATAGGTTCGAGAAGAATCCTAGAGTCGAATGATAGAATATGAAAATTTTGTAATACCCCCGAGTGACGCAGGAACCCCCTTGACCCATAAAAAAATACCCGAACTCCATCGGGTAAGTTCAAGAGGTAAATACGGGTTCTCAGTCTTCGTTACTGTTCTCGCGCTCATTGAGTAACACCTTGCCGGACTTGGCATCGATCGCCACTTCGTGCGTGAGGTGATTGGCGCGGATATCAAAAGAGTAACGCAATCCGCTCCCCCCCAATTTATGTTCGAGTTCTTCTTCCAGGATGTCGCCCGGATAAGCCTTGACGGCCACGGCACGGGCCTGCTCGAGGGTCAAGGTGGCCTCCTTGGCATACTGTTCCCCCTTGTAGGCCAGAGCCAGGGAAGCATTCCCCAACATCAGCAAGGCCAGAGTCCCTACAGACAATTGCTTGACATATTTCATGACACCACTCCTCGATATAAAATAGTATTCGATTCCAATCCTGCCCTGCCCCTCAGGGACGACGGGCATTCAGCATGCGTACCAGGGTGTTGTCCCGTCGTATCCAATGATGGAAAAATGCTGACGCAACATGAAGCCCCACCAGCCAGATCATGACGTTTCCCAACCATTCATGAACGCTTTTCATGGGCTTGGCATAATGGATCCCTGACGTGTCGTTCAGGATCCAGGGCAGTGTCCAGCCCAGAAAAACCACTTCATTCCCGCGTGCCTGCTGAAAAAGCACCCCCAAAGCAGGCAGAAGGATCATCAAGGCATACAACCCGAGATGGGCCAAACCAGCGAGACGCTTCATGAAGTCCGACAGGGGAGGGATGATCGCCGGTGCCCGGTGGGCATGTCGCCACCATAACCGTACCCAGACCAGAAGAAAAACCGCCACCCCCGCCTGTTTGTGCCAACTCATCAGCTGACGCCGGAGTTCTCCCTTGGGAAGTTCTCCTTTGACCTCGATCACCACCAGGACGGAAATGACAAGAAGAGCCATGACCCAGTGCAATCCACGCCACACTGAGTCATAAACCGATGAGTTATTCGTTGCGTTGTTCGATGCGTTCATTCGTGTTCATCCACTCCCAAAAATTTTACCCAGATCTCGAAGGTCAGGACTCGGCCCGCATACTCGGCAGTGGCTGCCGGGAAATGGGCGACATGAACGGCGGCCAAAGCCGCCTTGTCGAGAATCCGGTTCCCACTCGTGGTCAGCACACTTGCAGCAGATGCTACACCATCCTTGTAATCAAAAGTTACTTTGGTCTGCCCGGACAAATGGGCCGCCCGCGCCGCCATGGGGAAGACCACCGCACCTTGCACCGCTGAGCGCACCTTGTCGGCAAAAGTGACGGAAATATCTGCGGGACGCAGATGTTGGGGCGGCGCAGGTGCAGCCTCGGCCACTTTCTGAGGCGGGGCCGGGGTCACAGGGACCGGGGTCACGGGTGTCGGCACAACCGGGGGCGGCGCGGGAGTCGGGGTGGGGACTGGCACAGGTTCCTGGTGCGCCACCGTATGATGAACTTCCGGCTTGGGCGGCGGCGGTTTGGGCGTGGGGGGGGGCGGCACCGTCTTGGGCGCCTCCGGGGCCTGGGTCAATTGTATCAGGGTGACCTGTGGCTTTTCCACCTTTTCGACTTCTCGACTGAGACCGTACAGAAATGCCAGCACCATCATCCCTTCCAAAAACGCGGCCAAAGCAGCCGCTCGAGGCATGTTCATTGTTTTCTCCATCAATCGGCTCCTTCCGCCGCATGGGCAGCCAGACCGATCTGGGTGACGCCGGCCTGACGACAGGCATCCATCACCTTCATCATGGACTGGAGCGAGGTCGTTTTCTCGCCCGCAATGGTCACCACCACCTTGTCCGGATCCCCCTGCGCCTTGAGTCGCACCGTCAGGGCTTCAGCCGTCAACTTCTGACCGTCCACGGTGATGTCCCCCTCGTCATCCACGTTCACCAGCACCTTGGGCGGTTCCAGAGCCGTCGTCGTGGAACTTTTGGGCATCTTGGACGCCACGCCGGTGGAGGGAATCATGTGCAACGTGATCATGATGAAAAACACCAATAAAAAAAACATGATGTCGATCATCGGGATGATCTCGATACGGGCACGTTTCGTTTCAAAGTAATTCAAAGCCATCGCTCACCCTCCCGTCAAGCCGCCGTGCGGGCGCGAACATCGGCCAACACCCGTTTCTGTTCCTCATAGGACTCATGGTAATGAGGATAGAGCCGATTGAGCAACATCATCTTGAGGGTTTCCAACTGGTGCATGATCACCCGTACCCGGTTGTTCAACCCGTTCAAGGCCACCAATCCCAGGATGGCGATGAACAGTCCGCAGGCCGTGGCCAGCAGGGCTTCCGCCACCCCGCCCGTGACCTTGGTGGGTGAGTTGGCCACATCCCCCAGCACCTGAAAGGCATTGAACATGCCGATGATGGTCCCGAGCAATCCCATCAGGGGGGCCAGGGTCACGATGGTGTCCAGCACCCACAGGAAGCGGTCCACATGGGGCGCCTCGCGCATGACGGATTCTTCCAGTTTATCGGAAATGCGCTCGAAATCATGCTCCAGATCGTGCTGCAGCGCCGCTTCCAGAACCTTGGCATGGGGCAGATCCGGATGTTGGACCACCAGGGCCTCGAAAGCTTCCTTCGACACCTTGTGCACCCCGTTCACTTCCTTGATCAGTTGGGTCCCCTGGGTCAGAATCCGCCACAGATACCACCCCCTTTCGATGATGACCGTCAAGGCCACCAGCAGCAACAGCGCCATCAAATACAGCATGCCCCCCGAACTTTGTGCTGCGGCTTGAATTCCTTGCATCGTCATGGTGT
>JAJZFH010000017.1 GCA_021805445.1 Pseudomonadota bacterium
TGGTGGCCAAGGGCGGAATCGAACCACCGACACAAGGATTTTCAGTCCTCTGCTCTACCGACTGAGCTACTTGGCCACACTAAGCCGCCCATTATATCGGATATTTCAAAAGACGTACAGAACCGATCCATCCGAAAAAACGATGCACTTCCGAGAGGGATGGGACACCCTTTCTCCACTATGAGTGGATCACAATCTCTTCCGGTGGGACCAGCAACCGGAGTCTTCCATCGGTGAATGCGATCAGGTCCAGAAAGGGAACCGTACCGCGGACTGATGACAGTGAAACCAGTCCCGTGTGACGGTTCAATCCTGACAACCATGCCTCTGAGGAACTCGCAGGGCGGAAGCATGTTTCGATATCCACCAACCGGCGAAACAGGAAAGGCCAGATCAGACAAGCCGACTCCAGAGTGTCCCGCAGGGCCTGCGCATCCGACAAAGGAAAACCGCAATGTGTGCGATCCACATGCCAGACACCTTTGCCCTGCATCCGCGCCATTTGCACCGAGGCACTCAGAGAAACACGCCAATCCGCCGGAAACTCCCTGTGCACCAAAGGATACACATGGCCCTGCTGCAATAATTCCCGATTGGCACTGGCTTCCCACAAACCCTCCCAGGCAAGCGATACATCCCTCGCACCATAATCCTCCAGAGTCAAACCCTGTTCCCCTCGCAGGGCCAAAGCCAGGGCACGACCATAACGATCTACGCGCAGGATGCCCAAGGTGCCACGGCAAGCTTGCGGCTCAGCGTCCACTACCCGTCCGGCAAGGTTACGTTGAAGTTCAGAAAAACCCAGAAAGCTCAGAAGGGCCTGAGCAGCCCGCTCTCCCCACGGCGGAGGCTGACGCCACAGAGGCTGTCCCCGCCGCCGGTAATGAATCTCCGGTGCATCCACACCCAGCAAACGCACGCTCAGGGCACCGCCCTTACTCCAACGCAGGCGGGGCATGGACTGGGCAACTGGAATCGGCTGGTCCGGCACAAATCGCACCGAATCCCCATCCGGGACATGATCGAGCACCACCCAGCATCCCTCTAGCCAGGTGGGTCGTGATTTCACAGTTCCTCGTACACTTCAGCGTCTGCCAGACACTTGCCCATGCGGTCTTTGGACGAAAGGATGGGAGGTATCCCAGAAGTGGTGGGCCAGGGAATGGCCAGCGCCGGATCATCCCAGCGCAGGGACCGCTCGGCCGTAGCCAACCAGTAGTCCGTGGTCTTGTACAGAAACTCCGCGTGCTCGGACAAGGTCAGAAAGCCATGCGCAAAACCCGGTGGAATCCACAGCATCTGACGATTTTCTGCGGACAAAATGCACCCGTAATGCTGACCAAAGGTGAGGGAATGACGGCGAATGTCCACAGCCACGTCATACACTTCTCCTTCGATCACTCGCACCAGTTTGCCTTGGGGTTGAACGATCTGGTAATGCAGACCCCGCAATACTCCCCGCATCGAACGGGAATGATTATCCTGCACAAAGGGACCAGAATACCCCGTCAGATTCGAAAAATCCCGGGCATTGAAACTTTCAAAAAAGAATCCACGTTCATCTCCGTAAACTTTTGGCTCGATGCGTACAACACCTGCCAGGGGAGTAGGATGACCCATCATGAGACTCAACCCTCGTCGTTTTCTGTTAAAAGCACTTCATGCATGACGCTGGGGAGTTCGGCCAAACAGTCTTCCAGCGCCTTGGACCAGTGGGGTAACCGGACTCCAAACATTTTTTCCAATTTGGCGTTATCCAAACGACTGTTGCTCGGTCTTTGGACCGGACTGGGGTAATCGCCGGAAGGAATGGGAAGAACGAGCGCCCGGCACTCGGGACGCAACTCAAAGATTCGACGGGTAAAGTCATACCAGGTCGTGGCCCCCCCGTTGGTCAGGTGGTAAATACCCGCTTTCTCTCTCCAGCCATCTGCCCAGGGATTTTCTGACGGCACCGAACGATCCACGGCTGCAAGAACCTCCATCGTCCCTCGTGCAATGGAGCCTGCCCAAGTGGGCGCACCCCACTGATCATTCACCACCCGAATTTCAGCCCGTTCCTGCCCCAACCGCAGCATGGTTCTGAGAAAATTTCGTCCATGCAAGCCATACACCCAACTGGTCCGAAAAATCAGAGCAGGAACTCCGCTGGACATCAACCCCTCTTCCCCTGCTCTCTTACTGCGCCCATAAACACCGAGGGGGGCGGTCGCATCCAACTCTGTATAGGCTCCCTCGCGCGTCCCGTCAAACACATAATCCGTGGAATAATGGATCACGCCCCCACCCCATTCGCGCTGAAGACAGCCTAATTGTTCGGGGAGTTGGGCATTCAGGGCAAAAGCGGCCTCCCGCTCCTGCTCGGCCCGATCCACGGCCGTGTAGGCCGCCGCATTGACGATCAGATGCGGCCGATGATGACGGACCCAAGCCTCCACGGCTCGAGCATCAGCCAGATCCAGTTCTTCCCTGGGCGGGGCCTGTACCGTCCCCAGAGACATCAGCAAAGGTTTCAATGCCGAACCGACCTGTCCGTTTACCCCTGTCAACAAGATCCTCATTCGCGCGCCACTCTCGCTTGAAATAATCGTTGGATTGTAACAGAATGCCCTGCATATCCTGTCCTCGAGATCCCTCGCTCCCTGACGCCCCTCACCCCACCTTCCCACCATTCGCCATTTTCCCTGTAGGATAGTACAATCAGGGTTTTCAGCGCGGGAAACTTCCATGATGTTTCAGGGTAGCTTGGTAGCCATCGTCACACCGCTGACCGATGATGGAGAACTGGATTTTGAATCCTTACGTCGCCTCGTCGAGTGGCATGTCGCCGAAGGAACCGATGGCATCGTGGTCGTGGGTACGACAGGGGAGTCTCCTACCCTCAGCGTGGCCGAACATGAAGCATTGATTGCCAGAACCGTGGAATATTCCGCTGGCCGGATCCCTGTGATTGCAGGCACCGGAGCCAATTCCACGACTGAAGCCATCGAATTGACGCGCTTTGCACACAGCGTGGGGGCCGTTGCAGGACTGTCCGTCGTGCCCTATTACAACAAGCCCACTCAGGAAGGACTGTACCAGCATTTTTGCGCCATCGCGGATGCCGTGGATCTGCCCTTGATTCTGTACAACGTCCCTGGACGCACCGTGGCTGACCTACGAAATGAAACCACGCTCAAATTGGCGGTTCACCCCAATATCATCGGCATCAAAGACGCAACAGCCGATCTTTACCGGGCCAGTGAATTGATTGCCCACGCCCCTCCGGGATTTGCTTGCTACACAGGAGACGATGGCAGTGCTGCCGCCTTTCTATTGCTCGGAGGTCATGGGGTCATTTCCGTCACCGCCAACGTAGCCCCGGCACCGATGACCGCTCTCTGCCAGGCAGCGCGTGCAGGCGATGTCATGAAAACCCGGGCAATCAATAATACCCTTCTCGACCTTCATCGACTGCTGTTTGTTGAAGCCAATCCCATTCCGGTCAAATGGGCCTTGGCTGAAATGGGAAAAATCAAACACGCCTTGCGCCTACCCCTGACCCCGCTGTCCAGAATCCACCACCATTCCCTGCGCAACGCTTTGCGTCTCGCCGGGTGTGATTTGCTGGCTCAAGGATGATAAACTTCCGTCAGTTTGATGGTTGCCCTCTTGTCATTCTCACCGCAGGAAAGTCTGTTCATGAATAAAACTCTCGTCGCCGTCTTGGCGGCCTCCCTGTTGGCGGGTTGCTCCACTTCGTCCCAAGTCTTTCAATCAAAGAAGATCGATTATACGACGGTACCGACCACGGCCCCCACTCTTGATGTTCCTCCCGACCTGACCCCGATCCAGACAGATGACCGTTATGGCATTCCGGGACAAGACAAAGCCACGACCCTGACGCAATTCAATCAGGAAAAACAGGAAAAACCCAACAACGGCATACCTGACACGGATCACAGCGGGGTACTCCCCGCTTTCGGTAATCTGGTCAAGATAGAAAGCGATGGCACTCAGCGCTGGCTGGTGGTCAAGTCCTCTCCAGACAAGGTTTGGGCAGGATTGGAATCATTTTGGGCAAGCAATGGGTTCAAATTGCAGAGCGATGACCCAAAAATCGGGATTATGGAAACCCAGTGGAAAGACAATAAAACGGCCGCACCCCAAAACTTTATCAAACACCTCGTCGGTTCAGTGATGGACAGTTTGGTCTCCAGTCCGGTTCGCGATCAATTTCGTGTTCGCATCGAGCGTGGCGCCGAACCCGGCACCACCGAGATTTATCTCTTCCACAAGGGGATGGAAGAAATGTTGAACAAAAACAACTATACCGGTTCAATATGGCAACCTCTCCCCAACAATCCGGAAATTGAAACGGAATATCTCAAAAAACTGGCCGTAAAATTTGGTGAATCCCCTGAAGAGGCAGACACCGTGTTGGCCAAAGAGGACACCCCACAGAAACCCGACGAGGCAGCCGGCAATACGAACGCGTCCCATATCAGTTCATCGGCCAAACTGGTGCCCCAAGCGGATGGTGGAACCCTTCTCACGATCAATGAACCCTTTGATCGCGCCTGGCGCAAGATCGGTCTCGCCCTGGATCGCAGTGCATTCACTGTCGAAGATCGTGATCGTGCGGCTGGCGTGTACTTCATCCGTTACACGACGGATGAAGAGTCGGGCAAAAAGAATGGAAGCAAAGGATTTTTCTCCAAGTTGGCGTTCTGGCGCTCCGAGGATAAAACCAAGGATACCCAAACTTATCGCCTCTCGGTCAGTTCGGTCAGCGGTCATGGCACCACTGTGGACTTGCGCGACAAAACGGAGGCCAAGGTCCCCCCCGCCACCAGCCAACGGATTCTGACGCTGATTTATGACCAACTGCACTAAAACCCGGAAAGTCATCGGTCACATCGCCTTCTCTGCCCTGGTGCGGGGACTCCATTGAGTTATGACGCTACGGTTTTCATCTCTGGGCAGCGGCAGTGAGGGCAATGGATTACTGGTACAGTCGGCACAAACACTGATTCTGGTGGATTGCGGATTCTCCCTGGTGGAAACCGAACGGCGTCTGGCCCGACTGGGCGTATGCAGTGCTCAGCTGGATGCTCTCCTGGTCACCCATGAGCACTCCGATCATATGAGCGGTATTCCCGCCCTGGCCAAGAGGGTAGGCTGCCCCGTCTATGGCAGTTTTGGTACGCTGGTCGACCTGATACAGGAGATACCTGAGCAAATTCGCATTATTCGAGACGAAGAGTCCTTTGCCGTGGGTTCCTTGAACATTCTTCCCTATGCCGTTCCCCATGACTCCCGCGAGCCCCTGCAATACGTTTTCAACGCGGGAGAATTTCGCTTTGGGCTTCTGACGGACACGGGGTCCATCACACCGCATATTGAACGTTCCCTGCAAGGCTGTCATGCCCTCTTTCTGGAAACCAACTATGATCCCAGGCTACTGGAAAAGGGCCCCTACCCTGCCAGTTTGAAGGCGCGCGTACAAGGACCCTATGGACATCTTTCCAATGAAGCCTCTTCCCGTCTGGCACAGCGTCTTGACCATCACGGTTTGCAGTGGGTCGTGGCGGCTCATATCAGTCGCAAGAACAATACCCCGGACCATGCCTTGTCCGAACTCAACCGGGTGCTCAGGAACGGGGTCGATCGCATCCTCATCGCTGCCCAGGATACGGGACTGGATTGGATTTCTCTAGGCTGCCCCTGATGGGATCATCCACCTTGTCCGAGCGATCGCATCGAACAGAAAAACTTCGTTTGATGAGTTATCGCGCATAAAAAAACCGACCCGAAGGCCGGCTTTTTGACAGAGTCACCAAACTTACTTCTTGTCGGCAGCGGGAGCAGCAGGAGCGGCAGGTGCAGCGGCAGCAGGTGCACCAGCGTCAGCAGCAGGAGCGGCCGGTGCAGCAGCGGGAGCAGCAGCATCAGCAGCTGGCGCGGCAGGAGCAGCAACGTCGGCAGCAGGTGCGGCGGGAGCTTCGGCCTTGGGCGCTTCGGGCTTGCTACACGCAGCCAAGGTCACGGCAAACAGGGAAGCAATCAAAAGATTCAGTTTCATGATGAGTCCTATTGGAGAGGTTGATGACAAATCCTGAACAGCCCCGTGGGAGCCATCAGACCGCGAAAGCATACACCATTTATACCTGATGCGACAAGCGTTCGATTCCGGGAATCAAAAAAATTTAATCCACCCCGCCTGCCATGCGTCATACAGCACTTTCATGAGTTCTGCATCCATCGCTCCAGCCGACAATTTTCGGGCGTCTGCCAGGCGACGCATTTGTGTCGCCCCTTTTCGACATAACTCGAAACGATCCCCGTTAAAGTAAAAAAACTTGCCGGAGAATAATAACCGACTGCGAGGATCCAGTTGCAACTCCTTCTGCAGACAGCGCCGTCCAAACTCCTCGAGTGTCAGCGATTCCGCCGCCGGCTCAAAAAACAGATGGGGTTTGGGTTCGCTCAGATAACGACCCACACATTCCGCAACCTGCGGATGCGTCCAACGCACCTGCTGACGCAACATTCGATCCACCTGCGCGATCAACGCCGGAGGGATTTCGCCCGGATGCACGGAGAGATTCAGATCAGGATCGGCATAGCGTCCTTCTACCTGCAGACGATCACGCAAAAAATCCAGAAAAGCTTCTACCCATTCCTGATAAGTCGGAGCCCTAAAACCAATGGAATAAGTGAAGCACTCACTCAAAGCCACCCCGTCATGGGCACAGTGAGGCGGCAAATAGAGCATGTCTCCCGCTTCCAGATCCCACTGTGCCTGTGGAGAAAAACGGCGCAGCAACTTGAGGTCGCTGTCGGGCAACAATTCCAGGTCTTCCGTTTCCGCAATTCCCCAGCGCCGGGTGCCAAATCCCTGCAATAGAAAAACGTCATAGGAATCAAAATGGGGACCCACGCCTCCGCCGGGAACGGCATAACTCACCATCAAGTCATCCAGTCGCGCGTGTGGCAAAAAATCGAATTCCCGAAGCAAGGCTTCGCCTTCTGGTACCCAATGATTCAACTCCTGAACCAGCACCGTCCAGTTTTTATCCGGCAAGGTTTTGAAATCAATGGGGCGAAAAGGGCCATGCCGCAGTACCCAACGCTTTCCCTGGCGCATGATCAAGCGCGCCTGCACCGTTGGATGGGTGGCCAGGCGCTTGATTTCCGCAGGGGTCAACAACCCCAGAAAATCAGGTATGGCTTGCTGCACTCGCAGAGGCGACTTGTGCCAATGCCGAGTTAAAAAGTCACCGGGGGTCAGCCCCCCCAAAAGAGTGTCGCGCATGAGCAAAGTGTACCATCCCTCTGCGATTTCCAGAGCCCTCGCGTTACAATAGGCCCTTTGATTCAGGAAAAGATCATGGTTCGCACCCGTTTCGCGCCCAGCCCCACCGGCTACCTGCATATTGGAGGAGCCCGTACCGCCCTTTTCTCCTGGGCCTATGCCCGTCACCATGGAGGGTCCTTCGTACTGCGCATCGAGGATACGGACCGCGAACGCTCCACCGCAGCCTCCACCCAAGCCATTCTGGAGGGCATGGCCTGGTTGGGCCTGGATTACGATGAAGGTCCCTTTTACCAGATGCAGCGTCTGCCTCGCTACCGCGAAGTCGTCGATCACCTGCTCAGAACCGGCTGGGCCTACCCCTGCTACGCCAGCCGCGAAGAACTGGAAGTTTTACGTGAAAGTCAACGCGCACGCGGAGAAAAACCGCGTTATGACGGGCGCTGGCGTGATTCCAAAGCAACGCCGCCGACCGGCATCGCTCCCGTCATCCGTTTCAAGACCCCGCTGGAAGGCAGCACCACTTTTCACGACTTGATCAAGGGGCCCATCACGGTTGCCAATTCGGAACTGGACGATCTGGTACTGCTGCGTTCCGACGGCATCCCCACCTACAACTTCGGCGTGGTGGTGGATGACCTGGATATGCAGATCACCCATATCATCCGAGGAGACGACCATGTCAATAATACGCCACGTCAAATCCACCTGATCCAGGCTCTGGGCGCATCCCTTCCGCAATTCGCCCATCTGCCCATGATTCTGGGACAAGATGGAGAACGTCTGTCCAAACGGCACGGCGCGGTCAGTGTCCTGCAATATCAGGAAGAAGGTTTTTTGCCGGAGGCCCTGCTCAACTATCTGGCACGTCTGGGATGGTCTCACGGTGATGCGGAGATTTTTTCGCAGGAGGATCTGGTCTCCTGGTTTGATCTGGCCCACGTCAATCGCTCCCCCGCCCGTTTCAATCCGGAAAAACTGCTCTGGCTCAATCAGCATTACCTGAAAGAATCCTCCGATACGCGCTTGGTCACCCAATTGCGTTCAGACCTGGCCCTGAGTGACGCGGAATGGGCGATGGGACCCGCCCCTGAACAGGTCGTCGCCCTTCTCAAGGGACGCCTCAGCCACACCACGGAACTGGCTGACGCAGCCCGCTACTTTTACACAGATCCCCTACCCACCCCCGACATCCTGGCCCAACCCCCGGAAGGAGCGGTACGGGATGCGTTGCACGAGTGTCTGGAGGCATTTCAAACGGTGGCCTGGACCCCGGAATCCCTGGGCCCCCTCATCAAGCAAACCGCTCAGGCTCATGGTCTCAAAATGGGACCCCTGGGGATGCCTCTGCGCACCATTCTCTGCGGGACCCCCCATACCCCTTCTCTGGATGTCACACTGCACCTGATCGGACGAGAGGCGGTGACGCGTCGTCTCCGACAATTTCTATCCCCGATGGATTGAAATGTAAAGGATGCCGCCCTCCTCAAAGATAGGAACGGCGGTCCAGAAAAGCCAGACGCCAGCGTGTAATCGCCACGCGTGCCGGCAACCCGACCAGCGTAAAAGGGTCCGCCGCAATGAAGCGTTCAGCGTCGGCTCGTTCATCCACATCGACGATGTAAAAACTCCCCTGCGCCGTCTGCCCTGCATCGTCCATCTTGGCCCCACAGGCCAACAGTCGGGCTTTGTTTTCCTCCAACCAGGCCAGATGGGCAGGACGATTTTCCTGACGTACCGCAGCATGTTCCGGTTTGTCCCAGGTTTCAATCAGGTAAGGCATGATCAGATTCCTCGATATCAAAATGTCCCATGATTATCCGGGGACTGACCGCCAGGGTCAATTTCCGCTCGCCCCGCTTCGATCCCTCGCTCATTCCCTGTCGGCATTCTGCGGATCGGCGTATAATCAAGGGTTCAGTTGCCTGATCGAGAAGTTCACCACCATGCATCCTCAACTCAATGTTGCCATTAAAGCCGCCCGCCGGGCCGGAAATCTGATCCAGCGTGCAGCCCAGGACGTAGGCCGCCTCACGGTCAGCAAGAAGGCTCATGCCGACTTCGTTTCCGAAGTGGATCGTGCAGCAGAACAAGTCATTCTGGAAGTCCTCCAGGAGGCTTACCCCGATCATGCCTTTCTGGGTGAAGAAGGCGGCGCCTCGGGAGATTCTCCCTACTGCTGGATCATCGATCCACTGGACGGCACCACCAACTTTTTGCACGGTTTTCCTCTCTACAGCGTTTCCATCGCGCTGACTCATCAGGGAATCGTGACACAGGGCGTGGTGTACGACCCGGTCCATAACGACCTGTTCACCGCCACTCGGGGCAGCGGTGCCTTCCTCAATGACCGGCGTATCCGCGTGAGCGGACGGACCCGTCTCGACGAGTCGCTGATCGGCACAGGCTTCCCCTACAGTCACATGACTCATCAGGAGCGCTACCTGCGCATGATGGCGGAAGTCATGCGCAAAACAGCCGGCCTGCGCCGCCCCGGTTCGGCGGCCATCGACTTGGCCTATGTGGCTGCCGGGCGCTACGATGCCTTTTGGGAATTGGACCTCAAGGCTTGGGACATCGCCGCAGGCACCCTGTTGATCCAGGAAGCGGGAGGATTGGTCTCCGATCTGGATGGGGAAGGACGGTTTCTGGAAACCGGGAACGTGGTCGCCGGATCTCCCAAGATATTCGGGCAGCTCCTGCCCATCCTGCAAAACGCTTGAGCCCCATGTTCGAGCGTTTCCGCTTCGTCCTCTGTACCCCAACCCACCCCGGCAATATCGGGGCCGCTGCCCGCGCCCTCAAAACCATGGGATTTGGCCGTCTGGTCCTCGTCAACCCCCGCCACTTTCCAGATCCCAAAGCCAGTGCACGGGCGGCCGGGGCCGATGACCTGTTGGCACGGGCAGTGGTTTGCACCCGTCTGGACGAGGCCCTGCAAGGCGTCACCTTGAGCGTAGGATTGACTGCCCGGCGCCGCGACCTGTCTCACTCCATGCTGCCACTGCGCGAACTGGCTTCCTCCTTGCCGCAGGAAGCACTCGGAGAAGGAGAAGTCGCACTGGTTTTTGGGACAGAAATGTCTGGCCTGTCCAATGCCGAACTGGACCTGTGCCAAATACTCGCCCATATTCCCACCGACCCTACCTTTGGCTCCCTTAATCTGGGTTCCGCCGTACAGTTGGTGGCCTATGAATTGCGCCATGCCTTGCACCAGGAGCGCGGACCACAGGCGCGGGAATACCCGCCCGCCACCCATGATGACATGGAACATTTCTATGCCCACCTGGAACGCGTGCTGACCGGCAGTGGATTCCTCGACCCCCAACACCCCGGGCGCCTGATGGTCCGTCTGCGCCGCCTGTTTTCTCGGACTCGGGTGGAACGAGAGGAGGTCAGCATCCTGCGTGGTATCCTGAAAGCCTTATATCCCGCCGATAACGGCAGTTCTCCCTTGAATCGAGGATAAGTCCCCCATGCTATCCCGCATCCGCGAACAAATCGACTGTGTCTTCGACCGCGATCCAGCGGTCCGTAGCCGTTGGGAGATCGTCACCCTCTACCCCGGTTTTCATGCCATCCTGCTTCATTGGTTAGCCCATGGGCTATGGCAACGCAATGCCAAATGGCTGGGACGGGCAGTCTCGCAATTTTCCCGTTTTTTGACCGGTATCGAAATTCATCCCGGGGCAACGCTGGGACGGCGCGTATTCATCGACCACGGCATGGGGGTAGTGATCGGGGAGACCGCGGAAATCGGTGATGATTGCACCCTTTACCAAGGAGTCACGCTGGGAGGAACCTCCTGGAACAAAGGCAAACGCCATCCTACCCTGGCCCCCGGGGTCATCGTCGGTGCTGGCGCCAAGGTCATTGGGCCGATCCTGTTGGGAGAAGGCTGCAAAGTGGGGTCCAACGCCGTGGTAGTCAAACCGGTCCCTCCTCGTGCCACCGTCATCGGAATTCCCGGGCGCCTGCTGGAAGACGATCAACACCAACCCCTCAAAGCCGATCCTCAGTTCAGTGCCTACGGTTCCTCGCGCGACGAAAAAGATCCCCTTGCCGCGACTGTACAAGAATTGGTGCACTTCAATGAGCAGTTGCGTCAGCAAGTGGCGGAACTTTCTCGCCAGATCCATAGCCTCAAGAAAGACGTGTAAAGGAGAACTCTTATGACCATTACCCTGACCGAATCTGCCGCACAGCAAATCCGCCAATCGCTGGCCAAACGCGGCAAGGGCATTGGGCTGCGTTTTGGCACCAAAACTTCCGGCTGTTCCGGCCTGGCTTACGTGGTGGACTATGCCGATGACGTGCGTGAAGGCGAAGTCACTTTTGAAACGGGCGGAACCCTGGTCGTCGTGCATCAGGATCACCTTCCTTTTTTGAATGGGACCGTCATCGACTACCAGCGCACCGGGCTCAATGCCACATTCAAATTCAACAATCCCAATGTCACAGACAGTTGCGGATGCGGAGAAAGTTTCACCACGCGTACGGCAGCCTGAGGGATATGCGTCTTCGTCACTGATTCGGTTCCACATGTCCCCATTACCTTTGCTGGGCGCTGCTTGGCGATTGTCCCGGAACGCAGGCGGCCCACCAGGACCTCTGGTCGTCCTGACCGAAAGCACGGCCCAAGCCCAACGCCTGCGCGAGGAAATGGCCTGGTTCGATCCCTCCTTGCGTCTTTCCTGCCTGCCCGATTGGGAAACCCTTCCCTATGACCGGTTTTCCCCTCACCAGGACCTGGTCTCGGAACGCTTGGCCACACTTTGGCAAATTTCACAGAGCCAGTGCGATGTCGTATTGGTCCCCATCAGCACCGCCCTCCAGCGTCTGCCCCCCCTCAGCCATCTGGCAGGACATACCTTTGTCCTGAAACAGGGTCAAACCCTTGACGCCGAAGCCCTACGCCAACAGATGGTCAAGGCGGGGTACAGTGCCGTTCAGCAGGTACTCAACCCCGGAGAATTCTGTCTGCGCGGAGGAGTCATCGATCTGTTCCCCATGGGGAGCGTACTGCCCTACCGTCTCGACCTCTTCGACACCCTATTGGAAACCTTGCGCACCTTCGATGTGGACAGCCAACGTTCACTCTATCCGGTTCCCGAGATTCGCTTGCTACCCGCCCGTGAATTTCCCCTGGATGAAGCCGCACGGTCACATTTTCGCTCCAGTTTCCGTGAACGCTTCGAAGGCGATCCCTCACGCTGTACCCTTTACCGCGACGTCGGAAATGGACTGGTTCCGGGGGGAATTGAATATTACCTGCCCCTCTTTTTCGACCAGTGCGCGAGCCTGTTTGATTATTTGCCTCCCTCCTCCGTCCTGTGCACCCTCACCGATCTGACGGTGGGGATCCGCACCTATTGGGAATCCATTCGCAGCCGTTGGGAACTGGTCAAAGGGGATCGCTCTTATCCGGTACTCGATCCTGCAGCGTTGTTCTTGAAAGAGGAAGAATTTTTTCTGGGGATGAAGCCCTTCTCAAGAAAACAGGAATCGGGACAAGATTCCCTGCAAGCCCTCCCCCCGCTCGAGGTATTGCGTCGTTCACCTCGTCCCTTGGAGAAACTGGAGAATTTCCGTACTTCATTTGATGGACGTATCCTGATCCTGGCAGACAGTCTGGGGCGGCGCGAAACGTTGCGTCAACTATTGCTGGAACAGGGCCTGATCCCGGAAAATGCCGCGGATTGGACCGAGTTTCAGAAGGCCTCCGCCCCGCTCATGCTGGGGGTCAGTCCACTCCTGGAAGGCTTCTCCTTGGGCCAACTGGCACTGGTCACCGAAAATGAACTGTTCCAAAGTCAAGTGCGCCAAACCCGGCGGCGGGAACGCCAAAGAACCAACAGCGACAATCTTCTGCGCGACTTGACAGAAGTTCATGTGGGGGACCCGGTAGTCCACCAAGACCATGGCATTGGGCGCTTCCAGGGACTGGTGAATCTGGATCTGGGAGAAGGGTCGGCCGAATTCATGCAATTATCCTATGCCGGTGACGACGTCCTGTACGTCCCTGTGGCTCAGTTGCATCTGATCGGTCGTTACTCGGGTGGCCCGCCTGAAGCGGCACCGTTGCATCGATTGGGCAGCGGGCAATGGGAAAAAGCCAAACGTCAGGCTGCTCGCCAGGCTCGCGATACCGCGGCCGAATTGCTTGATCTCTATGCGCGGCGTGCCACCCGCACCGGCTGGGCCTGCCCCCTGGATGATCAGGCCTATGCCGCCTTTGCTGCCGGTTTTCCTTTCGAAGAAACCCCCGATCAAACCGCCGCCATCGCCGCCGTACGCGCCGACATGGCTGCCGCCAAACCCATGGATCGGCTGATCTGCGGTGATGTGGGATTTGGCAAGACAGAAGTGGCGATGCGTGCTGCCTTCCAGGCGATCCATGCGGGACGCCAGGTTGCCCTGTTGGTTCCCACCACCTTGCTGGCTGAACAGCATTACCAGAACTTTTCTGACCGTTTTTCCGATTGGCCGGTACGGATCGCCGAATTGTCTCGCTTCCGCTCTGCCAAGGAAGTCACAACGACCTTGCTGGCCCTGGAAGAAGGAAAAATCGATCTGGTCATCGGCACCCATAAGTTGATCGGTGAAAACGTCCGCTTTGCGCGCCTGGGGCTGGTCATCATCGATGAGGAACACCGTTTCGGGGTACGTCAAAAGGAGCGCCTCAAGGCCCTGCGCGCCGAAGTGGATGTACTCACCCTCACGGCCACCCCCATTCCCCGTACCCTCTCTCTAGCGCTCGAGGGACTGCGGGATTTCTCGGTCATCGCCACTGCCCCACAAAAGCGTCTGGCCATCAAAACCTTCGTACATCCTCAATCAGATGGTCTGATCCGTGAAGCAGTCTTGCGCGAATTGAAGCGAGGAGGACAACTGTATTTTCTCTACAACGAAGTAGAGACCATGGAAAACGAGCATCAGCGCCTGAGCGCGTTGCTTCCGGAAGCGCGCATCGCCATGGCTCATGGACAGATGCGTGAGCGGGAACTGGAACAGGTCATGCGCGATTTCTATCAGCAACGAGTCAACCTCTTACTCTGTTCCACCATCATCGAAACCGGCATCGACGTCCCAAACGCCAATACTATTCTGATCCATCGCGCTGATCGCTTCGGTCTGGCCCAGTTGCATCAATTACGGGGGCGGGTGGGCCGATCCCACCATCAAGCTTATGCGTACCTGCTCACGCCGCCGGAAGATGCACTGACCACCACCGCCAGAAAACGTCTGGAAGCCATCCAGCAAATGGAAGAGTTGGGGGCCGGATTTTACCTGGCACTACAGGATCTGGAAATTCGGGGCGCCGGTGAAGTCTTGGGGGATTCTCAAAGCGGAGATATCCAGGGAATCGGATTCAACCTCTACACCCAGATGCTGACTCAGGCCGTGAAAGCCCTTCAGCAAGGTAAAACCTGGGATCCGGAACGTCCCCTCGACATTGCCCTGGAAGTCAACCTGCACGCCCCGGCTCTGCTTCCCGCCCCCTACTGCGGGGACATTCAGGAACGTCTGGTTCTGTACAAACGCCTGGCCAACTGCGACACCGTCGATACTTTGACCGATCTGCAGGAAGAATTGATCGATCGCTTCGGTTTGCTGCCAGAGGAAGCCCATACGCTGATCGAAAGTCACCGCTTGCGCATTTTGGGTCGGCCCCTGGGCATCCGCAAGATCGATGCCCACGAAGAAGGTGCACTGCTTCAATTTTCTTCCCAGCCTCCTTTTGATCCTCTGGACTTCATTCGCTTGCTGCAACATCAACCCCACTACCGTTTGGCAGGGAACGATCGTCTACGCGTGCTGTATCAGGCGCCAGGAGTATTGGAACGCGCCCGGCAGGTCGCCCAGGTCCTGAATGCCTTGACCGCGCTGATCCCGCCTTCCTCATGATCGCCGTCCTGCCTTTCTGCCGAATCGTCGAAACAGGGATCACTTTCTCCTGACGCACATCAAAGTGGAAAACAGGGCCTCAGTTTTCGTGATGCGCGATATCGGACAGCCGAATCCGCCACTCGGCAGGACCTCTTTGGTGAATCGAATTGCCCGCACAGTCCACTGCCACCGTAACGGGCATATCCTCCACCTCAAATTCATAGACCGCCTCCATGCCCAGATCAGCGAAGGCCACCACCCGTGCAGCACGAATCGCCTTGGAGACCAGATAAGCCGCCCCACCCACGGCAATCAGGGAAACCGAACGGTGTTTGCGGATGGCCTCGATTCCCATGGGACCGCGCTCTGCCTTGCCGATCATCCCGATCAACCCTGTCCGTTCCAACATGAAATCCGCAAACTTGTCCATGCGCGTGGCCGTGGTAGGGCCGGCAGGCCCCACCACCTCGCCCGCCACCGGGTCCACGGGACCCACGTAATAAATGAAGCGATGGGTAAAATCCAGCCCTGCGGGCAAGGGTTCCCCGCGTGTCAACAACTGCTGGATACGCTGATGGGCCGCATCGCGTCCAGTCAGTAATTTACCGCTCAAGAGGAGCGTGTCACCCGGTTTCCAGTCAGCCAGATCTTCCTTCCGCACGGTATCCAGATTCACACGACGCGCCGAAGGGGCAGCGTGCCAGGTGACTGCGGGCCAATCTTCGAGACGAGGAGGCATAAAGGAAGCGGGGCCAGACCCATCCAGGGTGAAATGAATATGGCGTGTGGCAGCACAATTGGGAATCAGGGCCACCGGCAATGACGCTGCATGAGTGGGATAGTCAAGGATTTTGACATCGAGCACCGTCGTCATTCCACCCAATCCCTGAGCACCGATGCCCAAGGCATTGACCTTGTCATACAGTTCGACACGCAGGGCCTCTATCGTATTGGAGGGACCCCGTGCCTTGAGCAGGCTCATGTCTATGGGGGCCATGAGTGACTCCTTGGCCAGGAGCATGGCCTTCTCGGCAGTTCCTCCAATGCCGATCCCCAGGAGTCCCGGAGGACACCACCCGGCTCCAAGGGTAGGGACGGTGGTCAGAACCCACTCCACCAGGGAATCCGAAGGATTGAGCATCACCAGTTTGGCTTTGTTCTCCGACCCTCCCCCTTTGGCGGCCACGATGATTTCCACCGTCTCTCCCGGAACCAGCGATACGTGAATCACTGCGGGGGTATTGTCCCGGGTATTACGCCGTTTTCCGGCGGGATCGCTTACGATGGATGCCCGCAACGGGTTATCAGGATTCAGATAGGCTTGCCGTACGCCTTCGTTCACCGCATCATCCAACGAACCGGACAAGTTCAGGTGTACCTTCAAACCCACCCTGAGAAAGACATTCACGATACCCGTATCCTGGCAGATGGGACGATGGCCTTCAGCACACAGGCGTGAATTGGTCAGAATCTGAGCCATGGCATCACGCGCAGCAGGAGACTGCTCGTGCGCCCAGGCAACTCCCAGGGCCTGGACATAGTCCACGGGATGGTAATAGGAAATATACTGCAGCGCATCCGCAATACTCCGGACCAGATCTTTTTGTTCTATGGTGACCACCTGTTCTCTCCCCGTAAAATAACACTCATGCAGGAAAACCTTCCGTGTGACTGTGGCTATAATAACGCTTCGTGCCCCAAAGCGGGGCATAAAGGAATTCCCCCGTGCCAACGGCCAGATCTGCTGCAGAACCTCAGAGGAAAAAATCATGTCGACCGAAGTGTTGCACCGTGAACATCGTCACTTTGCACCGGATGCCACTTGGGTTGCCCGCGCCAATATTTCAGGTCAAGCCGCTTATCAGGCCTTGGCCAGCGAGGCAGAACGTGACCCCGAGGGATTCTGGGGACGCCTGGCACGAACCCACCTGGTCTGGAAAACCCCATTCCAGACCGTCCTGAATGACCGGAACCCCCCTTTCTACCGCTGGTTTGAAGAGGGAACACTGAATGCCTCCCATCTCTGCCTGGACGTCCCCATCGAGCGCGGAATGGGGGAAAAAACCGCCCTGATCTTTGAGACTGACGATGGAACGGTCACCACCCTCACCTATCATGAACTTCATGAGCGCGTCTGTCGCTTTGCCAATGCGCTCAAGTTCCTCGGCATCGGCAAGGGAGATCGAGTCGTCATCTACATCGCCATGTCCCTCGAAGGAATCATCGCCATGCAGGCCTGCGCCCGGATTGGGGCCATCCATTCCGTGGTGTTTGGCGGTTTTTCAGCCAAATCCCTGCATGAACGAATACTGGATACGGGCGCACGTCTCATCATCACCGCCGATGGGCAGCAGCGCGGGGGCAAGAATCTCCCACTCAAAACCGTCGTGGATGAAGCCCTGAGCATGGGCGCCGAAACGGTCGAAAAAGTCATTGTCTATGCGCGAACGGGAGAAAACATCCCCTGGAACCCCGCTCGGGACCTGTGGATGAAACCACTCGAAGAATCCCAGTCACCGCTCTGTATTCCTACCTGGGTAGAAGCAGAACATCCCCTGTTCATCCTCTACACCTCGGGGTCCACAGGCAAACCCAAAGGCGTACAGCATGCCACCGCTGGATACCTGTTATGGTCCATCCTGACCATGACCTGGGTCTTTGATCACCACCCTGAAGATGTCTACTGGTGTACCGCCGATATTGGCTGGATTACCGGGCATACCTATGTCAATTATGGGCCTCTGGCTGTAGGAGCCACTCAGGTCATCTACGAGGGGATTCCTTCCTGGCCTCACGCCGGACGATTCTGGTCGATGATTTCGCGCCATCGGGTATCCGTGTTTTATACCGCGCCCACCGTCATTCGTTCCCTGATCAAATTCAGCAATCTTGACCCCGAGAGCCATCCCCAACGTTTTGATTTGTCCAGTTTGCGCCTTCTGGGTACGGTGGGAGAACCCATCAACCCCGAGGCCTGGATGTGGTACTACCAACAGGTGGGGAACAGTCACTGTCCGATTGTCGATACCTTCTGGCAAACAGAAACCGGAGGCCATGTCATCGCTCCCCTGCCTGGAGCCACCTCTCTCGTCCCTGGCTCCTGTACCCTACCCTTACCCGGTATCGATGCGGCGGTGGTCGATGAAACAGGACAGGAAGTCCCCGCCGGGCATGGCGGTTTGCTGGTCATCCGCCGCCCCTGGCCCGCCATGCTACGAAATCTGTGGGGCAATCCGGAACGTTTCCAGAAAACCTACTTCCCCCTCGAATTGAAAGGGGTTTATTTGGCAGGAGATGGAGCAGTCAAGGATGCTGCGACGGGTTATTTCACGATCACCGGGCGCATCGATGATGTCCTCAATGTATCGGGGCACCGTCTGGGCACCATGGAAGTGGAGTCCGCACTGGTGACCCATCCTCTTGTGGCAGAGGCCGCCGTGGTGGGAAAACCCGATGACGTCACAGGGGAAGCCATCGTAGCCTTTGTCGTCCTGAAACAGCAGCGCCCCACCAGAGCGGAAGCCCAACAATTGGCTTCCACGCTGCGCCAATGGGTAACTCAGGAAATCGGCCCCATTGCCAAACCCCGTGACATTCGTTTTGGAGATAACCTACCTAAAACTCGATCCGGTAAAATCATGCGCCGTTTACTCCGCTCTTTGGCCTGCGGAGAACCCATGACGCAAGATATTTCCACTCTGGAAAACCCAACGATCCTGGATCAGTTGCGAGAAACCTTGTGAAACGCTGGCGCGGAATACTGGTCGACCGCTATCTGGCACGTGAAATTCTATCAGGCACCGGACTGGTGTTCACTGCCTTGCTCTTTCTGTTTTCTTTCTTCGACCTCATCCACGAACTGAACGATATCGGCAAGGGAGGCTATACGCTGTGGCAGATCGGCGTATTCGTTGCCTTGGCCCTGCCGGGCCATGCCTATGAATTATTTCCCATCGCCACCCTGATTGGGACACTCTATGCCCTGACCAATCTTGCTCAGCATTCCGAAATTACCGTCATGCGCAGTTCGGGCATGTCTCGCCAGCGACTGGCGCAGTCCTTGCTCCGAATCGGCACAGGATTTGTGCTGGTGGCGTTCATTCTGGGGGAGTTGGTCATGCCTTTCACGGAGGAAGCCGCACAACAATGGCGTTTGAAAGCGCTCAACAACCTGGTCGCCACCCAGTTCCGCTCGGGCATCTGGATCAAGGACAAGGGAAGTTTCATCAATATTCGCGAAATGATGCCGGATAATTCCCTGCAAGACCTGCGCATCTACGAATTTGACAACAATCGCCGTCTACAACGCATCAGCACGGCACACCAAGCGCTCTACCTGCAAGATCACGAATGGGAAATGAAGCAGGTGGAGCGAACGCTCTTCACGCCTCAGGGTGTCTCGGTGGTACACGAAGACCATGTGCGTTGGGATTCCGTTTTATCTCCCCAGGTGATGTCCACCTTGCTGGTGGAACCCGAGCAAATGGCCCTGTGGAATCTTCACACCTATATCCAGCATTTGCGCGACAATCACCAACAAACCTTGCGTTTCGAAGTCGCCCAATGGGGAAAAGTGTTCTACCCTTTCTCCAGTCTCGTCATGATGTTGCTGGCCTTGCCCTTTGGACTGCAACGCCCGCGCGCGGGGGCTGTGGGCGTGCGCATCATGATTGGAATCGGCCTGGGTCTGGGATTTTATCTGAGTAACCGTTTTTTTTCCTATCTGGGACAACTCAACGGCTGGGGCCCCATTTACAGCACCACGGCGCCTAGCCTGGTGTTTCTTGGGCTGGCACTGTTCCTTGGTTGGTGGGGAGAAAAACGCGCCTAATATCGACGCATGGTCAAACCCAGAAGGCGATCATGAAGAAATTGTCCCTCCTTGTCCACCAAGACCCACAGAAGACTGATTCCCGTCAAATACCCAGGAATCGCGAGAACATAACGCAGGAAGGCGCGTCCCCAGGAGGGAGGATGCCCGCTGGAATCCAGCAATTGAAGGTGCCAGGTGCGCATCGGAATGGTTTGTCCTGAACGGTGCCAAAACCAGGAAAAGTAGAGACCCACCACGCCAAACAAATAGAGACGATACCACTCCCGTAACTCGGGATGCAGCGCATAATGCGTCAATCGAACGAAAGGAAGAGCCGCCGCAATGAGAACGCCCGCCACCAACAATGCCTCATAGACCCAACAGATCAGGCGGGGTCGCAAAGGCAAACGGATCCATGGGTCGGCAGCAGTCAATGGGTCTTGCCCGCAGTGACCGAGGTCCCCGGCAAGGATCCGGACGAAGGTGGAATCCCCCCGCCAACGGTCACAGGGGATGGAGGCGTCTGCGGCCCGGAAACAGTCACGGTTTGTGTCAGAACGTGTGCTCCACTGGCAGTCACGGCAGAATGATGGGCACGCCAGCGCGATTTGATGGCAGCACGTTTTTCTGGAGGAAGCGCATGAAATACCTTATAGTTATGACGTGCCTGATCGCGAGTCGCCTTTGGTAAATGGGTCCAGATCGGAATATTTTTCTGAAAACGCACTTGTTCTTCCGGGGAAAGTTTTGGGTAGTGTTGAGCCGCACTCAACAACCTCTTGCGCTGTAAAGAAGACAGGTGATCCCAGTCCTGGGCTGCCGGAGCCAAAATTATTTTCTGTTGTGGGGTCAGAGAAGACCAAACCGGTGCCGGAACTGTCCCTTGCGCGCATGCTGTATTCCACAAAAGCAGCAGACAAACCGCAATCAGCGCTTTTCCTGAAGCCATTCAGTGAAATCCTTTTGGGCGAAATCCTGAGGGGGTATTTCCGCTGCCAGCATTTTGGCCTCGAGAAAACCGGCGTCCTCCTCCGGCTCCTGGTGTTGGGCCTGCCACCAAAAACCACAGAAGACCAGGGAAAAAACCAGTAGAACCGTCAGCAGTGACCAGCGCCCCGTATAATCGCCCACGGCAAAATGAGTTCCGGTCAATGACCAGCCAGTCCGCTCCGCAGGCGGGGACATCCGCGCAAGTACCTTGTGACGTTGCGTACGCAAGCGCGCCAACACCAGAGGATCGAGGTCACTGACTCCCCGATCCAGTTGCTGGCAAAGTATTTTTGCAAAGGTCCGTTCATCCATGGTCTTTTAATCCCTGACTAGCCAACACATCTGCCAAAGCATGCACGGCACGCGAACAGTGGGTTTTGACACTCCCCTCCGAACAGCCCATGATTTGCGCAGTTTCAGCCACATCTCTCTCCTCCCAATAACGCAACAGAAAGGCTTCTCGTTGACGCGCCGGAAGGTTTTGTAAAGCCACCTCGATCAAAACGAGGGTTTGTTTTTGATTTAATTGTAAATCCGGCACCAAAGACAGGTGTCGGCCTTCTCCTGAATCCTCCACTGAATCGAGAATATCGAACTCTTCTTCACCGTCATCCATCCCTCGACTGAAAGAGCCTGCCAAGGGGGTCCAGGTGGAACGAACCTTGGAACGCCGATAATGGTCTCGAATCGTATTCTGAAGGATGCGCTGAAACAATGGGGGAAGTTCATCTACCGGCCGATCAGAATAACTTTCCGTCAACTTGAGCATGGTGTCCTGAACGATATCCAAGGCCGCAGAATCATCCTGCACTGCATATACCGCCTGTTTGAACGCGCGTCGCTCTGCACTTGCGAGAAATTTAGATATTTCTTGAAACGAAGCCAGTGGAGTCTCCCGTGCCGAACATAGGGGGGAATGATATCAAGAATTGACCCGGCATGACC